>MWCT01000010.1 GCA_002070185.1 candidate division BRC1 bacterium ADurb.Bin183
AAATACCTTCCTTACCGCCGCTTCCACATCCTCCGCCGTATGCTCGAACAACTGGGCATCAATCCGCAGCGTCTGGAACTTCAATGGGTCTCCGCCTCCGAGAGTAAACAGTTTCAGGAGGTTGTAAATTCTTTCTGCGAAAAAATCGCCGCGATGGATAAGTTGCAGATTCCATCTGCTAAAAAGGTATCGCAAGGAGTTGCGACATGAGCAAGAAACAGGAACAAGTCTCCGTTTTTATCATGGGCAAAAAGTTTATGGTTCCCGCCGCTTCAACCATCATGAGCGCGCTGGAATATTCCGGCTTTCAACTCAAAAGGGGAGTGGGCTGCCGCGAGGGTTTCTGCGGCGCATGCGCCACCGTCTATCGCCTGAAAGATGATTTCAAAATCCGCACCGGGCTTGCATGTCAGACCGTTGTGCAAGAAGGAATGCTCATCGCGCAGATTCCCTTCGTCCCCGCCGTGAAACCCGTTTATGATATTTCAAAACTCGAGCCAACTATTACAATATTCAAACAACTTTACCCCGAAACTTTCCGCTGTCTTGGATGCAACACATGCTCCAAGGCATGCCCGCAGGATATCCGCGTGATGGATTATATCAACGCCGTTGAGCGCGGAGACCTTGCCAAAGCGGCTGAACTTTCTTATGACTGCATCCGATGCGGGATGTGCGCCTTGCGTTGTCCGGCGGAAATCGGTCAATTCAATGTGGCGATTTTGGCGCAGCGGCTTTATGGGAGCTGTCTGGCGCCGAAATCAAAGGAGATGATTGAGCGCGTTGAACAAATTCGCAAAGGGCAGTTCAATGAAGAAATGGCGGCAATCAAGGCAACGGACAAAGCCGCATTAAAAAAAATGTATTATGAAAGGGATATCGAACCCGGAGAATCAGTATAGCGAGGATTTATTTATGTATCCTTCCTACATGCACGAATCGTTGAAATTGGTGGAGCAGACAAGACCCGCACGGCTGAAAATTGCTCGCGAAAAGGGACGCTCAAAAATTTTCCCCTCCATGACGGCGGAAGAGCGCGAGGATGTCCTTCATAAATTCCACCCCGATTATAAAAAGGACGCCAAGCACGCGGTGCGCATCGGACCCAATGCCGGCGAAGAAATTACAACGGAAGTGGCGGATATTCTGGAGTCCTGGCCCCGCATCAATCCCGACACTTTCGAGCCCATGTTAAAAAAGCCGGATATGGAAACGGATGTTCTTGTGGTCGGAGGCGGCTCGGCAGGGGCGTCCGCCGCTCTCCTTGCCGAACAGACGGGCGCGCGCGTCCTGCTTGTAACCAAACTCCGCCTTGGCGATTCAAACTCCGTCATGGCGCAAGGCGGAATTCAGGCTGCTGTCAATCCGCAGGATTCCCCCGTCCGCCATTATCTGGACGTTATGGGCGGCGGGCACTTCGATAATAAACCGGAACTTGTAGAAGCGCTCGCAATGGATGCGCCGCTTGTTGTTGAATGGCTGACGGAGCTCGGCGTCATGTTCGACCGTCTGCCGGATGGCAAACTCAAAACACGCCACGGCGGCGGAACATCGCGCACCAGAATGCTCTCCTGCAAAGATTACACCGGCTCGGGAATTTTGCGCGTCCTGCGCGATGAAATCGAATGCCGAAACGAACGCATACGCGTCATGGACTTCACGCCCGCCGTTGAACTTTTGATGGATGCAGAGGGACGCGTGGCGGGCGCAATCGTCCAGAATTTTGAAACCGATGAATACTTCATTGTCCGCGCAAAAGCCGTTGTTATGGCAACCGGCGGGTTGGGACGGCTTCACACGCAAGGATTTCCCACTACCAACCATTACGGAGCCACATGCGATGGCGTGGTGCTTGGTTATCGCGCCGGCGCAAAGATGCTCTATATGGATTCAGTGCAATACCACCCGACAGGCGCCGTTTATCCAGAACAGATTCTCGGATTCCTTGTGACTGAAAAAGTTCGCGGACTCGGAGGGCAGCCAGTGAACAAAGAAGGCAACCTCTTTGTTTTTCCGCTGGAGCCTCGCGATGTGGAGGCATCCGCCTTTATCCGCGAGTGCCTTGAGCGCAATAACGGCATCGCCACGCCATCCGGTCAGCAGGGCATCTGGCTTGATTCCCCCATCATCGAGGAATTGGAAAAACCCGGCACTATCGAACGCGAACTGCCCGCCATGGTGCGCCAGTTCAAACGCTTCGGAATAGATATCACCAAAGAGCCGATGCTCGTTTATCCCACGCTTCATTTCCAAAATGGCGGACTCGATGTCAACGCTCAATGCGAAACCAACATTCCCGGTCTTTATGCGGCAGGGGAGGTGCAAGGCGGAACGCACGGGCGCAACCGCCTGATGGGCAATTCGCAATTGGAAATAACCGTCTTCGGCAGACGCGCGGGCAAATTCGCCGCGGAGTATGCCCTTGCATTGAAAAAAGAGCTGCCGCTGAATCTTGACCATGTGCGCGCATTTTCGAAAGAAGTGCAAAAATTGGGCATTGACCGAAGCCGCGTTTCTCCTATTCTTTTGCCCGATTATATTCCTTCCCATATAAAAGAAAAACAAATGACCTCCCACTATCTTGGAACGGTCAGGGGATAAAACCAATGGCGGAGCAAAAACTCAAACTTGCGTTTTACTGGGCGGCGGGATGCGGCGGCTGCGAAGTCTCCGTTCTTGATATTGACGAAAAAATCCTCGATGTGGCTGCCGCCGCGGAGATTGTCATGTGGCCTGTGGCTATAGACACCAAATACAAGGAGATCCGCGCCCTGCCCGATAAAACCATAGACATCACATTTTTCAACGGCGCCATACGCAATAATGAAAACGAGGAGATGGCGCATCTCTTCCGCGCAAAATCAAAAATACTCATCGCCTTTGGCGTCTGCGCCGTAGGCGGCGGCATCGTCGGACTGGGCAATATCTATGATAAAAAAGAACTCCTT
Organism: candidate division BRC1 bacterium ADurb.Bin183; assembly: GCA_002070185.1. Taxonomy (GTDB): domain Bacteria; phylum Sumerlaeota; class Sumerlaeia; order MWCT01; family MWCT01; genus MWCT01. The sequence goes on from MWCT01000010.1 coordinate 2,949, forward strand.
GAAGAGGCTTTTATCAATACGCCCTCAACCGAGAATGACGATAAAATTATACCCGCTCCCAAATATAAAATGCCGGAAGGCGAAGTCCATCTGCCCATCTTGAACGAAGCCGCCCGCGCGCTGGATCAGGTGACGTCTGTGGATTATTACATCCCCGGCTGCCCCCCGCAGGCTTCGCAGGTTTTGGATGCCGTCAATGCAATTCTCGAAGGCAATCTGCCGCCAAAAGGCTCTGTCATAGGCTCGCAAAAAACACTCTGTGATGAATGCGAGCGACGCCCGAAAGAAGGCGAATTTAAAAAAATTAAATCCATTGCGGACCGTCTGGATGTGGAGCCCGACCCTGAAAAATGCTTGCTGGAACAAGGTTTCATCTGCATGGGACCCGCTACGCGCGGAGGTTGCGGCGCCAAATGCCCATCGGCAAACGTCCCCTGCACCGGTTGCTCCGGACCCGCGCCACATGTGAAGGATCAGGGCGCAAAAATGATAAGCGCGCTTGCTTCCATTCTTCAAACCGAGGATGAAGAAAAGAAAACCGATGAGGACATCATGCGCGAAATTCAAAAAATCAAAGACCCGATAGGAACGTTTTATCGCTATTTTCTTGCGCGTTCTATTATTCCCCAAAAGGTGAAAGACTATGAGCCATAATCACAGCCATATAAGCATTGACCCCGTCACCCGGCTTGAGGGGCACGGCAAAATTGAAATATTCCTCAACGCCGCTGGCGAAGTGGAAAACGCATATCTGCAAGTGCCGGAACTGCGCGGATTTGAAAAATTCTCCCAAGGACGCGAAGCAATCGCCATGCCGGAAATCACAAGCCGCATCTGCGGCGTATGCTCGCCCTCGCACCATCTCGCCTCCGTAAAGGCGCTGGATGCCGCTTTTAGCGCGCCGCCGACCGTGCCCGCGCGCAAAATACGCGAACTCATGTATAACGGTTACATGATATATGACCACATCCTCCACTTTTTTTATCTGGGCGGACCTGATTTTGTGGTGGGACCAAAGGCGGAAAAAGGCAAGCGCAACATCCTCGGCGTGATTGAAAAAGTCAGCCCGGAATTTGCAAAAGACGTCATCCGCCACCGTTCGTATGGGCAGAAGATTATCGAAATAATCAGCGGAAAACCCATCAGTCCCGTTTGCGGCATTCCCGGCGGCGTTAATAAAAAACTTAAACCCGAAGACGTTGCTGAAATAAAAAAAATGGGAGAGTCTTCCATCATCTTTGTGCAAAAAACCCTTGACCTCTTCCGCGACCTTGTTCTGGCTAACAAAGATTATCTTAATTTAATCCTCAACCCGATATATCGCCTTGAATGTTACGACATGAGTTTAGTGGATGAGAATAACCGTTTTAAATTTTATGATGGCATTATTCGAGTCACAGCGCCCGACGGCAAAGAGGCATTCAAATTTCCCGCCGCCGACTATCTCGAATACATCGCTGAAAAGGTCGTCCCATGGTCTTATGTAAAAATCCCCTACCTGAAAAAGATTGGATGGAAGGACGCGCAGGCGGGCGCGGACAGCGGCTTTTATCGCGTCGGACCTCTGGCGCGCTTGAACGTTTGCGATGGAATGACCACCCCGCTTGCGCAAAAAGAATACGAAAAGTATTTCAGCACGCTGGGCGGAAAACCCGTCCACAACACCCTTGCCTATCACTGGGCGCGTCTGGTGGAACTGCTCCACGCCGCGGAGATGGTGGTGCGTCTCGCCGATGATCCGGATGTTATTAGAGAGGAAATCCGCCAACCCGTCGGCGCCGCCGGAGAAGGCGTTGGCGTTGTTGAAGCTGCCCGCGGCACGTTAATCCATCATTACAAACTGACGCCCGAGCGATTGATTGAAAAAGCCAACATGATAGTCGCCACAACGCACAACAAAATGCCCATCTGCCTTTCCATACGCGACGCCGCCAAAGGGCTCATCAAAGGCGGAGCGCCGGATGAAGGCACTCTCAACATGATAGAAATGGCTTTCCGCGCCTACGACCCCTGCTTTGCATGCGCCTCGCACGTCATCGAAGGCGGAGTCGGGTTTGATATTGTCATCCACGATCACAGGGGAGATATGATATTCCAGCGTTCGCGCGACCTGACATTATTATGAACCCTCCAAAGACTCTGATTCTCGGCATCGGTAACGCCATTCGCGGCGACGACGCTATCGGGCTGCTGCTTGCGCGCGAACTTGCAAAAGACCCGCCGCCCGAAACAACCGTGCGCGAATTGGAAACCTCAGGTTTCGAAATCCTCGATACCATAGCCGGTTTTTCAACTGTGATTATCATTGACGCCATGCGGGCAAAAAAAGACGATTCTGTGGGAGAAGTTATTTGCGCGCCTCTGGATGCCTCGCATCCAACCGCAACCCTTCTCCCGTCGCACGGATTTGATTTTTCTCAACTCATTCAAACATGGCGGCGAGCCCATCCCGAACGCATCCCCGCCGACATTTTTTTCATCCTGATAAAGGCGGCTGATGTGGACGAATTCCGCGAAGGCTTGAGCCGTCCGCTTCAAATGAAATTCGCCCAGATACTGGATGATGTCCGCGCAGAAATTAAGAATTTATTGAGACTGGATTAAAAATAAATCTAAGACTATGACCCTTTGCGGATAATCTCGCGCACCATCTCGACAACGCCGTCTTTGATGAATTCCACCGCCATCGCTGCAAGGATGAGCCCCAATATCCGCGAAATAATTTCAATAATCCGTTCTCCAAAAATAGCAGAAATCTTGCCTGAAAAATAAAGCATCAACCAAGTGATAGATATGCACATGAGCAGCGCAACTAACGGAACGGCAAAACCATGTTGTTGGGAAAGGATGATAATTGTGGATATCGCGCCGGGACCGCACAAAAGCGGCGTCCCGATAACAACCGCCGCCACCTTTGCGTTATCGTTACTTTTGTGAAATTCCATACCCAACACCTGATTGATTCCAAGAATCAAAAGGATTACGCCGCCTGCCACAATAAAACTTGAAATGGTCAAACTCAGCAATCCAAACAAGAGTTGACCCGCAAAAAGGAATATTAAAAGAAGGGCGAACGCAACAACAACAGCCACAAAGGCTTGACTGGCGCGTTCTTTCTTTTTCATCTCCCGCGTCAATGAAACAAAAACCATCATGCCCAAAAAAGGGTCGAGAATAATTATCAAAATCACAAAAGATTTGATTGTATTAAAAACAAAATCGTGAAACAATTGCGGACTCTCCCGAGATAATTTCTTAATAATGAGGATACCATCTTTCGAGCAAGACTGGCGGTCAATAAGTTTCGAGTTCAAACACAGTTATTTGCAGTTGATTTTTTTTATACCTGATTTATATTTTACAAGATAATTAGTTTATTAGCGCGGACTATCATCTTTTTGCTGCGCGATCCCGCATCAAATAATATATCCCTTCAATTTAAAACTGGCAGCCTTATTATCCCAAGAAAGGATACCGATAGTTCCTCGGCGGAGCAAGATTCTCCTTGATAACGCGGGGAGTAACCCATCGCAAAAGGTTCAACATACTGCCCGCTTTGTCATTGGTGCCGGAGGCGCGGGAGCCGCCAAATGGCTGCTGCCCCACAACAGCGCCGGTGGGTTTATCGTTGATGTAAAAATTCCCCGCCGCATATCTCAACCTTTCGCGCGCTTTGTTAATCGCATAACGCTCCCGCGCGAATATCGCGCCCGTTAATCCGTAAGGACTGGTCTCATTGCAAATATTCAAAACTTCATCAAACTTATTTTCCGGATAAACATAAATCGTCAGCACAGGACCAAATATCTCCTCGCACATCAGCTTCGATTGCGGCGCCGTTGACTGCACAACCGTCGGCTGGATGAAATATCCCTGTGAATCGTCAAACGTCCCGCCGCAGATGATTTTATACTCCCGACTTTTTTGAGCAATCTTGATATAGTCCGTAATTGAATTGAATGAACTCCTATCAATCACAGCGTTCATGAAATTGGAAAAATCGCACACATCGCCAACCTTGATGGTGGAAATCTCCTCTTGCAAACGTCTTTTAAGCCCGTTCCAAAGCGAGTCCGGCACATAAGCGCGGCTGGCGGCGGAGCATTTTTGCCCCTGATATTCGAATGCGCCGCGAATAAGCGCCGTTGACAGGGCGTCCATATCCGCCGAAGAATGCGCAACGACAAAATCCTTCCCGCCCGTCTCGCCGACAATACGCGGATAATTTTTATACCGTGTGACGTCGCTTCCAATAACCTTCCAGATGTCGGCAAACACAGCGGTCGAACCCGTGAAATGCACGCCCGCCAAACCCGAGTGGTTCAAAACAATCGGACCCATCATCGAGCCGGCTCCCGGAACAAAATTTATCACCCCATCGGGCAACCCTGCCTCCTGTAAAATCTTCATGATGTAATAAGCGGGCAGCATAGCAGAGGATGCCGGTTTCCAGACCACAGTATTCCCCATGAGTGCGAGCGATGTGGGCAGATTGCCCGCAATAGCGGCAAAATTAAAGGGCGTGATTGCGAAGACGAAACCCTCCAGCGGGCGGTGCTCCATATAATTCACAGTCTCGCGTGTGGAAAGCGGATGTTCGTCAAAAATGCGAGTCATATAATATGGATTAAACCGCCAAAAATCTATCAGCTCGCAAGCGGAGTCAATCTCCGCCTGATGACAGGATTTACTCATGCAGAGCATCGTTGCGGCATTGGCTGCCATGCGGTATTTGCCGGACAGGAGTTCCGCTGCGCGCAACAAAATAGCGGCGCGTGAAACCCAATCAAGGGCGCTCCATTCCCTATGGGCTTTAGCCGCCACTTTGATGGCAAGCGTAATTTCCTTTAACCCCGCCTTGTGATATTTGCCCAGCGATGATTTATGATTATGAGGCGGATGCATCTCTTCCACATTGCCCGTCCAAACCTCCTTCCCGCCGATGAGACAGGGAATTTCAACAGGATGGGCAAGCATATCTTTCAGGCAGGTTTGCAGCTCCGAGCGTTCTTTGGAACCGGACTCATAAGATAAAACAGGCTCATTGTCCGGTTTGCGAATTTGGACAAAACCATTCAACATAACAAACCTCCTTGAAAAGGACTGACATTCATTAATGAAAGCGGCGCGTATCAGTGTCAAGCAAATACAGGCGCAAAAATGAAAAAATTTCGCAAAATTGCACTTGACGCAGGTTCGGTTGGATTAATAAACAAATATAACATTTTGTTTTGACGGCTTATAAAAGCCCTGAAAAGTGAATTGTTTAAAGAAGAAGCCGCGGCTTCTCACCTGATACTCCGCCTTGCGCGGAGTCCCTGGGTTAAAACATAACGCCCACTTTACAACGTGGGTTATTGTGTTTTGAACAAAGGCGGGAGAGGAGTCTCCCGCTTTTTTATTTGAGGAGGTGATTTGGGATTATCCAGAAGACAAGGATTAATGAACAGATTCGCGTTCGCGAAGTGCGCCTAATCTCAGAAGACGGCGCGCAAATCGGAGTTGTGCCTATTGAGCAGGCGTTGAAAATGGCTGAAGAGGCAGGACTGGATCTGGTTGAGGTGGCGGAAACCGCCAAACCGCCCGTCTGCCGCATTATGGACTTCAACAAACTTCAGTATGAAAAAAAACGCAAAGCTAAGGAGTCCAAGAAAAAAGCTAAACAAATCCAAATAAAGGAAGTCAAATTCCGCCCGACCATTGACCCCCATGATTTCGCTACCAAAGCCAAAAAAGTGAGAGAATTTCTGGAAGAGGGGAACAAGGTTAAACTTACGCTCATGTTTCGCGGGCGTCAGATTGTCCACGCCAATCTGGGAGAAAAAGTCCTGAAGGATTTGGTCGCAGCCGTTTCCGATGTCGGAATATTGGAAGGCAACCTGCAATTGATGGGACGCTTCATGGGCGCCACACTCGTTGCCAAGGCTCCTCCGGCAGCAGCTTCAAAACCGAGCGCGCCAGCAGATCAAAAAACAAAACCTGAAAAATAGGTAAATTTCAGGAACAGACAAAAAATGAGAGTGAATTCGAGAAGGTTTTTAACCCGCGGATTCATAAAAAATATAATATTGTCTCATAACGATGAGTTGGTAAAGGAGGGATTTTTTTAACATGCCTAAGATGAAAACTAAACGCAACGCAATGAAACGCTTCAAAGTGACTGCCACCGGGAAAATCGTGCGCCGCAAAGCCTTGCACAGCCATATTCTGACCAAGAAGACAACCGCGCGCAAACGACGCCTGCGCCATCCGGATCTCGTTTCAAAATCCGACCGCAAACGCGTCCGCACGTTTTTGTTAATTTGATTCAGACTCTTTAACGCCAAGATGATTTTAACCTAAGTTCGTTTGTTCTGTAAGGAGGAAAAATTCAATGCCACGCGCAAAAAATAACGTTGCTTCAAGGCAGCGCCGCAAAAAAGTTCTTAAAGCAGTAAAAGGCGCCTTTTCCGGACGCCGAAAACTATTCCAGAACGCTAAAGAAACCATGCGAAAAGGGCTCATGTATGCCTATCGCGACCGCCGTGTCCGAAAGCGCGATTTCCGCCGCCTCTGGATTGCCCGCATCAACGCTGCCACTCGCAACGAAGGCATCTCTTACAACCGATTCATCAACGGACTCAAAATCGCCGGTGTGGAAGTGGATCGCCGCACGCTTGCGGAACTTGCGGTCCGCGACCCCAATACCTTTAACGCCTTTGTCATTCAGGCTAAAGAGGCGCTTGCCAAACCCAAAATCTGATGAATCCAAAATTCAGGCGCCAATCGCCGTATAATGCAAGGAATCGCTAAAAAATGTTGGATGAAATCAAAAATCAGCTGAAAGCGCTTCTTCCTTATCTTGAAGCCGACCTCGCCCGCGCGCGAAGCACCGCTGACCTCGAAGAGATTCGAGTTGCTTTCCTGGGCAAAAAAGGGCAACTCACAGCAATCTTGAAATCCTTTGCCTCCCTTGACCCTGCTGAACGCCCCGCCGCCGGCAAACTCGTCAACGAGGCAAAAAACCTCCTTCTTGATGCCATCGAAAAAAAGGCGCTCGAATTTAGAGAAAGCGAATATGAGCAACTGATTGAGAGCGAAAAGTTGGATATCTCGCTTCCCGGAACCGCTGTGCTCCCCGGCAGACGCCATCCCGTTTCGCAAGTGCTCTCTGAAATCGAGTCCATTTTTACTTCAATGGGTTTTGCCATCGCAGAAGGTCCGGATGTTGAAGATGAATACCACAACTTTGAAGCCCTCAATACCCCAAAAGAGCACCCCGCCCGCGACCTGCACGACACTTTTTACGTGGAGGGCGGATTTCTCCTGCGCACCCACACCTCCCCTGTCCAGATTCGCATCATGCAAAATCAAAAACCCCCCATTTGCATCATCGCCCCCGGCAAGGTTTATCGCGTGGATCAGGACGTTTCCCACTCGCCGATGTTTGTGCAGGTGGAGGGTTTGATGGTGGATGAGGGCATTACGATGGGGCATCTTAAAGGCGTGGTGGAAGTCTTTCTCCGCCGCCTGTTTTCAGAAGATGTTGCCGTGCGGTTTCGCCCTCATTTCTTCCCATTCACAGAGCCCAGCGCGGAAGTGGATATCCGGTGCGTTCTCTGCAAAGGGGCGGGCTGCCGCGTTTGCAAAATGACCGGCTGGCTCGAAATTATGGGCTGCGGCATGGTGCATCCTGCAGTTCTTGAAAACGTCGGCTACGATTCTGAAAAACTGACCGGTTTTGCCTTTGGAATGGGCGTGGATCGTATTACGATGCTCAAATTCGGCATCAACGATATTCGGCTCCTTTATGAAAATGATTTAAGGTTTTTGAAACAATTTTAAGAGAGTAGTCTTATGAGGTTCAGTTATCGCTGGCTTCGAGAATATCTGCACGTCAGGAAAAGCCTGACGGAAATCCTCGATGGCTTCACCATGTCCGGCGCAGAAGTCGAAGGCGTTGTGGATATGGGCGGAATATCCCACAAGGTCGTGATTGGGCGCATCCTTCAAATATCGCCCCATCCGGGCGCTGATACTCTGGTTCTTTGCAAGGTGGATATCGCCGGCGACCGTCCCCTTAATATCGTTTGCGGCGCAAAAAACATGAAGGCAGGCGATAAAGTCGCTGTGGCGCTGGAGGGCATGACCCTTGCCAACGGATTGACCATCCAGCGCACTCGAATCCGCGGCGAAGTCTCAGAAGGAATGCTCTGCGCCGGCGATGAACTTGGCTTGAATGACGACCATAGCGGCATCCTCATCCTGCCTGAAGATTTCACGCTGGGGGAGCCGCTGGATGTCCTTCTGGATATTGCCGCAACGCCGAACCGCGGCGATTGCTTTAGCCTGATTGGTCTTGCGCGGGACATCGCCGCTTATTTCAACTCCCGCATCTCTCTGCCAGCCGTCCGCATCATGGAGACGATGGATCGCATTGACAACTACCTCAAGATAACCGTCGAGAACAAAGATGCCTGCCCGCGTTATGGCGCGCGATATATCCGCGGCGTCCGCGTGGAGCCCAGCCCTCCGTGGCTTGTCTATCGCCTTGCCAGCGCCGGCATTCGCTCCCTCAACAACGTCGTGGACGCCACAAACTACGTCATGCTCGAATACGGACACCCCATCCACGCCTTTGACATGGATCGCGTAGCGAACCGCCATATCATCGTTCGCAATGCGCGCGAGGGCGAAATTCTGGAAACGCTCGATAACGAAAAAATCAAATTAACCTCGAGCGACCTGCTCATTGCAGACCCGCGCGAACCGATAGCCCTTGCCGGCGTCATGGGAGGGTATCACTCCGGCATCACACCCAGCACTATCAACGTGGTGCTCGAGTGCGCGTTCTTTGATCCCTTGACCGTTCGCCGAACATGCCGCCGTTTGGGCAAGATGACGGACGCCTCCTACCGCTTTGAGCGTACGGTGGATAAGGAGGACATCCCGCGCGTCCTTGACCGAGTAACACAATTGATTCAAGAACTTGCCGGCGGGGACATCGCGCATGGCATCATGGATGTCAAAAATTATCGCACCGCCAAAAAAGCCATTTCTCTATCAGTCACAAAAACCAATAAAGTCCTTGGCACAAAATTAAACCCGCGCGAGATGGCAGACCTCCTCACCAACCTCGAATTCGAACTCATCGAGCCAAATCCAGAAGTACTCAACCTCGCCATCCCGACACATCGCAACGACATCAATCGCGACATTGACCTCATCGAAGAAGTCGCAAGGATGTATGGATACGAAAAAATTAAACCCGTTCTGCCATATCTTCCGGCGGAACCGTGCCTGCGCGAGCCGCGCGCCATGCTTGAAGAGCGTATCAAAGAAACCATGAGCGCGCTGAATTTTGATGAGGCGATAAACTATTCCTTTGCCTCCAGCCGTCTGACGCAGGCGCTGGGGCTGCCCCTTGATGACGCCGTCAAAATCACAAACCCTATTGCGCCTGAAATGGACATTATGCGCACATCGCTCCTTCCGGGATTTATCGAATGCATGGCGCACAATCTGAACCATGATATATTCAACATACGGCTTTATGAAATCGGCAAAACATTTAAACGCAGCGGCAGCCTTGTTAGCGAAGATGTTAACCTCGTTGCCGGACTGTGCGGCGATGCGCCTTCAACATGGCAAAAAAAAGGCTCCCCATCAACCTTCTATGACATCAAAGGCGCGGCGGAAGCCATCCTTTCCCTTTTGGGAATTTTTGACGCCCAAATCGAAACCGTGGGAAATTGCTTTTATCTCCACCCGGGACGCGCTGCGCGTTTTTTAAGCAACGCGCAGGAAATCTGCCGCTTCGGCGAACTCCACCCAAAATTGACCGATTGCTTGGAATTTGAACGGCGAATTTATTTGTTGGAGATGAATATTACTCGGGCGGCGGCGCTTGCCAAAAAGAAAAAGGTTTTCAAACCCATACCCAAATTGCCCGCAATTACCAGAGACCTTGCCATTGTCCTTGGAGACGATATCTCGGTTCAAAAAACGGAAGAAGTTATCCGTTCCCATGCCGGACAACATCTTGAAAGCATTTCATTTTTTGACCTTTATAAAGGCGCTCCGGTGCCGGCGGGCAAAAAAAGCCTTGCATGGTCGCTCACGTTCCGCTCGCACGAACGCACGTTGACCGACACCGAAATTGACGAGGTTATGAACTCTATTCTCAATTCCTTGAAAGAGCAATTCGGCGCATCGCTGAGATGATTAAGATTATTTGAATTTATATTCCCGCCGCGTTTCGCGAGCGATGTCGCGCTCTTTGATGTCCTCGCGGCGATCAATATCTTTCTTACCCCGCGCAAGGGCTATCTCAATCTTGGCAATCCCTTTCTTATTGAAAAACATTTTTAACGGGACAATTGTAAAACCTTTTCGGGTCACCGCGCCAACAAGACGTCTTATCTCGCTTTGGTGCAGAAGGAGCTTGCGCGGGCGGCGCTCGGGGAGATTCCACCTGTTGCCCTGCTCATATGGGGCGATGGAGGCATTTTGCAAAAACACCTCGCCATGTTCGATGGTGGCATAGGCATCGTTCAAATTCGCCTTGCCGGCGCGCAAAGACTTGACCTCTGTGCCGCGCAACACCATCCCCGCCTCAAAACGGTCAAGGATGTGGTAATCATGCCGCGCCTTGCGGTTCGTGGCAATAACTTTGAAATCATCAGCCATAAGCCATCTTTTTGGAATAATTAAAATTGCCGCCGTAAACGACAGCCTGCAATTTGCTTGTCATCTATTAGAGACGAACCTCGATGGGCGTCGCCTTGCCCGCCTCAACTGTAATGGCAGAAGAAGCCGCATCGCCGACATTCTTTTTGGAAATGAATAATTTGTAATTATCCGAAGGGGGCAGATTCAATATCGCAAAAAAACCATCGGCGCTCGAAAGCCATGTCCGATTTTGCCCTTCAACCTTAATCCATGCGTCCATAATCGGCTCGCCATTATCGCGCCGCAGCGCCTTGCCTATGATAATACCCGTCTGCGGAGCGGCTTTCCATGGCATGGGAGCGACAGGAACCGGTTTGGGATATATGGCTTGCCGATAATAAGGAGCAATCTGGCGGCGTTCGATGCCTCCGCTTGAAAAGGCAACATTACCAAATCCGCCCAATTGACGGCAAATACTTACCTGTGCAAGGTATTCTTCAGGTGGCCATTGCTTGGGATTGTTAATATGATTGTAACAATAAACATGGCGTCCGGCGGCATTTTGTAAAAAGAATTTGGCAAGGTCGTCATAATTGGGTTTGGGATCCGGGATGTCCCAGTAAATCATAGGACAAATGCTGTCCACAACGCCCTGCTTAAGCCATTCAAGGGAATCCTGATAATACTCATGGATACCACTTGAAAAGCGGTCATATTGAGGTATGCGCGTTTTGTCATAAATGCCCCAGACTGAGCAGGTGATTTTGACTTTGGGTTTGACTGACATTACCTCGCCATAAATATCGTTGAGCATGCGCGTTACCTGATCGCATTGCCACTTCTCCCAAGAAAGATTATCAGGGTTGCCATCGCCAGCATAACGGCTCTTGCTGACCGCATCAAATGAATATTGCGGCCCGGGATACCTGATGCGGTCAAAATGAATACCGTCCACATCATAACGCTTCACAATATCCATAATCACCATGCGGGCATAGGCGCTGACAGCCGGGTTGCCCGGGCTGAAAAAGAGATAACTATCGCCGCTGGCGCTGACTTTCATGATATTGCCTTGATTATCATAGCATGCCCAGTTGTCTGCGCCTTGCGTTGCGTAATGAAGCCAGTAAGGATGCTCGGGCGTTGAATGTTCCGGAGGGTTTGCGTTCTGCCAAACAGGATACGGGTTTATATAGGCATGGAATTCAAGCCCTCTCGCATGCGCTTCATCAATCGCAAATTGCAAGGGATCAAAACCAGGATCTTTGCCTCCGATAGCAGCAGCCCAAGGCTCGTAAGGGCTGGGATAAAAAACATCCGCCTGACCGCGCACCTGAAATATTACGGCGTTAAAATTGCCGGCTAAAAGAGTGTCCAGAAATTTCAGAATTTTTTGTTTGCAAGTCGAAGGGTCTTTATCGGGCCATTCAAACCGCGTGATTGTCGCCGCGCGGAATTCAGACTCAGGCACGCCCGCCGATGATATTTCTGCCGATGGCGCAGGCGCTGAAGCCTGAACATTGGCGGCAACGTTGACAGGGGTTTTGCCGGCGGCAACAAAAGGGGAGGTTGCCGCGCCGGTTGAAGGCGCTGCCGTTATCGGCGGTTGCGGGGCAATGTTGATAATGGGCGGAGACGTTTCAGGAACAAGAGGCGCAAGCCCGATGCCAACCTGCGATGGAGTTGGTTGGGGCGGCGCAAGATTTTCTAAATTTATCGGAGGAAGAGAGGGCATTTCGTTTGAAGGGGATACAGTGGAAGCGGGGGGTATCGCAGGCGGCAAAGCTAAAGGCGCAAGCGGCGCCACAAGAGTAGAGCCCCGCGCCGGCTGCTTCAATGCCGTGTCCGCCCTTCTTGCCACAGAAAGAATAACATCTTGTTCCGAAAGCGCCTTGATACCTTCCGCGCCCTCGCGTCTGATACGATTAAGCGTTTTATCCCGAATCTCGCTCATGCGGCGCGCCGCATCGCTGTTGTTCGGATCTTCCTGAAGCGCTTTTTCATAAAGAGGCAGGGCGGCTTGAACCTTGCCTTCATGATAGAGTTCTTCCGCCTGTTCAAAAGTGGTTTTCCCTTCGCTGTCCGTTGATTCGGGCTCCGCCAACCCGCCCTTGTCCTTTTCAATTTTTTGAATGCGATATTGAGGAATGGTCAGCGTCACCAGCGAAGTCTTGATGGTAATATTTTCAGACGTTTCAGTCTGAATCGTCCCTTCCAGTTTTGTGCCGTCTGTCAGATAAAGGGCATCCCCAAAAGCCCAGAATGAAGCGCAAAAAATTAAAATACCAACAACTAAATGTCGTCTCATTTTTTTCTCCGGAAAGTTCTTTCAAAATTCAAAGAAATCACGGGAATGTTTATGATGATGAACCCATGAATGTCAAAGATAATTTTGCATGGCAGCATTATCAAAAAAAGGAGAACTTTTTTGAATTTAATGCTCGATATCATTTTTTCTTTTTGATATGGGAAACTTATCCTATTTTGTAATGGAAGGATATCAAAATGAGAATGTGTATAGAATGTATCAGTTAGATTACACAGCATCTCCTTTTGTGATGAAGAATATGAGTATTAAGCGAGGAACACATGAAAAGTCTTATTCAATATATTGAAATAATGCTCGCTTTGGTATTGCTTCTTAACTTTTCATCTGCGGATGATTTAAGTGTACTCAAGGATTTATTTGATAAATCTAATTCTCATGGAGAAATGATTAAAACAATTAGGATGGATGCGACTATAATACAAACAACAGACAGGGAACCTCCTCTAAAGAGGCAATTCTGTATTTGATTTTTCGTCTCGCAGCAAAAAAAATCTTCACTGAAAAAAAGCATTGATGATTTCTCATATCAGAATAATGCGGAAATGATGAATCTCGTCAGGGAAAACAAAAACCGAAAAATTCTCCGGACCTGCCGCGGAGCAATAGAATTGAATAAAACTTTTGACGCCATATTTGGCGGGAAAATTGATCCATTACAAATTTATATCGCCCGACAGATAGCGCCGGAATGATGACTCCTCTTTATTTTCTGTTGCATGTAATCATCCGAATAAAGTATTTATAATTCAATTTAATAACATTAATGTTTTGGATGATAACACAATGAAAACCAAAATAACTTTTCTGGCTCTGTTTCTTTTTTCGGTTAACCAATTATTGATGGCAGATATCATCACCCTGACAAATGGTCAGACTATTGAGGGGGAATCGAAAGAAGTGGGCGATAATATCGAAATCATCACGAACACATCCCGCATGACAATACCCAAAAACCGCATCGCCAACATCGTGAAGAGCGAATATACCTTAAAGCCAAAAGAAAGCGCTCCCCAGACGGTGGAGCCGAATCGCCAGAAAAAGGCTCAGGATCTTTTCAAACAGGCTGAACACGCCCTCGATGGCATGGACGCCCCCAAAGCCATTGAACTCCTTGTCGAGGCTGTTAATACCGATCCGGTTTATGAAGACGCGCTGGAACGGCTTATCCGTCTGTTGGCTGACCGTTTGGAATTCAAAAAGGCGAAAGAATACCTTGAACAACTGAAACAAATCAAACCGCTCCCTGATGATATCAAGGCTTATGAAGCAAGAATTGAAGAAGGATATAAGAAACAAACGGAAAAAGAGCAATATGCCTCCTCCGAAGGTCAGAGACTCCCCGGCGCGCCCACGCCTGTTGTCATTCCCCAAGGAACGCCTGCCGCCGATTATACCGGCGCTTATTACGTGGAATACAGCTATTGCGCCCGCATCCAGCAAAGCAACGACATCGCCTCCGTCGCCCTCTACACCCAGAATCCTCAGACGCCGGCGATTCAATTCTCCGCGCGCGTGGCGGGCAACTGTGTGGTGTTTGATTTATCCCGAATCAACCCCAGCTATGTCCCGAACAGCATTTTTGCCTTTGTGGAGCCGGACGGCATTTCCTTTTCGCTGAGCATTAACGGCGATATCAAACCCATGGTCGGCAAAAAGATAACTAATGGCGATGAGCTGACCGGTTTTCTCCAGATTTTGGCGGGCAATTATGACGCCGCGCGCATCGCCTTTGAAGAAGCCGTCCGTAAACAACCGGAAAACACGCACGCCCTTTTTGGGCTAGGACGCGCGCAGATGCACACCGGCAAGGCTGATATGGCGCTTACCGCCTTTGATATGATAAAAAACAAAAGCGAGTTTAAAAAATATTTCTGTATGGAAAAACTTTTCAACATTTCCCGCGATTATGCCGAGGCTATGGTCATGAGTGCCAAAGGCGAAAATGCAATAGACGACTACGAGGCTTCTTTCAAACAATTTCCGCTGCGCGTCCCCGATTTTGGTCCCTTCATGGGTCTCATCGAACGCACAGACAATGTCAACGACATCAACGTGAATAAAATTAAATCATTCCTTGAGCCTTTTAACAAAAGCCTCAAGGTTATCGAAAACACATATCAAAAACCTTTTTGCCGCTGGGCTGTGGATGGAGCGCTCGCTTCCGCATCGGATACGCCCAACGACTCAAATTATATTACAGTTGCCCGAATGCTGCTTCTGCAAGCAAAACTCGCGTCTTATGAAAAACGTTTTTCTGACGCTATGCTCTGGTCAAAGCGGCTTATGAAAATGGGTCAGCATCTCAATCATGGACGTCTTGAAACGCGGCAGTTGGGCATTAAAATTCAAATTTTGGGAATCGAGGCTTTCCGCGATCTTATCTGCGTTCTCGAAAAGCCGGAACAGGCGGCAGAAGTTTCTGCCATCCTCAAAGAGATTATTCAATCGCAACCGACCGGCGACTACCAAAGCCTTGTGCGCTATGAGCGCGTGGAATGGCCCAATGCCAACAAAGCCATTTACATGGAGGCGGCGCAGCGTGTGCGCATCGAAACCACGCCGCTTTTGTTCCTTCCGATTGCCGCCGCTTCAAAAAGATACTATCTCACCCATAACCATCTCTGGCCCATTTCGCTCAGCATGCTGGTGCCGGAATTCCTGCCCGAGCCTATTCAAGACCCCTTCTCAAAAAATCCAATCAACGTCTTTCCCGAGCAGGGAATATTCCGCATTTATTCCATCGGTCCAGACCGCAAAGATGATAAGGGCTACCTCCCATTTGATATCGCCGCAGGATTGGGCAGCGACGGGGATATCATCATGGACATCAAATAAGCGCGGGATTTATTCGCAATCAATGGATTCAAGCACGAGCTCGCGCAACGGGCTGGGCTTGAGGATGATTTCCGCGCCCTCGGCAACCGTTCCTTTGCTGTGCTCCGTAAAATAATGACGCAGGATTTCACCGTTTATTTCCGTGAGCTCGCCGATGCGAATATAAACTGCGGTAACTTTTTTGACCTTTAATTTTTCTGCGTGTTTAAGCAGGTCTTCCATCAAATCGCGTAAAAGACGCATCTCGTGCATATCCTACTCCTTGTGCGTTGCTTGCTGTTCGTGGTTTGCGGATAAAAAAGCCGCAATCGCATCCGCTGTGTTTTTGACTTCGGGCGTCAGGCGCTCGCTCCATGAAATTTCTTTCGATTGGATGCCGATAAAAAAAACATCCGAACCGGTATCCTCTTTAAGAATCCCCGCAATCACTTTAAGCGGAAAAGTATGCGTCGAGAGGGTGGTATCAGGTATGAACTCATGGGGGATCACCCGCGCCTCGCCGGGAGTCCCGCCGAAATCGGCAGCGTCTATGATGACCGTTTTTGCTGGAGCCGCCGCCACCGCATCATCAATGCAGTCTTCCGGTCGGTCGGCAACGTTCAATAGCTGGATACGGTTTTCAACAACGCCGGAAAGTCGTTCAAAAATATAAGGTCCCGCTCCATCGTCGCCCCGCAGCGCGTTGCCCACAAAGATAAAAAGGGTGGCGCCGTTCGGCGCGGGAAGAAGAGCCTCTTGAACTTTATCTGTTAACAAATTGGACATTTAGGAAGTGCGCGGAACATGAAATGCACGGGTCATAAGCGCGCACCAGCATTTCCAGCGCCAGCGTGATTTCTTCATCCGTCTTATCCAAAATCTCCGGAACCAGTTTTTTCATATCATATTCGATATTGTTCACATTCTGGTTGGTCGGGATGATGCAATTAGCGCTCTGAATTATACCGGCGTCGTCTACCTCATAATGATGGAAGAGAATGCCGCGCGGCACTTCCACCGCGCCCACGCCGCTTCCCGCCTTGACGGGAATGACGTTATTTTCATTCAATCCAACCGTTATCTCCTCATCATAATTAAGCCCGGTCTTTTTCATCTCCTCCATAAGCTCGATGCTTTCCTCAAGGCTGTGGACGCATTCGATTAACTGCGCGACGGTGTTCAGATAAGGATTGGTAACCTTCGGCTTGAAGTTTAGAGCGTCCCCTACTTCCTTTGCCTTCGGATGGAGTTTATTGTAATTCAGATTTAAGCGTGCCAATGCGCCCACGGCGTAAGACTCGCGGCTCAGGCGCGTGTGCTTTGCAGAGGAATGCGGCACAACAAATTCATTGGTGATTTTTTTGTAGCCATATTTATCCATGCGGACGCCGTCCGTTGTGCCGATATCGCCCATCAGCATCGGATAGATATTGTCATTGCTGACAAGCCCCACATACTCCGTGTCTCTTGTGAAATCGGGGAATTTCAAAGTTTTGGCAAGTTCAATGGTTGCCTCAATATCCGGACGCGAACCCTTCAAAAGGTCGAGCATAGCGTCCATATCTTTTGGACGCGGGAGTTTGGTGAAACCGCCCACAATTGAGGAGATGGGATGAATATGGCGTCCCACAAGAATATCGCAGACGTTGTTATAAGTCTTTTTCAGACGCAGGGCGCGGCGCACCACCTTATTGTGGGAGGCGATAAGAGGCACAAAACTCGGCACACCCAGAAGATCCGGCGCCACAAGCAGATAAATATGTAGAAGATGGCTGTCTAAATTCTCCATATGGAGAAGGAACCGGCGCAGCCGGATGGTCTGCTCGGAAGGCGTAAAACCAATGGCATCCTCAGCCGCCTGAATGGAGGCAAGGGTATGCCCGCAGGAGCAAATGCCGCAGATGCGGCAAGTGATATGCTGCGCCTCAAAAATCGAGCGCCCCCGAATCATCCCCTCAAAAAAACGCGGCGATTCGACAATATCCAGCTGGCATTTTTCCAGCTTCCCTTCCTTCACGTTGACCACAATATTGCCGTGCCCCTCAACGCGGGTAAGGTATTCGACGTTTATCTGGACGTTTCGATTGGTCATTTTTTATTCAACTCCCTGCATTTGTTATACATGTTCATTTTATTTTGGACCAAATCCATATCAATATTATAACGGGCGATGACATCCTGCGCCCCTTTGATATTCGGGTTGGAGACCATGCCGCGGCAGCCGTAGCAAATGTTCCCGTTATTGATACACCATGAATTGCATCCAGCCCGAGTTACCGGACCAAGGCAGGTCAGACCGCGCTCATACATACACACGTTCTCGTTAAGTTTGCACTCCACGCAGACCGCATAGTCAGGAACTTCGTAATTAATGCCCATCAAGGCGCACTTGAGAACTTTCACAAACTCCGGCGGATAAACAGGGCAACCCGTCACAAAATAATCCACCTTGACCACCTGCCCCACCGCGTGGGTCGGAATAGTGTCAAAGAATTTGGCGCTCTCGCCGTAAACGCTCTTGCGAATTTCCTCCAGCGGGAAATTATTCTTCATGCCGTTCACGCCGCCGATGGTGGCGCAGGAGCCGTATGCAATCAGAACTTTGGAACGCTCGCGGATTTTCTTTATCCGTTCCACCGCATGATTGTCGGTTATGCTTCCTTCCACGACAGCAACGTCATAATTCTGATCCCATTTCTCGCTCATGACCTCGCGGAATTCCACAACGTCTATGGCGCCAAGAATGTCCAGCAGTTCCTCGCCCATATTGGCAACCTGCAGCTGGCATCCCTCGCAGCAGGCAAAATCGAAAAAAGCTACCTTTGGTTTTGGTGACATTTAAATCGCTCCCTCCAGGTCTTTGATTTGATCGAACGAAAAAACAGGACCATCCTGGCAGCAGTAAAAATGCTCAATCTGGCAGTGCCCGCACTTGCCCAGACCGCATTTCATGTGTCGCTCCAGCGAAACAAGTATTTGACGATCGGGTATCTGTTTCTTGCGCAATTCCTGAATCACGTATTTATACATGACCGGAGGACCGACCACTGCGGCAAAGGTGCGGTTCGGATCCAGATTCACGCCCGGAATTAAGGATGTGATAAGCCCGATGTTTCCCTTCCAGTCCGGGTCAGCGCGGTCAACCGTGCAGGAAAAGTTGACGTCCACACGCTTCTGCCACGTTTCCACCTCGTCGCCGAAAAGCATATCCTTTGGCGTTTTGCATCCCAGAAGAATGTCAACCTTGCCGAAATCGCGCCGGTTATCTATGATGTAATTGATAAGCGAACGAAGTGGCACAATGCCGATGCCGCCGCCCACAATCATAATGTCGTTTCCTTCCATCAACGTGACAGGGAAACCCTTGCCATAAGGACCTCGGATGCCAACCTCATCGCCCGGCTCCAGCTCATGCAAGGCGCGGGTCAGACGCCCTACCTTGCGAATCGCCAGTTCAAAAGAATCGCGCTTGGTTGGGGAAGAGCAGATGGAAATCGGCGCCTCTCCCACGCCAAAGATGGAAACCTGAACAAATTGTCCCGGTTCATGATCCAAACTCTGACCCTCGGGCAGGGCAATTTCAAAAAGTTTTTCCAGTTCGGTCAGCTGGCGGGTGCGCAGAACCTTGCCCCTGACCAGCGTGTAAAGAGAATCTTTCAGTTGGATTTTCATTATCGGGCATACTCCTCTTTCAGTTTTTTCAAGGTCTCTTTAAGGTTGATTTGAGCCATGCAGGTGCGGCTGCAGCGTCCGCAGCCGGTGCAGAAGAAGCGCGCATAGCGATCCACCATATATTTGAATTTCTTGAAAAACCGGTGTTTCTGGCGCGCAGAACGTTCCTCGCGAAAACTCTCCCCGCCCGCCACCTTCGCATATCCTTCATTCTGGCAGGAATCCCACATGCGAACGCGCTTGCCTGTTTTCAAATCCAGATTAACCTCATCCCAGATGTTGAAACAATAGCAAGTCGGACAGACGTTTGTGCAGTTGCCGCAGGCGAGGCATTTATCGCCGAGCTCATTCCAGATTAAACTTTCCTTTGTGTCCGAAAGAATTTTTGGGACATGCTGATATTCAATGCCAACCTCGTTGGTAAAGGTTTTTGCCTTCCGAGCGCGCAACCCCTGCAGTTCTTTGAAATGGCGCCCCAGCGCCTCCTCAAAGACGGGAATCTCTTCCACAATAACGTCGCCTTTGAGCGTGCTCACTTCAACAAAGAAAAAATCCCCAAGATCGGTAAAGAAAAGGTCGTAACCGCCGTCGGGCAGATGATTGTTCATCATCGCGCAGCTGGCAAACTCATCGCAATACTCGTTGCACTCCAGACCCATAATGGTGACATCTTTTTTGCGGGAAAGGTAGTTGTAATCGCGGGGGCGATCGGAAAAAACAATGTTCAGCGCCTTGATTCCCGCAATGTCGCAGGTGTGAACGCCAAAAAGAACCAACGCCTCTGATTCCACCACCGCCTTCATATTCTCGCCCCAAGTTTTGTCGTATTCGAGAAACGACTCATACTGGGGCATAAAATATTTTTTTGGCGGGATGATGGTCGGCACATACTTCAAAGTCATCTCGGCGGCTGTTTTTATGGGCTGAAAAGAAAAATTATCATAGCCCTTATGGACAGGACCCATAACATTGTGTTTCTTTGCGAGCAGCGAAATAAAATGCTCGAACCGTTCTTTACTGAGTATCAGATTTTTCATAATTCACTTTCTCTCTTGCGATGTCGTTTGGTGAAAATTTTCACAAAAAAGGGCAAAAAAATATACACATTCAACACACAATTTCATCTCTTCTAATTTCCTCATTTTCCTTTTGTCAACGCTTTTTCAAAAATAATGAAATTTATTTTAAGGCGGCGGTTATCATCGCTTGCCATCCAAACATCATCGCGAATCATTCAAGCGGTTCCGATTGAAAACAGGCGCACACTTAAAAACGAGTTCCTTTTAACACCGCCTTGTCAGAGTACCGAACCCATGTCAAAAAAAATTCGCTCTCAAAAGCGCTCGCTCGTTTATAAAATTCCATGCGCTTGATAACGTCGCCATCTTTTTTGTAAACGCACGAGAAGCCGCTCATCATGAGACTCAAATGAATAATCCGCGCGAGGCATTTTTTTTTGCAAATAATTTGCGAAAAATTATTTTTTTCAAAAAAACATTGCATCGTATAAAAAATAATTTTTTCGCCGCGCTCATCCATCGCGCGCTGAGGCTTGTAAAATAAGGCTCGGAGCGCGATGCAAACTTTTTTCATCCCGTTCAATTTTGTCTTGACACGCGTTCGGATGATGCAGCACATTCAAACTAAAATGCGAAATGTGAATGTTCAACAATGGCTTTGATGCTCGCATGAATTTCCGTTGAAGGAGTGATGAAGAGAGGTTGTCCGCGTTCCCTGAAAATCTTTTTAAGGACTGTATTTCAAATACATAACTCCATATAGAAAGGGGGGAAGAAAGATGGCTGTCAAGTGCGCTACCAAGAAGGCAGCTCCGGCTAAAAAAGCTCCGGCTAAAAAAGCCGCTCCTGCAAAAAAAGCTGCTCCGGCAAAAAAGGCTCCTGCGAAAAAGAAGTAAGGGCTTTTTTTGGACGGATCGCCAGCCTTGCTGGCTCGTTTGTTTTCCGGGGAACGTTGAGGAAAATCTCTTTTCATTGTCTCGCTTGAAAGAGCTTCGATCATCGTTCCCCTCTTTTTATTGATTTATTTTTTTCTCGCCGCAAACCTTACTTAAGAAGCGCCATAACCAAGCAGGACAACGAATATCGTGCGGATGAGGATGGTGCAATCCAGCCAGAGCGACCAGTTGTCTATGTATTGAAGGTCAAGTTTCATCCAAGTCTCAAAATCAATCTTGTTGCGACCCATCACCTGCCATAGACAGGTGATCCCCGGTTTCATGCTCAAACGGCGCCGTTGCCATCTATCGTATTTTTCCACCTCGGCTGGAATCGGCGGACGCGGTCCCACAAGGCTCATCTCGCCTTTAAGAACATTATAAAATTGCGGCAGCTCATCCAGCGAGAGTTTGCGAAGGATGCGCCCGATTGGCGTCACGCGCGGATCGCTCTTCATCTTGAAGACCGGACCCGTCACATCGCTTTTGGAGCGGAGACTTTCCAGTTCCCTTTCCGCCCCGACTCGCATCGAGCGGAATTTGAAAAGGATGAAGGGTTTGCCGTTGAGCCCGCTGCGAACCTGGCGATAAAAAATAGGGTCTCCTTTACCCGATGTCAGCTTGATGATGAGTATAATCAGCATAAACAAAGGAGAAAAGATGATTAGAAATAACAACGCCGCAATGCGGTCGAAGGCATATTTCGCAAACAAGGCGGCGTCCATTCTGCGAGTTGGACTGAAAGTCACAAACGGGACAGATTCAAAATAATCCAGCTCCACGCTTGCCACGCGCCGTTTGAAAAAATTTGCCGCCACGCGCGTGCGCAGCCCTATCGTTTCGCAGCCCTCAAGAATCCGCTCCGCATCTGAAAGACTCATTTGCTCTGGAAAAAAGATAACCTCGTCCACCGGATTCTTTTCCACCCACTCAATTGTCTCGCGCGCCTCGCCGACGATTTCAGCTTGATGAATGCAGCCGCCCTTCTTCCACTGCTCGGGCGCATCCGTGAGGATGCCTTTCACGCGGAATCCCCAAAAGGGATGGCTCTCAATCATGCGCAAAAATTCCTCAAGCCGCGCACCGCTGCCCACAAGAAGAATCTCGCGGTAATTATACCCCCGCCGCCGAAGCCCCATTAAAACCTTTTTGACTGCCGCCGTTTTTATACAAAGAAAAATAAAAAGCAGCGCAGGCGCAAGAACCATTTGCCCGCGGCTGATTACATCCTTTTTATAAATCATATAAACAAGCGAAATACAGACCGCCATCGTTTCAAGACTCGCCGCCGCAAGCATTTTTACAATATGGCTCGCGTTTCGGATGCGCTGAGAATTGTAATAGCCGTTCGCCGCAAGAATAATCACCGCGGCAATCGCGAAGACCGGCATAAACCGCGCATAATGGCTTAAACGGCTCGGCGCCATAAGCGTCGGCGCAATATAAGGAGAAAATAATGAATTCCGTAAAACATGCGCCGCAAGAAAAGCGCATGCCGCCGCGCCGATATCTATCAGCATATTCAGACGCGAAAAAATATAATCCTTTTCTTTTAACATGGCAGAATCAATCAACTCCGTTAAATGCGGTTATCATCAAGCATCGCGGTTGCCCATCACAGCTTCCATATACACATCTTCCAGCGAGGCGCTCACCGTTGCAATCTCAAGCAGCTCGCATCCAGAAGCAATAAGCGCCTTGACTATTTCCCCGCGAATGTCGGCGCCTTTTTGAACATCAATATAATACGAATGCCCGCTATCGGGAATAGGCATTTTTCTCTCCGAAATTTTTAACACCCCAGCCGGTTTTTCAAGCGCAGCCTTAATAGCGGAAGAATCCCCGCGCGCCGTCAGCGAAATTCTCCCCGCCGGGCTCATCCGATGCGCCAGCTCCGCGGGCGTTCCCACAGCCGCAATTCGCCCCAGATTGATGATGGCAATACGCTGGCAGAGCGCCTCCGCTTCCGGAAGGATATGCGTGCTGAGAATCATCGTCTTTTTCCCTTCCATTGCCTTGATGAGAGAGCGAATCTCCCGTATCTGCGCCGGATCAAGCCCGACCGTCGGCTCGTCCAATATCAAAACCTCCGGCTCGGCAATCAGCGCTTGCGCGAATCCGATACGTTGGCGATATCCCTTCGAAAGATTGCGGATGAGCCGCTCGGCGCATGATGCAATGCCGGTTAGCTCCATCATATCATTCACACGCCTTTGACGCCCCGCGCTCTTTACACCCTTCACCTCTGCCATGAATGAAAGATACGCCCGAACGGTCATATCCTCATACACCCCGACCGTCTCCGGAAGATACCCGATACATCGGCGCACAGCCATCGAGTCCTTCATCACATCAAAACCGGCAACAAAAGCGTAGCCCGATGTAGGCGGCGTATGCCCCGTCAGAATGCGCATCGTGGTCGTTTTCCCTGCGCCGTTGGGTCCTAAAAGTCCGAGGATCTCTCCCTTCTCCACTCGAAAAGAAACATCCTCAATCGCGGCTGTTTTACCGTAAATCTTTGTTAGATTTTGAACCTCAATCATAATGAAAGAAAAACTAAAATATAATATTCGGCAAAAACAATAAAGAAGTGATATTCAGCAAATAAAAAAGGCTCCGAAACCGGAGCCTAAGGTTTTTACAAATATTCCAAAACAAAGGGAAAGAGCATATCTTATTCGGAAATCTTAAAGACTCTCAATCTTGCGGCGCAGTTTCATCATCCGACGGCGCGATTTGCGCCTTGCCGCCTCGATTTTCCGTTTGCGTCGAACGCTGGGTTTTTCATAAAACTCGCGGCGCCGCAACTCTGCTTGGAGACCCGATTTTTGGCATTCCTTCTTGAAACGCTTCAGAACGCGCTCAATAGGTTCGTTCTCCTCCACTGTCACACTCGGCATGTATTGATGTCACCCCTTTCATTCCCCGCAAAAGGCTGTCGGCTTTTCGTCGACCGACCCTGCTCCTCATGCAAATCGGGCTTTATTAAAAAGACAAAAGAAACATCTATTGGAAACTATCTTCATATCAAACGGATTAACCTTGTAAAATTTCCCCCTTTCGCCTGTCAATAACAAACTTTACGTAAAATCTAAAGATGCAATTCCACCACATTGCCGTCATAAAGAATCTGGTCGCGATTGATGGTCTGCCCGTCAAACTTGGCGCCTTCTCCCCAAAGGCGGGCGTATTTGAGATTCAAAAAATCCTTGTGCACAGCCCCAGCAAAATCAATAAGAGTGCTATCCCGCGGGATAGTATAGGGCGGAGTCGAGCGATCCACTTGCTTGCCCGGCTCTTTGGGATAGATGCGGATGATGCGCAGAAGGTCAAAAACTGCCCGACGCAGGACGTCAAGATTCGTCCCATCAAGAGCCGATACCGCAAGCATGTCGAATTGAGAGCCGTATAGTTCCTCTAAAACCTCAAAATTGTCCATCGCGGAAGGACCGTCCAACATATTGCATAAAAGGATTGTTCGCTTTTGGGAGATGTTGAACGGCACGGAGGGATCTACTTCCTTAACCATGCGAATTTTATACTGCTCCAACTTCTCTGTCACAAATTCAATATCCTGCTCAGGCATGCCGGTGAGAGAGACCACAAAAAGGATGGCGTTCGCCGCGCGGACGACCTCAGGCAGCCAAGTCTCCGTATGCTCCGGCGAAAAGGGCGGCAGGTCAATAAGCTGAATCTTGACATCCTCAAACGCCATCATCCCCGGCATCGGTATTGATGTCGTGAAGGGATAAGGCGCAATCATCGGCTCAGCCTTTGTGAGCGATTTCAAAAGTTGGGACTTGCCTGTATTGGGTCCGCCCACAAGGGCGACTTGCCCCGCCCCCTCTTTATCTACATGATAAGAAAACCCTTTCTTGCCGGATTTGCTCTCTTGAATGAGTTTGATTTTGGATATGCGCCGCTTGATGTCCGCCTGCATCTTCTCCGTTCCCTTGTGCTTGGGAATCGTGCGAAGCATTTCCTCAAGAGCGGCAAGACGTTCCTCATCCGTTTTGGCTTCCTTAAAAGCCTTATCGGCATTGTGGAAATCAGGAGTCAGATTCGCAGGCATACTTCATCCGTGGAAAAATATTCTAAAAAAAATCATTTTATGTCAGAATAATGCTTTATGGGGAATTACTGGTCAGAACCGGCGCGCTTTTCAAGTTTTTTCGATAGTCGCCCATTCTTCGGATAGTATATCGCCCTGAATACCCACAACGACTATCTTGAGCGGAACGGTGCGTTTAGCCGCCGCAAGCCCCGCACGGGCAATCTCAATCAACCCTCGGCAGCAGGGAACCTGCATAATCATCGCCGTCAGCGTATTAATCTTCGCCTCGTCCGCAAGCAGCCGCACCTTCTCCACATACACATCCTTGTTTGAGTCCAGCTTAGGACAGGCAATAGCGAGCGACTTCCCCGCAAGAAACTCCGAATGAAAATTGCCAAGCGAATAACCTACGCAATCCGCCACTAAAAGAACGTCTTTCTTTTGAAAATACTGCGCCATCGGCGAAACCAGATGCAGCTGGATAGGCCATTGGCGCAGGGCGGAAGCGGCGGAAGCCTCCGGCGCGCTTTGATTCGGCTGCGCAATCGGCGCATGGGCGAAATCCGCCGGAATAGGAATGTTTTTCTCTTTCAAAAAATCGAGCGCCTCTTTAAGAAACTCAACCTGCGCATGGTCCTTTAGATGCCGCAGATGTGCCAGAATAACGTTTTGCCCCTGGGGGATGATGTTTTCCATAACGCGGCGCTCATCATAATTTTCCGCCTCGCGCTCCTCCACTGTAATCGCGCCCTGCGGACACGTTCCAATACAAGCGCCCAGCCCATCGCAAAAAAGGTCGCTGACAAGCCGCGCCTTGCCGTCTATCATCTGAATTGCGCCCTCCGGACAATTCGGCATACACAATCCGCAGCCGTTGCATTTTTCCGCGTCTATTGAAATTATTTTTCGCTTGCCCATTACACACCTCATGTATGTTATTAAAATATATATACAGGATAACATTCGCAGGATTCCATGAAAAAATGAATTCAATCCGCTCCATCGCAAAAATTTTATCCGTTGCCGTTGTTTTAATCTGCGCCGAAATATGCTCAGCGCAAAACATCAACAGCAATATGATTCCCAACGGCGATTTCCGCCGCGAAGGAGCAGGGTGGAAACGCTATATCGCCTGCGCAAACGCCGAACGCGATATCTCTGGATGGAGCCTTGAGTTCAAAGACGCGTCCGCTATCATCACAGGAAATGACTGCCAACCGCAGGGACGCGTCGGTTTCCGCAGCGATTCCATCTCCCTTGCCTCTCTGGATTTCAAAAGCACGCTCACCCTTCATCTTGAATTTCAATGGGAGGGAAAAAACATCCATCGAGCTGGAATGTATGTCTATGCAGTCGGCGATTTGGGAGCGAAAATCTTGGGCAGCGAACTCACCGCGCCGACAGGCAATTTCTCCGCCAAAGTCAAAACGCCTCTCCTTATTAATAGCAACCGCCTCTCCGTCCGCGACAGTCTCATACTTTATTTTTTCCATGACGGCATCGGCGTATTGAAAATCAAAAATGTCTTGCTGCGTCTCAGCCGAGCAGAAGATGGCTGGCGCGCCGGTCTCGACGCCGCGCAAATGCCCGCCGTTTTTATGCCACCATTAAAAAACACCGCCGGTTATTTCCCAAAACCCACTAAGGACGCCCTCAAATATCTGCTCAATGGCGAAAAAAGAATGTTTGCAAAGGATGGCGAGATTTCGCCGAAGAATAATATCGCCGTCAAAGATTACAACTGGCGCGCTCGTCAAGTGTCGCCAATGCGGGATTTCGCCGTTGTGCAGGAACGCCCTTTTTGGCTCATGCCCGCAAAGAATGAAAAAAACGCCCCCCTGTGTGAAATCGAACTCAAAGACCCATCAAATGCCCCGACCCTGCCGCCTCTGCCGGATGATTATAACGTTTATCTTTATTACTGGGGCAAGAACCGCTATGGCAAAACTCTTGCTGACCTTGAAAAGGACAAAGCGGAACTGGCATTCATCAAAAGTTGCGGATTCACGGGTGTATGCTTTCAGGATGATTACGGTCTGGATTTCAGCGAATGGGTTAAAGGCGCGGCGCTCAATCCCCTTTATTTGCGAACAATCGCCCAAACCTATGATAAATTGGATTTTCGCTCGCCGATGATGTATGCCTTTACCTCAGGCGTGGATTTGGGCGATGAAACAATTGAATCTACGCATACTCAGACGGCTTATGAATATTTCAAAAGGACATCCCACTTTTTTGAGGAAGCTCGTGAGCAATTAAAAGGACGCCTCCTATTGGGCGTTGCCGATGAGCCGAACGATGCAAAACGGTTGGCGCGCGCCCAAAAAAATCTGCTCAATTGGACTAAACTCTTCGGACGCGAAAACCTTGTCATTCCCGGCACGTGGAAGGTCTCCATAAAGCTCGGAGAATGGATGAGCCCGTGGGTTGGCGCAGGCGATTATCCCGATTTTTCTACACTGCAAAAGACCCGCATCAGCGGATTTTACAGAGTAGCCGATACGCATATTCACCCGCTTGTTATACGGCGTATAGCAGGACTCCACGCATGGGCGAGCGGACTTCGCACTCAGGTTTATTGGCACTTTGCCATGTCGGTTAAAAACAAGGATTCCGATTTGGACGGCAAGGCTTCGGATGTTTTGCTGGTTGAGCCGGATTCAGACGGGATAGAAATTACCCGAACCATTCACATGGCGCAGATTATGGAGGGCTTGCAGGATTTGCGGCTCCTTTTCGCCCTTGAAAAACTCGCCACCGCCGAGCAGCGCGCGCCTGAAATCAGCGCATTTCTGGAACGTCTGCGCGCCCGAATTCCCGCCAGCGATCAGGCGGACTCTCGCTGGGATGAACCTGAAGAGTTTGAAACCTTTAGGCAAGAAGGCGCGCGTCTTTGGATGAAATATTCGGCGAAATAAACAAATAAAACACTCGCATGACTTTTACTTTATCTGCTGCGTTGAACGCCCGTGCGGGCGCAATATTCAGCAATGGGACACTCGCTGCAACGCGGAGATTGCGGCGTGCATCGGTTTTGACCGTAGGTAACAAGCAAATCGTTGATGACGAGCCAATATTTCTTTGGCAAAAGCTCCCGAAGGGCAAATTCTGTTTCAGTGGGGTTTTTCGTTTTCACATATCCCCAGCGGTTCGTTATTCGGTGAACATGAGTATCCACACAGATGCCCGGTTTTCCAAAACCGAGCGTCACAACCAAATTCGCCGTTTTTCGCCCCACGCCCGGCAACTTTAAAAGTTCATCAATTTCATCTGGAACGCGCCCCGCATATTGCTCCAACAAAATTTCGCAAATCTCTTTCAGTTGTTTTGCCTTTGTGTTGTAAAATCCAACAGGATAAATAGTTCGCGCAATAGTCTCAACAGGCAGGGCGCTCATTTCCTGCGGCGATTGAGCAAGGGCAAATAGACGCTCGGATGCAGCCGCCGTGCAATCGTCCTTTGTCCGCAAACTCAACACAGTTGAGACAAGAATCCGAAACGGACGCTGCGGATCCTCATCAGCGCGGGAGATGCGCGTAACAATCGGTTCCTTCCAAAGCCGCATTTCCCGACGAAGAATATTCATAACGCGGTCAATCGGAAAACTTTTGCTGGTATTGATTTTTTTCTCAGACATTTATTGGAGCAATATTTCTTGTTAATAAGGAAAACTCGGCGGCTCCACAGATTCAAGAATCACACGATCCAGAAAAACATCCGTTCCGCCTCGACCCTTGTCGCTCAGATTAATCAGATCAAAATTGAGTATGATAGTCTCAAGGCTGCCGCCTCTCAATATTTCCTGCTCGGGATAATAATACACCACATACTCCCGCGGCAGACGCGTGGGCGCCATCATAGCATCGCCCATGTTCACCTCGTCATAAATGGATGCGAACATGTTTCCCCGCGTGGTGATGCGCAGCCGCACATCCGGCGTTTGTGCGCGCGAGGGCGCATCGGTGAAGATAAAAAACCGCGCGCGGTATAACGTGTTTGTGGTTATGGCAATCTCCGTATCTTTTTCCCAGAATCCATAAGTGTTGCTATCCGCCACGCCCAAACTCAATGCTTGCCCCGTCTGCGACGCGATAGCAGGGCTGAAATGCGGATAGGCATTGCCGGACTTCCATCCATCCGTGCCGCCGGAAAATTCATAAATCGCAAGAACTTCTTTGGTCGGAAGCTCCGAGAGAGGAATGCGATCAAAATGCACACCCCTGAAGAACATCGTGGTATCTTTGAAATCTTCCTCATCAAGATTGATAAGCTCCGCATACGCCATCATGTCGTTGGATGCCTCGTCTTTGGCATTGTATAAAATGCGGCTGGTCATCCATGGCAAAAGAGCGCGCGCTCCTTGTTTGATGGAATATTCCAACGTTGAAGCCGGCGGGACAAAATAAAGATTGTAGGTTTTGGGATAAAGAACGGTGGGGGAGGCGTAACTATCCTTATAACTGAAAACTCTAAGCGAAGCCGACATCTGATAGTTCTGGCTGTTCACCCTCAACCGAAAACTCGGACAATTTACCTTTGAAAAAATATCCGTATCCACAGTGAACCGCGCCCGATAAACGTAATCCTCAACCACAGGAATCTCGTCAGGGTCGTTCTCCCAATAACTATAAGTGTTTGCCGTATGGCATGTAATGGAAAGAAACCCCGGACCATACCCCGGCACGCCCGGATCAAAAATATCCTCAAAATCGCTTACATAATTCCAGTTATCCATCGAATTGTAAAAACCGTAACTCATAGGCGCGCGGGAATCCGCCAACGCGCACAAAACCAGACGCGAGGGATGAAGGGTGACCGTCGTCGCGTCAATCGTGTCCATCACAAGATTCCGAACATAGTCTCTCTGCAATGTTGCGCCGCCTGCCTTAACAAGCGTCCACGTCTCAGGATTGACAGCCGCAATCGTCATCTGCGTTGGCAGCGCCTTGTTGCCGTTTTCATCCAGCACATCTTCATGGAAGATTTTTGATGTGTGATCCTTAAAATTGAGCGAAACATTCATAGGCTGCGTTATATCCACAGGAGAGCCGTCGAGAGTGTTTGCTTCAATAACGCAAACGGCGTTTGTTTTCGCAGGCAAAAGAACGCGCTCCTCCGTCCTTGCCGGTCTCATCCTCAAAATCACAGTGCCGCTTGTGTCCTCCTCAAAACCATTCAACGTCACGGAATGACGGTAAAAGGGGCTCTCCGCATCATAAGGCGAGGCAAGTGTCACCGATTGCCCCGCGCCCGCCAGCCGCGCCCGCTTTTGCGTTTCTTCAAACGGCTTCACGTGAAAAACGGCATAGATGCCCTTGCTGTTGTCATAAATCGGATGGGTGTAAGGAATTTTCACCGGCGCGTCATACGCAGGATAACGCGGCGGATAAAGATAGGTGATTCTGACGGATACTGTGTTATTGGCAGTATCCACAACCTGCGGCGCCCCGAGCGCATCCGGCACAATCTCAAAATAATAATTCCCCATAAGGTCATTTTTATTCAGACGGAAAATCCTCATGTTCTCCTCGCGTTCGCCGGCGGCAAAGTCTATCTCGCTCTCATCATAGGCAAGCGTCAACGTGGGAGCGCGGAAGGGGTCGAATAGGAAAATTGGAAATTCGCCGTCAAAGGCGACGCAATTATTGGTTCCAAAATACTGGCGCGCCTGTTTCATGTAAAGAAAACCCTGATAATAGGAGGAAAGAATCGGAATGCTGAACCTGTTTTTACTGTAATAACTTCCGACACCGGCGGTCAATTCTGTTGAAGAGTAATGATGCACAAACCCCGTAGAGGTGATAGTTCCAGCGCTGATGTCAAGACCCGCCCCCGCTGGCACAGGAAGTCCGCCGGGCGAAGCGGGAATCCCTTTGTCATTTTGCAAACCATCGGGACGAATCGCAGCGATATCAATGCCGGAAGGCTCTCCCGCCCATCGGCGCGCGTCGTCATAGATGCCCGGAATTGTCAGCCACGGCGAGTTGCCGACCGTGAGAATCACATGGCGGCGATTGATGGGCGCAATGGAAAATTCCGCATTCGTCCCCAGCGTATCCCCAACCACAAACAAACGAAAGTCCGCCGCCGTCAAAGTCGTCGGCGAATCCATCGCTTGGCTGAATGTCAAGATTACAAGGTCGCCGGAGGTCACTTTGTTGTCTGCATTCGTATCGTAATAAATATTTGGTCCTGTCAATCGAGGATAGATTAATTCATCCGCGCCAATATCGGGAGCCGTTCCGCTGTAACGATAATGCCGAAACTCCAGATCCATATCCTGTTCGGCAAAGACCGGAGCGATAAACGTTGCCGTATCCTGTGCCGCAGACCCGTGCTCAATATGGTAATCCCCCATCACCGGGTCTTTAAATAATGGATCCCCGGTGATATTATTCTGAGAAAGATGAGGCGCATTGTCCGCCGCATTAATCTCCGCCGCCGAGTTCAAAATCGCCGCGCCGTCGTCAAAATAGTTGCCTGAACTATTCTCGTAAAAAAGATTGTTGACGCAGTCAGGGTCGGCGTCGGCGCCATTTTCCTGCAAACCAAAACCCGTGTTAAAAGCGATTATATTGTTATAAACAGCGGGATGAGCGTTTGAAATCCCAATTCCAGCCTCCGCATTATTATGAGCCACCGTGTTGTCGTCAAAAACCGTGTCGCCATTTGAAATCGAGACAGCCGAACCGCCGGATGCAATGTTTTTATTGTGATGTATCACGGTGCTCAACACATGATCCAACGAATTATCAGCGGCATAAGCCGCGCCATTAACCGATGCCTCGTTATGCGAAAAAACATTGCCGTAAATAAGAGCGGAGCCGCCCGAAGAAAAAATACCTCCGCCGCGGCTGGCTGTGTTTTTCAAAAACAAATTCTTTTGAACCGGCGAATCGGAAAGATAAAGGCAAATCGCTCCGCCATCCAACCCGTTATTTCCCTCGAATACATTTTCCAGCAAAGAAGCCTTTGAATCATAAATCGTCGCGGCTCCGCCCTGCCCAGCCGACTTGTTATCTGTAAACGTGCTGTCCTGGATCATCGTATCGGAAGCGCGATAGATATAAAGCGCGCCGCCGCTCAATGAGGATTCATTGGACTGAAAAATATTCTCGCCAAAGACAGGCGCGGAGATGTCGCCTTCGATAAACACCGCGCCGCCATTTTCCGCGCGGTTTCCATCAAAAAGGCAACGGACAAAAAAAGCGGTGGAATCGTTGATGTAAATCGCTCCGCCGGTTGTTCCTTTGTTATTTCTGAAACGTACGTTTTGAATATAAAAAGCAGAGCAGTTCGTAATGCGCAGCGCCGCCCCGCCCGCTGAAACGATGTTACCGTTTTGAATTGTCATTCGCGAAAGGAGCGTGGATGTGGTGACAATATTATCAGCCGTAAAGGCGGGAACGCCGGTTGCGCCGGAGTCAACAAAGGTCAGAGCCTCGCCGCTTCCCTCGACGGAAACCCCGTCCCGCAAAATGATGGGGAAACTCTGCGAATTGCCGTCGAACACACCCGGTCCAATAATAACCGTCTGCCCCGCATTTGCCGCCATAACAGCGTCAGAAATTTGATAATAATCCTCCGGCACGCGAATGCCAAACTGGGCAAAGGACCAAGCAGTCCATAAAAAAAGGGCAAGGACACACCCCGCTCGTTTAAACATAAACGAATCTCCCTTCAAACGGCGCATCTTTCTCTTTTTCCTATATAGCAGGATTCAAAAAACGTATATTATAAATCATCGCCGCACTCCCCCCCCGCCATAAGCACCCCATGAGAGCAAGACCCTCTTAACGTATAAAAAAGACATCAACCCGTCCGCTCGCCGGGAATTTCTTCAGCATTTTCGCCGCTCGAGTCCATAACAGGTTTTTCATTATGTTGAGCATTGCCAGACGGCGAATCATCCTCGGCTGGCAAATATCCGCCCATCTCGCGCAGGATGTTGTCCATTGTCTTTTTCATTTCGGGGGCGGCCTGGAATCGGTCTTCCGCCTTTTTGGAAAGACACTTCATGATGATTGCGTTCACGTTTTCAGGAATGGCGGGGCAGATATCCCTCGGCGGGGTGGGCTCAACATTCACCTGCTGATAGGCGATATCGCCCGATATAAATGGCGGGGAGCCGACTAAAAGTTCATACATGATGATGCCGACGGAATAAATATCAGAGCGTCCGTCAATCTTGCCCCCGCGCACTTGCTCCGGCGACATATAACGCGGCGTCCCAATCAGCGCGCCTGTCGGAGTGAAACTCGCCTCCTCAACATGCACAATACCAAAGTCGGTAATCTTGACCTTGTCCCCTTTGTCAATCATGATATTATCCGGCTTGATGTCCCGATGGATAATGCCTCGATTGTGGGTGCATTCGAGCGCTTCGCACAATTGGGACATATAATAAAGCGTTTGCGAAATCTCGTAATTTGTAATCTCCAAAGATTCGGAAAACCGCTCTTCGATGATGTCCCGCAACGATGGACCATCCACATAACTCATGGTGATGTAACTTTGTCCATAGACATTGGAGATGTTGTAGTCATAGATTTTCACAATATTTTTGTGGTTGAGCGTTGCGGCTATACGGGCTTCGCGGAAGAAGCGGTCAATCGCCTTGCTGCTTCCGGAAAGCCCCTCCCGCAGGATTTTCATCGCCACCTCGCAATTGTTCTTGATGTCAAAAACCTTATGAACAACGCCCATGCCGCCGCTGCCAATCTTTGAAATATATTTATACCTGCCGATGGCATGATCGCCGATAAGCTCGCGCATCTTGGGGTCAAGGAAGAGAGCCTGATCCTGATTTTGAATCCGCGTCTCAATCTCCTGAATCCGCGCTTCAACATCGCCGTATTCCGGATCCCGGTTGTATATCAGCCGAAGGGTTTCAAGCCCCTCTTTAAGCATATTGTGTTCCATCAACTTTTCATAAAGATGGATAAGAGAAGAAAAATCGTCCGGACCGATGTCATTAAGCGCCATGTATTTCTCAAGCGCTAGCGAGTATTCATTGATGGTCTCATACGCTCGCGCAAGGCGTCTCATGGCAATCAGATAAAAATCGGAGTTCTGAGAAACCTCCGTATATTCGGCAATCGCTTTTTGGACATTTCCCATCGAATAGCACAAGTCCGCATAGCGTAAGCGAATTTCGGACGAATTCGGCGATTCCGCCAGCATCTGGGTATAAACATCATTTAACTTGACCTGTATTTCCGGCAATCCCGGATACATATCCAGCGCCCGCGTCAAATAATCTGCCGCCATCATGTAATTGTAATGATGACAATGCACATTCGCGGCATAGAGATAATGAATCAGCGCCGGCTTTTCCATTTGATTCAGAATGTGGTCAATGCGGCTCATGATAAACGACCAATCATCGTAGCCCATGTTGAGTATCGCAATATACTTTTCGAGGGCGCTTTCCCATTTTTTGTTCTTGTAGTGCAGCTCCGCAAGCCCCAGCTCCGTATGAACCTTGAGCTCTTTATCCTCTCTTTGCTGCGCCTCCACAATAACAAGGTCATGCCTGTTTATGAACTGAAGCAGATAAACCGCCGTATCCAACTCGCCGTGTCGCTCCAGCCGAAGTGTGATTTCATTGATTAACGCCTTATTTTCCGCATCAAGCGGAATGCGGGAAAGGAAATCAAAAGCCTGACGGAAATCCTCGGAATCTATCAACTCGCGGGCAATCTTCTTGATGATGGTAAAGTCTGTCATCTCGGAGATGTTGATGGAATGAGCAAGTTCGATGGCTTCGGGAATTTTACTATTATTCACATAAAGATTCAGAAGTTCAATCTTGTGGTCTGGCGGAACATCCATATCGGCTTCTGCGGCAACCAGCCCCTCATAATAATGAGTCAGCCATTCTGTGGCTGTTTTATCCGACACACCGTCCTTCAAAATACCCCGATATATATCCGCCGCCCTATCCGGAAATCCCGTTTTGTCATAAAGAGACGCAAAAAAACATAAAGCGGAAGGCGGCAACTTATACGAACGATGCGCAAGCGTAAAACTCTTCAGCATCAGCATCAAATCATCATATCCCAGCTCAAGGGCGGTTTTGTATGAGGATACCGCTTCTTCTGAATGTCTTAAAAAAAGATTAACATCGCCCAGAGCCTTGTGCAGATCCGCCGACCGTTCGTGCTGGGACATCAGGGCGTCAAGCCGGTTGCGAGTTTCTGAAAGCGCCTGAACATCCAAGGAAGAAAGGTCATTGACATTGTTTGCCAGCTCAGCCGGTTGCTGAATAAGGTAACAAATGCTCAAAGCTCGGTGAATGCGAAGATTTTCTGGCTCAAGCTCAGAAAGCCTTTCCAGAAGGCGCAACGTCTTAAGACCCATCTGATCGCTCTTCAAATAAAGCTCCGCCAGATTAATCATCATTTGCACATTATCCGGAACTTTCTCAATCGAGGACTCGAGCGATTTTATGGTTTTATTTAGAATTTCGTCTTTCATATCTTATGTGATTGATGCTTCATGATTATAAGAAAATAGGATAAAGGATTGTGAATATGCTGCCTTTTCCAAGCGTGCTTTCCGCCTGTATTTTCCCGCCTGTCGCAGCCAGAAGAAGGCGCGTGATGGATAACCCCAACCCCAGCCCTTCAAACGGACGATTCAGCCGGTTGTCCACCTGATAAAAACTTTCGAATATCCTAGCTAGATTCTCATGGTCAATGCCAATCCCTTCATCCTCCACAGAAATCCGCAAATCTCCCTCTTCCTTGCGGAACCTGATTAGAATTTTCCCCTGGTCCCTGCTGAATTTGACCGCATTATCTAAAAGGTGATAAATGATTCGCTCCAACGAATGTTCCTCGGCAAGGATATGAGGAATCTCATCATCAATAACAGGTTGGATGTCCACCGCTTTGCCATCCTTGCGCGCCTGAACGTTGCTGATAGCAGTCATGATGACCGGCAAAGGGTCAATCTCGTTGATGCTGACGTCGGAAATGCCGTGCACCTGAATCTCCGCCACCTCGATGATATCGTTCACCAGATTTATCAAATGGGCGGCATTTCTATTCACCCGTTGCAAAAGATTATACTGCTTATCCGTAACCTCCCCGATTTTCCCCTCCACCAGCAAACCGGAAAATCCGTAAATCGTCGTCAGCGGCGTCCGCAATTCATGGGAAACCGTTGAAAGAAAATTGCTTTTTAACGTATCCAATTCCTTCAAATCACGATAGGCGGCTTGAAGGTTGTTATACAAAACGGCGTTTTCCAAAACCAGCGAGGCTTGATTGGAAAACCATTGCAAATGTCTCAAATCTTCCTGCCCCAGCCTCTTGTTGGAAAACTTTCTATCCACAAGAACCACGGCAAAGCGCTGTGTTTTGCTGCGGATGGGCACCGCAATAAATTCATCGTCAATGATTTTAGCAATCATGCTCGGCAGGAATACCGTCCTGTCGCTTTTATTTTGTAAAAGCGGATAATCTTTCGAGCAGATATCGTGGAAATACTTCTCCTCCCGATGCTTCCCCCGACCGGAAAAAGTGAGCCTCTGGATGGATTTGGTCAGTGCGCTTTCTGCGCCGAATCTCTGAACCATGTTAATCCAAAGCCCCGATATGCGAAGACCTGAAATGCAAGACTCCCATCCGCCATTTTGCAATAAGTCAAACCGATTCTTCTGATTATCCATGATATGATTCAGCGCCCGCTCCTCCGCCTCCAAATCCTCCCTAAATTCCTTTGCCTCCGCTTCTGTTGACGGACCAAGCGCAATGCTGCCGGAAAAGGTATCGAACTTGGGATCATAAATAAAAAGAACGCCCCGTGTAAAATTCAAGCCATGCGGGGAAACAAGCGCAGAAAGAATAATCCCATAAAGGTCTTCGATGTTTGTAGAAGAAGAAAGAGCCGTGAGTATCCGATTTATGGTCTGAAAACCGCTCAGATACCGCTCAAGCGTTTCTTCTGAAATCTCTGCCCGGATTTTATCGTTTTCGGTCATGATTCATTTGCTTCAAACAACATAATTTCAAAAACCCTTTTTAAGTCTGGCTATGCAAATATTTAATCATGGAAACCGTTGTGCCCTTTCCTTCGGGATATTCAATCACAACCTTGTCCATGAATTTATGAATGATATAAGTTCCAAGTCCATGGCATTTGTTCAGAAACTCGTCAATGTTTTCAACGCCTTTGTAAGGTTTCCCCTTGATGCCAAGACCTTTGTCACAGATGGTAATCTGAAGATGATCGCTCGCCGCGCGAACGCATATCTTCATATGACCCTTTTGCGGGTCTTGGTGTTTTGGTGTTTGCCCCGAAGCGCCGTTAATAAAATAAGCATGGCGAAGGACGTTCGAGCATGCCTCATCCACAGACATCTCAATCTTGCTTATTTCATCGCGGGAAAAACCCATCTTCTGAGCGACGCTTGCCACAAAATTCCGCATGATAGGAAGAATCTCTCCCCGCACAGAGCATTGGATTTCCATCAAAATATCTTCTTCATTTTCAATTTTGCTATCCATCCTTCCCACCGCCTTCAATATTTGCCGCCTCGCCCCATTGCATGATAGAGGCTTTAATTCCTTATTTGCGCCTCCTGTTATACAGCCTGGAAATAATTCTCTACATCTTCCTCTTTCAAAGCAACATTGAAAATCTTCGTGAATCCAAGCAGGTCTAAAATCTTGAACACCTTCTCATTGGGTTGAAGCAAAACCATATTTCCCGATTCTTTGCGCAACCGCTGAGTCAGCGCCATCAGCGCCCCAATCCCTGCGCTGGATATGTAATTCAGCCCCTTCAAATCTATTACAATCTGGCGTTGCCCGCTGCTGACAATTTCCTCAATGCGATTTTCAAAGGCATTAACCGTGTGGGCGTCAAGGAAACCCGTCAGTTCGATGATGGTGTATCTCTGATTGGTGATTTCAACTCTCACATGAAGATCGAACGATTTCATGAGCGTCCTCCCGTCCTTTTAATAATTGAGATTCTCCGTCCCGCTTCCAACCGGCGCCCTTGAGGTTACACTATCCATCAGGGCTTTGACCTTAATCACAATCATCGTAATATCGTCATGCTGTGGCAGATCCCCGGAAAACTCGCGTATATCAGCCATCACAGCATCTAAAACCTCCTTTGCTTTTCCATGCAGACTGCGATTGGCGGTCTTTAACAGCCGTTGCTGCCCGTATTCTTCAGAAGCCTTGTTCATTGCCTCAACAACGCCATCAGTATAAAGCACAATCGTGTCGCCCTCCGCAAGGGTAATTTCACGGTTTTCCGTAATATTAAAAATATCTTCGCCCACCATACCCAGTGCGATGCCGTTGGGCGCCACAAAATCATGCTTTTTGCCCCCGTCGGTGAATATTACCAACGGCTCATGTCCCGCTCGGGCAAAGAGTATCTTATGCGTCCGTATATCAATGATGGCATAGATTGCCGTAATAAAAACATTCACTTGCGTATCTGTTCGTATGTATTCATTAATCACCTTTAAAACGGCAGCCGGCGAAAGAATGTTTCGGCTTTCCGCCCTTAACGCGCTCCGCAGCATGGACATGACCAGCGCGCCGGGTATGCCCTTGCCGGACACATCGGCTATCACAACCCCAAGGTGATCCTCATCCACCCAAAAAAAATCGTAATAGTCCCCGCCCACCTCCAGCGCCGGCTCGCTTATTGCCGCCATGTCCAGACCTTCCACCGAAGGGCATTCCTTCGGCAGAAGCAGCTTCTGGAAATCATGCGCCACACGCAGCTCCTGTTCGATTCGCTGCTGCTTTGCCAGCTGGTCATAAAGCTTCACAATATCAACCGTCACCGCCGCCTGATCCGAAAGCGATTCTAAAAGACTCTTGTCCCGCTCATCAAATGAAATCCCGTCGCGCTTGTTGGCAAGCGCCATAACGCCCAAAACCTTGTCCTTGATTTTCAACGGCGCAACCATCAGGCTGGCAATGGATACATCGGAAGTCTGCGGGACGCGCGGGTCGTTTTGAGGATCTGTTATCAGCTGTGTGATGCCGGACTGGGCGACATAGCCAATGATTCCCTCTCCCAAATTGACTTTGTCCCGCATAATCCGTTCCGTGAGAAATTTGCGCTTGGTAAATGCATGCTCAGTCGTCTGGTGCAAAGGAGGGAAAAGACCGATGACCACCTTCGCCCGCAGCGCGTTCTCCTCCTCGTTCAAAAGAAAGATAGCGCCGGACTCCGCATGAGTGTATTCCACTATGAAATTAGTGATGATTTCCAGCGAACCCTGCAAATCAATGCTGTGTGTGATGCGCTCCCCAATCTTGTGCAAA
This sequence comes from candidate division BRC1 bacterium ADurb.Bin183, assembly GCA_002070185.1. GTDB lineage: Bacteria > Sumerlaeota > Sumerlaeia > MWCT01 > MWCT01 > MWCT01. The sequence continues at coordinate 42,728 of MWCT01000010.1, forward strand.
AACGATATGACCGCCTCGCGTTCCTTCATCCGCGTTTCGCTGTAAACCCGCAGGAAACGAATGCGTTTTTTTAATATGATTACGGCTGCAAAAAGGATTATGATTATTAATGTTAATATATTTTTTGACATCGCTTATTCGCCGGCGATAACATCATACATTGAACTTGAAAGATTTGCGCCCTGTGTCAACTGCAAAATTTTTGAAACGTATCTTCCCGAATATACGCATCTTTTAATAATATATAACATTTGGCGATGTCAACCACTGCATAATAAATTTTTATTTGGACCCCGGCGCGACATTTAATGAGTTTGTTTGCCATCGGACAAATCCCAAGTTTTGAAATTTACTTGACGTTCCGCTCCTGCTGCATAATGTTCGCTCCCAACTTTTTCAGCAAAGAGGCTTAAAATCCAATGAAATTTTATGGCGACTGGCTTCCGGATGACTTGCGGCGTTTCCGCTTTATTGAAGCGATTTTCCGAGAAACCTGCCTCAGGCATGGATACGGCGAAACCCGCACGCCCGTTATTGAAAAACTATATTGGTTCACAGGCGCAGGAATACTCTCTCCTGACCTGATGCACAAAATTTACACCTTTTTGGATTGGGACGGCTGGAGCGGAGAGAGAGTCGTCCTTCGTCCGGATAATACCGTTCCTGTCTGCCGGCTCTTCTCTGAATACTTTATGAAACAAAAACAGGCGCGCCTGTTTTATGTGGAGGATGTCTTCCGCTATAATGAAGAACAAAAAGCAGGCGGACGCCACTGTCAATTGGGACTGGAACTCCTCGGCAACTTCGATTTTCCGCCTGTGCGCGACGCCGAAGTCATTCTTCTCCTTGTAGAATTTTTTAAAGAATTAAAAATCGGCAAAATCAAAATCACCCTCAGCCATGCCGGCATCCTCCGCGCTTATATTAAAACTCTTGGGCTTTCCCCCGCCGAGGAGGAGGACGCCTTTGCCCTGCTTCTTGAAGGACGGACGCACGAACTACGCCGCATCTGCGTCCAGCGGCATGGAATGGATGGCTTAAGCCGCCTGATGGACTTGCGCGGCTCATCCGCCGCCTTCCTTACCAACCTTAAAGCGCTGGGAAAAAACTCCGCCGATTTCCTTGCCGCCGCGGCAGAATTGGAGCAAATCGCCTCCATCCTTGAAAAATTGGGCGTCCACTTCGAGATTAACCCAGCCATCCGCAAAGACCTGACCTATTACACCGGCGTGATGTTCGATGTTGATGTGGAGGGAACTATCGTTGGCAGCGGCGGACGCTATGACAATCTTCTGCAGCGGTTCACAGGCGAACCAATTGGCGGGTGCGGGTTCTGCCTTTATGCCGAGGCGTTGATGGAACTATGCAAAACACTCTACGGCGCGTTTGAAGAGCGTCCCTCCATTACGCTTGTCGCGGATTTCAACAAAGAGGCGGACGTTATGCAGGCTATCAAAACAGCGGAAAAACTCAGAGCCGCAGGATTGAGCGTCCAGCTTTCCGCCCATAAATCCGCCCGAATGAACGGACAAATCAAAAAAGGCAAAGATGGCTATATCCTTGAGGCTCTTTCAAAAAGCAAAAAAGAGGCTTTCCTTTTGCCCCTGAAATCTATCAAAAAACTCATCGAATTTTGGGGGGTATGCTGTGATTAAAATTGCCCTGCCAAAAGGCGCTGTTCAAAATCAGGTAAAAAACCACCTTGCCGCTTGCGGCATAGATTTTTCCGGTTATCAAAAGGACGCCCGCGCCTATGCCTCCGGAGCCAGCGGCGAACAGAACCTTTTCTCAAAACAATTCCGCGAAAAAGATATCCCCATTCAGGTCAGCATCGGAAATTATGACCTCGGTCTTTGCAGCTCCTACTGGGTCATGGAACATCTGGCGCAATATCCCAAAGCGGCAATCATAAATCTGCGCACGCTGGATATTCCATCGGGATATCTTTATGTCTGCTGCGCCGCATCAGAGCCGGAGGGCAGCGCGGGAGAAGTGTTAGCAAGGATGGCAGCGCGAGGTCCCATTCGTATTGCCACGCAATTTCCCGGATTGGCGGAGGAATTCGCCTTGCGCCTTCGCCTGCCCGATTTTCGCATCTTCGCCCTTTGGGGGGCGGCGGAGGCTTACCCTCCCGAAGGCGCGGAACTTGCCCTTTTATGCGCCAATAACGAAGGCTTTATAAGCGCCAACGGCTTGCGCATTGTGGAACAAATTCTTGAATCCCGCGTTTCTCTCATTGCAAACCGCGCGCTCTTTGAAACAAAAGACTTGACGCCGATTTTAAACAAACTTTGCCAATAATCACGGATACAAACAATGGATAATGGACAAAATAAAAACCTTGTTCGCCTCGCTCTGGCTGATGGACATCAGCAAAAATCCGCTTGCGCCTTTCTCAAATCCTGCGGCATCGAGGTGGAGGGCTACGATTCCTCCTCAGTTTCCCGCCGCCCGAAGAGCAATCTTAAAGGATTCGAGATCAAAGTTATCCGACCGCAGGACATGCCCGCACAAGTTGCCAACGGTCATTTTGACCTCGCCATCACCGGCGAAGACTGGTTCCTTGACCATCGCTACCAGTTCCCCTCGACACCTGTGGAAAAACTCCTCAATTTAGGCTTTGCCGGCGTGCGCGTTTGCGCCGCGGCGCATAATGACCTTGGCGTAAAAACCGTTGAGGAATTCACAGCCCTTTTTGAACGCGGCGGGCTGCCTTTTCCCTTTATTCGCATCGCAGGCGAATACGTGAACATTGCAGACCACTTCGCCTATACCCATCGCTTTCGCCGCTACAAAGTGATTCCCACAACAGGCTCCACGGAGGCTTACCTGCCGGAGGATGCGGACATGATTATCGAAAATTCCGAGACGGGGCGCACGCTTATTGAAAACAATCTCGGCATCATGGAAGTCCTCTTCAAAAGCTCCGCATGCCTTATTGCCAATACAAAAAGCCTTCGCAATCTCGCAAAAAAGAATCAAATCCGCGAGTTGACGGAAAAATTCAAAGCCGCTGTCAAAAAGGCGGAAGAAAATCAGGAGCCCGCTTCATGACCGATTCTATCATCGAACCCCGCGCCGTGAGCGGTTTTCCCGAATGGCTCCCAGAAGAAGAGGCGGAATTCCAGCGTCTGCTTGGCATTGTTAAAAAAGGATTCGAAACCTTCGGCTTTGCCCCCATCGAAACACCCGCCGCCGAACTGCTCGAAGTCCTAGCATCTAAAGGCGAAATCAACAAACAAATTTACACCCTTGCCCGCCCCAACGCCGCAGAGGAAGAACGCGAAACGGACATGGCGCTTCATTTTGACCTCACAGTTCCCCTCGCGCGTTATGTCGCTATGAATTTTGATAAACTCTCTTTCCCTTTTAGGCGTTATCAGATTCAAAAAGTCTGGCGCGGCGAACGTCCGCAGAAAGGACGTTTCAGAGAATTCTATCAATGCGATATTGATGTCATCGGACATGAATCGCTTGACCCATTGAACGATGCCGAAATCCCCGCCGTCATTTACGGTATATTCACAAAGATGCAAATCGGCGCATTTGTCATCCGAGTCTCCAACAGAAAAATACTGCAGGGCATACTGCTCGAATTCGCCACCCCCGCCGAAATAGCTATGGAAGCCTTGCGCATTGTGGATCGCCTCCCCAAAATTGGCGCAGATGCCGTCCAGCACGACTTGGAAACGGGATGCGGGCTTCCCTCGGAACTCGCCGCACATATCATTGAAATTGCAGGCATCTCCGGCAGAGGCGCTGATGTGATGGAGCGTCTGGAAAAAAACAATCATTCCCATCCGCTTTACCTTGAAGGCGCGGAAGAATTGAAACTCCTTGTCACAAACCTTGCCGCGCTCGGCGTCCCAGATGACGCCTTTGAGGTTGACCTCTCCATCACGCGCGGACTCGATTATTACACCGGCACAGTGTATGAAACATTTCTGCGGGATTATTCGCAGCTGGGCAGCATCTGCTCCGGCGGACGCTATGATAATCTGGCGTCGCACTTCACAACCCAGCATCTCCCCGGCGTGGGAATTTCCATCGGCTTAACGCGCCTTTTTTCCAATCTCCTTGATGCGGGCATCGTCAAGCCCTCCGCCAAATCCCCATCGAAGGTTCTTGTATCGGTCATGGATAGGGCGCGCCTAAAAGATTATTTCTCGGCGGCAACTGAACTCCGCCATGCCGGCATCCCCACTGAGGTCTTCCTCGAAAATAAGCGCTTCAAGGCGCAGATAAAATATGCGGATAAAAAAGGAATCCCGCTTGTCTTAATTGCCGGCGAAACCGAATTCGCCACCGGAACATGGCTGCTCAAAGACATGCGCAATGGAATTCAGACTTCCATCAGCCGCAAAGAACTTGTCACTTGCGTTTCCAGCCTTCTTTAAACCGTCATCTTGAACGCGGCAATCTTGCAATGTTCTAAAGTGAAATACCCCGCCGACTTTTTCATTTTAGCCGGATTGATTTCATCCGATTGAACCGCAAGGGTTTCGCCTTTTTGCCCTTTGAGATTTAATTTGACTTGAATTTTTTCCCGCGTGGGATTCCATAAGCGGATGATGACGCTCTTGCCATCTTCCGATTTCTTGATGCACGAAACGCCGAGATTGCCTGCGGCGCTTGCCGGTTTCACATCAAGCAAAAGATAATCGGAGGCGTTTGTCAGGCTGCCTTTTCGTTGCGAGGCGGAGAGGATGGCGCGAATCGGCGTCATAAAATCGGCGGCGGCGCGCACAAGCCCGTGTTTTTTCCAATCGCCCGCAATCGGTTGAATTGCATAATGGAATTCGAGGCGTCCCAGACACTGCGAACCCTCCAGCGAATAATCCTCGCCGATGGAACGGCGCGTGCCTCTCAGAAGCGTCAACGCCAAAGTGTGCGGTTTATCGTCAAGGCATGCCGCCTCCGGAATGCCCTTTGTCAAAATCGCAAGCCCGCCTTTTTCATCGGAAACGGCAAACCACGAAGATGCCGCTTGCGTTTCAGGCAGAGGCTCCGTCCAATCCGGCGTCTCCGGCAGATGAATATCCCGCTCAACGACATCGAACGGCGCATCAGCGAGCCATGATTTTGCCTTTGTTGCCCCGCTGGGAAAAATAACGCGAAGGCGATGATCCCTTGCATTATTTTCCACAACCGTTTTAATATCAGCCCGCCTTGCGCTGCATTCCAGCGTAACAATCGAGACGATTGTTTCCTCAACCATATCAGTTGAACGCCGCGCCTTAAAAGGTTGGGCGGTTTCCACAAGTTCCACATTCTTCTCCCGCGGTTCGCATCGGGCGGGGAGCGTCATTCGGCGGGTTATACGCAAGGATGCCGAAAGCGGTCCTTGCTCAATAATTTCAACAACGCCCGCTGCGCTTGTTGAATAAATAATCGAATCATTCATCGGCGGCGTGTATGTGGTTGAATCGCCCACATCGCCCGATGAAACGAAAACATTCAACCCTGAATAAACCCGTCCGGTCTTTTTATCTGTCAGCGTCAAGCTGCCGTCCGCTTCAGCCTTAACGCGCAAAAATTCATTTTCTATCTCGGCAGGAGCGGTCATCCGCGCCGATTCAAATGAGCAACACTTATCCGGTATTGTCAGATTCAGCCACGCGCCCGGCTTGACGATATACGTTTTATATCCGAAAGCCGGCAAATCCTCCGCGAGAAAATCCGCCTCAACCCTCAGGCATAAAAAACCCAGCTGCGCCTCGTGGTCGGCAAGAATCTCCCTCTCCTGCTTTTGTTTCGATTTGAGAACAAACGGCACAGGACGCCCCTTCACGTCGCGTATCTGCAATCCCGCCGGCTTCCATGAATAGGGGAGGTCTATGACCGCGCGCACAACTCGGCTGCGCCGAAATCCTGCCGTGTTGAAAACCGTGAGGGCAATCTCCCGCTCTTCCAGACGGGACGTGTCAATTTTCAAAACAATATCCTTCATCGCCTCATAAGCGATAAAGTCCGAAAGATTCCGCGCCTGCGCATAACGCTCCGCCATGGCGTCATGCACGGCATCCACGCTTGTGCCGCAGATGCCGTCATGCGCATGATTAACCATCAGCATCTTCCAGGCTTTGTCCACAAAAGGTTTGGGGTATTCCGAGCCGTGCATCGAAGCAAGGGCGCAGATAGGTTCGGCAAGGCGAATGAGCGCCGTCTCCGCGGCGTGATTCAAAAGCTTCATATTAATCCGCGATGAGATGGTTCCCGGCAGGAGTTGATTGAATCCCGGAACCTTGATGGGACGCCGCATCTCCCCTTTGAACGTCTGTAATTTTATCCCGCGCTTTTTGACATAAGCCCGCACATCCGCAATATAAGCGGGGAGAGTTGAATGAACGACAACCTCCCGTCCGAAATGCTCATTGGCTGTGCGGATAATCTCCGGCACATCCCTATGCGGAAACAGGTGATCCACGCCGTCCATCCCCAAAAGGATTGGCACAACGGAAACGGAAAGCGCCTTCTCGATGAGCTCCTCCACGCATTTGACCCAGAGCCCTTTATCGCGAAGAAAAACCTCGCGCGTCCGCCACCAATAATGATCCGCGCTGGCGGCATCGCAGGCGTGCATGGGACAATCGGCTGCCCAGCGGTATGACCAATCCATCGCATCGCGCCCCACACACCCCGGGCGATGCACAAGATAAAACCAGTTCGATTTTGTGTAGCGATCTGGAAGATGAAACCCCAGCGCCTGCGAACCGTCCGGCGATTCCCATATCATCTCGCTTTTTGTCTGCCATTGGCTGATGCCGCGAGAAAAGATAATACTTGTTATGCCGAACCCCGAAAAAATCTGAGGCATCTGCCCGCAATGACCAAAGGAGGAAATCAGATAACCCTCCCGCATTGTCGCCCCGCGGCTTTCGGCGATTCGCATCCCATAAAGCAAATTGCGGATGATGCTTTCGCCCGCAATCAAGTTATTGTCAACCAGCGAATACCACGGTCCCGTAAAGAGCCGACCCTCCTTCAGCCAGCGCCGGACATCCTCCGCCCGTTCAGGTCTGACCTCCAGATAATCCTCCAACATCGCAGTCTGACCGTCTAAAAGAAACGCCTTGTAATTAGGGTCGTTCTCAAAAATTTCAAACAACTGGTCGAGGCATTTGACAAGATAAGGCTGAAAAAATTCAAACGGCTGCCGCCATTCCCTATCCCAGTGGGAATGAGACACCACATGCAACTTTAAATCATTAGGCAGATTTTTCATATTACAATTTCCCCAAAAAAGGTTTTAAAATGATTATACATTTTCGGCGAGTCTATACTACCTGCCTATTTGGCTTTTCAATCGAAAAAATAATACTCTTGAAACCAGCCGCCTGCGCGCCCTATTTTCATTTCATTATTTCTTTATTCTAAAAGGGGGCTCTTCATGGACGATACTTTCAAAGTAACGTGTCCGGAATGCAACTGCATCCTTGTTGTTGACCGTAAAACCGGCGAGGTGATTGAAACCCGAAAGCCTATTCTGGAAGAATCCACAGGCGACCGTTTTGAGGACGCTTTTCAAAAGGTGAAAAAATCAAAGGAGATTGCCGAGGAAAAGTTCCGCGCCGCTCAAGAAAAAGAACGCGACAAATTCAAAAAACTGGACGCCCTTTTCTCGGAAAAATTAAAAGAAGCGCAGCAAAAAGGCGACATCGCCCCGCCGCAGCGCCCTTTTGATCTGGAATAAAATGCTATGAAATTGATGCCGGCTTTCTTCTTTCTCTTTCTTCTTTTTGCCTTCTCAGCAATGGCGGGAGAGATTTTGCACAATCCATCCCTTGAACAGGACGCCGAGTCCGACGGCATTCCCGACCATTGGGCATTCTTGCGGCATCCTGTCTTGGATACAGATTTGCTTGCCGCCTTTGATGGAAACGCAAGCGTTCGCGCATCCGTATATCACAACCTGATGCAGTCCCGCCACGCCTTGCCCGGCGTGCGATACACATTCTCCGGATTTGTTCGCGGCGAGGAGGGCGATGAATCCGCACAACTTGCATGCGAATTTTTTTCACCCTCCCAGTGGCTGCATTACCAGCGGGGATTTGCGCCGGTTTCCGCCGATTATGCCCCGATGGCGGCGACGTTCCTTGCGCCGCCCAAAACAGCCTCTCTCCGCGTTAATTTTAGAAGCCTGCTCTCCTCTCAATGGGTTTGCGGAGACGCCTTCTCGCTCCTTGATGAATTTATCGCAAATCCCGATTTTGAAGATATACAAAACGCCATGCCGTCGGGATGGTATGCCAGCGGCGCGCCTGCGGTCAACGCCTCATATCAGGGCGCATGGAGCGGCAAAACGCAAGTTCGATGCAATCGCGAAAATTATTTTTATCAGGATATGGCTGTTTATCCCGATAAAAAATACGCCCTTGTTTTTCATGTCCGCACGGATGACGATTCTTCAATCTCGGACTTTCTGCCCGTCCTGTTTTTCGATAATGCGCTGAGCATCATTTCGGAAATTCGAATCCCTTTCGATGCGGAGCCGTTCTATAAGCGATTCGTGAGCGAAATGACGCCTCCTCAAGAAGCGGTATCTATGCGGATTGCACTGCGCCCAGCCGGCGAGTCGCGCGATTTTTTATGGTTTGACGCCGTCACTATGGCGGCGGTTGCCGCATCGCCTGCCGAGTTTTCTCCTAATGGGGATGGCGTTTATGATGAATGCGCCGCCGTTGTGCTCCTCAACGAGAGCGCCCTTGTGACTCTTCATGTATCTAATGCCGCAAACGACGCCCTGCGCACGATTGCCGTTCTTGCAACTCGCCCAAAAGGGGCGCACTCCTTTTCATGGAACGGGCGCGCGGACGATGACACGCCCACAACAGCCGGAAAATATCGCTTTAATTTTTTGATACAGTCCGCGTTGCTGGGCGAGCTTGAAATATCCGCGCCGATGGAAGTCGCCGCTCCGCCGCCTGTCGCCGCTCCGCCGCATGAGTTTGCCGATACGTTTCCTTTGGGAATCTGGTTCCATCTCAGCGGACGCTATGCGGATGATATTAATTATCCGCGCTATCTCACAGCCGTTGCCGCCAGAGGGTTTGACACCGTCATCGCCAGCTGGATGAATGAGCCGCGCATCGCTGAATTCATGGATGCCGCCGATAACGCCGGCTTGAGTGTCATCGCCCACAACCGCGCCATAGACAACCTCATCACGCAAAAATATGATTTCGCTTATGACAAAATTCCCGAAACGAAAATGCGCGAAGCGGCAACATCGGCGGCGCTTGCCCTTGCTCATCATTCCTCCTTTATCGGTTATTATATTCGCGATGAAATCGCGCCGGAATATCTCGAAAATGCTAAAAATATAGTTCGAATTCTTCGCGGCGCAGACCCCGCCCACCCATCCTTCAACGCCATAGCCATGACTCCCGACCTGCCCGAACGATTTGAAAAACTCGATACCGATGTCCTCCTGCACGATGTTTATCCCATCTGGTCGCTCGAGCCCGTTGCGCCCTCAACGTTCGATTCCTTCTGCGCCTCGTTAGAAATGGCATCGCGCGCCGCCATCGAAAAAAAACGCCCCCTTTGGGTTATTCTCCAATCCTATGGCGATGAAAATCTGCGCATGCCCGCCCCTGCAGAACTGCGCTGCCAAGTCTGGCTTTCCCTTGCCTATAATGCCAAAGGAGTTTTCTTCTTTCTCGCGCAAAGTCTTTTTAATCTGCGAGGGGTGTTCTCGTTCGATGAAACGCCGCTGCCGATACTTGATGAACTCGGCGAAATTAACGCGGAACTTGCGCGCCTTGCGCCGACGCTTTTAACCCTTGCGCCCGCCGAAAGCCTCGCCTCGGCGCCGCCCGACCACCTTGTCAAATCATTCACAGACTCCGATGAAACGCCGCATCTTATCGTGGTGAACAAAGATTGCCTATCAACACGCTCCGTTGAACTTATATTAAATTTGGAGGGCGCCGCGCTTGTGAGCGATATCCTGAAGGAAGCCCCGATTGCGCATTTTTACGAAGCGGGCAGACTGCACATCCCCCTCACAATAGAAGCGGGCGGCGGACGTCTTATCAGAATCGAACAAAAAAACAGCGCCGCTAACGCGCCTCACAGGGCGCCGCGCGAGGCTATCGCCTCCGCCCTTTCGCTCCCGAATTTCAATATGATGGAAGAACCGCTGCATTTATCCGAACCGCAAAATGGCGTTCTTGTATCTTTTATACCCATCAAAGAATGGACAAATAATCTCGCCGTTGGCGAGGGGCTGGCTTGTGTTACATCAAACACAGGGGGCTTTCGCCTCTATGATGTCGCACGTCCATGGTCGCCCATGCCGATAGCTCATGTTTTCGATGAACATAATTACAATGCGGCGTCTATCAACGGCGGACGAATTTTCCTTGCCGACCCATGGGGCGGCGTCATCATATACTCGCTTGATTATGCTCGAAATTTAGATTTTTTGGGTGAGCGTTGGGGACATTCCGGCGCGCCCTTTTCTATGAATGTTAACGGTGATTGCGCCTTTTTATCCTGCGCTAAATATGGGCTGCGCCTTCTTGATGTATCCGAGCCAACCAGTCCTGTTCTTACCGGTTGCGGCGAACCTTGCGAATTTGGACGCCATGTTATTCCGCGCGGCGATTATGCATATCTCCTTGATGAATTTAACGGCATCCACATCGAGGATATTTCAACATCCGCGCCGATACGTTTGGCAACGTTGCCGCTCAATAGACCTTTGTCTGGGGATGCCTGCGGGGATGCCCTTGCCGTTGCCTGCGGGGATTATGGGCTTAAGGTCTTTTCCATTCACAAACCCTGCGAACCTGAATTGATGGGCGAGATTGCCCTCTCCCAAACAGATTCTGCCACATTTTATAGAAATAAAAATATCTTTGCTTCAGCAGGATTGGAGGGTATCGCCATCATTGAACTGGACGAAAAAGGCGCCCCTCAATTAAAAGGCTATTACCAGCCGCTGTCCGGTTATTATGCCCTCAAAGTAGTTGTGGACGACCCCTATTTATACATCCTCTACCCTTATGCGGGAGTTTGTATTCTTTCTCCCGATCGGCTTCTCAATCCCAATTCCGGAGCGCACTTCGATGGCATGGCGGCGTATTGACACAAACAAAAATGTTTACCCCTGTGCCGCGCTGGCGCTCCTTTCTTTGCTTGCTTATGGAGATTCGCTTCTCAATGGATTTGTCATGGATGACCAATATATTCTGCTCCGCAATTTTACTGTTCGCCATCTTGGAAGCCTTCCCCTGCTTGTCTCGCCGCGCTATTTTGAACTCTTTGCCGAACAATCATGGCGTCCGGTGGTTTCCTTATCCTATATTTTGGATTATCAAATCTGGCGGCTCGCGCCGATGGGTTATCATTTCCATAACCTTGTTCTGCATGCCGTTAATGCCATCCTTGTATATTTAATTTTGAAGAAAATAACAGGGCAGGGACTTCCCGCTTTTATAACTGCGGGACTATTTGCGGCGCACACAATTTCGGGCGAGGCGGTCAATGTTGTTTCCTTCCGCGAGGATTTGCAGGTTGTCTTTTTCATGTTGCTTGCCCTCTGGGCGCTTCTGAAAATTTACGATGGCGGAAAAAAGGCGTGGATTGCCCTTCTCTGGGCATGCGCGTTCCTTGCCATTCCAGCAAAGGAAAATGGCGCGGCGCTTCCCCTGCTCCTGGCGGGAGCGGGATATGCCATCGGGGGACGCCGCTTTTTTGTAGAGCGGCGCGGAATTTGGTTGGGGGTTGTTGCCGCTTTTGCCGCGTCTTTAAGCATCCGCTTTTTCATCTTAACACCCCCCTCAAATCTTGCTGCAGTGCCCGCCTCATTGACTATTTTGGAAAAAATTCTTATGATAATAAAAATTCAAGGCTATTACCTTCTCTCGCTTTTTTACATCGTCCCCTTTTTGCCCAATATGACCGTAACGAACGGGCTGGCTGTGTCACTTGTCGTGATTGGAAACCTCCTTTTATGGGTCATCTTCCTGCGGGACAAACGCGCCAAAGCCGCCCTGCTGTTCTATGCCGTAGCCATGATGCCTGTGGCGAATATCGTCCCGCTCGCCAATCCCATTGCCTTTCGTTATCTTTATTTTCCAGCATTGGGTTTATATTATTTATCAGGGCTGACCATTCACAAATTATTTGAACGAGGCTATCTTGCCCAAAGAGCCCTGATTGGATTTTTATTTTTGATCCTTTTCGGCTCAACGCTTTATAGCGCAGTATGGAGCCGTATTTGGAGGGATGATTTATCTTTAGCAATTTATGCCGCGCGATATAATCCGCAAGATTCCCGCACATGGGCAAATCTGGCATCGGCGCAAAATAACCGCGGATTATATGCGGCAGCGGAAGAATCCGCACGACGCGCCCTGCGCCTGAATCCCGATGATTTTTATTCCAGGTCGGCTCTGGCAATGAGCCATCTGAAAAGAGGAAAGTTCGAAGAGGCGCTTGATTATTACCGCAGCGCCCTTCGTTTCCCCAGCGTTCTGAACAGCCGCGCGGAAATTTATTTCGGCATGGCTTACGCCATGGCAAGCCTGAATCGAGCCGGCGAGGCGATTGAGATGTATCAACGAACTTTGGAAATCAATCCCTGCCATACCGGCGCGTTGAGCAATCTTGCCGTTATCTATTGCGAACAGGGGAATTTGAAAAAAGCTGAACCATTATTCACACAGGTTTTGAATCTTGATCCCCATGATGCTCAGACGCATTTTAATATGGCGCTTCTGCTTTTCCAGACTGAACGCTCGGAAAAGGCAATTCCTCACTTGCGCCGCGCTCTTCAACTCGACCCGCAAAATGCTCGCGCCGCGCAGATGCTCCGCCATATTGAACAAAAATAAATCACTGCTCAAGAATAATCATATTATCCCGATGAATAATTTCTTCGTATTCTTTTTGTCCGAGAATTTTTTCTATGTCATCACACTTTGCGCCCATGATTCTGCGCACATCGTCTGAATTGAAATTCACAAGTCCCTTGCCGATGCGATTGCCGGATTTGTCCCGTATTTCAACAACATCGCCCCGCTCAAATTTCCCCTCAACGCCTTTGACGCCCACCGGCAACAGACTTTTTTTGCCCTCGATAAGCGCCTTGCGCGCCCCTTCATCCACAATCACCCATTTGTTAACGCCCGATTTGCCGAAGACAATCCACCTGTCCCGGCTCGAAAGTTCAAGACGCTGGCGGGGCACAAACAGCGTTCCGGGACACCTGCCTGCAAAAACCTCTTGCAGAATGCCCGGCTTTTTGCCGTTGCAGATGCACACATGAGCGCCTGCGTCCATAGCGCGCCGCGCCGCTTCAATCTTCGAACGCATGCCCCCCGCCCCGAGTTTGGATGGCGAATGCGCCGCCGCCCCTTCAATTTCCTGTGTAATCTTTTCAATCCTCGTGAGCAGCCGAGCATCCTTGCTGGTTCGCGGGTCTTTGTCGAAAAGCCCATCCACATCGGAAAGAATAATCAAAAACTCCGCCTTCATTTTTGCGGCAAGAATTGAGGAAAGCATGTCGTTATCTCCAAAACGCAGCTCATCCACCGTTGTTGTGTCGTTTTCGTTGATGATAGGCACAACTCCCATTTCGAGCAGCGTCTCAAGGGCGTAACTGGTGTTCAGATAACGCCGGCGATCCTCCATATCGTCGCGCGTTAGGAGCAGCTGCGCAATGTTGCGCCCGTAATGCGAAAAATGCATGCTGTAAATATGCATCAGACGGCTCTGCCCAACAGCGGCAAGGGCTTGTTTTTCCGGTATGGAGCGTTTCTTTTTGTTGAAATGAAGCAGCCCCTTGCCCGCCGCAACCGCGCCCGATGTGACTATAATCGCCTCCCGCCCCTCGTCAAAAAGGCGCGACACGGATTGCGCCACATCATCTATCAGATTTTCATCAAGCCGCTCATCCGCCCGCGTTAAAACAGCGGAGCCGAGTTTGAGCACCACGCGCTCGGGCAAAAACCCCAATTCTTCAATTTTTTTTATTTTATCCATCATCTGCTTTTCATCAGGAAAGATTCATGAATGCCGCGTGCGGCTCGAATGCCCTCCGCCACAGCGTCAACCATTTCGCCGCCGCCGGTTGCGCAGTCGCCGCCCGCAAATAATTTCTCCACGCTGGTCGCGCCAGTTTTATTGTTCACAACCACCCTGCCATTTTCCAACTTCAACCCATGGATGCCGGAAAGAATATCAGAAAGATAAACCTGTCCCAACGCGGCAATCACCATGTCGCACTCAATAGTGAACTCGCTGCCGGGGATGGGAACCGGACGGGGGCGTCCCGATGAGTCCGCATCGCTGAGCCTCATCCGCACGCATTTAAGACCGCCAACGCGTTTCTCGCCAAGTATCCTCACCGGCGCCGCCAGCCAGATGAATCGCACCCCTTCAACGAGCGCCATCTTCTGCTCATCTTTATAGGCAGGCATCTCCGCCCGGCTGCGCCGATATAGAACCATCACATCCAGCGCCCCGAGCCGCCCCGCCGCAATCGCCGCGTCCACCGCCGTATTGCCGCCGCCGACCACCACTACGCGTTTGCCGATGGAAATTTTATCAAGCTCGGCGGAGCGTGTCTTTTCCAAAAACGATAGCCCCTCCACAACCCCCTGCAAATCCTCGCCGGGAATATTAAGCGAGGCTGTGGAGCCGCGCCCGATTCCCAAAAATACCGCGTCATATTTTTTTAGAAGCGTTTCGAAAGGGATGTCTGCGCCGATGCGCGTTCCCGTCTTCAGACGGATGCCCAAATTTTTTAGCATCCGCAGCTCCTTCAAAGCAAAAGAAGAGGAAATTTTGTATCGCGCGATGGCGTGGGTGTATAGCCCGCCCTCTTTGCGGCGCGCCTCAAAAATCTCAACCCGATGCCCTAAACGCGCCAGCTCGGCAGCGCAGGAGTATCCAGCTGGACCCGCCCCTATGACTGCAACGCGTTTGCCTGTTGTTTTGCCCGGGAAAAGAATTTGAGCGCGGTTATCAATAGCCCAATCCGTCGCATATCTTTGAAGACGTCCTATAGGAATCGGACGACCGTGCAGCGCGTTGAGAACGCAGGCGCCTTCGCAAAGCTCCTTTGTCGGGCAGACCCTTGCGCATCCGCCCGCAAGATAATTGGTCTCATAGAGCTGGCGAGCCGAACCTTTGATGTTGCCATCTCGAATGCGCCGGATAAAATCAGGCACGCTGATGCCCGCGGGGCAGGCTGCTGAACAGGGCGCATCATAGCAGAAAAGGCATCGCCCCGCCTCTGCCAGAGCCTCATGCTCGCCCATCGCCTTCTCCATCGGCTCAAAACGCTTTTCCAATTCTTTAACTGGCATCGTCCCTGCTCCTGCTATTGGCATTTATACAATCTGCCGCGCATATGCGGCAACAAGCCGTTTAATCTCCGCCGCCGTGCCCATCTGCAATATCTCTTCTGTTAGCCTTTTTGCATCCGCCAGACGCACGCTTCGGATTACACGTTTGACTTCCGGGATGGCAATAGGTCCCATGCTCAATTCATCTATTCCCAGTCCCAAAAGGATGACCGCCGTCATCGGGTCAGCCGCCATTTCGCCGCAAAGCCCCACCCATATATTATTTTTGTGCGCCGCAATGATAGTATCCCGTATCAGGCGCAAAATCGCCGGGTTATACGGCTGATAAAGATGCGCCACGCGCTCATTCACCCGGTCCACCGCAAGGGTGTATTGAATCAGGTCATTCGTGCCAATGCTGAAAAAATTCACCTCTTTTGCCAGAATGTCCGCCATGACCGCCGCCGAGGGGATTTCCACCATAATCCCCAGCTCTATATCCTTTATGTAATTGACGCCTTCAGCGTCCATCTCATCCATTATTTCGCGCAGGAGTTTTTTAATCTGCCGAACCTCCTCCACGCAGGAAATCATGGGAAACATCATTTTGGCGTTTCCATGCATGCTTGCGCGTAAAATGGCGCGCATCTGCGTCTTGAAAATCTCCGGATTGGCAAGCCCCAGGCGGATGGCGCGCAGCCCTAAAAAAGGATTCAACTCTTTGAAAGAAACACCGGAAATAAATTTGTCCCCGCCAAGGTCGAATGTGCGGAATATGACCGGCTTCGGACGAACCGCTCCCAAAACATCTTTATAAATCTGATATTGCTCCTCTTCATCCGGCATCCCATTTCGATTCAAATAGATAAATTCCGTTCGAAAAAGACCAATCCCGTCCGCCCCATGCGACTTGATGTGTTTCGTTTCCTCAGGAATTTCTATATTGGCGGAAAGTTCTATGGAATAACCATCAAGAGTGCGGGCTTCCAGATCGCACAAAACGCACAGCGATTGCTTCTGTTCACGAAGCCGCTGCTGGATGATTTTATATTTTTTTATCTCTTCTGCTGTTGGTTTGATTATTACTTTGCCAGAGGTGCCGTCCACAATGAGCGTGTCTCCGGTAGCAACCTTTTCCACAAACCCGGCGACGCCGACCACGGCGGGGATTTCTAGAGCCTTTGCCATAATGGCAGTGTGCGACGTCGGTCCGCCAATATTCGTCACAAAACCAATGACCTTAGACCCGTCCATCACCACCGTATCAGAAGGACCCAAATCATAAGCCGCAACAATCACCGGTTCGCGCAGGTCGCGCAGCGGATGCCGCACATCTTTTCGAAGGAGGCTCATTATCTGATTTGCCAGATCATAAATATCTGAAACACGCTCGGCAAAATAACCATCTTTCATATTGCCAAAAAGGGTGGCAAGCTTTTCCACCGTTTGACTCAGCATATATTCGGCGTTCATTTTTTCCCGGCGGATTCCCTCAATAGTCTCATTGTAGAACATCGGGTCATCCAGCATCATCAAATGAACGTCAAAAATGTTAGCATGGGACGCGTCCGTCGCCTGCTCCGCTTTCTTGCGGATTTTCTGGATCCGCTTGCGGCTGTATTCCACAGCCTTCATGAAACGCTCAATCTCCTGAGCCACCTTTTCATCAGGGATAGAACGCGGCTCAGCGGAGAGGCGGCGGGGATCAAGTCGGAATACCTTGCCTGTCACAACCCCGCCGGAAACGGCGATTCCTTCGAAATGTCTTTGAGGCGACATGATGAATTTCCCTTATTTGGCGGGCGGCCACTCGCCGAAATTATTCCTAAAAAGTTCCTTTAATTCAAGGAGACACTGCTCTGCGCCATCCCCCAGCGCAATAACATCCAGTTCGCTGCCCTGCTCCGCAGCAAAAAGCATTAACCCCATGATGCTTTTACCATTCACGCGCTGCCCGTTCTTTTCCACCACCACCTCGCACTTCTCATACCGCTTGGCGATATCCACAAACTTGGCGGCTGGACGGGCATGAAATCCCAGCGGATTGGTTATCGTCAGAGTGATGCGCTTTTCCCCCTTGTTTTTAGGACTGAAAAAATCAAACATCCCAATCTCTTAGCATAAAAGTTAATTAATTATAAATATTTCCTTTGCCAACTGCGCCGATGTCAAGTCCAATGCGCCAATTTTATGCAAACAAAAGACTCATACAAAAACGGAAAATACACTGCATCGCAACGAGAAAAAAATGTTGCCAAACGGCGGGTTTGGCATGTAGGGTTTTGAATGGTGCTTTGGCATGAAAAAGATAAAACCTCGTGTTTTGGCTTTTTTTGCCAATAACCCGATTGCCAACTCCTTGCTTTGGAAAAAATAATTTAAAAGAAAAGGAATGCCAAATGAACAAACAAAACAAAAACTGTAAGTTATCGTTAACATTTGCCCATAAGGCTGTATTTTTTTTAAACATTTTATTGCTATTCAGTATTCTTGCCGCATGCAGCACCTTGCCTAATAAATCGAAGAATGTAGAAAAGGAGTTCTCTTTCGCTTGGTTGTCGGACACGCACATAGTAACAATAGATAAAGGGGCGGAGTTCGGCGATAGAACAGACCGGCTTGAAAAAGTAATGGAAAAAATCAACGGGCGCAACGAAATTGATTTCATTGTTGTGAGCGGGGATCTAATCGAAAATGTTGCAAATGTTGAGCAATTTGAGGTGTTTGATAAAACTATGCGCACAAATAAACCCGTTTATTTTATACCGGGGAATCATGATATCGGAAACACATCCGATATGAAGAATATCAAATTATGGCTTAATCGCGGATATGGAAAAGGAAATCCGGCAAAAGAATACTACGGCTTTACTCATAAAGGCGCGGCATTCTTCGTCCTTAACACATTCGCATATCAATCAAAAGAGGAAGAGGTGTTGAAGAGGTCGGAAGAGCAGTTGCAAGAGATGGACAAATTCTTTGCGGATAACTCTTTTGCAAAATGCAAAATTGTATGCGGGCATGCGCCCCTTTTTATTCTAACATCCGATGAGCCGGATGAATATTTTAACATAAAAAAAGAATACAGAGAAAAGATTATTGAAATAATGAAAAAACATAATGCCCGCTATTATTTGTGCGGACACAGGCATGGGGAGCATAAAGTCGAAGAAAGCTGGATAACGCTCTATACACAAGGGGCTTTATCATGGGCAATCGGCGAAGGGCAAAAAATCGGATATTCTATTTTCACGTTTGTGCCGGAAGAGGGGCTTAAAAAAGAATTTTTTGAGGAAAAATAAACGATAACCAATAATTCTCGATAGCAAAAAACCAAAGCTTTTTACCGCTTGACTTCCAGCCCCGCCCAATGAGACATATTTAACCATGGGACGCCTTTGTTATTCTTTTTTTAAGCAAGTCCGTATCCAGCGATTTATTTTCATCGCCTTAGTTGTTTTGGCGCAGGCAGGGCTTATATTCAGCCAGTCGTCCCCCAAACCCATACATGCCGACGAACATAAAACTATCCTGAAATTCGGCGGCGATCACAATTATCCCCCCTACCTTTTCCTCAAAAATAATGAACCGTCGGGCTTTGACGCCGATTTAATCAGAGAAATTTCCAGCGTGATGGGCATCGAAGCCGAAATCCGCCTTGCACCTTGGAATGATGTTCGGCATGCCCTTGATGCCGGCGAAATAGACGTCATTGCGGGTATGGTTTATACAGAGGAGCGCGAACAAATTTATGATTTTAGCATCCCTTACAATATGATAACGATGGATTTATTCGTGCGCGAGCGTTCAAAAATCCGTTCGCTTGATGACGCCCGCAACAAAGAACTGATAGTTCAAGAAGGCGGTGTCATGCACGATTATTTAATCAAACAAAATCTGGCGAGCCGAATTATTACGCAAAAAAACGTCCCAGATGTTTTGCGGCTTCTTTCCTCGGGCAAATATGACGCCGCCTTTGTCAACAGGATTCAGGGACAATACTTTATACAAAAATATTCTTTATCAAATATCTTTCCCCTCGGTGAAAAACTTCAACCGAGCGACTATTGTTTCGCTGTAAAAAAAGGCAATGCGGAGACTATTGCCCGACTCAACGAAGGTTTAAACATCATCAAGGCGACAGGGAAATACCGCGAACTCTATGAAAAATGGTTTGGCGTTTACGAAAAGAAAAACCTTTGGATTGTCATGCGATATTTTATCTGGGCATTATCTGCGGTTGCCGCGCTTCTTGCCATGAGCGTGGTTTGGACATGGGTGCTGCAAAGGAAGGTCAAAATCCGCACCGCAGAACTCCGTCAAGTTATTGACCTTGTTCCCCATATGATATTTGCCACCGATAAAGACGGACGTTTTCTTTTAGTCAATCGCGCAATGGCGGAATTTTTCGGGAAATCCATTAATGAACTTACTGGCGTCTCGTTGACGGAGTTCTTTCACAACAAGAGCCAAGCGCTTGAGTTCCTTAAAAAAAATCTCTCCGTGATTGAAAATGGACACGGCATGTTCAACCCCGAAGAAATCATCGAACGACAGAACGCCGCCCCAGCTTTTTTTCAGACAACCCGCATCCCCTTCACGCCAACGATTTCACGAAAAGCCGCAGTCCTTGGCGTTGCTGTGGATATCACAGAACAGCGAAAAGCCATTGAAGCCAGACAGGAGAGCGAAGAACGCTTTCGCGCCGTCTTTGAAAAAGCCGCCATCGGCATCGCTCGCAGCGGGCTTGACGGGCATATCCACGAAACGAATAAAAAATTTCAGAACATAATGGGTTACTCTGCACAGGAACTTGCATCAATGAGAGTAGAAGACATTACCCACCCCGACGACATGGAGCAGGAACGACGTATGGTTTTGGAAACTATTAAAGGCAAACGCGAACACTACAGCTCCGAAAAACGCTTCATCCGCAAAGACGGGCAAATCGTCTGGGCATATCTTACCGTTTCCCTTATCAGAGACACACACATGCAGCCCCGTTTTGTAATCGGCATGGTCGAAGATATCACAGACCGCAAACGGGCGGAGGAACGCATTCAATACGACACCCTGCACGATTCCTTGACGGGACTGCCCAACCGTGTCCTTTTCCTTGAACGCCTTGACCGCGCCATAAACAAAATGCGCCGCGCTCCAAACTATCATTTTGCCGTGCTTTATCTTGACCTTGATGATTTTAATAAAATAAACGACAGCCTTGGGCATTTAATCGGCGATGAACTGCTTTTATTGCTTGCACGGCGCTTGCTCTCCATTCTCGGTCCAGACGACACAATAGCGCGGCTTAGCACGGATGAATTCGCCATCCTTCTCGACGCCATGCCCAAACCATCCCATGCCATTGACGCCACACAAAAGATTTTCGATAGCATCAGCGGCGGTTTTAACGTTTCCGACCACGACATCCACATCTCCGCAAGCATCGGCGTTGTGCACGGAAACACACGAACGGACATCGCTCAGGAATATCTCCGCGATGCAAGCACCGCCATGTACGAAGCCAAACACCTCGGCAAAAATCGCCATATCGTTTTCGACCCATCCATGCACGAAGCCGCGGTTTTTCGCCTCACGTTGGAAGAAGAGATGCGCAGCGCCCTCCGCAAAAAAGAGTTTATCATCCATTACCAGCCGATTATCGAACTCAAAAGCGGGCTGCTAACCGGATTTGAGGCGCTGGCGCGATGGGCGCATCCGGTGAAAGGCATGATCCCGCCCGACGTCTTCATTCGCCTTGCAGAGGAAACAGGGCTGATTGTTCCCCTTGAGGATTTCATTTTCGAAACCGCCTGTCGTCAAGTTTGTGAATGGCGTAAAAAATGGGGAAGAAACATTGACCTCCATCTCAATCTCTCCGTCCGCCAGTTCTCAAACCCGGAACTTGATAAAAAACTCGAACAAATTATTACGGACACCGGACTTGCGCCATCTTCCGTGCAAATTGAAATAACAGAAGGACTGATGCTCGAAGTTGGACCGGCTACCCACGCCATGCTCGACCGTCTCAAACAATTGGGATTCTATCTTTGCCTTGATGATTTTGGCACCGGCTATTCCTCGCTGAGCTATTTAACCCGACTCCCGCTCAACGCCCTTAAAGTGGATAGGATTTTTGTCAGCCGCATGACAGTGGGAGAGGAAAACCTTGAAATCATCCGCGCCGTGCGCGCCCTGGCAAGAACGTTCAACCTTAATCTGATTGCAGAAGGCGTAGAAACAGAAGAGCATCTCCTCATGCTTAAATCGCTCGAATACCAGCATGCACAAGGATATTTTATATCCGAACCGATGGACGCATCCGCTTCCGAGTCTTTGCTTCTCTCTAATAAAAAGTGGTTGTGAAAAACTTTTTTAGGAAACTTTAAGCCGCGGGGCGCATAACCCCTCCGCCGGACCATTATTGGCAAAGGAAGTAATCGCCGCCCCAAAATCCCAGTCGCCCCATTTTCGCTGTGTCCTGATGAGAATCTCATTTGTGCCCTTGTCCAGATTTATCTGTTGCGTCCTCCAGAAAGATTCAATCACCAGCCCCGATTTCCCATTAATCCAGATGCGGCACGGTTCATCGTTCCGGGTAACAAGGTTAAAACGATTATTACGCGCCGCCTCCACCCGAAAATATAGATAAGCGCTCTCGCTGCCGCCCCGCGTTTCCAGCAATTTGTGCATGTCAAAAAGCGGTATATTGCACCAAACATCGCGCCCGTCTATCGGAATCCGCGCATGCCGCCAACGCACCGCCCCATATTTGCCCTTGTATTCAACCGATGAATCAAACCCGCCTGATGGTATGAGCGGTTCGGCGGAGCAGTCCTTATCTGCATCAAACGGTCCAATGATCCATGCCTCCCTGATCCCAGATAAATCCATATCTGCCTGCGGATAAAAGGTCATCTCACTTTTGCCTTTTCGCAAGGCAACCTCCGCGCCGACCTCAAGTTTCCCCAGCCAGTTGATTTCCTTGGGGGAATGAATTATTATCTCAGATTTCGCAACCTCGCCGGCTTTCAGGATAATCCCTTCTAACGGCGCGATGTTTTTCGAGCCCCATTCAGGAGGGACTCGCCATCGGATATTCGCCTCCCAACCTTTGTCCATACTCGGCGACGCCCAGATGTTTGTGCATAAGGATAAAACATCCGGCGCTGCCGCGTCTCCTATGCGCGTCTCAATACAGACGCCGATTAACTCTTGAAGCAGCATCTCCAAAGATGGGTTCGCAGGTATTAAGTTATATTCAAAAAAATATTCCAACCGATCTTTGAAGAATGATTTAATCGAATTGGGGTTTGATTGTGGTAAACAATACATGACTTGATAAGACAGGAGAAGATGTTCTGGCGATCCCAGCATCTCTTCGAGAACGCGGCAGACTCTGGCTCTCCGTATCAAATCATCTAAAAGCAATTGTTTGGAAAGATTCACCTTATTCGGGATATGCACAATAGCCTCTTTGCCCTCCTGAATTATATTTAAATCAAAACTTTGCTTTTTTGCCGGCGTATGAATTTGAAGAACATGTCCCATTTTTGAAATTTTTTCCGCATGTTGACCGCTCCATGGCGTTGCCTTGAATGAGATTTTTTTTGCGCCCGTTTTTATAGAACATGCCAATTTGGCATAATTGCCGCTCAAATATTCAGCGGATTCTCCATCATCGGAATATATCTCCGAAGCGCCGTTTGCGCCGGTGTAAGCATGGATTTCAAGTGTATCCGGTTTAATCTCAGAATACATGGGAATCAGCGCGCCGCCGCGCGCATAGATGGGCATCTGCGAAAGAGGCGCCGCCACGCGCCGCGCCGCGTCTCCCTTGAAAATCTCGCCGGTGAAAATATCATGCCAGATTCCCTGCGGAAAATAAACCGTCCTCACGCCGCCGCATAAAGCCTGCGCCTCTGTGATAGGCGCGCATAAAATATCCCGACCAAAATAATATTCATCCGGATAATGATACGAATTTGGATTATTCGCCTCTTCAATATAAAGCGGTCTGCAAAGCGGAAGATTTTTCTCCGAGCACTCCCGCGCCGCGTCGTAAATGTATGGAAATAAACGCTGCCGCAGTTTGAAAAATTTCCGCGCAATCAACAGCGCCTGCCCCCCGTAAGCCCAAGGCTCCCGTTCCCCATGAGAGCAGTGCATCCGAAGAATTGGCGAAAATGCGCTAAACTGAAACCAGCGAATGTATAAATCCTCCGGTATGTGTTCGCCTACAAATCCGCCCGTGTCGTTTGACCAGTAATGAAATCCGATATTTCCGCCCGATGCCGTAAAGGCAATCTGATGCCGCAACACGCCCCAGTCGCTGAGGGTATCTCCCGAAAAACCTATGGGATAACGCTGGCTGCCCCACCCTCCGCAGCGCGAAAAAATCACAGGACGCTTCCCGCCCCGCGCCTTCGCCGCCGCCTCAAAGAAAACGCGATTTGTCCAATATTGATGGAATAACTCCGGACCTGTGTGCGCCGCATCCCCATCAATCCATAAAAAGTCAACGCCCATATCATGAATCGGTTTTATCAGCAAATCAACCGCCGCCTTTTTCTGGCGCGGGTCAGCCATATTGACAGATATCTGTGCCTGCGATGGCTTGATTTTGACGCCGCCTTGTTGGCAGAACGGCTCAAAGTGCGAATCGCTTCGCAGTAATTCCTGCGGATGAACATTTAATGTCACAAGAATGCCCCGATTATGGCACCACTTGATAAACTTTTCCGGTTTTGGGAAAAGGTCCGTGTTCCAGTCCCAGTGGCACCATGCATTTGGTTTATGCCAGTCCATATCTATCACAAGCGCGCTTAGCGGCATTCCCTCCGCTTCGAATCGTTCCACAAGCGCCCTCAATTCCGCATCCGAATACGGATGCCATCGCGACCACCATAAGCCGAACATCTTACTCAGCGGCAGCGGCGGTTGTCCCATCAATATCCCCAAATCTTTTAATCCCGCCTTAAAATCATTTCCATAAACAAAAAGATACCAGTCCGAGCGGCGCCCCTCCGGACGCGCCCGCAGATTGCCGCCATCATCCAATAAAGGCGTGCGGCTGTCGTCATAAAGATGCCACCCCGCCCGTGAAAGAAGCCCGTCTTTGAGGCGCGGATGACGCCCTCCCATCCCGCTGCAATCAAGCCCCCGATTCCATCCCCCCAGATTGGAGCTCCTCGCGCCTATATGCCACACTCCCGCCATCCCGCCTCGTTCCCATTCGACAATTAGCCCCTTGTGTTCGCCGCAAGGCATGGCATCCATTTTCAAACGAATTGTAAAAACGCCCCCAAAAATAATGATTTTATCGCCTTTTTTGCCGATGTTTAATCCCGTTGTGGGCAAAGGTCTCTTCTCGCTAATTGCGGTAGGCTTGTCATTAAACTGACCATCCTCCGCCCACTCAATCCTCAAAATCCCTTCGCATAAAACCTGAAACCTCCATTTCCCAATAATCATGATTCGCCGCTCCTTTGCGATTTTTCGCCATGTCTATCCTTGCACGATATCTTCAAAAATCCTATGAAAGAACGATGCCGACCGCAAAGCGTCGCGCCGCATTCATCGCAACGGTAAAACGCCCGCCCTCCGCAGACCGTGCAATACTCGCGCCACGGCAGCGCGATAAACCGCAGGAAAAACCGGTCAACCCGACGCCCAAAAACCTCCAGCGGCGACCGCCCCCGCGTCCTGATAAAATAAAACGTTGGAATGAGCAGCGCGATAAAAAGACCAATCTGAATATAATATTTCATCACATCTTCGGGAATATAATCGGACATCAAAAATTCCCAGCGCGAAAGGGGCCAGAGCGGAGCAAGCCCCCACCAACCTGTCACAAAAACATCCAAAAGATAATGGGAGGCGATTGAAATATAAAGAAAAGGCAGCAGCGCAAGACGGCGCCCTTTTTTCAAAAATAGCAGCGCTGCAAGAGGAATCAACGCCGCCCAAAAGATGTTGTGGCTGAACGTCCGGTGCCATTCGCGCCAAGCCGCAGGACCCAACACAAAAATCCCGTCCGCATCAGGCGCAATCGCCATCAGCGTAATCGCCCGACGTTCCGCCTCATCCTCCCCGCCCCAATGGGATAAAAGCCATCCCGCCATCAAATGTCCGCCAAAGTTCATAAACCCATGAACTCGGCAAATGCGGTTTCCTTGTCAAGTGCGCTTCTTGGTCTTATTCATAATAGTCAAATAACCATGATTGCTATTCCTTGACATTGCAAAAAATCGGAATATAGGAATCCTTATCATTTTGAATGTAATGGCAATAAAAGGTGTTTTATGGATAATTTACGTCAGATATTTGCATCGAGCGAGCCGCTTCTTCTTTTTTGCGTGATTGGTCTGGGATATCTTGTTGGCAAGTTCAAATACAAAGGTTTCAGCCTCGGCATCGCAGCGGTTTTATTTGTCGGGATTATCTTCGGCGGATGGCAGCCGAAGGGCACGGCTCCCTTTAAAATCGCCAACGAATTGAGCGAAATCGGGCTGATTCTTTTCGTCTATGTGGTTGGCATTACAAGCGGCGCGGGTTTTTTTGAATCGTTCCGACGGCGCGGTATTCGCTTCAACTTTGTTGTGGCAATTATCCTTCTTGCCAGCTCGCTCTTCACATTTGTTGTCGGTCGCATGATGTCTCTTCCCTTCGGACAGGTCGCGGGCGTTTTTTGCGGAAGTCTGACCAACACGCCCGCTCTTGCCGCCCTTACAGAGGTAATCTCCAACAGCGGCGTTGATAACCCTGCTGACGCCGCCGTCGGTTATTCCATCGCCTACCCTTTCGGTGTCATCTGCGGCATCCTCTGCTTTAACTATTTTTTCAGGTTATATAAGGATAAACCGCGCGAAAAACAGGCGGCGGCGGCGGCTGGCAGCGCGCCTGTTTTGAAGGTCAATAATTTCAAAATCACAAACCCCAACCTTTTTAATCGCGCAATAGGGGAGCTCAACATCCGCCATAATATCGGCGTCATGATCTCGCGGGTGCGTCATGGCGGCAGAGTCATCGTTCCAAATAAATACACCGTCTTGCAGGAAAATGACATCATCGTTGCCGTTGGCTCTCCGAATGATATGGAACGGGCGGAAAAATATTTCGGCGAAGCCTCCGATGAAAAAATAGAAACAGAGAGCCAGAATATTGATATGCGGCGCATTCTTGTTTCCAGCCGCGATGTGGCGGGCAAAACAATCGGCGAACTCGACCTCGACCGCAAGTTCAACGCTACGATTACGCGATTGCGCAGGGCGGACGTGGAAATTGTCGCTTCGCCGGATATGGCAATTGAGATGGGCGACCGTTTGATTGTGGTCATGCCCTCTGAGCGCGCTGAGGCGGTGGCTAAATATTTCGGCGATTCTGTTCGCGGTCTGGCGGAAATAGATTATACGGCTCTCACGCTGGGTATCTGCCTCGGTGTTCTTTTTGGCATGCTCCCGCTTCCGCTGCCGGGCGGGCATAAAATCTCGCTCGGCTTTGCAGGCGGTCCGCTTATTGTCGGACTGGTGCTCGGACGCATGAGCCGCACCGGACCTTTCGTATGGTCTATGCCCCTTGAAGTCAGCCAAACCTTAAGCCATATCGGTTTGCTGTTTTTTCTTGCGGGCGTAGGTGTACGCTCTGGCGGTCCTTTTTGGAACGCCATATCCACAACCGGTTGGAAATTATTTTTCCTCGGAGCGGGCGCTTCCCTTATTTCCACTATAGCAACATTATTCTTAATTTACTATTTCGCGCATGGAACAGCCGCTCAGGCGATGGGCGCCGCCAGCGGAATGCAAACACAGCCTGCCACTCTGACCTGCGCCTACGACCTTTCTAAATCCAGCGATGCCTATATCGCCTATGCCACTGTTTATCCCTTTTCCATGATTGGCAAAATCATTTTGGCTCAATTGATTTTTATCATCGGCAAAAGCTTGTTCGGAGTGTAATGCCGTTAGTCCAACCGTTATGCTATTTTAATAAAGATACCAGATATCAGGGGAGGGAAGTTCAAGAAGGAAATCCCGCACAACAGCCATGTGTTGCATGTTTGTGGCGCTGCTGTCTGTGGATTTTACAGGCGAAACCTCCGAAAGAGGCGTATATACGCGGCTGTCGAAAACCAAACCGTCTGGGTATATGCTTTTCCCGATGATGAGCGGCGTTTTTAACGCATGGAGATAAGAATTCGGCAGCACCCAATCGTAAGGCTTTTCCCTGTTTGCGTTTGTGTTTGTGTTGCCGTTTTGATCCGCGGGATATGGGCTGGCGGTTTCGACAATGGCGCTCAATGTCTTGATGGCATTCTCTGTTCGGTTGCCGGTATTCAAATCCCCGCCGATAACCAGATAATCTTTGGCGGGGACATTAACGCTGATGTAATTTTTCAACGCGGTCGCCTCGGTGTTTCGCGCCGTTGCATTCGATGTCAAAAGATGGATGCTCACCGCCCAAAGGTCTTTATCGCCCGGAATGTCAATCCGCGCCCAAGCAAAATCGCGGTTAGCAACCGCCGTGTCGCTCCAATCGCCCGATGCAACAATCCGCCATCTGCTAATAATTCCGTTGGGGATTTGTTCCTTTCCCGGCTCCCGCATCCAATTAAACCCCGCGCCAAAAGATTCTTGAATATAAGCGTCTATCTCCGCTGTTGTATTGTTGCCCACATTAAATTCCTGAATCAGCACAATGTCAGGTTTCAGTGCCTGAAAAATTCTTTTGGCGGGGTCTTCGTATGATTGTTTATTGCCTGTTGTTAAATTGGCAGCCATGATGCGGATGCGGATATTTTCCGCGCAGAAAACCGTTAAGGCATGGGAAAATATTGCAATAAAAAAAACGAAATATGCTATGTGTTTTCTCTGCCGATTCATAAAGAGGCGGATTATTGATGCCTCATTTTTACAGGGTCAACCATTATCATCAATAAATTATTGTTGCCATAATCAGCGGCTTGTTTATGAAATCCCCTATTCAATTTGAATGAACGTCTCGGGCGTTTTCATCGAATTTTTAAGGAGCAAACCGTGCAAGACAATCGTTTTTATCCGTTTGAGGAAATCGAGCATAAATGGCAATCCCGCTGGGCAGAACGAAATCTTTTTAAAACCGCAAACGATGGCAAACGCCCCAAATATTACGTCCTTGAAATGTTCCCCTATCCCAGCGGACGCCTCCACATGGGACATGTCAGAAATTACACCATCGGCGACGCTATGGCGCGTTTCATGCGCATGAAAGGCTTTGATGTGATTTATCCGATGGGATTCGACGCCTTTGGACTGCCCGCCGAGAACGCAGCCATCAAAGCCGCGCGCGAACAAGGTATCGCCCTCGATCCCGCCGCATTCACTCAACGCTGCATGGACGACATGGTCGCCGCCCTCAAACGAATGGGATATTCTTACGACTGGGACAGATTCCTTGCCACCTGCTACCCCGAATATTATAAATGGAATCAACTTGTCTTTTTACGAATGTTCGAAAAAGGCATTGCCTATCGCAAAAAAGCGGCTGTCAATTGGTGCCCCGATTGCGACACTGTCCTTGCCAACGAACAAGTCATTGACGGCAAATGCTGGAGGCACACGGAAACAACCGTTGAAATCCGGCAACTCACGCAATGGTTCTTCAAAATCACGGATTATGCGGAAGAATTGCTCAACGAACTCGATAACCTCACCGGCTGGCCTGAACACGTCCGCATCATGCAGCGCAATTGGATTGGCAGGAGCGATGGCTGCCTTGTCAATTTCGAACTCGCGGACCCCCGCCCCGGCGAAGATAAAAACCTCCCCATCTTCACCACCCGCCCCGACACCCTTTATGGTGTTACATTCATGGTCATTGCGCCGGAGCATCCCCGCGCTTTTGAAATGGCAAAAGGCACACCGCAGGAATCCGCCGTCCGCGAATTTATCAATCGCGTGGCAATACAAGATAGAAGCGTCCGCACCGCAGATGACCGCGAAAAAGAAGGCGTCTGGCTTGGACGCGAGGCAATTAACCCCCTCACCGGCGACCGCATCAAACTTTTTACCGCCAACTTTGTCCTCATGGAATATGGCACCGGATGCATCATGGCAGTCCCCGCCCACGACCAGCGCGATTTTGAATTCGCAAAAAAATACAACATCCCAATAAAAATAGTCATTCGTCCAGAAAGTGAAAAAACCATTTCGCAACAGCAAAAAACATACATCGAAGAATGGCTCCGCGCCGGTATGCCCGATGACGGCAGCGGCATGAAAGGCGCCTTCATTGAACCGGGAATCCTGCACAATTCCGGTCCTTTCACAGGCACCCCTTCAACAGAAGGCATCGGCAAAATCGCCCAGTATGTGGCAGATAAAAAAATAGGAAACAAAACCGTCCAATATAAACTGCGCGACTGGCTCATCTCCCGCCAGCGATACTGGGGCACGCCGATTCCTATCATCTATTGCGAAAAATGCGACGCCGTCGGCGAACGCGAAGAAAACCTCCCAGTTGTGCTCCCAACCGATGTTTCATTCGATGCAAAAGGCAACCCCCTCCGCACATCAAAAACATTCATTGACACCCGATGCCCCAAATGCGGCGCGCCCGCAAAACGCGAAACCGACACAATGGACACCTTCGTGGACTCTTCATGGTATTTCCTCCGCTATTGCGACCCAAAAAATACCGAATTGCCATTCTCGCCGGAAGCGGAACAAAAATGGATGCCCGTTGATCAATACATCGGCGGCGTCGAACACGCCATCATGCATCTGCTCTACGCCCGATTTTATACCAAAGTCCTGCGCGACCTTGGATTTGTAAAATGCGGCGAACCATTCAAAAACCTCTTCACACAAGGCATGGTCTGCAAAGAGGCGCCCTTTTGCCCACAATGCAACACGGCGATTCCCGTCAACAACCTCACTGATGGCAAATGCTCCCGCCACTGTTGCAACGTGGAAATGAGAAGCGTCAAAATGTCCAAATCCCTCGGCAACACAGTTGACCCATCGGCGCTCATAAACAAACTCGGCGCGGACTCCCTGCGCTTATTTATCCTCTTTGCCTCTCCAGCAGAAAAAGAACTTGAATGGAGCGACCAAGGCGTGGAAGGCGCCTCGCGATTCTTAAACCGCATCTGGCGTTATATCATGGCAAATAAAGAAGCCCTCCGCGAAGGCAAACGCCTTTGCGCCCAATCGCCGTTCAATCCCAACGAAAACGAAGCCGCAAAAAAACTTCACCGCATGACACACATCGCCATCGGACGCGTCACGAGCGACATCTCGCAGCGCTTCCATTTCAATACCGCAATAGCCGCATGTATGGAATTTTTGAACGGCATCACATCCTTTGAAATCAAAGAAGATGAAATCACAAAAAAAGCCGCATTCGAAGCGGTAAAAACACTGCTCCTGCTTTTAGCGCCGATGGCGCCCCATCTAATGGAAGAGCTCATGGAGGAACTCGGATGCGAAGACTCCATCGCCACCCAGCCCTGGCCTGAGTTCGATGCGCAGGCGGCGGCGTTCGATGAAGTGGATATTGTGGTGCAGGTGTGCGGCAAAATCAAAGCGCACCTGATGATACCGGCGGAGGCGGATGAAACATTTGTCCGCGAACGAGCGTTAGCCGATACCCGCGTCCAGCAAGCCCTTGGCGGAAAACCCATCCGCAAAGCCATCTACGTCCCCAAAAAACTCTTCAACATCGTGGTGTGAGTGAAACATAAAAAAGGCGATTTTGCAATTTTAGTTTTTTTTACTTGCAAATGATGTGGGGAATCATTTACCTATTTTTTGAGTATTACATAAGAATTAAACGGCGATATGTATATTCAAGATATATATAACATTGCTAAGAATGGCAACCCCGATCTTGCTATAGAATCTTTGCGCCCCTTTTTAACAAATCAAGAAAACAGAATACAAAATATTTTTACTCTTGCGTATTGCTATGAATTAAAGAAAGAATATCCTTTAGCGCGCTATTTGTATTCTTATGTAATAAAATTTGAACCTACAAATCAGGAATACACTGCAAATTATAAAAGATGCGATGATTTATATAATAAATCTATCAATGACGCAAGATCGCTCAAAAACGGTATTTTGTATATTTTGATAGGCGTTCTTTTAATTCTATTTGGTGTCGTGTGTTTTGCGTCATTATTTTGGGAATCGTTTGCGAGTTTGATTGTTGAAATTGTGGATATTAATACTCCTGATTATTTATTACCCTTAGTAATTGCTTCTATTGTTTTTGCATTTTTTGGCGTATCTTTCATTTTTTTTGGCTTAATAAAATATTACAAAAAAACGCGGATGGTCAAATCTGCAATAGGCCCTAATTTTAGCGATTCTAATCATATAATATGTTGGTCTTGTGGTCTCGCGCGAACGAAAAAATTTATTCCATGTCCCATATGTATGGCTTCGAGATTAACACCTGATGAGAAAACCGCAAATCAAAGAAAATACGCAAGTTTATTATTATATGCAAGAATTGGGTTAGTTGCAATAATATGTATAATAGTTTATGCCGAAATTAAATACAAGATTAGTAAAAAAATTAAAATAAAAAACAACACTGACAAAGAACATATATTTGCGCCGTCCCAAGAACCCTCCCATGCCAGTAAAGTCAAAAATTATAATGTGAATAATAAGGATAAACCTAAATTAGCCGAAACTCCCTATCAAAATCCTGATAATGCTTTATTAAAAGGTGATTTGGAAAAGATTGAATCATTGCTTGATAATTTGTCAAAAATAAGTGAATCTGTTGATTCGGAAAAAGAGGATTTTATTTATAAGGGAATGAACCCGGATAAAATATTAGATAAATTGATTATTCTACAAAACAAGAACGCTAAATATACTGTTGATCAGGTAATGGAAAATGCAGTGTTGACTCCTTTTTACTCTTTTCATATTAACATCAAAGATTTCGAAAAAAAGATTGGCGCTTCGATTCTTAATACTGTGGACGAAGGGGGTGATTTTTGGCTTATAGTTGCTTTAAAAGATGGAGCGGTTCGTGTGAGGGTGGATGAATCCGATTATGACAATGGGAAATTTACCACTATTTCTGATGGCGTCACGCCATTTATTGAAAGAGTTGGGCCAACAATCGAAGAGTCCAGCGGTTCTGCTAAAATGAGCATAAGCGAATTGAAGGGGAAAATAGTCCGTTCGTATTATATCAAAGACAAAAAAGTCTTTTTGAAGGAAGTTGGACCGATTATTGGCATTTCTTCTTATGGTGTTGACGAGTATGCTTTGATAGTCAAATGCACAGACGGTTTAGCGCTTGTTACTGTTGACCATGCTTCGTATGATATGAAGGGGAAAGTATGGATAAAAAAAGTTGAAAAAAACAAAATATTTTAGGAGGTGTTGCTATGTTTTGTCCAAAATGCGGAACAAAGAACGAAAATAATGCAGAGAAATGTGTAAATTGTGGAGAATCGCTTGCCGCATCAGCGGCTGTGGCAAATGTAGTGAAAACGGCATCAAAGGATGCTTTGTCGGCTTTTAAAACCTTTTTTACTAATCCAGTTGGGGGATTAGCAGATGCTTTTTCTTCGCTTGGATTACAACGCGCAATGCATGTGGGCATCTTTTTTGGGATTGTTTTTGCAATTTCGTTAACTTGGAGTTCTCGGGTTACATTTAATGTTTTTAAGTTGTTTCTTAGCAATAAAATATTTATTAAAAACGACATCTCTGATACAATTAAAGTATTTATATGGGCGCTTATTCCATTTGCGAGCTTAGCCTTAGCCTGTGCGATAACCCGTATTATTTTTAGAGGTGTGGGTAAATTCGGGCAAGATGTTTTTATTGCTGGCGCTTCTTTGTTGCCGTTAAGCATTTTGTTTGTTTTGATAAGAGTTCTTGGGATGCGTAACATTGAGGTGATAATGATAATAGCAGTATTTGCGATTGTTACAACGATTATGATGCTTTTTGCGGGTTGTACGCGTTTGTCTAATGTTACTGAACGAACTGGCACGCTATCGGTGCCAATAATATTGATTGCAACAATTTGGATTTCAAAAATCCTCCTTGTTTCCTTTTTTGTTTAATTGAGTTTATAATGACTTGAATCATTTGAGGGGGTGAATTTTTTGCTACCTTTTTCCATACCCCCCAAAGGTTAAAAAACGAAAAAATTATTTTAATGTATTTTTATGGCTCCTGAGCCATGTTTCTAAAATCAAAGTAGCGGCTATGATGTCTCGCTTTTGGCGGCGGCTCTCGCGGCGCATCCCCGCCTCGATTAATAGACGCTCCGATGCTGATGTGGTCAATCGTTCATCCTGAAAAATAATCTCGATGCCGGGATGTTTGCTGGAAAAGGTTTTAGCAAATTGACGAGCCGCATCGGTTGCCGGACATTCATTCCCATTCATTTTCAGCGGCAACCCCACTACCGCCCTAGCCGGTTTAATCTCCCCGACAATCTCATCAAGGCGTTTCCACTCAGAGCCGCGTCCATCCCGAACAACCACATCCAGCGGTTGTGCCGTGATGCCCAGCGCGTCGCTCACCGCCACGCCGATGCGCTTTTCCCCGACATCTATGCCCAACACGCGCCCCATGATATTAACCTATGACCCGATGTCCCAATGTCTTAAAAAAAAATTATACGATTCGACAAATGAAATGCAAACAGTTGATAGCCGTGTCGCGGAGATTGGACACCTTTTCCATCTCGTTGATTTCAGGGTGAATATAAGGGTTGCGGAAATGCTGCAGGCTGATGAGCAGGTCGGCGAATTTTGTCACATCCTCATCGGTTTCGATTCCCTTGATGCCCAGCGGGTTATTCACCTCGATGGGTTGGTTCATTTTCTTATAGGAATAACTCCTGCCAAAGCATAATATCACAATCCCCAACGCCTTAAGCCCGTCCGGTTTGTAGCGGCTTTCGTGCTCCATGATGCGCTGGAAGACCTGTTTCACATTATCAATCGTGAAATCATAATCCTTGCCGATAAAAGTCTGCAAACGTAAAAGGTATTGATGATAAAAAATATCAAGATGACCTGTCCGCGGGTCAACCATTTGGCGGATTAAATCATATGTCTGCGGGCTGCCAAGGAAGCGGGAGAGCTTTTTTTTCAATCGGAATTTTGCCTCATTTTCCACAGCAAAGCTATAAGAAAATCCGATATTGCGCGAAAAGGCGTCGCCGGTGGGGCGGGGCGCTCCATCCGCCGACTGCAGTCGGTAGAAAAATTCTGCCGTCATCAAAGAATCGCGGGAGTCTGCATGAAAATTATCGAAGTCGGAAAAATCCTTGCGGAAATCCGCCTCCACATCCCGAAGCATCCCCGCCCGCTCCGGCTGCGACATAAGGCGGCTGGCATCTGCCACAGTGTCCTGCCGCAGCTCGGCGCTGCGCAAGTTCACCAGTGTGTCGTATGCCTCGCTTTGAATGTAGGGATGCAGATTTTTTCGCGCGAGGATTTCCTCAAGTTTGGCGATGGCGGCAACTTTTGCTGCGGGCTCTTCCGCCTGTTGGCACCCCAGAACTTCTTTCAAAAGCGCGCGGTTTGTTTCATATTCTACGCTTGCCTGTTTGATGCTTTCATAAAGCCGTTGCAGGCGCTCCTCGATGTTGGATTTGCTGATAACGTCAGAGGCGCCCAGCTTCGTGGCTATAGCCCCCTCTTCAAAAGTCCCGACGGCGCTAATCATCACAATCGGCAGCAGCGGATCAATGCCTTTTGCCTGACGTATCAAATCAAGCCCCTCGGTCGGCGTTCTCATGCAAAGGTCTGTCACCAGAACATCCGGTTGCTGAGCCTTTAAAACCTCCAACGCATCGCCCGCATGTTCCGCCTCGCAAACATCAAAATTATGCAGCATCATGTTCCGCTTGAACGCATCCCGATAAATCTTGTTATCATCCACTATTAAAACTTTTACAGCCATGTTTACACCTCAATCTTGGTCTTTCGATTCGGGCATCTCGCGGTTGAGATATATGAGAAACTCGGCGCCGCCCTCGGGATGATTTCGCGGCTGAATCCGCCCCTTGTGAAACTCCGTGATGATGGTATAAACCCAGTTCAACCCCAGACCTTCGCCCTCCTCATTTTTCTTAGTGGAAAACCCAAGGCTGAAAATGCGGTCAATTTCCATCGGCGTAGCAATTTCCCCGCGCTCATTCCGAATACCGTGCCCGCTGTCCCGGATGGATATCACAACCTGGTCCGCCTTTTCATCAAAAGTGGTCTTAACGTTGATAAAGCCCACAACGCCTTCCGCGCCAGATTTGCGTTTGATGGCTTCAAGGGCGTTTGTCAGAATGTTGAACACAGCCAGTTTCACAAGGCGTTCTTCCAAACGGCAAGGCGGAATCTCCGCCGCAAGGCTTGTTCGGATATCAATATTCGCCGATGTGGAAAGTCGGAACAAATCCACAATCTCCTGCAACAGGCGGTTCACATCAACATATTCAAAACGCGGGCGCTTGATAAACGAAAACGAGCGATACACATTCACAATCTGTTGAAGAAACATTGTGTTGTTAAGCACGGCGGCAAGCGATTCTTTGAAAATTTTCTGCTTCTCCGGCGAGCGCTTAATCTCATCCTCCTCCATGTCCAAAAACGACTTCACCGCAAGGAGGTCGAGCTTGCTGGTGGCAATGATATTAGTCAGGTCATGCCCCAGATTGCGGGAAAGGCTGATGGTTGCCTCGCTCTTTTCCTTGAAGATAATCTTGCGTTGGTTCTCGATGGATTGCAGCCCTAAGCGTATTTCATCTGTGAGAAGGCGATACGTTTCCAGATGCCATCTATCCGGCGCGCAACTTTTTCCCGAATCGGGAACGTGGACGCCAATCAACACCTCGTTGAAGTCTTTATCTGAAAGGATGATATCCGACCAAGCGAAAATCTGCCGAGAATCAAGTTGCAAAACAAATGCCGCATTCTTTAATTTTTTCTCAATAAGCGGAACCGCCGGCGTTGCCGTCTGTGAAAGAATATAACTTTTCATTGCCGGAGGCAGCCCCGCATTGCATCGCCTACCGCTCGAATATTCCCCCGCAACTTCAAAATTGCTGTCGTCTCTTCGCTTGAGAATCAAAAAATAAATGCAATCAAACTCAAACAGTCCCGCCGTAAATTCAGCCAGCTCCGTCATAATCCGATTCTGATCCAGATTAGCGCTCGTCGCAAGGAAATCCTTCAACTTCTGATTGACCCGAGTCAAAAGCGAATCGCGCGCAAGGTTATTATATTCCTTTTCAAGCAACGTTTTGGGACGCTCAAAAAGGTGCGGCGCGCGGCCGCGCGATTCTTCCAGATACGCCACCACGCGCTTCACAGGAAGGATGAGATACTTGAGAATAAAAAAATACGACAGCGATAAAACAATGATGACTATCAGGGCGTAAATCCGATATTCGCTGGTCAAATCCTCGATTCGTTTATCCTTTTTCGGCGTGGTATAACCAAGAATCAACCGCCCGACCGGCGCATTTTTGACAGGGTCGGATATCTTGAGACTTGTTTGCCCGCGGAAGTCTTTTAAGATGAGCGAATTGGAATAAGTGTTATACTCGCGGAATTTGCTTCTTTCCTCCTTAAGCAAAATCTGACGGTCCGCATCTTCAAGAATGATTCGATAGATGCTCGTATCCCCATCCAGAATTTTCAAAAGCGATTTGCTCAGCGAGGTCTTGGCTTTCTCGCGCTCCTCTGGACTCCTTGCTTCGAGCATCAAACGCGAGCGAAGGGTCAAATCTTCCTGATCCAGCGGAAAAAACTCCTCCCAAAAATTGACGATAATCTCCTTTTTGCGCACCTGATAATTCTGCCGGTCGAGTTCCAGCAATATCAGCGCCAATGTGGCAACAAATGCAACTATTGAAAATACTAAAATATGATATTGTTTGAATCGCGAAAACAATTTTATTTCCCAACCCCCTTATTGCGCGCCGCGAATCTGATGGATATCTATATCCCGCAGTTCATAATTCTTAATTCAATTGTCTTGGTTTACTTCTTCACTACCCCCGGCTGCCATTTCCCCGTCAAAACCTCCAAAACAGCCTGACGACCAACACCCTCCAAAAGCGTCTGAAGGGCATCCTCAGGCACAGTCATGGTCATGCGCCGGACGTCGCTGACGTAAGAATGAGAAACGCTGACCTCTTCGTATTCATTGAGCGGATTCAGCCGATCTTTTGGAGAATAAAGCTTCATTTGGAAGTTAACTTCCATCGTGCTCAAAAGGGGGAATTTATCTGAATCTGTGCTGGAAACACGGTTGTCGAAAGAAAGAATTATACCCTGAGCAACCGCATCTGCCTGCTCCGGCTTGGATACAACATTCAATCGCCCGTCCGCAAGAAAAGCCTCCACAGTGGCGCGAGTTGCCAACTCCTCCAGCCCCGCCTCATAAGAAGAATTGATGAACATCGGCACATAAACTGTTTGAATCTCCGGCGGCAGCGTCCTAACGCGCGGCTGGATTCGACAGCCGGCGCAAACCATTAAAACCGCCGCGCTGATAACCAAAAGGCACACCCGGCTAATAACCTTTTTTGGCATGTTTGACTCCTAATTCCTTTCAATAACCTCCGCATTGCGGGGAAAATCCGGCTTGAATATGGATTCCTTTATCTTTTTGTTAAATTCAACACTGTTCAGAGTAATATCCGTTGTGTCCTCGCCGTCCTCCAGAAAAACCAGACGCTTCGGAGTCAGACTGTCTTTTTTGATCCAGATGGTTATAGCCTGAAAACTCAAGCCCTCCTCCTTTTTTTTCGGCTTAAAAAGGAGCGCAAAAACATCCGGCTTTTCCTCTTCCGGAATCCAGCGAACATCATAAACCTCGAGAACATCCTTCACAGAAACGCCGAACCCTAATAGCATGTGGTTCAACTTTTTGATGGGGCTGTCCTCCGCCCGAAAATGATACACCTCCACCTGTTTGATTTGCGGAATGTAGACCCACGCCGTGTCTTTGATTATCAAATTCACCTGCTCATTGGGAGGCAGATATTCGCAACGGAATTTTCCCGGCTTCTCATACCAAAAACGCCCCTTGGAGGGAATCTCCTCAAGAAGCAATGTCGAAACCTTCAATTGATTAAACTCGCCGAAATAAGTATTTGTTTCCTGATAACGCTTTTCCAATTGCGTTAATAGCTCAATCCCGCGCACGGTTGTGTCTGTTGTGGGCGCGGCGGTTGCCGTGGGCGTCGGGTCAGCGGCAACTGCAGCCGCAGCCGTGAGCAGCCCCGCCGCTAATAAAAATGCAAATATAATATGGACTTTGCGAATCAATAACTTATTCCCCCTCACAAAATTAATCAGGTTCATAAGGATTTTCGTTCCTTTCGTCAATCTCCTTTTTTCAAGGCAGCAAAAATGATGCCGGAATTTCCTCCAGATGTTCATAATCCGGTCGCCACAACAACTTAAATTCAGGCAAGCGGGGTGCGGATTCTTGTACAATCTCAATGCCGTGAACGCCTTTTTTCAATGGAATCACGCGCTCGCCATCGTCGGGACAAAGCATCGCCCGCCCGTCAATTGTCAGCGTGGCGCTGGTCGGACTTTCAAGTTTCATCGTGGAAAAATAATCCTCCGGAAGAATCAATCGTGCATTAAAAAGAACGCGGCCATCGCCTCTGGTTTGATTTTGCCACGGCTCGATTGCCGCCGCTGTTTTTAATTCCCGATGCGACAGGTTCGCGCAATAAAACACCGCCTCTCCGTTCGGAGAGTTAACAGCCCGAATACGTTCAGGCGACGCAATGGCTTTATAAACATCAAACCTAAAAGGCGGAAAATAAATCTCAACATCCCCAGCCGGCAGGTTCTCCGTCGGTCGGTAAGGATTGTAGAAATCAGGCTCGACATTCATGATAATCCGACGCGCCGCCGTGAATACAAAAAAATAATTAGAGCCATAGGCGTCATCCAAAAGAATGGCTTTCCCCGTCCGGCTCCTTTTTTCCAGATAACGAGATTGAAACGTCTGCTCCGCGCCCCAGAATTGTGTCCATAATGTTTTAACGCGCGGATATTGTAAAAAATAACGATGAAAATTGATGCCGCCGCTTAACCCCAAAATCGCTACCATGAAAGATGATATCATAACCCTTCGGCTTTGAAATGTTTTAGCCAGCCATTTGAGCAATCCGGCAAATCCAATCCCGCAGAGGGCAAATGCCGCCGGTGCGGATGCGCCCGTCCGATAACTTTGCGGCGCCTCCGCCCTCAGCGAAAAAATCCCTCCCATCAGCGCAAACAATAACCATAGCAAGAGGAAGCGATTCTTCGGCTTTCTTATGCCCCAAATTGCTATCCCCAAACCCAAAGCCATAAAAAAGCCGCTGATAAAATCTAAAAGCGGAACATCCGGCAGATGATGACGCACATTCGGGTCGCTGTAATAATGAAACATCCCCGCATGGCGGATAACATTTTCAACAAGTGGCAAAACGCTTTTTGCCTCTTTCATATCATGCGTGATGCTCACATTCCCCAGACGCGCAGTAAAAGCCGATGGTCGCAGGAGCAAATTTATTCCAATCGGAAGCGATGTTAAAATCAGAAAACACGTAAAAAAACCCAGCCCTCTTTTATGTCTCTTCCAAAAACCGCGCTGAATGCTCGCCTCAAATAATAGATACAAAAGGATAAAAACCGCCAAGATTTTTGAGGCGGCGTAGGTGTAAAGGCATAACCCGGTAAAAAAACCGCTTAGGATGTAATACCCGATTTTTTGCCTCTTTATCCCGCGCCATAAAAAAAACCACGCAGGCAGCTGCAGAGCCGTCAACATAACCTCGTCCCAGCCCCAACGCGAAAGCCCCGTCTGCCAAGAACTTACAGCCATAAGAAAACTCGCCCCGAGCGCCGCCCTTGCACCCCACAAATGCTTGACCAAAAAATAAAGCAAAAAAACCGCCATTATCCCCGGCAAAACGGACGCCATTTTGACACCCAAATAATTCAAGCCAAAAACAAGCCAGACAGCGCGAAAATAATATAAATATAAATTTGGCGTCTCTACCCATCCCGGTCCCACTAAAGGCGTCATCCCAAAAGGGCTTTTCCAACTTCCGTCCGCATTCAATTCACTCGCATTGGAAGCCGTATAAATCTCATCCACCCACAAACCCGGCGGAATGCTCTCTATCCGATAAAGGCGCATAAACGCCGCCAACGCCATTATGAAAAACAAAACAATTTTTATTTTGAATTTATTGCTCATTCTCAATTTGAATCAGGCAGGTCAATTGCCGCTACTATTTCCCAATACAAAACCGACTGAATATCTGGTCAAGAACTTCTTCATCAATTTCATCGCCGATTATGTCCGCAATCGCCTTATGCGCCTCGCGCATATCCATCATCGCCAACTCATCAGGGACGCCGTTTCTGAAGGCATCCGCCGCCCGCTTCAAAAAATCTCGCGCCCGTTCCAGCAGCGATTGATGCCGTTCGTTGATAATAAGAGCGTCCTCCTCGTTTGCAGGCTCGGCTCTAAGCGCGCCGCAAATAATGCCCTCCAAATCCTCCAATCCTTTGCCCGTCAAAGCGGAAACCCGCGCAATCGGAATGGCAGCCTCAAACATTGGCTCTTTCTCAATGCATAACTGAGCAGGCAAATCTATTTTATTCAAAACAATAACATAAGGCACAGAAGGCAGGTTTCGATAAATAAATCTATCCTCCTCAAACAAAGGCAGGGAATTATCCAGAATGAAAAGGAGCAAATCAGCTCGATGCATTTCCGCCTTGGCGCGTTCAATGCCCAACTGCTCAACCTCCCCAGCCGACTCGCGAATGCCCGCCGTGTCCACAAACGTCACAGGGCATCCCCGCAAATCCACCGTTGCCTCAATGCTGTCTCGCGTGGTGCCGGGATGGGGAGTGACAATAGCTCGCTCCGCACGTAAAAGCGCATTAAAAAGGCTTGATTTGCCGGTGTTTGGATGCCCGACAAGAACTACCCTTGCCCCTTTTTGAAAAATGCGCGAGCGCATCCCTTGTTCTATCTGCGATTTGATGGTCTGACGCACATTTTCGATGGCATCAATCAAACGCGGACGATTCGCCTCGCCCAGCTCCTCTTCAGGGAAATCCAAGCGCGACTCAATTTCTGCGCTGATTGCAATGATGTTTTGCTTGACGCCCTCTATTTGACGCCTGAGCGCGCCCTCCATCTGCCTGAACGCAATACGAGCCGCCCTATCTGTCTGAGAGCGAATCAGGGCGCAGACCGCCTCTGCGCTGGTCAAATCAATCCTGCCGTTTAGAAAAGCCCGGCGCGTAAACTCTCCCGGCTCAGCCGGACGCGCCCCCATTCGGCGCAGCATTTCCAGAGCAGCTCCAACAATAATCGGGCTCCCATGGCAAAAAAACTCCGCTGAATCTTCGCACGTGTAGGAATGATGAGCGCGGTATTGGACGCAAAAAACCTCATCAATAATGCTCCCTGTGACAGGGTCAATCAAATATCCAAGCGTCATGTAATTGTATTTGACAGGAGGGCGAGTTTTAGGTT
Organism: candidate division BRC1 bacterium ADurb.Bin183; assembly: GCA_002070185.1. Taxonomy (GTDB): domain Bacteria; phylum Sumerlaeota; class Sumerlaeia; order MWCT01; family MWCT01; genus MWCT01. The sequence continues at coordinate 84,567 of MWCT01000010.1, forward strand.
TGAAACAACTTTTGATGATATTGGAGGTTTCAGATCCGCTGATACGGATAATGGCAAGGGCGCCCTCGCCGGAAGGCGTTGCGCATGCGGCTATTGTGTCCGTTTCTGAATTGATGGTTGACATCTCAATGATGCGCCTATTCAACAGGAGTGGATAACGAAAGGATTTTAGGTATCAAATAATTCAGCATAGAATGTCCCTCGTGCTCAGATGTAAAGATTAAATGGCTTACATATATAGAGCGAGAAGTTTTGGCTCTATCTACGGTATAGTCAATAATTGCCATCGCTGTGCCAAGTGAATTACCTTTGCTCGTCTTGAGCAAGTAAATCGGAGTAAATACCGTGTCGCTTGTTGTATTATCCTGAACAATGGGACGAAACCTCACATCAGCGTTCAACGGAAATTCCACCTTCTCAGGCAATCCCTTTGAATAAGGGCTCTGACTGTTCAGTTCAAAAAACAAATCCTCTGCCTTGTTGTCGGGCAGCTCAAAAGAAAAGGCTTCCCCAGACCGCTCGCCGGGTTTGAGGATATGCATCCCAAGTTCCTTGTTCAGCCAAGGCTCGGATGATGTCCGCTTCCAACGATTCTCCAGCGATTCATAACCATAAAAAGCGGGATAACCCATCGCTAGATGCGCCAAACACCCGCCCTGTTTAACATAATGAGCCAACGCTTTGAACCCATCCTGTGCCGTCTTGACTGTTTTATAATAAGTTTCCGTTTCGTCAATATTCAGAACAATCGGAAAGGCTTTCGGTGTGAAAAACTCAGCATCAACCATCTCCTCCGGCGAAAGCAACCGCCCCTCGATTTTTAAATCGGATAACACGCTTTGAATCTTGTAATAAGTCGAGCGATCGTAAGGAATGCGGGCGTCGCTATCTCCAATCAGAGCAACCGAAACGGGGTATTTATGAATGTTATAGGATTGCAACACCAGCAAATCTGAAATCGCCCAGTAGGGAAAACTGCAGTGGGAAATAAGAGAACTCTTGATGCGAATCGGCTGCGTATAGAACGGGAGGACTGTGAGGGCATCCGGTGAAAGGTCGAATAATATGCCCGCAATCCGCGAACCGTCAAGCAAATGCACTTCGCACCTGCGCAACTTGTCCGCATCGGGATATTTCTCAAAAGTTCGGCTGCTGGGTGCATTTGGGTAAATGACCTCAATCTGCGACAATTCCATCTGAAAATCATGACCATAGCGCGGTTTGACAATAATGCCTCGTTTATCCATTCCCATGATGCGTCCGCTGATAAACTCGCCCGTTCTCAATAAGATGCCCATGCGGTTTTCCAAATCTTCCGGATAAAGGGGAATTGCATAGGGAGTGGGGGAGGGAATAGATGAAACCGCCTCGCCGCCTAGTCCGGTTATTTTCTTTATAATATTTTTGCCGGAACGCTCGGATTTTTCCGGGACGGTATAATTGAGATGAATCAAGCGAACCCAGTCTCTGTCTATTTTGTGAAGAGTTCCATTCGATTCAATTTCTGTCCAGCGATCCGAAAGGCTTGCAAGCCTGCCAAAAAGACGGTCGTTGTTATCAAGCACCAAAAGCGCCGGCGCCATTGTTTCAACTTTATCTTCTGTGTTTGAAGGAACCAGATAGACATCAAGCCGAAATGCAAGACCCGCAAATGAAAGCCCCTTGTCCGGTTTGCTTGCCGCTTTTAACGCAATGACATTATCCCCTTCCTGAAGCAAGTTGGCAATATCAAGAGAGATGTAACTGTGCATAAGAGAATCCGGTTTTATAGCCAGCGCCATACCATTAATGTAAGCCTTTTGAATTGAATCATCTGCGGTAATAGTTAAGACAGCGCTTCGGGCTTTTTTATTTTCCGGTATCTTGAATTTGCGGCGAACCAGCAACGTCTCCGCCGTGTTGCGGAATGTATCGTGCTTTGCCCATATCCAAGCCGCTCCGGGGATATAAAACCATTGATATTTAGGATGGGCATAATTGGGGCGCTCCCAATTGGCGTCGTCATATTCGGCGTCGAACCACAAGGGTTTGGACATGTTTATGGGGATGCGCCGTTCGGGTATCAGGCGAGTTTCATTTATCTCGCTGACTATTCTCATTTGGCTTTCGGGCGTATAGCGGATGCTCCTCACGCTTGTCAAATCCAAAGACTTCTTGCCCCCGGATGATGCGATTTCAATAACCGGCGGTTTTAAGATTGACGATTGCCTTGCCTCAGAGGCGGAAAGCCGAATAATATGGACTGGGGAAGAAAGGGTGTCTGTTTGCAGCAGAACCGTCTGCCCCGCCTTTGGGGCGCCGGCAAATATAACCGCGCACGTTCCAAGGAAAACGGCAAGTAAGATGTTTTTTCTCATGTTTGTTTTAACGGAATCGCACTCCATAATTATAAAGGGTATTTATTCGCCCGCGCGCCTTTTCCGCAAGGTCGGACAAGGCGTCTATTTCCACAACCCTATTATATTCCAGTATCGCCTGCGGATAATTCAACATCTTCTGATGGAAAATCTCGGCTGTTTTGAACTGAAAAATCTGCTGCAGGTCTTTCTCCTCAAACCTCTCGCGGCATTGCTGGAAAAAGGCGATTAAATCTTCCGCTGTTGATACGCTGACATCTTCGCCGTTAATAATCTTAAACGATAAAGCATCCGCCGCATCCCGAACCAGCGAACATTTCGGATAATCAGTTATCAGCTGTTTGAGAAGGGTTAGCGATTGGTCAAAGGCAACATCGCGGTTTTTTGCCTTCAAATATATTTTCAACGGACGCCAGTCATCGGCGGAATTGCGCGTCAGCAAATCAATCCGTTTCAGGATGAATTCCTTTTTATCCTCTGTCAAATAATGCGAAGGATAATTCTCAATGCATTTTTGATAATGAGTCAGAGCGGCTTTGTAATCGCCTATCTGTTCATAATTTACATTGGCAGCCTGAAACTCGCCCAAAAAGGACATCAACGAACCCGGCGCGCGATCGGAAACCGTGCTGTAATTCTGAATGGCGCATAGATATTTTTTATCAACAAGGCACTGCTCCGCCTCTTGAAATGTCTTGAGATTATTAAGGTAGATGTTATCCGCTTCCTGAGTGGCGGAGGCAATGTCGGCAACAAAACGCTCCATCTTGTGGATATCGGGGATGAATCGGCTTTCGCCGGAAAGATATAGATTCAACTTCAACCGTTGGATGCTCTCAATAACATCCGATTGACGCTCCGGCGAGGCTACAAGGCGAAGGCGGGTATCCTCCAACGATGTGAAATTGGAGCCGGCAGGAGGCCATGATTGAAAATTGGCATAAGGCGTCAAACTGGATGCGTTCGGATTATCCGCCTCCTTGAACGCCATCTCCATGTCCGTCACGCGGCTTTTATTCAACACCGGTTCCCCGACGGTGGGTTTGACCGGCGTGGGCGCGGGCGTTGCCTGCGCCACAGTTTCAACCGGCAAATTAGCCTGATTGACGCGATGGTTTGGCGTTATGTCAACCAATGGACGCTTCTCTTGTTTGAAAATGCCCGAGGCGATGATAAACCCGAATAACACAAGCGCAATAGACTCAGCCAAACGCAAAAAAGTCGGTCTGCCCACAACGGCGTCGAAAAAGTTGCGCAAACGCCGCCCAAGCGGCGCAGTCTCCGCCGGAAGCGCTCCCTTGCCCCGCTCTTCATGGGCGCGCGCCAGAACCCCGTTAAAAAAATCCGGCGGCGGCAAAGCATCCGGCGAGGCAGTATCCCTCAGGAACGCAATCAGGCGCTCCATGCGGGTGTATTCCTCGCGGCATTTCGCGCAAGAGATAAGATGTTCCTCGACGCTGTCCTGCTCCCGACTCGAAAGCGTTTTGTCAAAATAATCATCCAACAACTTTTTTACATGCCGGCAGTCCATACTATTTTGCTCCTTCATCCATGGGGAATTTAAGAATCGGACCCAATGATATGCGCAACTTTTTGCGCCCCTCATGGATATTGAATTTGACCGCGCCCTCAGAACAACCGAGATGCTCCGCCACCTCTTTGATGGAAAGACCATCCACATCAAATAAAAGAACGGCTGTTCGCTGCCTTGGCGGCAATTCAGAGATATGCTCGTTAATCGTCTGCATCAGCTCTTTGCGCATCAAAGCGCGGCGGGGATTATCGGGCATGGAAGACTGAAAAACAAAATCCTCCGCCTTGACTTCTATCTCTTCCTCCAGCGGTATATAGCTCCGCCGGCTGTTGCGCGCGCGATGCGTATTGCACTGGTTGGCAACCATCCGATATAACCAGTGCGCGAACCGCTCCGTATCCCGCAGACTCCCGATGTGGCGGAAAAGCCGAATGACGCATTCTTGAAAAACCTCCTCCGCATCGTCATAATTCCGCATTAGCGAATAAATCAAACGGAAAAGGTCATCCTTCAATACCTCAAAGAGCTCGTCAAAGGCGGCGCGGTCGCCCTCTTGGCAACGCTTGATAATCTGCGGATCAACTGTGAGTGCGGACACGCTGCGCCATCCCGGCTTTGGTCCTATGCTATAATGACCCAAAAGCCTGTAAAAAAGTTAGACACGTTCCAGTTATTACAAAAGAATAGGATATTTGTAAATTGACTGGTTTGCCGCTGGCAACAAAATATTTTACGGAGGCTTTAATTTTGCCCGATTCAACCTTTCGGCTAAAAGTGAATAATTATGCACAAAAATTTGCCATTACCCAGATAACAATGCATAATGCAATGCAATGCTGCAAAACGCAATACTATTAAAGTGGCATTGCAATATGCAATTGTTATTGCAGCCGTGCAAGTGTCGCTAAATCAATGGTATAACTCAACTATCTATATCCAACCTAATTGTGGCATGTAAATTGCTCTTTCCTAACGTTGATTCTTAGGAGAAGGTGGATGACTCACGTATACAAATGCCTGGTTAAGTTTGGCCACGCCGGAAGCGGCAAATATCTCGAAATGCCGATTTTCATCCGGGCGCGTAATATAATGGAAGCCCTTGAGCGTGCCAAACGGTTCAGGGGAGTTAAAAAGGGGAATTTGTATCGCACAGGTGCTAGCGTTTTACAAATAAACCAGGCATCCTGATTTTGATTTAGATTATATGTCCTTAGATTTTCCGGGAGGGGGGACTCCCGGAAATTTTTTTGTCCTGCCCCATCATCCTTATAATAAATCAAACCGCTTGCAAGCTCGGCGATCTCCGATTGCGCCGGTGCATATATTTTTTATTTTCCCAAAAGATGGAGGGCTGCCTGAAACGCAAGAATGTAGCTGTAAGCCCCGAAGCCGGCGATTTGACCCCGCGCCACTCCGGCGATGTATGAACGATGCCGGAAGTCCTCACGCCCGTAAATGTTAGAGAGATGAACCTCGATAACAGGAATCTTTACGGCAGAAAGGGCGTCTCGAATAGCAACAGATGTGTGCGTGAAAGCGGCGGGGTTAATAATGATGCATGAAACAACCCCGCGAGCCTGTTGAATCTTGTCAACCAATTCGCCCTCATGGTTGCTCTGAAAAAATTCAATCTGGACGCCGGCTTTCCCAGCCAGTTCCGAAACCTCCCGCTCAATTTCATGAAGAGATTTCGTACCGTAGATATCCGGCTCTCGTTCGCCGAGAAGATTCAGATTCGGTCCGTTCAATACTAAAATTTTGTTGCCCATGCCATCGCTCCTTAGCGCGGGCGCCTCGCCCAAAATAAAATGCGCCTATTTTTCGCCCTGCATTTCCTCAAGGACTTCAAGGAGGGTTTTCTCTGGAACGTCGTCGCGGATTTCCACCTCTCCAATTTTTTTTGGAAGAACTAAACGAATGCGTCCTGAACGCACCTTCTTATCCTTCTTCATGCGCTCGATAATATCGGCAGGGTCAAGCGCGCTGAACCGATAGGGCAGCTTTGCCTGCTTCAGAAGATTCCAGAGACGCTGGCTTTGCATGTCGTCAAGCATGCCAATTTTGACGGCGATACGCGCCGCGGCAATCATCCCGATAGCAACCGCCTCGCCATGGCGGTATTTGTGGTAATTGGTGAGCGCTTCTATTGCATGTCCAACCGTGTGCCCAAAATTCAAAATTGCTCGCACGCCCGATTCCCGCTCATCGCGGGATACTATTTCCGCCTTGATTTCGCAGCAGCGTTTGATGATTCGTTCCAGAGAGGAACTGTTGCCTGCAATCAGATTGCCGGTCTCATCTTCCAACGTCAAAAAGAGTTCGGGGTCGGCTATCATGCCGTATTTAATCACTTCGGCAAGCCCTGACCGGAACTCTTCCGGCGCCAGTGTTTTGAGGACGTCTGTGTCTATGAACACAAGCCGCGGTTGATAAAATGCCCCGATGAGATTTTTGCTTAAGCGATGGTTGACTCCCGTTTTTCCGCCAACGGAACTGTCCACCATTGCAAGCAGGGTCGTAGGAATTTGCACAAAATTCACGCCCCGCATATACGTTGCGGCGGCAAAGCCGGTTAAATCACCTGTCACTCCGCCGCCCAGCGCCGCAAGCGTGCACTGGCGCGGATAATTGTATTCCGCAAGAAAAGAGTAAATACGCTCAACAGTGAAAAGGATTTTTTGATCCTCTCCTTCATTAAATATAAAATCGTCCGCGTCAAAATCCGCCTGACGCAAACTCTCCAAAACCTTCTCGGAATATAGCGGACCCACGCGGCTGTCCGAAATGACCAGAACTTTTTCATCAGGTATGACGCTTTTCAATTCCGCGCCGGCTTTTTCAATCCCACCGGTGGTAATGAGTATGTTATAGGATCTTTCACCCAAATTAACTTTAACTGTTTCCATTTTAATTTCCCCCATCAACCCACATCTGAGTTTTATATAATATAGACTGGAAACCCATATCAATAAAAAAAATGAATAGATAACTTGGTTGACATACATCGGCACCGATTATGAGAATTGTTTCATAGGCGGTAAAAAAGGGCGGGATTTTATGTCGCTTCAATGGACATCCTCCATCACAAAATCTTTAATCCTAATAGCCCTCAATTTCCTCCTTTCCCCCGCGATGGCGCAGATTTTTTGTGTCCCCGATGATTTCCCAACCATCCAATCTGCGGTGGATGCCACCACCGATGGATGCCGCATAATCATCTCGCCGGGGACTTATTACGAGAATATAAAACTCAAAGGCGCGAATATCATCCTCCAATCTGTCAACCCCGATGACCCCGAAAGCGCCGCTTCCACTATCATTGACGGCGGCAATACCAAAAGCGTTATCAAATTCAACGGCGACGAACTCACAACATGCGCCCTTGTCGGTTTCACAATACGTAACGGGAGAGCTGATTGCGGAGGCGGCATTGACGGAGGCGGATGCCTTGCCGCCATTAAAAACTGCATCATTGAAAATAACACCGCTCAGACTTCCGGCGGCGGTCTTTTTAACTGTCATGGATTGCTCGCCCGCAATTTTATTGCTAACAACACATCGCAAAGATACGGCGGCGCGCTCGGTTATTGCGGCGGGGACATCCGCTGCAATATTATCGCGGGCAATCAATCCCAACAAGGCGGCGCGCTCTTTCAGTGTTTCGGCGTTATACAAAATAACTTCATTTGCCAAAATATATCACAGGAGACCGGAGGCGCGGCGGCAAGTTCATCCGGCATCTTCCGCAATAATCTCATCGCAAAAAATATCTCCTTTGATTCCGGCGGGGCGCTTGCATCCTGTTCAGGAGTTCTTCTGAACAATACCATTGCGGATAATCAGGCGGCGCGGGGAAGCGCCCTCTTCGGCTGCCGCGGTTTCATCGTCAACAACATCATCTGGCGCAATCAGGGCGCGGAAAAACCGCTTCAAGATTCATCCCAGCCTTTATACAGCTGTATTCAGGAATGGACAAACATCGGTCGCGGCAATATCTCAAAAGACCCGCTTTTTCAAGCGCCGCACGATAGCGATTATCGCCTTCGGTCCTCCTCGCCATGCATCAACGCCGGTTCCATTTATTATCTTTTCGGCGACTATCTTGCCGCGCTTGACGGCTCGTGCCGCCTTTACGGAGCGTCGGTGGATATGGGCGCTTATGAATGGGGCGCAACATCGGATAAAGACGGCGATATCTTTTCAGATGACGCTGAATTAAGGGCAGGAACAAATCCAGATGTCGCCGATTCTGATGGAGACGGACTTTCCGATGGCGCGGAAGTCCTGCGCGGCGCATCGCCCCTCGCATCTGACGTTGCAGGAACAACAACCATACCCATTGATTTTATCTCCATCCAACAAGCCATTTTTTTCGCCTATCCGCATGAAACGATTATCATTCGCCCCGGCGAATATCACGAAAACATTCATCTCCTTGATAAAAATATAACACTCAGGAGCGCCAATTCCGCCAACCCGCGCATCGTCCGTTCGACCGTCATCAATGGCGGCGGGCGGGGCGCGGTGATTTCACTTGCCGGCGGCGAAGACTCCTCCTGCCTCATTGACGGGCTAACAATCCGCAACGGCTTTGCTTGGCATGGCGCGGGTATCAATGGAAACGGCGCCTCTCCGACCTTACGCAATAACAGAATCATAGATAACTGCGCCAGCGGCGCCTACGCCTCCGGAGGCGGCATTCAAGGCTGCCATGGCGCCATCATCGGCAATCTGATTATGGGCAATCGCGCGGAAGGGGAGGGCGCCTCCGGCGGCGGGCTTGCCATATGCCGAGGCGATATCAGACGGAATCAAATCATCGGAAACCATGCAAATCGTCATGGCGGCGGGCTTGTCCTGTGCGGAGCAAATGGCGCCATTAGCTGCAACACCATCGCCGAGAACACCTCCCTATATGGCGGGGCGTTGAGCTCCTGCTACAGCCGAATAATCAACAACATCATTCACTCCAATAACGCCCGCAAATGGGGCGGCGCTATCCATGGCGGAGGTTTTCTGATTGCCAATAACACCATATTCGGCAACAGCGCAAACGAAGAAGGCGGCGGTCTCACCTCCTGCGGCGGCGCTATCAAAAACAACATCCTTTGGGATAATCGCGCCCCGCTATCGCCGCAAATTGCCCTCGCTGGAGAGTTGGAATGTGCTGTGCCCGACCATTCCTGCATCATGGGCTGGACACAAAGCGGCGGCGGCAATTTATCCAACGACCCCCAATTTATCAATCCTGAGGCGTATGATTTCCATCTGCGCCCAACCTCGCCATGCCTTGACGCCGCAGAGCGCATCCCTTCTATCAGCGATGATTATGACGGACGCGCCCGCCCCCGCATTGTAATCCAGTGGGAAAACCGCGCCGATGGTTCCGGCTATGATATCGGAGCGTTGGAATACTGCCCCGCGCCGCCGCGCATTGCCGAATTTAATTTCTCGCGCGGATTGGAGGGCTGGTCTGGCGGAGGCGCGCCCGAAGTATTCGCGCTGCCCACTTTTGGATGGAAAGATGGCGCCCTATTCATCTCATTTGCGGGCAATAAAAATGTTTATGGTTTCTGGGAATCGCCACAAGAGGGAATACCTCTGGAACCCAATTACCTTTACCGCGCCGTTTTCCGCATCTCCACAGACATTGCCGATCGCTCCCGCGTTCCTGCCATTCGTCTCCGCACGCTTTCTGCCAATGCCCAGCGCAGCGACCTTGTGGAAATCGCCAGCATAGGCGATGGCGGATTTTCCCCGACTGCCGTCCCCGCCGATTATGAACTTTACATCCTCCCCTCCAAAGACCTCGCATCTCCCAACGGCGCGGCGCGCATTCGCCTCTTCATGGACATCATCAATTTTGATGAAACCGATGCCGCTTCCGGCGCTGTTTTCCTCCATCAAGCGATTGTGGAACGCATCGAGCCATCCGATATGGTTCCGTTGGGAAGGCTCAAAAATTGGACATTTGCCGGCGTAGAGGATGGCGGATGGACATGGAACGAGATCCCCGAAATCTTCACGCCGCCGGAACATGGCGTGCGGGATGGACTTTTTATGCGCGGGCGCGATGCGAATACCTACGGCTTTTGGATGGCGCCGCCGGATTCGCTTGTCCCTCGGCGCGGAGTGATTTATCGCGCCTCGTTCGTTATCTCAAGCAGCGTTGTGGATTTGTCCAAAGTCCCCGGTATGCGCCTGCGATGCAACGCCTCAACCTTCCAGTCGGCAGGCGTGCTTGAAATTTCCAGCGCAGGCAACGGAGAGAATTCCCCCGCGCCGTATGGCGCAACCTTTGATCTGTATTATGCCGCGCCGCCCGATTTTGCAAATCGTCCCGCCAACCGCCTGCTCCTCTTTTTTGATATGAAGAGCCTGAACCCCGATGACGAATTAACAGGCGAGCTCAAATTAGAGCAGGTTAGTGTTGACGCTTTCGGGGTGGCTTATTAGAAAAATTATTCATGTGTTTTATCCGAACAAAAATTCTTTTTATTCTTTTTTTCCTTTTTGCGCGCTCTGCTTTTTCCATTGACTTTGATTATTACAGCAATCCCGTTACCGCCCTTTCTGAAATCGGATATCCGGAAGAAACGCAGGTGTTGAGCAACAGCGTTTTTCGTACCTTATGCGGACACTTTCAAATTCTCCCCGATGGCGCAGACCCGCGAACATCTTACACCCTTTCCCTTGAAGAGGGGCGCTATCCAATAATCCGCTATGAAATGCCGTGCAACGGCGGCAGCGCTTTTGTGACCGCCTTTGCCTCCGTCATGCCCAATTCGCAGAAGGTCGCCTATAAGGCAAGCACCATCAACCTGCGCGGCGAATTTGAAATCATCAAAATTCGCAATCTAATCAATTTCATCCGCATACAAGCGGAAAATAAATCAGACGTTAAAAGAGATTTCCATTTTCAATTCTCTTATTCTTTCGGCGCAGGCATTCCTATGCAGGTGGATTATCAATCTAAGGAATTCATCTACTACGACTGGAAAGGAAGGCATTTTGACGTCTTAGAAGACCGTCGGACTTTTGGCGAGGGCAAAGAGGTTCTTTTTGCCTCTTCCCATAACCTTGCCGTTTCCGGCGGCGGCGCAAAGATTTCCATCAGTCTTGACCCCGCAGAAAAAAAAGATATTCACCTTTTCCTCCCATACTTCTCCATGACTCGAGCCGATGCCCAAGCGCTGTTATCTGCTCCAGATGTGTGGCAAAAATACTATGATGCCAAAAGAAAATTCTGGGATGACCGCCGAGCGCAGACATTCACCGTCTTCATCCCGGAAAAAAAACCGATGGATGTCTTTTACGCCTCGCATTGGTATCTTCTGGAAACCTGCCTCGATAACATCGGCAAACGATGGATTCTCCGCGCCAACCCTTTTCAGTATGACCAGTTTTACATGCGTGACGGAACCTTTCAGGCGCGGGCGATGGACTTGCTTGGCGAGCATGAGATAGCGAAAAAGTGTCTCGATTTCTTCATCGAGAGCCGAGATACCAATGGACGCCTTGCCAGCCAGCCCGAGCAATACGACGCAAACGGCATGGCGCTTTATGCCATTGGTCAGCATGTGCTTCTAACCAAAGACAAGACATGGGCAAAACGCGTCCTGCCCGCCGTCCGCAAAAGTGTTCGCTGGCTGGAAAAATACCGCAATGGCGGCTTGATGCCTCCCTCTTCCATGAATGATAACGAAATGCTCAAAAACGCCCGGCTAGTGGGGCATAATATTTGGGCGGCAAATGGGTTGTTCCACGCGTTTATTTTGGCTCAGACGGTTGACGCAAAAGAATTCATGGATGAAACCGGTGAATCGTCTGGTAAATATGTAACTCTTTTGATTAATGAACTCCAAAAGTTCGACCGCATCCCGCCTTCCTTCGAATATATGGACGCCGAGGCTTATGCTCCCGGACGTTTCGGTATGAAATACGGTTTCGACTGGGGCAATCTTAGTATGATTTATACCCCTTTTGACATCTGGGATTTTCCTATCATGACCAATACGCTCGATTATTGCCGCAAGTATTATCGCGAAGGTCTTTTTCCCTATCCCGAACGCGGATACGAAGACCAACTGCATCATTATCTCTCGTTCGATATTACACTAACGTCTCTTGTTCGAAGGGAATATAACGACGTTTTGAATGATTTCTACACAGGCTATCTCCTCCATACCACCAACTGTCATGCGGGCTGCGAACGGTTTGACCGCCGGACGCGCGATTACATCCCGCCCTCGAATATCACGCCTCACGGAACCTTCGCCGCAAAATATATTGCTCTATTCCGTAATTTTTTTGTCATGGAACACCATCTATACGATAAGAAACTTCGCTTGTGCAGTTTTCTGGCTCCTGATTGGTGCGCCGCCGGCGCTCAAATCAAAGTGGAACGAGCGCCGACCGTCTTTGGGCGCATCAGTTTTCATCTTGATTTTTTTGAAGAGAACGCATTGCTCCAAATCTCGCCGCCCAAAGCTGAGCGCGATTTCAATGGATATATCTTTTATCTGCCGCCTTTCCTTGAAATGACAAAAGCGCTCAGCGATGGAAGGGATTTGCCGATGATTGAAAAAACTGTTGCGGCAATTCCTTTTGGCAGATATGTGGAAATTCCGTCCAATGCGCGGCGCGTTGAAATTTTCTTTAAAAGAAATCCAGCGCCAAACGTGAATTACGAAAAAACCGTGCAAAAATATATCTCTAAGAATCGGCAGCCATGAATTCCCGGACACACCTTCCAAAAAACATCGCTTATATCATCGCCCCCCTGGTTGTGGCGCTGCTTGTTGGGCTTGTTCACATCATCCCAACCGCGTATATGGTTTTAAGACTTGGCAGTAAATACAAAGGCGTTTTTGCTTTCCGCTCAGCGGATGCAGAGCATTACAATGTTAATATCCGTATGGCAATGCTGGGATACTATTCCAACCAGAATAACTACCTTGCCGAGGGGCGCACATCGCCAAAAGGCGGGTTGCCCCCCGTTCGTTCAGAAGCCATTCTTGGTTTCATCGGCGCGAAACTGGGCGTTCCTATTGGTTCATACATTGTGATGATGCGATTCTTTTTGCCTGCTCTTGCGTTTTCCCTATTGTATATTTTGTTCCGCTCCATTCTGAATATCTCGCGCCGTCAGGCGGTTTTCTGGTCGTGTCTTATTATGTTTTCGCCATATCTCCTTTTTGGCTGGTTCGGTCCCATCTCAAGACCTGTCTATGAGGTGTTATCCGAAAACGAATATCATCTTCCGTGGCAGGAGCAGTATTTCATTGCCACCCTGCCATTTGCTCGGATTGTTAACCCGCAATTTTCCGGACTCTTCTTCATAGCCGCAATGATAACCCTTTTCAAACTCATGCAAGGCAAAAAAAAGGCTTTATGGTTTATTGCCTCCGCATTTCTTTTTTATCTGAATTTCCGTTTTTATTTTTATTTCTGGTCAACGCTAGGCGCGCTTCTTGGCTTGCTTTTTTTATTAAGCTGCCTTATGCGGGATAAAAAGAATATCCTTTTGCTGGGCGCATTTATGGCGCTGAGTTTTCTCGGCGCGCTCCCGCAAGTTATCGCCATTCTCAAACACTCCGCCAATTCGGGCATTAATTTTGCCTACGTGCATTCCCGAGCCCCTATTATCAGCCCCGGTTGTGTGACGGCGTTTTTAATTCTGGCGGGCGCAATCGTGCTTTTGTGGAAAAAGATTTTATCTTTTAATGATGCCGCCATTGTCCTTGCCATGCCGCTGACGGTTCTAACGGTCATGAATCAGCAGGTTGTAACAGGCAGAATTGTCCAGCCTTGGCATTACGAATTATTTGTGGCCCCGATTCTGCTGGCTATTGCGCTGGGGATTGTTTGCAATCGGACGGAAATCTCGCAACGCATTCTTGCCTTTCTCAAAAAAAAGGCGGAATCGCATTCCATGCTGCTTCCCATTCTTTCAATGGTTATAATGGTTTTTCTTTTTTTATGCGGAATGACTCTCTTCTTTTATTATTTCAAACTTGCCCCCCAAATGGAAGATGCCATGACATACATTAGCGCGGCGGCTTTAATGGCATTTCTTGCCGCGAGTTTTTTTCAAATTATCATAACGATGGCAAGCCATGCGAATACAAACGTGGAAAACCTTAAGCCTATTTTGGGGTTAGGTTTAATTCTCCTCGTTTTTGCGCAGGGTATGACAAGGCAGAGTTTTGTTGCCTCAAAGACATATCAACAGGCGGCGGGCATTCAACATCTTGCCGCCCCGTTTGCCTGGCTTGAAAAAAACACCCCCCCAAATAGCGTTGTTTTATCCTCATTCGGCGTGGCGGAACGAATCCCCCTTTTCACTCATAACGCCGTGTATTTGTGTAAAAATGCCATACATGAGCATATCCCCAGCGAGGAAGAGCGCTTTAATCGCGTCTTTAACTACTTCATTTTGACCGGTCATGATGAAGACCGGTTCCGCGCCCGTCTGGCTGAATGGCCCTACGGTTATCTTTTCTGGGGCATACAAAATCTTGAGCCCAAAAAGGACCTTTATTCATTTGGCAAACTTCCTTCAATTTCTGAAAAATATATAAAAAAACTTCTTGTCAAATATATGGAAAAGAGGAAGATTACAATCTCTTTTATTTTACGAGAATACAAACTCGATTATATTTTTTTCAGTCCAGCGGAAAAAGATTTCTTCCCGGTCGAACCCGCCGCTTGGCTGAATCTTGAAAAAGTTTACGAGGATGAAACGCCCGTCATTATATATAAGATTAAAACAGATTTCTAAGTCCATTTTTTCCTTTTTATGGCTAATTTTTTATTACGGAGAATAAATCATGGAAACCCAGCGTGAGCGTATCGTTCAAACTGATATCAGCGATGAGATGAAAACATCATACATTGATTATGCGATGAGCGTTATTGTCGGGCGCGCCCTGCCGGATGTGCGCGACGGGCTCAAGCCGGTGCATCGCCGCATCATCTTTGCCATGCGCGAACTTGGGCTTTCTCCCAATCGCCCCTACATGAAATGCGCCCGCATCGTCGGCGAGACAATGGGTAAATATCACCCCCACGGAGACATCGCTATTTATGACACCCTTGTCCGCATGGCGCAAGATTTTACCATGCGCTACCCGTTGATTGACGGACAAGGGAACTTCGGTTCGCTCGACGGCGATTCTGCCGCCGCCTATCGTTACACCGAGGCGCGGCTTGCCCATATCTCCGAACTCATACTTGCCGATATTGATAAAAACACCGTTAATATGGTGCCGAATTATGACGGCAAAAATCTTGAGCCGGAGGTGCTCCCCAGCGCCTTCCCCAACATCTTGGTCAATGGCTCCGCCGGAATCGCCGTCGGCATGTCAACCAACATCCCGCCCCACAACCTCTCTGAGGTCATAGACGCCCTTGTCATGTTGATTGACAAGCCGGATACCACCCTTGAAGAGGTGATGCAGAAATCCATCAAAGGTCCCGATTTCCCCACAGGCGGCTATATCTATGGCGTGGACGGCATTATGGAGGCTTACAAGACCGGACGCGGCATCCTAAAAGTGCGCGCGCGCGTCCGAACCGAACAACTCAAGCAGGGCAAAGAAGCCATCGTTATCACCGAAATCCCTTACGCAGTAAACAAATCCAAACTCATGGAGGAAATCGCGCGGTTGGTCAAAGATAAGAAAATCCAAGGACTTACTGACATTCGCGATGAATCCGACCGCGACGGCGTCCGCGTTGTCCTTGAAGTCAAAAAAGGCGAAGTCGCACAAGTCATCATCAATAACCTCTATAAGCATACCTCCATGCAAATATCCTTTGGCATCATCCTTCTCGCACTTGTCGATGGACGCCCGCGCTTTCTTTCGCTCGTAAAAATTCTTACACTGTATCTTGAACACCGCTGCGAGGTCGTGCGGCGGCGCACCCGTTTTGACTTGGATAAAGCGGAAGCCCGCCTCCACATTGTTGAAGGGCTTGTCATCGCCGTCAATAATATTGACGAGGTCATTGCCATCATCCGCAAATCAAAGGATGTTGAGGAAGCGCGCGGACGCCTCATTAAGACCTTTGACCTTTCTCACATTCAGGCGCAGGCAATCCTTGATATGCGCCTTCAGCGCCTCACAGGGCTTGAAATCCAAAAATTGAAAGATGAGCGCAAAGAGTTGCTCGCCACTATCAAAGATTTGAAGGAAATCCTCGCCTCTGCAAAACGAGTTAACGATATCGTCCGCGCCGAACTCCTTGATGTTAAAGCGCGTTTCGGCGATAAACGCCGCACGGAAATTGTCCCCTCCTCTAAAGATCTCACTATCGAAGACCTCATCGCCGAAGAGAATATGGTCATCACCATCAGCCATCAGGGCTATATTAAACGCACGCCCACATCCCTCTACCGGCGCCAGAAACGCGGCGGCAAGGGTATTACCGGAATGGAAAGCAAGGAAGGCGATTGGGCGGAAAGCGTTTTTATCGGCACCACGCATAACTATCTCCTCTTTTTTACCAACAAAGGCAGGGCGCACTGGCTCAAAGTCTATGAACTCCCGCAGGGCGGGCGCGCCTCTAAAGGGCGTCCCATTATCAACATGCTCACCCTTGAAGAGGGCGAACAAGTTCAGGCTGTTATCCCCGTTCAGGAATTCGACGATAAGCATTATCTCATTATGGCAACCAAAAATGGTATGGTCGTTAAAAACGCATTGTCTTTATATTCCAATCCGCGCCGCGTCGGCATTAAGGCGGTCAAGGTTGAAGAGAACGATGAACTCATCTGTGTCCGACTTACCAACGGCAATCAGGAAGTTTTTCTCGGCACACGCAAAGGGCTTGCCGTTCGTTTCAAAGAAACCAACGTTCGCCCCAGCGGACGCTTCACCGGCGGCGTGATCGGCATCCGCCTTGGAAAAGACGATGAGGTTATCGGCATGGAGGTTCTCCGCCCCAATTCCACCATACTCACCGTTTGCGAAAACGGCTTCGGTAAGCGCACGGATGCCGATGATTACAGACTCATCAAACGCGGCGGCAAAGGCGTAATCAACATAAAAGTCACAGAGCGCAACGGCGATGTCATCAGCATTAAAGACGTCATAGACGACGACGAATTAATCATGTTGACCCAACAAGGGATGTCCATCCGCACCTATGTAAAACTGATGCGGGTCATATCCCGAAATACGCAAGGCGTGCGGCTTATCAATCTTCAGGAAGGCGATAAAATAGTCGCCGTCGCCCACATTGAAGAAAAAGAGGAAGAAGGCAGCGAGGATGGTGAAGGCAGCGAAAACTTCGAAGGCGAAGAAGAAGCCGAAACCCCTCCTGAAGGCGCATAATAAAAAGGCTGGGACTTAAATCCCAGCCTTGACCTTTTTTTGATTTTACAAATTTATCAATCGCTGAAAGTTATATGCTCAGAAAGCATCTGGTTGATTTCCCGAATCTCTTCCGGCGAGCACAAATCCCCGTATTCAAGCGAATCGCCAAAACGCCCCAGATTCAGGTGCATCAGCGTCCAATTCTTATGGGTGTTATGCGCCACAATTTGCCCCAATTCATCAGAACCCCAATAAACAGCATCCCATACTCGATCGCCGAATCCGATTTTCAAACGGCGCCCCCGTTCGAGAGTTTCCTTTTTTTTGAGCGGCTCGATAACCTCTGTTTTGGGACGCCCGGGAGATAAAAATGGGACAAGCCGTTTTTGTTCCTCAGAAGTCAAATGGGATATAATACTATCCCGATACCAGCGCATCGTGCGCTGCATTTCTTGAACAACACTATGCGGAACTTTCCCAAGCGCCTCGCATCGGTAAGCCGAAAGATAAATCCCTTCCGCCTCCACCTTGCCGTCTGGTCTCAAATGATAAACCAGATGATACTCCTTGCCGGAAATAGGTCCTTTATAAATTCCAAGACTGCCGTCTTCAAGGTGAAGAACCGTTCCCATCTCATACAATAAAACAGACGATTTGGATGGCGGCGGCGTTTCCTGACGCGGAATTGCGCGAGGTGGTTGCGGCTCTTTTGCTGGCGAAGGAGTTTTGCTCCATCCCGGCTCGGTTTCGTCCTCGTTGATGGCGTGTTCGATGGGAAGGGAAACCGACTTGCCCTCCGCAGCCGGCGGCGTCGGCGCAGATTCACCCAACGCCCATTCAATGGGAATGCGCGGCGGTTCTTTTTCCGGTTGTTGAAAAGGCGGAAGAGGAGCGGTTCTGGGAGGCGGTTGCATCCGCAAACGTTCCAATTGACGTTTTTTTCGCAACTCCTCTTCAGGCGTCATCTTATAAATGGATGACCCGCTTTTGCCGGAAATGGACTCTTCCAGTTTCCTTAAATACTCTTCTTCCCATGCAGATTCTTTGTCTTTTGAGTTCATCCTGACCTTTTCTCAAATAAAATACAGATAAAAAAGCTAATACCTATTATCCCAAAGTCAACACTAATTTTATATTATTCCATTCTTGACCTGATTATTATAATTCATATTATAGCACATTATCAAATTTGAACCACATAAACTTTATTGATGAAAAAAAAATTCGCTGAAATCATATCCTCCGGCACTGAAATCATGCAGGGGCTTTACCCTGATACCAACGCCTGCCATCTGAGCGCCCGTCTTGAAAAACTGGGATATGCGGTCAAATATCACACCGCAGTGGGAGATGATTTGAATGCGCTTTGCGAGGTTCTCGAAATTGCGCATAAAAGAGCCAATGTAGTTATTATAACCGGCGGATTGGGTCCTACGGTGGACGACCTGACTCGTCAGTCCGTTGCCGCGGTGTATGGACGGAGTCTTGTTTCCGATAAACATGCGGAGGAAATGATTCGCTCATTTTTCTATTCCCTATGGATGAAAATGCCCGAAAACAATCTTGCTCAAGCTCAACTGCCGGCAGGATGTCTGCCGCTCTATAACAGTAGAGGAACCGCCCCAGGATTTATTATTCACGAACCCGATGCCGAAAAGGTCTTGATTGCTCTTCCAGGACCTCCCCGCGAGTGTTTGCCCATGTTTGACGAGCAAGCGGTGGAATTTCTGAAAACAAATTTTTCATCCGCATGTGCAATGGAAACCCTTGTGTTGCGAACAATCAACGTCTCCGAATCCAGACTTAATGAGCAACTCCAACCGCTCTTCGGCGCCATTCCCAACGTGTCTATAGGATTTCTTGCTAAAGCCGGCAAAATTGATATTCGCGTCATCGCCTCCGCCTCGACGCCGCTGGAAACCCGCGACCTTCTTGAAAATGCAAAAACTCAAATCTTGCGCCGCATCAGCCCTGATTGCGTTTATGCGGAAGGCGAGAATGTCACGATTGAACAATGTGTCGCCAATCGCCTTGCCGCGCTTAACCTTACGGTGGCAGCGGCTGAATCCTGCACAGGAGGACTTGTTGCCAAGCGCCTGACGGATATCCCCGGCAGTTCCCGGTATTTTATAGAGGGAGCGGTTGCCTACTCTAACGAGACGAAAATCAAACGCCTTGGCGTCCGCGAGAAAACTCTTAATCAATATGGCGCTGTTTCCGGCGAGACGGCAGCAGAGATGGCAGCCGGCATGAGGAAAATTTCCAGCGCAGATATCGCCATATCCATAACCGGCATCGCAGGACCATCCGGCGGCTCGGAAACAAAACCGGTCGGTCTGGTCTATTTTGGTTTGGCTGCGAAAGATTATGTTCTTTCCTGTCAGCGGAGATTCAAAGGCGAGCGCGACCTAATACGCGAACGCGCCGCAGATTTTGCGCTTGTGTTGATCCGGCGCTGTATATGAAAAGTTGCCGATGAACATGACAAAGCTATATAATCATTACACAATGAGATTCGTTGTAATACATATCATTTTGGGTATCGTTTTCTGCGGAGTTTTATCTGCGGAATTGGAGCAACCACAGACTCCAATCCCTACCCCTCTACCGGCGATCCTGCCATCGCCAAGCCCGTCTGCCACGCCAAAACAAACGCCGCTGCCGGGCGACGCTCGAGATTCCGCAGAAGAATCCATGCAGGCTCTTCTCAAGACCAGATTCGCTCCGCCTTTGTCCATTTTTGAGACCATACGCCTTGTTGAAAGCCTTATCGAGCTGCTTAACCCATCTGTGGATGTTCTCAAACCCTCCCGTAAGGAAAAAGCGCAAAAAATCATGACTCTGGTTTCAGCCCAAGTCAAATTAACCGATGAGCGCGTCTCCTCTCTTTTGTATTACAAATGGTATAAAATTGGAAATCAGCGCGTTGAAGGAGAAACCATCGAGGAAAAAGTTTACAATCCCCAGCCGCCAATCCGCAATGTATCGGCTATCAGCTTTGAAGCCACCGGCGGCAATGTCCAAATTCATTTTGTCAAAGTGATTGATACCAATGGCAAAGTCTCAAACTTTAATGTGAACAAATGGATTTTTGACGGACTCCCGCATAAGGAGGTTTGCTATCTTTATTTTCCCGCCAACATAAAAAGCGTCATTGTTGACTATTCCGCAAAAACCAGTTCTCGGGCGCGCCTTACTGTTTTCGCCGGCGTCACCGATCGCCCGGAGCATGGCAAGGTGGCGCTTTATTACCTCACCCGCGTTGCCAAATCTATTGAGTCTGATAACTTTGCGCAATCTGAAGCCGATCTGGTCAAAGCGCGCGAAGCCCTCATTAGTTTTAATCGCCAATTACGGCAATAGATTGCCATTTGGTTTCCCTTCGATTCGTTTTTCGTTGACACATTGCCTTCCTAATACATAGTGAAATCCGTTTTTATTGTATGTTTCCTCAAATCTTGCAAATCGAATATTTGTTTTTTTATTAAGGAGTTTTCATTGGCACTGGATTTGATTGGCAGCTGGCTATTGCCCGGATTTGGATATTTGCGAAAGAAACGTTATGCCCGCGCGCTCATACTGTTTATCATAATCGAGGGAACTTTTTTTCTCGGGTTGGTTCTCAAGGGGAGCGTGACGCCTCCGATTCTTGATCCCAGCGGCGGCGGCGTAATCAGTTTTCTTTCGTTTTTGATTCAAGTTGGAAATGGACTTTTGAGCATCATCAGTTTTGCCGCTGTGTTAGCATTCAAAAAAATGGGTGACTTCCAACTTGCGCCCGGTCCCTTCCTTGCCTTTTTTGCCGGCGAACAGCCTCACGCCTTTTTTGAAATGGGCGGATTTTATCTTCTGGTTTCCGGCGCCATGAACTATTTCAGCGTAGTGAATTTTTATGACCGATATAAAAACGGCAGAAACGGTTGCGCTATTGAGGCGCATAAAAGCTGAGGAATAAACCACGGCGCGGGGGCGATTGGAGCGGTTAACATGGGAACAATAAACATCGTCTCAATTATATACTTATCATTCGTTGTGGCTTTTATTCTGGGTTTAAACGACCATGACACTCCTCGAAAAATAATCAGAGCAACGCTCCGCCGATGGTTGAAACTCCTTGCTGCGCTTGTAGTTATTGGCGCCGTTGTTCTGCTCCTGAGCCATATCTGACGCGCGCCCTCAAAAAGCAAAAAAACGTTTAGAAAAAAAAAGATTGTCCTTGACATGAAAATGCGATATTAAGTAAGCATCGAATTAATTTCTGTGGCAATTGTCCGCAGAAATGAAAATTAAAAGTTTGAAAGGAGGGATAAGTATGAAAAGAATGAAGGGCTTTACCCTGATTGAGCTCTTGATCGTCGTAGCCATTATTGCAATTTTGGCGGCTATCGCAGTGCCGAACTTCCTGGAGGCTCAGGTTCGTTCCAAAGTCTCCCGCGTCAAGGCTGACCAGCGCTCTTTGGCTACTGGTCTTGAGGCCTATTATGTAGATAACAATAGTTTTCCCGCAATGGCCAAAGGCAATGCATCTGCTAACGGCGGCTTGGCTGGAGTCACCGTTCCTGGAACCGCTGGCACCAGCGGCGCCAAGAAAATCCTCACCTTCCGCGTTTGGGCAAGTGGCGAGACACTGCGTTTCCACACAATTACAACGCCTCAGGCGTATGTGACCAGCTATTTTTCTGATCCTTTTGCAGATTCCAAAGGCTGCAGCTTCTCCTACTATTGCGACGCCAATGGCTGGATCGTTGCCAGTTTTGGTCCCGATACGGATGAAAACGGCTCCGGTGGTTTTACCGGCGATCTCGGGCTGGTTGACGGCTGGGCTGGAACAGGCACTGAAACTCAGTATACCTCAGCCATTGCGCAGCCAAGTCTTCAGTTGTTGACGGGATCCGCTTATTCGGGCGAGTGCTACACCTACGACCCGACAAACGGAACAATTACCCCTGGCGATGTTTATCGGGTAAAGCAATAATTACTGATTGTTTTACAAATTCTTTGATGGGGCAGATTGAACGTATGTTCAGTCTGCCTCTTTTTTTTAAGGAACGTATTAATTCTGCCCGAATCAAAGGAAAATGGCAATGGATACATGGGGTGGTCAACCGCCCGCCGAAAAAAAAACCAAACGATGGCTTACCTGCCTTGTCGGTTGCCTGATAGTCGCGGGCGTTGCCATTTTATTCTTTCTGATTATCGCCTTCATCCTTTTGCGCGCCCATGCTCCCGTTATTGAAGAAACATTCTTTACGCCTGCCGTTACCGGCTTTGCGCGCATTCAACTGGATGCCCTAAAAAATCAAGCGGTCAAGGAACTGCTCCGCGCCGTTATTAAAAGCGAGCCCATCTCCGACTCAAACCAAAATGCACCTGACCCTGAACAAATCCTTTCTTATATTGGGTTTATCCTGCATGAAAAACATTTCATCTACATCTACCCAGATGAACAGGAAGAAACGTCCGATTTCATGGCGGTCATAAATATCAAACGTCTCTCATGGCTTGTTTCTTCCATGCTTAGCGATAAAACCAGCAAAAACATCCGGAAAATCCCGCCCCCCGCAAATATCAAGGCGCGCTGTTTCAGGATTGATTTATCATCATACGAAGCCAAAGCGGAAAAAGAAAATAAAGCCTCCCAGCGCCCCATATTTCTAGCCGTTGCCCCGCGCGCTGTAATCTTTTCCAATTCTCAACTTCGAATGAATAACGGACTTGCGCTTTTGTTTGCCCCAAAAAATAGCGAAGATCTTTCTCCGCTTGCCCGAGCCCTTCTCCCATCCTCAAACTCCGATGATTTCATCAATGGCTTTGGTATCTGGCAAAAAGAGTGGAATATAAATTTTGTTAAAAATCTAAAAGAACAATACCCCGATGCCGCAAATGATTTAACCCTTGCTGAAACAGCGCTCGACAAAACTCATTTCAAAGGCGCCTCGTTCAAATGCAATCTGATTTCCAGCGATGTCTTAAACCTTTCTATTGAAATTCTTTGCATAAACGAGCGGGAATCTGTTGCCACTGCTGAGATTCTAAATCAAAAAATCAAACCGCTCATGGAAAAGGAAAACTGGGAAATTGAAATTTACGCTAATAAAAATAAAATCAATGCCCTCATCGAAATCAGCGGCATCGAAGAAAAACTCATCGAAGGCATGAAAGAAAAGTAAAAAACTCTTGCATCGTGCCTGTCAAATGGTTCTGAATCTTTCTTTATTTTAAAAATGAAAAATGCAAAATGAAGCGAATATTAATTTCCAATGATGACGGCATTGATGCGCCCGGTATCCGCGCCCTTTATGATGAAATCAGCCGCATTGCCAATGTGACGCTCGTTGCGCCAACCAGCCAGCGCAGCGGCATCGGGCATGCCATCTCGCTTTGGAATAATCTTACCCTCGAAGAACGAAAAACAAACGGCAACATTTGGGGTTATGGTCTCGAAGGAACGCCTGCTGATTGTGTTAAATTTGCCGTCACCACCCTGATGAAAGAACCCCCTCACCTTGTCATATCAGGCATTAATCGCGGGCAGAATGTGGGCAATTCGATCTTTTATAGTGGAACTGTGGCGGCAGCGGCAGAAGGAACTATGTTCGGTTTTCCATCCATTGCCGTTTCGCTGGGAACATTTGACGACAACGTGGCGCGCTACGACGTCGCCGCCCGTTTCACCGCCCGCATCGCAAACCTGATTCTGGAAAAAGGTCTGCCGGCGGGCGTGCTGCTTAATATCAACATCCCCAATGTTTCTGATGAGGAAATCAAAGGCGTGGTCATTTCCAAACAGGGGCAATCAACGTTCACGGATTTATTTGAACCGAGAGAGCGCCATAACGGGCTGCCCGCCTTCCGCAATATCGGCGGCGAAATCACAAAAAGCAACGGCGATGAAGATTACGACGATTTGGTGTTGGCGCAGAACAAAATATCAATCACGCCTTTGCGATTCGACCTGACCCACCATGATTTGCGGGAAGACCTTGACCGCTGGATGCGGAAACACGTTGAAGATGAAATCTTTGAATTATCCCGTATAAAGCCCAACCCGCAAACATAAGCAAAATAATTTCAATGGTTCCAACTCGATATCGCACATCCGGCTGGCTTAATGCATAAGGCAGCGTCACGGGCAGCGCCGCCATCAAGGCTAATATAGAATATTTTCTCATCCTGTTGTCTTTAATGATGAACCCTCTTATTATGCCAATCCATCCCAAAAGCAAAACAGGAGCCATGCTCAAAAACGCCGCCGCCTCCGCCCATCGCGTGTTTCGAATAAAAGGACTCCAAAAATGGATAGCCTTGCGAATTGTGAGAACAACCATAAACCGCTTGTTGTCCCGCATAAATCGCCGCGCCTGATAGGCGTAATTGTTCCCAATCTCCAGTTCCTCGCGCACACCCCTATAAAACCGCATCTGAGTCAATTCCTGATAATTATCAGGGACAGGCATGAGCCGTTCCCGACCATACCAGAGATTTGCATAATAAGAAAAGCGCGTCACGCCGTGTGCAAATGTAATGGGATAATTTGTCGAGACAGGGATGAATTTGCCGCCGCTGATGGCGGCGTTGCGAATCGTCCATGCGCCGACAAAAAGCAGGATAGGGCACGTGAAATAAATCAGCGCAATCTTGAATTTTTCGCGTCTCAACCCGTTCCAATAACAATATACCCATACGATAATAAACGGAAGCGCCCCCAGAAAAACAGATTTATTAAGAACCGACAGCCCAAAGAAAATGCCGCTCAAATATATCAAGCGCGGTTTTTTGCTCTCTATTCCGCCGAATAAAAAATAAAGCGAGGCAAGAAAAAGCATTCTGGAAAAATCCTCAGAAAGAATCTGAACAGCCTGTAAAATAAAAGCCGGATAGAGCGCCGCACCCAAAGCCGCCAGCCAAGCCGCCAGCCGCGAGCCAGTCATTTGCCTTGTTGTCCATAAACATAAAAAGGCGTTCAAAACTCCCAGAAACACTTGTGCAATAGCAACCGCTTTGAGATTTTGTGTGCCCGCAAAAAAATATATGACCGCCAGAAAAGCGGGATAAAGCGGCGGACGAAACGCCGTCGGCTCGCCGCTCGGAGCGCAATATCGCCCTTTTAATATCTCCTGAGCCAAAAAGTCATAATCAGTCGAATCGTTGAGCGGCGTTAAAATCTTCTCCGGCAGGGGAGGCATAGCAACAAATAGCGCCAGCCTCGGCAGCAGAGCTGCCAATAAAAGAATGATATTGAAAATTATCCCTTGTTTTATCCTCATTGGGTTAATATCCATACTTTCGTTTTATGGCTGTGCAAAGGAAAAATCAATGCGCGTTGCGATTATCACGCTCGGTTGCGATAAAAACACAGTGGATAGCGAGTATATTGCCGGACTCCTTGCAGAGGCGGGGCATGAGGTTTTTATCCCAAATGAATCTGATGATTTTGATGTCCTCATCGTCAACACATGCGGATTTATTGAAAGCGCACGCGAAGAATCCGTCCGCGCCGTCCTTGAATGGGCGCATATAAAAAAAAGACGTCCCTTTCGACTTTATGTGGTGGGATGCCTTGCCGGACGATATCCCAAAGAAATGAAAGAATCTTTCCCAGAAGTGGATGGGTTCGCCGGTGTTGGCAAATGGCGCGAGATAGTTCAAATGATTGAAAAAGGCTCGGTTAATAAAGCGCTATCAGATAAAAGACCCCAAATCAAATTAATCAGCCCCATGCCTCGCAAAAAACTCGACAGCCTCCCTTATGCCTTTCTCAAAATTGCCGATGGCTGCTCCCACCGATGCTCTTTTTGCGCTATACCGAATATCAAAGGACCCTATCGAAGCGTTCCTCGGGATATCCTCCTTGCCGAAGCTCAATCGCTCCTCAAAGGAGGAGTTCGAGAATTGAACCTTGTGGCGCAGGATAGCAATAATTACGGGACGGATTTGCGACCTCGCGATTCCCTTGACGGTCTCCTCAAAGACCTCTTGAGCATCAAGAGCAAATTCTGGGTGCGCCTGCTTTATCTATATCCGCGTCCGCTTCTGCCCGCGCTCATATCACTCATGCAAAGCGAAAAAAAACTTTGCCCCTATCTTGATATTCCTCTCCAACACCTTTCGCCGGATGTCCTCAAACGCATGGGACGCCCCAGCGATAACCGCCGAACTATATCCATGCTTAATCATTGGCGCAACCAAATCCCCGGACTTACAATACGCACAACCTTCATTATCGGATTTCCGGGCGAGACCCGGCAGGATGTTGAATATCTCCTCAAAGGAGCGCGCGATTTCAAGTTCGAGCGTCTGGGCGCATTTCTCTATTCGCCGGAGGAAGGCACGCCCGCCTATAAACTTGGCAAACCTGTCCCAAAGTCAACCGCCCGCCGGCGTCTCGATAAACTTATGCGGCTTCAAGCAGAAATTTCACTCGAAAAAAATCAGGCAAAGTTAGGCGCAAAAATGGAAGTCTTGGTCGAAGCGGCGATACCCCAAAAAAATATTTATATCGCCCGCTCTCAGGCAGACGCGCCCGAAGTTGATGGCGCCGTGATTATCTCCTCATCCGCTCCGCTCCATGCGGGAGATTTTGTCAATGTGCAAATAACCCAAGCGGACGAGTATGATTTATCCGCAAAAGCCCTTTAACCAGCCATCACTTGAGCATTATCTGAATAATATCCTTATTCCTCGGTAGTTTGTCAATCATGGCAGTGGAAGGCATTTGGTCAAGTTTCAAAATACAACAAGCAGTTAGCCCGCCCTCAAATATTGTATTTTCCATCTCCTTGCTCAATCGCGCCTTGACCTCTACCTCCGCGCCAAGATTCTGCAATTCATAAAATCGTTTTATCAGACGCCTTATCCGCAATTAAAACCTTCATTTCCCCGTCTCCTGTTTTTCATCTGCCCCTTTTCGATAGATATAAATCGCCTTTTGGCAAGTTCTTTCATACTCATCTCTCCCTCGAGCCGTCAATATGAAATCTTGATGTTTTCCCAAGTTTTTATTGGTCTTTCCTGTTGACGATGAGAATGACGAACATTATTGAAACCACCATTGTTTTTGCGACAAGGACAACCGCCTGAATGAATTTTATCCCCCTTATCCACGCTGCTATATTGGGCATTGTCGAGGGCGCAACGGAATTTATCCCCGTCTCTTCAACGGGACATCTGATTCTCGTTCAGAATCTGCTTGGTTTTACGGGCGAAAAAGAAAACGCCTTTATTATCTTTATCCAGCTCGGCGCCATCCTTGCAGTCCTATGGATTTATCGCTCCAAAATCTGGAACCTTCTCCTCAATTGGCGGCGCGCGCCGGAAGGACGGCGCCTTCTTTTGAATCTCATCCTCGGCACGCTTCCGGCGGCGGTTATTGGTCTGCCGACCGAAGACTGGATTGAATCGCATTTTTTCAAACCGCTGCCCGTTTCGCTTGCGCTGATACTTGGCGGTATTGCCATTCTTATAGTGGAGCGGATGAGTCAAAAGCCCAGCATAGATAACATGGACATAATCCCACCAAAAAAGGCATTTGGGGTGGGATGCGTTCAATTGTTGGCGATCCTTTTTCCGGGCGTATCACGAGCAGGGGTAACCATTATAGGCGGCATGTTTTTTGGATTTTCGCGGCTCGCAGCGACGGAGTTTTCCTTTTTCCTTGCCATTCCCGCCATGATGGGCGCATCTTCCATCAAACTTTTCAAAGCGCGCGATGTTATCTCAGCGGGAGATATTCCTATGTTCGGCGTTGGGTTCATCGTGTCATTCATCGCAGCGCTTGTTGTGATTCGCGGACTGCTTGCCTTTATCTCCCGCAAATCCTTTGCCGTTTTTGCTTGGTATCGAATTCTTGCGGGCGCGGCATTGCTGGGATATTTGCTCTTTTTTTAAGGAGGCAACTTGGGCATAGCGCGCAAAAGCCTGATTGATTACTTTGCGCAGAATGCGGCGCTCGTAGTCTCGTTTGTCGCCGGCATCCTGCTCTCCAAGTATTTTGGCAAAGGAGGACGCGGCGCTTATGTGCTCGTCCTTTTTGCCAACACAATGCTCATGAATTTGACCAATATGGGCGTGGAAATCTCAACACGCGTTTTGGCGGGGAAAAAATCCGCCTCCGTTTCGCAGGTTCACGCCGCCGCCGTGACTCTGATTGTTGTCATGAGCATACTTTCAGGCATCATTCTTTATTTTTTTCGCGCGCCGCTGTGCAGGCTTTTCTTCAAAGATATCCCGCCGAACCTCCTTTTTCTTGCCGCCCTCATGCTCCCCATCTCGCTTTATGAGCTTGTTTGGCAGGGCATCATGGTGGGGCTGGGGGAGATTGCTATTTACGCCCGACTCATCATGTGGAATCGAATCGCACAGAGCGCGCCGGTTATCATTCTGATTGCCTTCACATATCCCCAAATGTCTTGGTTGATTTATGCTTGGGTGATTATTCAAATTGCCACGCTGATTGTGTCGCTGGCAATCATGGCTCGCCGATGCCCGCTTTTTGCCCCTTTTGACTTTAACCTTATCAAAGAGATGCTCTCTTTTGGCTGGGTCGTGTATATCGGAAACATGGCGTCCTCGCTGCTTCAGCGATACGATTGGATTGTCATAACGAGCCTTGTGGGCACAGAAGGCATCGGCGTCTATAGTCAGGCGACCACATTTTCGGATAAGGTTACTTTGATTGGCGGTTCGCTCGAGCGCGCCACGTATGAGCCCGCCATTAATGCGGATAAAAATTACGCCCCGATCCTCATCAGAAAAGTCTTTCGCTATAATCTTTATGTCAACATCCTCGGGGCAGTTCTAATGTATGCCTTTGGAAGCGTTTGCATCAGAACCTTTTTGAGCGAGCAATTCATGGGAAGCCTCTTTCCGCTCAAACTCCTTCTCCTCTCTGTGGTTTTTATGAGCTGTAGCCGTATCTTGGCAATATACTTCACCGCCCATCTGAAAAAGCCGTCCATTCCCGGCATCATCAACTGGATTGTGCTGCCCATCAGCATTGGGTTTTGCTATCTTCTGACAAAAATAGGAGGCATCAACGGAGCCAGCGTGGCGGTGGCAACAATTTATTTCATCCATGCCGGCATCTTTTTCGGCGTTTTTAAATTCAAGAACCCATCCATCAATATAGCCGGTTTCTTTCTGCCAGAGCCCGGCGATGTTGAATATTTGAAAAACAAAATTTTTAGGAGAGTAAAATAAAATGTTATTATGGCGCGGCGCATTTTTATTCTCTCTCGCTTTATCGGCGGTCGCCGCCAATCCGCAAATTTCCTTTGATGCGGACGGCGCATTTCAGCGCCTCCCCAAAGGCTTAAAACAAATCTGGCTCGCCGAAAAAGAGGCGCGCTTTACCCGCCATCCCAATACCTTCGCGTGGATTTCCGATGTCGAGCATGTGACTTGTGAAAAAACAAACGAAATCTTTCTCGCCGACGCCGACCCGCCCTATTACCTTTGCGGCGCAACCATTCCCGCCGGGACTTTTTTTGAACTCTTTTCCTATCATTGGTTTGTCACAAAGGAAAAAGACCTACTCGGCGAACGGATTAATTATAAACTCATCGCCCGTAATGATAACCCTTCGGATGTTGTTCTTGAATTGGAGGGCATCGGAACAACACGGAGCTGGGATCATCATATCGCATGGGAAAAAGCGTTCAGGGGAGATGGACGCCGCATCATCAGAATCAAACCCGGCGAGACCGTAGCATTGTGGGAGGAACGCCGCATCGTTGAGGAATTCCCGTGGAGCGGAATATTACTCGGACGCTCTTCCGGCGACCTCTGGGTCTGCGATTACTGTTGGCTCGGCGAAAAAGACCCGGGCATCCAAAATGCCCGCCCCATGCCAGACCTTTCACTCCCGCCGGTTCTCAATCCTTCTTTTTCGCGCGGAACAGCCCAGTGGAACGGCGCAACCATTGACCTTTTTCCTATGGCGCGCACAGCATCTGGGCGGATGGCGCTTTCTCAAATCAAAAAAGGCGTCTATTCCTTTGCCATCGCCGATTCGCCCGGTGGACCGCTGGGCAAACCCTGCCGCTATGCCGTTGTGCCCAAGTCCTTTGAGGCGGATGTTATGAACGTGCTGGATCCTGTCAGTCAAAAAAGCCACCTCTTTTTCGGCGGCAATTATCCCGTTATGTATAAATTGCCCCTTGCTCTGGCAAATGACAGCGCTTCCACAAAAACGGTCTCCATCTTTGTTAGCTCCAACGATAAATACAATGTGGACACACTGGCGGGCATCTGGTTTCAAGGCAAAATGACGATGCGCCGCGTTCCTATTGTGGGGAAAAAAAAGCATTGGAAGGTAATCGCTATTACGCTTCCAGCCGGTCAAATCCTCGATGAAGAAATAACCATCGTCCCCATCGGCAGCCGCTGGGGCGGCATGGTCGTTTCCTTTGCGATTCAATAATCACACAATGACGGATGCAAAACAAGGAAATAGATTCGCCAAAAGATGGCGTATCATTCGGGAATATTTAAACTCCATCGAAATTTCATGGTCTAATAAAATCAGCCCACCCATTATACGGTTAAAAATCTCTTCCTCGCATTGCTCTTTAATTCTCTTTGCATCAAAAAGTTCTTTAAGCCATTCGCGATCTTTTGCGTTGATAGGAGGGTTGCTCAATATTTGGGATATCCGTTTTTTGTTTTCCGATTTTTCCTTGTTGATTAACAAAAAATGAGGAAAGGTGATTCTATTAATGGCGCCGTCGTCAATCTCCGTCCAAAAATCATTGAGGTCATCCTGAATCTGATAGGCATAGCCAAAATCGAAGCCGACCATATCTATATAATTAAGGAGATAATTAGCTCCCGAATTCAGAATAACGCCCAATTTCAACGGGCAGCAAAAAGTGTATTCGGCTGATTTGTAACCATAAAAAAAGTCAATGTTTTCGCGGCGAATGCGCTCGGGATGATGAGAAAAATTCATTTCGGCATATTGACCGATAATGGTTATCATTGCTGTATTTAAAATCAAACTCATTGCCTTGTTAATCAAATCCCGCTCCAACTTCGATTCGTGAATCAGCCACAAAGAGTATGTATAAAGGAGGTCTCCCGCCAGAAGGGCGTAATCGCTGCCCGTCAGATTGGGAGGGAGAGTGCGGAGCATAGATTTTTGAAAACGGTGCGGGAGCGAGAGCTTTCCGCGCCGACGCGCAGACTTGTCAATAAGATCGTCATGGGCAAGGGCGCAATGATGCAGCAGCTCCAACGCCACCGCTATCTGGTAAATATCAGAGTTCAATTTACCCCCGAACCCAAGATAAGAAATCAAAAACATAAGCGGGCGTATTCGTTTTCCTCCTTTTAAAACAAAAGGATTAATAATTTTTTCCCAATTATTTAAGCGGGTATCCCGGTGAAAGGCATCCAAATGCTTATTCAATTCACGCTCAAAACGTTCGTTGATTTTTTTAAGAGTTGTCATATTTTTATCCTTTCATAAAGATTCTGATAAGATATATTACTCCAAAAAATAGATACGCCTGTGCTGTTTTTATGTCAATCGTTTTTATCTCCGCCGTTCTCCTATTCAATATACCCAGTGCATTTTTAATGAACAGGGGCAGCGGCAAAAACGCAAACGCCAACCAAGGAAATAAATGCTCCTTAATGCCAACAAGGATAAGAGCTAAATACGCCGCCGCAATCAAAGCCGCATAGCCCCAGCGCGCCCGCTTCCAGCCCAGCCGAATAGCAAGCGTTTTCAGCCCGCGCCGCGCATCGCCCTCAAAATCACGCAGATTGTTCCCATACATGATAGCCGCCACCAAAAACCCAAGCGGCAGCGAATAGAGGGCAATCTCAATATTCACCCGCCCCGTAATCCCCATGAACGACGCCATCGCAAGAAACGGTCCCATTAGAAAAAAAACGCATACCTCGCCCCATCCGCGATATTTATATGCAATCGGCGGCGCCGTGTAAAAAAAACCTCCCAACGCGCCGATTATGCCAAAAGCAATCAGCCGCATTCCTTGCTTGATTACTAAAGGAATCCCCGCCGCCATCGCACACGCAAATAAAAATATCGCATTGCGATAAACCTTTTTTGGCGTCAAAAGACCTTTCGTTAAAACCCATGTTGTGGAATCCGAACCTTTCTCATCAACACCGTTGAAATAATCATAATAATCATTGATGAGATTTGTTCCCGCATGAAAAAGAACCGCAGATAAAAGGGTTAAAAAAAGATAAAAATAACTAAACGCAATTTCCAGCCGAAAGGCAACTGCCGACGCAAGAAGGACAGGTATAATCGAACTGGGAAACGCGTAGGCGCGCAGAATATAAAACCACTTCTTCACATTTTATCCAGCTTATTATCCGCCTTAAGAACCGTCAATCAACCGGTCAACTGAAAAGCTGCCCGCCCCCTTGACCATATAAAAAAATGAGGCAAAAAGATAAAAAAGCGCCAGCTCCCTTACGGCAAAAGCCGCGCCCTTATGCGCCACAAATGACGCAACCAACATTGTGCAAAGTATCAAAAAAGCCGAAATCGTTGTGAAAAGTCCCAACGCCAAAAACATCCCCCCGAAAAACTCGCCAAAGGCAGCCATGAAGCCCCAAAAGGTTGGCGCAAAGTTCAAACCGATTTTCCCAACGGTTTTCCCTATCGCCTCCCAACCTTTCGGACCGGCAAATATCTTGCTAAACCCGTGCGAGGAAATACCTGCTCCAACAAAAATTCTCAAAATGAGCAAACCAATATTCCTGTCTTCCGACGTAACAAATAAATATTTAAGCGGACCTTTCATAACCATGCCCTCCTCGTTATAAGGTAAGTGAAAATTGAAAAAACCTCCGCCGATTTGTCCAGTTAAAATTGCGATACCCGCACATGAAATAATGCATCCTCAGCCCCAACCGCCCGCATACCGGGATTTTCCCAAAAACCACGCCCACGCTGTCGTCAATCAGCGGAATTACCCAACCCAAATCCACAGCCCGAAATGGTTTGAGACGTTTGCTGCGAATGCTCCTGACGATATTATCCCCCGCGCGCGCCCCTGAATAAATCGCAAAATTCACCGCCTTGCGCAAATATCCGCCCCCGCACGCCATCGCCGCTGAATCGCCCGCTGCAAACACGCCATCATATTGAGGCGCCCGCAGGCATTCATCCACTACAATTCTCCCATCAGCCAACAAATCCATTTTTCCGATTATTTGGGGTATTGCAAATTTTGTCCCTGCCGTCCAGCAAAAGAAAACATCCTCGAATTCTGCCCCTGAATGCAAACGAACATTGCGCCCGTCAAAAACCTCAATGAAATCATTCAGTTTCAAGTCGAACTTCATCCGCTTGATATACCGCCGAATGCGCTCTTTTTGCGATGATGATAAAAAAGGGAGAAAGTCCGGCGCGCGTTCCGCCAGCGTAATCCGCAGCGTCTTTTGTGATTTTTGCGCGGCAAAGGAAAGATTGCCCGCCAGTTCCAGTGCCGTATATCCCGCACCGGATAAAACCAGATGCGGATGCGGCGCACGATAAAGATAACCGGCAAAATCTTCCCTAATGCGCTCCGCTTCGGTAAGCGTCGTCAGTGTGTATAACCGCTCAAGGCTTTGGTTGAACCCGTAAAAATTCGATGTCGAACCGGCGGCAAATAGCAGATAATCAAAGCAATATTGATTTTTTTCTGTTTTAATAAAACGGTTTTCAAGATCTACAAGGCAGACATTTTCGTTTTTGAATTCAATCCCTTCGGGTAAAAGCCGCGCAATCTCCTCTTTAAGAAATTGAGGCGGCATGCGACCTCCCGCCGCATCCGGCAGCGAGGGAAGCATTGTGGAGTATGAATTTTTATCAAAGAGAAAAACTTGATGATTTCCTTGCAACACCGCCAGTTTCCGCGCTGCCGCCAGTCCAGCAAATCCGCCGCCGAGAATGATAATCACCATCCAAAAACTCTTGCCAGATGTTAAAAAAATAATATCTCCCTCACGCCACACGCGTCAAGAATGATTCATGTTGCCTTGATTTTTCAAAATAAAGAAAAAAATAAATGTGTCCGTTGGAAGTTGAAAAATGGAAGGAGGCGGGGGAATTTTGGGCATGGTTTGCCGCACGCGCCGCCAGCGCGAAAAAAAGTCCAGCGATTGAATATATGCGCCTACAAACCCAGACACCCTACCAGCCTTTCTGCCAGCGCCAAACCGCCAAAAGCCGTCGTGTTTTCCTCCTAAATATTTATCATGATTGCGCGCGCATGCTATGATTGGCTCTTATTCACCATCGGAGATCCTTTCTTTAAAGGGTTTGTTGATTTACTCCTCAATAGAATGGAATCTCCGGTGGGCAGCACTATTAACAAATTGCAACTATTTTGAAGAATCAGGGATACTCTGATGCGAAAGATGCGTTAATCAAGACGCTTGGAGTCTAAATTCATTATAAACCCATCTGTTTAATTAACTCATAGGCATTATTCCATCATTATCAACCAGACAAGGTCAGCCACATCCACCTTGCCATCGCCGTTGATATCTCCATCCAAAGCGCCTGTTTTGCCAGTCAGGAAGTCTGTGAAATCCTGGCGCGTTAAGATTTTCGGCAATACATGTATAGCGCCATCTGTTTTCTCAATCTCGCTATACCAGTCAAAACTGTCGCCATACTGCCCCTTAAGTTTTACCTCGTTCAGAGTTATGGCGATGTCTGACGGCGCAGGCGCGCTATAAGATACCCGGAACTTGAGAATAACAAGGCTTCCGCTGCCGCCAGTTATCGCATTTTGTGTGCTCATGCTGACTTTGGCGTATCCGCTCCCGTATGAAACCGTCTTTTGGAACCCGCCGGTTATTGACCCAACATTGATTGAATCAAGAACAAGCGTGGAGCGATCGGATGGATAGCCGATTGTTACGTCAAACCCACTTAACCCCGTAGCGTCATTGACCTCAACAGGCAGAAATACATATCCTCCGGGCGATGTCTGTCCCTCGCCAATTTGAATAAATATTGGCTGCCTGCTTGAAAGAACAGTTCGCAATGTCCAATCCTTTTCTTCCTTGTCACCCTTGCCTTTTCTCTCCTGCGGCGGGTTGATCGGCAATCCCACAGACAAGCGCTGAATCATCAAAGCGTCAGCGCTGTCAATAACACCATCCCCATTGATGTCTCCTGACTGCATCTGGCAATCTGTCGGAGTGATCAACCCAACCGCTATTTTCAATGCAAGAATCACATCGGCGCTATCCACCACCTGATCTCCATTCAAATCGCCCTGCATACACTCTATGCTAATGCAAAGAAGTCCGGTGTCGCTGTAATCCACGGGGAGGCGAGCCGGAACAGTGTCATAAAATTTCACTTCCCCAAGATTAAGAAGCCCGCATTCGCCTTGAGCGGCGTCTGGTTTCAGATATAGATAAATGTCAAACAGATGCCCCTCGCCGCGCAACGTATCAGCCTGCCCAATGGATGAAATCCGAATTTTGCCCGGTTCTGTGGTGTTGGCGAGAAATGAAACTTGCGAGGTCACTGCCGTTCGCTCGATCCTTATGCCTGTGGTAACAGCATCCACATTCGCGGGGTTGTATCTAAAATCAATGTCTATTCCCCATGGGTTGATTCCCGCGGCATTATCAACGTTGATCGGGATACGCGCCCAGGTTCCCTGTTTACTGGAAACATCTGGCAGGGATACAACAACCATTCCCGAAAGGGCGCGGACCGGTCCCGCCGGGGCGCTCTCATTCCCATCCCGATCAACCGCCGTAACTTTGTAATAATACTCAACGCCTGACGCTGTGCTTGTGTCTTTATATGAAGTCTCGGTTATCAATGATGCGTTGATTTTCGTAAAATCGCCCGATAAAGAAGTATGGCGATAGACATTATATCCAGCCAGATCCGACTCTGTATTGGGATTCCATCGCACAAGGGTTTGAGCCGCACCCGAAAGAGCGGTCAAGCCCGTCGGAGGCATCGGCGTTGTCGGCTCAAGTCTTATATTCATCAACATAGGAGCCGTGAATCCCCGAATCTGCTTCGATTCATAGCCCGCCTTACTGAATTTTATCCTGAGAGATGTGGTATTATCAGGCGCGGCGACTGTATAGATTCCGGAGGTGCTCGTTGAATCGCTATCAACCAATGCCCCGGATACGTCGCCAAATAATTCAACAAGGACATCCCCCAGAGCGTTTCCCGTTCTAATGTCCTTGACGGTTCCTCTGACCTCCGGAAGCGGAGTGCGGTTATTCACGCTGAAAATATCGGTTTCCGACTCCTCGCTGTATAAATCACCATCAAATGCCTTGATTTTGAACCTGACAAAATTCTCCGCCTGATTGAGGATGTCAGCCTGACTGTTCCAGACAAATGTGTGAAAAATGCCGCCCGGCATGGATTCCAAATTATATTGCCCATCCCCGCCAATCCCCATGGTCGCTGGAACATAATTCGCGCCGCCATCCACACTGAACCAGACTTCAAGATTCACCCGATCGGACTGGGCATCTTTGACAATATAATTGATGCCGACAAGACCGCTGACCTCACCTTCCGGTGTCATAACTTGCACAATCGGAGCCGTATTCTCAGGAACCGGCGTCGGAGTTACCGTTGGGATTGGCGTATGTGTCGCTGTCGGTGTTGGCGTAGGCGTAGGAGTATTCGTTGGAGTTGGTGTGGGAGTAGGTGTCGGAGTTTCAGTCGGCGTTGGTGTCGCTGTCGGCGTTGGCGTAGGCGTAGGAGTATTCGTTGGAGTGGGAGTGGGAGTAGGTGTCGGTGTTGGAGTCGGCGTGGGTATCCAATCTGGATCATATTCGTATGCTCCCATATCAAAACCAGCGCCCTTAGGACGCGTTACACCGAGTATATCATATTCCGGCGCGCCTACGGATGTCCCAGCGTCAATACAGGGAGAACCCTGCTGTAACCGGAAAACCCATTTTGCTGGGTCATCGCCGGATACATTGACAAACATAGGATCAACAGCAATATTGCCCTTGCCTACTGACCCACCGCCGAAACAACTATACTTAACCTCACCTCCGGATTTTTCAATGTCTGCATTATTATTACCCCATGCTATGCAATTGGTCACTGTGCCGGAATTACCAATCCCGCCGCCGTTATTATTATAGACCGTGCAGTTGGTCACCGTGCCGGAATTACCGATCCCACGGCCGTTATTATTATAGACCGTGCAGTTGGTCACCGTGCCGTAAAAGTTACCAATGCCGCCGCCGTCGCTCCATGATGTGCTGTTTCCATAGACTGTGCAGTTGGTCACCGTGCCTCTGTTACAAATTCCTCCGTATCTAATTGCGCTGTTATTATAGACTGTGCAGTTGGTCACCGTGCCCCAGTTATAAATCCCGCCGCAGCGGTCATTATGAGGATCCGGGCCGTAGGATTCCCATGCGGTGTTATTATAAACTGTGCAGTTGGTCACCGTACCTTTTTCGTTGTTATAAATCCCGCCGCCGTATCTTGATTTCCCTCTTGTAATATGGAAGCCGCCCAAAACTCCTGAGTTTTTGACGCACCGGCGAGTATCTTCTCCAGCTATGATTGTTGGATGTGCGGAAATGTTCCGTTGTGAAAGCTGCGATTCCGTTCCCGCAAAGCCGCCATAAAGTGCAACATCTTCGCTATTAACAACGGTTTTAGATTCTGCATAGGTCCCTTCTGCGACCCAGACTTCATCGCCTGGTTTTACCTTTTCTGTTGCCTTTACAATTGTTTTTAAGGCGGCGTCCCATGATTCCCCCGAATTTGAATCGTTGCCGGTGGTTTTCACATAATACCGCGCCGCAAAGGCATTCGCCGCAACCAGACACAGGAATACAATACCCAGAAAATATTTGCACTTCATTACAATTCTCCGTGTAGAATTAAGTATTAGATTAATAAGTTTACAATCTACAATATATAAAATGACATTAGGTTAGTTGTATATGATTGATGAAAAATGAACGCAAGCAAAATCGTCATATAGAACACAAAAAAACACACTTATTCAAGCAAGGAATGAAAAAAGCGTGAGGGGCAATTTATGCATGTTCCGTTAATATGGCACAGACGCAGAAACCCAAAAAATACTATATCATCCGTGCCACTTAAAAACACTTTGTAAGTTTGTTGCATTTCCGAAATGTAAGTTTAATATAAGTCCACCGTGTTTTTTTCGCCCTTTTTTCGCCTTTTCACTTTTTTTAAGCCTCTTCAAGCCGCCGCGCTCCGAGCCAATAAATATAAGCCTTAGCGCCCTATTGGAAAATCAAAAAACGTTTTGAGTTTGGAAATATAAGGGTTAGAACGGAATGCAAAAAAATCAAATACGCGGAAAGCCTTGATAATGCTGGCTCTCCGCGTGATATTTTTGGCGGGCCTAAGAGGAGTTGAACCCCTAACCTTCTGATCCGTAGTCAGACGCTCTATCCATTTGAGCTATAGGCCCTTGAATTTTTTTTAGGCAAATGTTTGTTTATCAAAAAACAAAAGCAGTTTAAAACTCAATCTTCTAATGACCCCAGATGTCAACCAAAATTTTCAGATAAATATAATCATTTGTTCTTGCAATCCATTTTTCATCCATTTAAGTTTTCAGTTCCTTTTTTGACGGATACGGCGTTTCTTTGTTAAATTTTTTATATATGGAGGGTATCGCAAAATGGCTCTTGTCACTCTGAAACAGATTCTGGATGAGGCGGAAAAAGGCGGCTACGGCGTCGGCGCCTTTAACGTCAATAACATGGAGCAAATCCAGGGCATCTTTAACGCGGCGCAGGAACTGGAAAGTCCGCTCATTATTCAGGCGAGCTTTAATGCCGTCAAATATGCGGGGCTTAAGTTCCTCCAAGCGCTCATGAAAGCTGCCGTTGAAACCTATCCAGACGTTCCCGTGGCGCTGCATCTTGACCATGGTCCGGATTTTGATCGCTGCAAAACCTGCATCGAACTCGGTTTTACGTCCGTCATGATTGACGGCAGTCTTGACTATTCGAGCAAGGAAAAAAAGAAACCTGCCCGTTCCTTCGAGGAAAATGTGCGCGTGACCAAAGAGGTCGTGGATTACGCCCACTCTTTTGGCGTGAGCGTGGAAGGCGAGCTCGGAACATTAGGCGGCGTTGAGGATGATGCCGCGGCTGCCAAGGTCATGTTCACCGACCCCGACCAAGCGGTTGAATTTGTGAAACAGACCGGCGTGGACTGCCTTGCGGTTGCCATCGGCACCAGCCACGGCGCTTACAAATTCAAGGAAAAACCGATCATTGATATTGACCGCGTCAAAACCATCCACAGCAAAATTCCCGAAATCCCGCTTGTTATGCACGGCTCTTCTTCCGTTCCCGCCGAGCTGACCGACAAGCTCAACAATTATATTGTTGTTTCCAAAGGCAAGGACGACCAAGGCGGTCCTTTCATTGATTTCCTCGGCAAAAAATATTTCATTGACCGCGACTATAGCATTGCTAAAGACCTTGTGTATGACCTTTTCTTTAAAAACCGTTTGAAAAAGACAATGGGCGTGCCCATCGAAAGCATTCAAATGGGGATCATGAACGGCGTGCGCAAGATTAACGTGGACACGGACGGTCGTTTGATGATTACAACAGCTGTTCTGGATGTTTTGCATGCGAAACCTGAAAAATTCGACCCGCGCGATTATCTCACTCCTGCGCGCGATGCCGTTTATAACATGGTCAAGGGCAAGATTCTCGCCTTCGGCAGTGCTGGACATGCCAAAGATTACAAACCGAAAACGCTCGCTCAGATGAAAAAATTCTACGAGTCAACGTAATTGCGTCGGTCTTAACAGCACTGGTTATTCAAGGCGGGGTTAATTCCCCGCCTTTTTTTATTTGGCGAGGGTTTTCAGTTCAGAAAGCAGACTTTCCATGCTGTCATAACGAGCGGAAGGTTTTTTCTCAAGGCATTTCATAATGACCTGTTCAATCTTTGGATCCGTGCCTCGCATCGGCGGCGGTGTTGTGAAAATATGATGATATGCAATGTTGCCGGTGCGAAAGGGAGGGGCGCCCATAAACATCTCATAAAGCACAACCCCAAGCGAATAAATATCAGAAGCGGGGCTAACCTGCTTGCCCTCGTTTTGTTCCGGCGACATGTAAAGAGGTGTTCCGATGATGATGTCGGATGAAATATCGCCCGCCTCTTCCAGAAATGTGGCAATCCCAAAATCCGTCAATTTGCAAACCTTGTCAGCGGTGAGAAGGATGTTGGCAGGTTTGATATCCCTGTGAAGAATGCCAAGGGCATGCGCCGCTGAAAGGGCGGAGGCGATTTGAATGCCGTATTCTATCGCTTCGGATGGCTGAAGCCTTTTTTGCGAGGCGATCAGTTTTTTCAAATCTCCTCCATCCACGTATTCCATCGAGATGTATTTTCTGCCGGCTTCCTCGCCGATATCGTGAATGCGAACTATATTCTGATGGGAAAGGCGGCGTGTGGATTTAACCTCAAGGCGAAAGCGTGACTGCGCATCCTCATCTTCTGAAAATTTCTCAGAAAGGATTTTGAGCGCCACCACCTCGTCCAGCTCGCGGTCATAGGCGCGGAAAACCACGCCCATAGTGCC
The DNA here is from genome assembly GCA_002070185.1 of candidate division BRC1 bacterium ADurb.Bin183. Classification (GTDB taxonomy): domain Bacteria; phylum Sumerlaeota; class Sumerlaeia; order MWCT01; family MWCT01; genus MWCT01. Next base: position 125,362 of record MWCT01000010.1, read on the forward strand.
GCGCCCCACCTCCTCCATGAGTTCGAACCGCTCCTGAGCGCGCTGGCTGAGCTGTTGCATGATATCATCCCGCAGTCTTCCCATCCCAAATTTTTTCCGAACCTCAGCGCGAAGGGCGTTCACCTGCTGATAAACATCCTTAAAGGCGATGTCTGCGGCAAGAATCTGATTGAAGACTTCAATCGTTTTTTGCGGATCCCCCGAAGCATAGAATTGCTCTCCCAGCTGATATAGGAGTTCTTTGACTTCGTCGGACATGTCCAGACGCAGGAAGTATTGATACGCCAGACCAAGTTCGCCCTTTTTGAAAAAGCATTTGCCGATGGTCAAAACAGCCTCGCGCGATTCCTTGTCCTTGTTGAGAATCTGCTGATATGCCTTGATGGCTTTATCGTATTCCTCCAACTCAAAATAAAGATTTGCCGTTTTATAAAGCATGGGCAGCGGCGGGTCGCGGAACATAGCAATGTATGCCTCGTAGCATTCCGCCAGTTCAAAAAGGACGTTGGGATTTTGCGGGTCAATAT
>MWCT01000011.1 GCA_002070185.1 candidate division BRC1 bacterium ADurb.Bin183
ACCGTTCCCATTCCACCGGTTCCCAAAATGCGGATCAGGCGGTATCCGGGGATCTGGATGTTGAAAGAATTATCACTTGGCATTAACAATCTGCTCCCATTTTAATGGCTCGTAATTTGTGATTTTTCATGATACGAATAAGAACATAATAATGGGCGATGCTTGTTGCAAGTAAATTTGTAGGCAGGTTTTTTATGGCGAGGCGTAATAAAAAAGGCAGGGGCATGATGACCCCTGCCGAAAATGGCGTTGAATTTTTTAGAGCCGATTTATTTGCTCGGGACGAAAATGACGGAACCGGCGCGGGGCTCTCTTCCCTCTGGAAGCGGGTTCTTGGAGCGGATGGCGGCGGCGGTGGTTCCGTGCGCCTTGGCGATTGATTCGAGTGTATCGCCTTCTTTAACTTTGTAGTTAGTTCCCTTTTCACGCGCGGATGTTTCGTGCGCGGGTTCGGCTTTTTTAACAGTTTTAGCGGGTGTCTCAGCTTTTGATGAGGTTTCTTCGGATGCGGCGGAGACGCTTTTTCTTGCGCCGGAGAGATCGCTTTGCAGTTTGGCAATTTGACCTTCCAACGTTTTGATTTTGGATTTCAGTTCTTCAACATCAGCGGATGGAACCGATGTGGATGGATTTTGTTTGAGATAAATCACGTCTTGTTTGACGGTATCCAAATCGGCATCGGTGTCTTTGATGTTGGCTCTGATTTTATCCATTTCTTCAGCCAGTTCGTTAACCTTTTTAATGCTTTCCTGAATAACAGGGTTCTGCTCCGGGTTTTGAGAGCAGGAGGGCAGAATGAGCATCATCGCAACAGCAACAACCGCCAACAGCAACAGTCTCACGTTCATTTTACTTTCCTCCTTAATCAGCATGAATTTATACTACAATAACTATATTGTATCCTTTTAGCTTGCGAGCTGTGTTTGCTCGATATTTTCAAATTTGACAGACACGAGTTTGGAAACTCCTTTTTCCTCCATTGTAACGCCGTAAACGGTATCCGCCAGAGCCATAGTCTGCTTATTATGGGTGACAACGATGAATTGAGTCCTGTTGGCAAATTCGAGGAGGAGTTCTTTGAATCGCTCCACATTGGCATCGTCAAGCGAGGCGTCAATTTCATCAAGGAGGCAAAACGGGCTTGGCTTGAATTTGAAGATAGCAAAGAGGAGCGCCACGGATGCCAGCGATTTTTCGCCTCCGGAAAGGAGCGAGATGTTTTGCAATTTTTTCCCCGGGGGCTGGGCTATGATGTCAATACCGGGCTCCTGATTGGGGTGTTCGGGGTCATGAACAACGATAAGGTCGGCGCGTCCGCCATTGAAGAGCGTACGGAATGTTTCGATGAAATATTCTCGAATTTTTTCAAAGGCTTCATTAAAAAGTTGTGTTGTGGTCTGGTCAATATGCGCGATGGTTTTCTTGAGCGAATCCTTTGCGTCGGTCAGGTCTTTTTGCTGGCTGGCAAGAAACTCATAGCGTTCGATGGCATCCTGATATTGGTCAATGGCGGCGGCGTTGATGGGTCCGATATGGTCAATTTTATCTTTAATCTCGCCCATCTGGTTGATGAGTTGGTCGCGGTCGCCGTTCACTTCGCCCGCTTCCTGAACGATGGCATCCAGATTTTTTTGGAATTTTTCTTCCGCCTGTTGGCTGAGGTTTTCCAACTGAGTGGAATGCTGTGTGCGTTTCAAGTCCAGTTCATGGAGGGTGTTTTGAACTTCATTAAAATCGCGCTGAAGGACGGAGACTTCCTGTCCGAGTTTTTTCAATTGAAGAATCAACGTGTCGCGCTCTTGAACGCGGAGGGAGATTTCGCGTTCGAGTTCTTCTTTTTCGCAAACCAGCGACTGGATTGTTTCTTTCGTATTTTTCAATGAGACGATGGTCTCCGCCTTGCGTTCGACAATGGTCTTAATTTCATCGGATTTTTTTGAGATGGCGGCTCGGCATGATTGGAGGTCTGCTTTTGCGGCGGAAAGGCGCTGTTGCAAGGCGGTGTATCGTTCGCGCTGGCGCGTCTGCTCCATGAGAAGTCCGGACACCGTTTCATCAAGTTGTTCCTGTTCATTTTTATCGGCATCAATGGATGAAATGAGGTCGTCCATAATTTTTTGAGTGGATTGAATTTTCTGTTCAAGGGCGCTTATTTGTTTAATGTTTTGTTCAATGGTCTGCTGATAACGTCCGAGTTCGGAATTGTTTTGCGCAATCTTATCCTCAATGGTTCGAAGGGCGTTGAGTTTATCCTGATATTTTTTTTCGGCGGCATCCACATCTTTGAGGAGGGCAGCCTTGTCCAGTTCTCTGGCGTGGAGTTTGGCATTTAAGTTATCAATGCGGAAACGAATGCTCTCAATTTCGGATTTAGCCAAATCAAGGCGTTGGCTCAAATCCTGAGATTGCTTTTTCATCTGGGCGATTTGTTTGACGAGGTCGCGGGATTCGCGTTCGCGCGAAAGGATGCCCGAACGTTTTTCTGAGCCGCCGATGATGAGTCCGTTTTTTTCCACGCAATCGCCTTCGAGCGTGATGAAACGCGCCCGTTTGCCTTCTGAAATGAGGCGGCGCGCGGTGCAGAGATTATCCACGATGAGCGTATCTCCGAGAAGGGCGTCAAAGAGCGGTTTTTGTTCTTCATCGGCTTCAACCAGATTGCGGGCAAGGTCTATCACGCCTTCGGAATCGAGGATTGGTTTCATGTGCCCGTTGGTATTTTCAAAATATGCAAAGTCTTTGGGGAGGAATCCCGCCTGACCTGCTTTTTTTTCTTTGAGATAGTCAAGGGCGCATTGAGCCTTTTCTATGTCTGAGGAAACAATTGCCTGCAAACCCGCGCCGAGCGCGATTTCCATTGCCTGCTCATAACGCTCCGGTATTGTGATGCAGGAGGCAATGGTCATGCCGAAGCCATCCATTTCGCCTTTTTCGGCGGCTTTCATGATGGTTTTGACGCCTCGTTCAAAGCCTTCATAATTCTGTTTTAATTCTTCAAGGGCGCGCAATCGGGATTCGGCATCGCGCAATCGCGCAACCAGCCCTTGATGTTCCGCGCATCCGTTATTATAATCGGAATCTTTTTGTTTAAGTTCGCTTAATGCGGCGTTGATGGTTTCGCGGATGGCGGCAATTTCGCCTTCGCAGGTCTGAAGAGACTGGCGCCTTTCGCCGAGAGATGCAAGCAATTCATCGAGTTGATTTTTTTCTGAGGCAACAACTTCTTTGTTTTCCATGATTTGCGTCTGCAGCTGGCTGAGCATGGCTTCCACATAACGCATTTCATTTTGAAGGCGCGATTTATCGGTTGTGTGCCGGCTTTGTTCTGCGCGGCGTTCTTCGAGTTCGAGCAGTCTTTGCTGCCGGGTTTGCTTGAGCGATTCAAAGCGCGCCTTTTTTTCCTGATAAGCGGTTTCTGTTTCTTTTAGAATTTTTTCGGAGTTATGGAAATCGTTTTGAATGTTTTCAATAGACTGCTCAAAAGCGGCGGCTCGTTTCCGGTCATCCGCCAATTCAATGTCAAGTTTTGCGCTTGTTTGGTCGGCATTTTCTATGCGTTCTTTGAAAAGGGAAATTTGGTGCCTGTTTTTTTCTATCTCTGTATTTAATTCGAAGGCAAGCGACTGCGACTCGGAAAGCTCTTGTGCAAGGTTATCCGATTGAGAGCGGCTTTCTTCGTTTTGGGAATTGAGCTTGGCAATTTTTGCGGATAGTTCCGCATGGCGCGCCTGCACATCGCCATACTGGGATTCCACCAGCGCGGACATTTCTTTGAGATGTTGGGTTCGCAGGATGAGGAGGCGTTTTTCGATTTCGTTATATTCGGCGGCAAGGCGTTTGTATCGTTCAGCTTTTGAGGCTTGTCGTTTGAGAGATTCGGCGTTCTTGCGGACTTCTTCGATGAGGTCAGAAACGCGGAGCAAGTCTTCTTCTGTGCGGATTAATTTGCGGAGGGCTTCTTCCTTGCGGGCTTTGTATTTGGAAATGCCGGCGGCTTCCTCAAAAATGAATCGGCGGTCTTGCGGTTTTGATTTGATAATCTGATCAACGCGTCCTTGTTCCATAAAGGAATAGGCGTCCATTCCGACGCCGGTATCCCTGAAGAGATCAACAATGTCTTTTAGCCGGCAATTGACTTTATTTAAAAGGTATTCGCTTTCACCGGTTTTGAACAAACGACGGGTGACGGATATTTCAGTAAAATCTAAGGGGATTTTTTTATTTTCGTTGCTAATAACAAGGGTGACCTGCGCGTAGGAAAGGGCTTTGAAAGATGCGCTGCCGGCGAAAATGACGTCATCCATTTTTGTTCCGCGCAATGACTTGGCGCTTTGTTCGCCCAGCACCCATCGAACGGCATCAAAAATATTAGATTTTCCGCATCCGTTGGGACCGACAATGATTGACACGCCGGGGAGGAATTCAACGGCGGTTTTTGCGGCGAAGGATTTAAAACCGGTTAACTCGACACGCTTCAGGAACATTTAGCAACCTCTTCAACGGGAACTGACATCACAAATATACCGCTCGTGCTACCACAAGGAATTGGGATATTAAACGTTTCACCTCAATCCGAAGCGCATTTTCGATAATTTAATTCCATATTATTCATTTAAATATGTGTTAAATTGATAATACTATATATAGACCATGTCAATATAAAAATATGCACATATTGTAATTTTTCAAGAATGCCTCCGCTTTTGCATAACACAGATTTCAGGGATGTTAGGTGCGCGGAGTTAAAGTGTTTTCGACACTTGACACCAGTCGGTCAACGCGGGCAATCTCAATATTAAAGTTACTTATAAAAGTTTGATTTGAGAAATTCATTTGAGCCGCAAGTATAAGATTCCATCATTAATTCTCGCAATCATCTGGACGTTTGGTCTTGTTGGTTTTTATTATTGGCGCTTTCCTTTGAGGCTTATGAGCCATTTTGAGGGTTTTGGCTCCCAGATGTGCGGGGTTAATTTCGGACATATTCTGATAAACTTTGCGCATTTTGGGGCGGGTTTGGTTCTGCTTATTTCCGCATACGGCGCGGGCAGATTTCTCATCGAGTTGGTCGCAAAAAATTCCCAGCTGGAACGGGAGCTCCCTGTTCCTTTTGTTTGTTTGGTTGGTTTTTTTATTTTGGGGATGGCTATTTTTTTTCTTGGTGTTTTCGGGGCGCTGCACAGGGGAATTGTGGTTGCCCTTGTGATTATTTTTGCCGCTTTGTTTTTCAGATATAAAATAAATTTTCAGGGGATATCGCTGCCGAAGGATTGGAGTCGGCGCATCCTTTGGGGGGTGTTCGCTATATTGGCGCTGGTCTGCTTTGTTTACGCGCTCACGCCTCCTATACAAAGCGATGGTCTGCGCTACCACCTTGCTGCGCCGCAGGAATATTTGAAACAGCGGCGGATTTTTTTCATTCCTCTTTCCGCCTTTTCCAACTTTCCCTTTTTGATTGAGATGCTTTTTATGGCTGGAATGATGCTGACAGGCGATTTGCTGGCGCACCTGTTGCATTGGATGTTCTGGTTATTGTGCGCCGGCATCATCCATGCGTTTGTTGGGAGATTCTGGCTGGATGATTTCAAGAAATCCAGCCCCGCGCCGTTAATGGCTGGGTTGGCATTCGCGAGTATCCCCGCTGTTTCAATTCTTGCCTGCTGGGCTTTTATTGATGCGGCTCTTGCCGCGTATTTTATCGGGTTTATTTATATTTTCTGTCTCTATTTGGAGACTCGCCGGTCAAGGTTAGTTATTTTGTGCGGGGCAATGGGCGGCGCGCTGATGGGGATCAAATACACGATGCTTCCGCTTGTTTTGTTTGGGTGCTTACTGCTTTTAATTCTGGAATATTTTCACGATAAAAAAACCTGTTTGAGAAGTCCGTTGCTGATGGGCATCATTGCGCTGACATGCGCTTTGCCTTGGTATTTGAAGAATTTGATTCTGACAGGGAATCCGGTCTATCCTCTTGCGTATAATATTTTTGGCGGGCGCGGCTGGAGCGCGGCGAATGCCGCTTTTTATGCCTCTAAAGCGGCTGACAAGGGGCTTGGCGCCACGCCGCTATCTTTTTTGTTATCGCCATGGAATGCCACATTCCGATGGAATTTATTTGAGAGTTTCAATCCGGGAATTTTTCCGCTTTATGCCGCGCCGTTTTTGATTATATCGCCGTTATTATTAAAGACACGACAGCGGCGAGAGACGTGGTTGACGCTTTTATCTTTTGCGGGTGTTTATTATACGATGTGGTTTTGGGGATATCAGAGCAATCGTTTTCTTATCCCTTTTTATGGTTTGGCGGCGTTGATTATCGCCCGGCTTTTCATTGAGTTGAAGGCGCAAGATAAATGGGTTGCGCGGGTGTTTGCCGCTGGTCTTTTCATTTGCATTTTATATGGCGCTTTATGGAGCGTGCGTTGGATTTTGACAGAGGCGCGCCCGCATCCGCTTCCTGCTTTTTTGGGCGCGCAAACCCGCGAGGATTATCTGGAGGAGGCGCTGGATTATTATCCCGCCATTCGCGCAGTCAATGCCGATATTCCCGCGGAGCAAACCATTCTTTGCATTGGCGAGCATCGCGCTTATTATTTCAAACCTCGGCTTATTATCAGCGATTGGTTCGACACGCCTGCGATTCTTGACCTGATTCGCAAGACAAAGTCTAACGCTGAGATTTTCGAAATTCTCCAAAAACAAAATTGCCGCCACATTTTTTTCAACAAAGGCGAGTTATCAAAATATCATAATCCTTATTTTCGACCGCGTTTTTCGGATGATGAATACAGGCGGTTTGTTGAATTTATGGAATCGCCACGCTTAGTTTTGAAATCGAAAATAGGCGAGGTTTACATTTATCGCATCAATGAAGAATGAGGCTTTTGGAAAATGGCTGAATTAAAACTGCTGACCGTCAGCGAGCTGACGGCTTTTATCAAGCAAACGCTTGAGTCAATGGTGGGACGCGTTCGCGTGGAGGGCGAGATTTCGGGCTTGACTCTGCACGGTTCGGGGCACGCCTATTTTTCGCTGAAGGATGAAAAAGCCGTCCTTAAATGCGTTATGTTCCGCTATGAGCAAGCGCGTCTTGGCTTTCAATTAAAAAACGGCTTAAAGGTTGAAGCCACTGGGGAAATCAGCGTTTATGCTCCGAGCGGACAATATCAGCTGGTTGTGAAAAATATTTTGGAAGCGGGCATCGGCGAGCTTTACCGCCGCTTTGAGGCGTTGAAGAAAAAATTGGAGGCGGAGGGGTTATTTAAATCGGAACACAAAAAACCTATTCCTTCTCTGCCTTTGAGAATCGGCGTCATCACAAGCCCCACCGGCGCGGCAATCCGCGATATTATCAATATACTCACAAGGCGGTTTTCCCACCTTCATATCCTGATTTACCCCGCGGCAGTTCAGGGCAAGGAAGCGCCGCCTCAGATAGCGCGTGCCATCAGGCGGATGAATGATTTAGATATGTCGGACGTTCTGATTGTTGGACGCGGCGGCGGCTCCATCGAAGACCTTTGGGCGTTCAATGAGGAGGCGGTTGCAAGAGCCATTTATGAATCGCGGATTCCCATCATCAGCGCAGTTGGGCACGAGACGGATTTCACAATAGCCGATTTTGTGGCGGATTTACGCGCCTCCACTCCTTCCGCGGCGGCAGAATTGGTCACGGAGAATCATCAGCGTCGGCTGGAAATGATTTCCGATATCAGCGATTCTCTCGCGCGCTGTATGGCGCGTTTCATTGAGGTGCGGCGATTAAAAATCGAGCAGCTTCTTGAAAGCCGATTTCTTCATTCCCCAGTGGAGCTGCTCCGTCAATATCAGCAACGGCTGGATTACGCTGTGGAACGGTTGGCGCAGCAATTGAAGAACCTTTTGGAACAGGCGAAGTATCAAATGCGTCTTTGGCAGGGGCGCTTGAACGCTTTGAATCCCGAAGGCGTGCTTTCGCGGGGATACAGTATTGTTGTGTTAAAGAAAACCGGGGAGATTATCCGCGAGGCGCTTCAAGCGCAGCCGAACGACTCTTTAGAAATCAGGCTTCACAAGGGCTATCTCGAAGCGCAGGTCATAAACGTAAAAGATGAGGATTCACCTCAAATTATTTCCCCTTGAAAATGGAGTTCGTCAAAATTTCTCTTGCGAAAGATTTTATATTTCCTTAATAAATTTTTATTTGTGATTACAAATATAAGGAGAGGCGAATATGGCTCAGCTATACGGACGCGAATGGACAAAGAAAGAGTTGCTTCGACGAATCGGCAGTCTGGGACAGGTTGGCGGCGTTCGACAGTTTGAATATTCGGACGGCGCCTCCCGCGGTTTGCGCGCTGCCGAGGTTCGAACAGGAAGCGGTCTCAGCTTTACAATCCTTCTGGATCGGGGAATGGACATCGGCTCGGTGGAATTTGCGGGTTGTCCGCTGAACTGGGAATCCAGCGTTGGCTTCAAACATCCCGCTTTTTTCCATCATAATGGGCTTGATTGGCTGAATACTTTTGGGGGCGGGCTTGTGACGACCTGCGGACTTTCGAATGTGGGCGTTCCCAATACAGATGAAGGGCGCGACTACGGACTTCATGGTTGCATTACCGCCTGCCCGGCGGAAAACGTCCGCGTTGAGCACAACTGGAATGGCGGTGATATGGACATCAGCGTTTCAGGAACCATGCGCGAGACATCCGTTTTTGGTCCAAATCTTTGTTTGGAACGAGTCATCTGGACGCGTCTTGGGGAAAAGAAGATTTTCATCGAGGACAAGGTGACCAACGAAAGCGACGAGAATTCGCCTTTGATGTTTTTGTATCATGTCAATATCGGCTGGCCAATTCTTGATGAGGAAACATCTATCATCATTCCTACGCGCAAGGTGACGCCGAGGGACGCCGAGGCTGAAAAAGACAAGGATAACTACGATGTGTTTCATTCGCCTCAAATGGGTTACAAGGAAAAGGTCTTTTTCCATGATATGGCGGCGGACCCGGCGGGTTACGTCCCGGTTGCTGTGGTCAACCCCCACATTCGGAGTTTGTGCATGGGTCTTTATATCAAATATCTCATCAAAGAACTCCCCCGTTTTACGCAATGGAAAATGCTCGGAGAGAAAACGTATGTTCTGGGAATCGAACCGGGGAATTGCGGTGTGCTTGGGCGCGCCGATGAACGCAAAAAAGGCACGCTCAAGATTTTGCGCCCGGGCGAATCTCAGACATTCCACCTTGAAATCGGCGTTATCAGCACACCGGAGGAATTAAATCAGGTGTCTGATCAGGTTAATCTGCTGTTGAAAAGATGAGCGGGTTTTAATATAAAACGGCGGATAGATACCCTACGACATAATCCGATTTGTATCCGACGACGTCGGCGGAATTGGTCTGGTGCAAGAGGGCGATTTTCTTTGCGCCAAGGGCGCGGGAAAGCAGCATGGTTGCCATGACCGAAGCGGGTCCGCACGCCATCATCTCATTGCGGCGTATCATTCGTTCGAATTCCCGTTCATCGAATTTTAAAAGCGTCTCGGCAAAGGTGGAATCCGATGATGTGCATTCGGAATAGGATGAGCCGTGATAAAGGTCGGTGCTGCCCACGACCAACGTTGAGTTGTAATCTTCGGCGGGCAGCGTCTTTCGTATGGCATCCGCGACCATCTGACAAGTTGCAAGGTCTTGGTCTCGAATCAAAATCGGGATGAGGAAAAAATCGCCTAATACCATCTGAAGAAACGGGATCTGCACTTCAAGGGAGTGTTCCAATTTTTCAGCGGCGGGGCTGAAGGTGAAAATCGGCGATGATGCCTGCAGCTTTGCGATGAGTTCGTGGTCAACAGGCGCAATGCCAAAAGGCGTTTCGTAACCCGAACCTGTGAATACGGATGCGCCGGGAAAAAAGACTCGATGGCTGAGTGCAAAGACAATGACTCTTTTATATTTTTTGCCTATAAGAAGTTTATATCCATAAGCCGCTGTGCCGCCGGAATACTGGTATCCGGCGTGGGGGGAAATCAAGCCGATGGGATGAGCGGGAGAGACGGGCGGCTGGGCAGCCTCCAAATATTTTTGAATATCGCGCCGCAAAATATCGGGGTCTTCAGAATAAAAAGCGCCCGCAACCACCATGCTTCTCACTTTCGGCTGTTTCATATTTTCACCTCTTTTGACTTTTAATTAACGATAGGTATGATTTAATAAATACCGGCGGCAAGTCAAAGGAAAAAGGCTTGCATCGGTATTGAATTAATGGGATGAGGCGTTTTTAATTTGATGCAGAAAGAGGGTCTAAAAATCGCCGTCGGTTTTAAAATTGGGGCATTGGAGCTTCAAACCCGCACGCTTCCCGCTCCTCTTGCGGGATACACAGACCGTGTGTTTCGGGACATCGCCCGCTCTTTTGGATGCCACCTTGTTTTCACGGAGATGTTGAGCGCAGAGGGTTTGATTCGCAACAGCCGCCAGACGTGGAATCTGCTGGATGCGGAGGGAGAGGATTTCCCGCTTGGGGTTCAGATTTTCGGGCAAAATGAAAACTCTCTTGCCGAGGCGGCAAGACTTTGTGTGGATAAAGGCGCGGCGCTTGTGGATTTGAATCTGGGGTGTCCCGTTCGGAAAATAGTCCGCAATGGAGCGGGTTCGGGTCTGCTGGATGAGCCTAAAAAAGTGTTGAGCATTGTTCGGACGCTGCGCAAAGCCGTGCCGGTTGCCTTAACGATTAAGATGCGGACGGGGACATCACGCTATCCTAACGCCGCCAAAGAGCTTGCTCCTCTCATGGAAAAGGAGGGCGCGGATGCTGTTTGCATCCATCCAAGGACGTTGGAACAATCCTTCGGCGGAAAGGCTGACTGGCGTTTAATCGGCGAAATAAAAAGCATTGTCGGGATTCCCGTCATTGGAAATGGCGATATTCTCAAGGGAGAAGACGCGCGAAGGATGCGGGAGGAAACGGGTTGCGACGGGGTCATGATAGGGCGTGCTTCAATTGGGAACCCTTGGATTTTTGAGCAGGCGCGCGCAGCTTTGGGCGAATTAAACGGGCGAACCGTTTGCCTTCCAAGTTTGCGCGACCGCATTGAACTTGCCCTTAGGCATATAGAAACTATGGTTGAACGAAAAGGGGAAGCGCGCGGGATAAAAGAATTTCGCAAACATGCGATGTCCTACTTGCGATACAGTTCTTTCGCGCGTCAGAATCGAGCGGATTTTTTTAAGTTGAATCGCCTGCAAGAGATAAAACAATTCTTGACAGGCATCGCAGTAAATTGCTGAACTCTGGATTACATAATATAAAATACCGCCAAGAAATGGGATTCATTTTAATTTGAATTGCGTAAGTCCTTGGCTTGCCATAATCTTTCATTAAAAAAGGAGCCCATGGTTTCTCATGGCAACAGAGCGAAATCCCTATGCTGTTTTAAATCTCCAAAAAGGCGCGCCGGATCAGGAGATAAAAAAAGCTTACTTCGAGATGGTCAAACGTTATGACCCTGAAAAACACACAGAGCAATTCATCATTATCCAAAACGCATACAAGCGTTTGCGAGATAATGAATCCAGAGCGCGGGAAGATATCTATATTTACAATCACTTAAAAGGGGAATTTACCTTATCACCAGAGGAGAAAGAAGCCCCCCCTTTGGATGAGCTGAAAAATGAAATTACCCAGCTTGAAGATGAGACGAAAAATAATCCAAACGATGCCGTCCTGCGGCAGAAATATATACTTTCTTTGATGAGGAGAAGTTATCACTCCATTAAAAAACGCCTTTGGGCGGAAGCCATCGAAGACTGGCAACGGGTTCTGGACAAAGATCCCACAAATAACCGAGCTAAAAATAATCTGATTTTTGCTTATATCACTCTGGGGTTTTCCTATGCCCAGCATGGGCTGCTTTCCGAAGCTATTGACCTTTGGGAAAAATCGCTTCGCATGAATCCAGACAATCTTCCTGTCATTCACAACCTTGCCATTGCCGCCGACAGGCTCCCCAATCCTCTTCTCGCCCAGAAATATTGGGGCGAAACTTTGAAACGGTGGAAGGCGATTCTGGACAAAGAACCCGATAACGAGTATATCAAATTCTGCATCATCGAGGTTCACAAACATATCGGGAGCAAGGCGCTTCAAAAGCCCGGCGAAGCAGTCAAGAAGACAACAGCGATTGAAGAATTTCGCGAGATTTTGAAGATTAATCCAAACGATTTTGAGGCGCAGCACAAAATAGCCACAACTTTAATGGACGAGCAGAAATGGGATGAGGCAGTTCAGGAGCTTCAAAAGATTCATCAGTCTCGTCCCCAAGATGTGGATATTATGAATAATCTGGGATGGGCGCTTTTGAATTCGGGGCAGGTGGATAACGCCTTCACCATCTGGAAACGTTCGCTGGCAATAGACCCCAATAATACGACCACAAAGGATAATCTGGTTCGCGCTCACCTATCGCTGGGCAAAAAACTAAGGGAAAGCGGTCTTTACACTCCTTCGCTTGTTCATTTCAAGGCTTTGTTGAAGTATCTCCCCAATAGTCCGGAAGTGCATTTTGAAATCGGTTCCACGTATTCCATGAAAGGGGATATTCAATCAGCATTCAAAGAGTTTTCAACAGTTCTTAACATTGACCCCAAAAATCAGCTTGCAAAAAAGGCTATCTCTGCGTTAAAGATGAGACGTTGATTTTTATTAAGGGGTTTTACGGTTTAATAAATAATGAAATCGCTGTTTGAAATAATGCTAAATAAATACTTCGTGATAGACGCGCCGAGGCTGGATGTTTATCAGGAGCCGCCAAAAACTGGCAACAACTCCGAAACCTCTCAGCCGGACGACCTTGTGACGCAGATTAGTTCGATTATGGTTGAAAATGTGCGTCTCATGGACATCAAGAAGGAATTGGAAGAGCGCTCATCGAGTCCGGAGGTTCTTGAGGATTTTGTCAAAAGACAGTTGCCGCTGATTGACGGATTTGAACGTGTGTTAGGGCTTGCGCGGCAGTATCCGCCATCGGTTGAAATAGATAACTGGCTAAAAAGCGTGGAAACGATATATTACCGCATGCTTAAAATTTTTGAAAAATATGGATTAAAAACACTTGACACAATCGGAAAGCCGGTTAATTTAGACTTTCATGATGTGGTTGAATATAGGCCTACAACAGAATATCCAAATGAAGTAGTAATTTGCGAACGGCAGAAGGGTTATTTATTAAATGGAAAGTTGATAAGGGATGCGAAAGTTGTGGTGGCTTATAATCCATCTTCTGCATAAGTAATTAACCTGAAAGGAGTGTGGACATTATGGGACGTATACTCGGAATTGACTTGGGAACGACCAACTCCGTTATGTCTATCATGGAAAAAAATGGACCGGTGATTGTTCCCAACAGCCTCGGTGAACGCGTCACACCATCCGTCGTGGGTTTCACAAAGTCCGGTGAAATACTTGTGGGAAAAAAGGCAAAGCGCGCCGCTATTATGAATGTGGGGCGCACGGTTTTTTCCATCAAGCGGCACATGGGCACAAATTACCGCGTCAGAATCGAAGGCAAGGAATACACACCTCAGGAAATTTCAGCTATGATTCTCCAGAAGATGAAACAAGATGCGGAAGACTTCTATGGGGAAGAGATTAATCAGGCGGTTATATGCTGTCCCGCTTATTTCACGGACGCCCAAAGGCAAGCGACAAAGGATGCGGGAGAAATTGCGGGGCTAAAGGTGCGCCGCATCATAGACGAGCCTACATCCAGCGCCCTTGCTTACGGCATTGACAAATCCGCGGATCAGGTCATCCTTGTTTTCGACTTCGGCGGCGGAACTTTTGACGTTTCCATCATCGAGGTTGTCTCAGGTGTTTTTCAGGTTCTTGCTATTCAGGGCAACACGCATCTGGGCGGCGACGATTTTGATAAACGGATTGTGGAGTTCCTTGTTGAGGAATTCAAAAAATCGCATGGGGTTGACCTTTCAGAAGACCCCATAGCCATGCAGCGCCTGAAGGAAGCTGGGGAAGAAGCAAAAATCGAACTTTCTGAAGTGAAGGAATCCCACATCTTGGTTGAAGCCATCACGATGACAGAGAAAGGTCCGCTCTCGCTTGATTACACGCTGACGCGGCAGAAACTGGAGTCGCTTGTCGAAAACCTCGTAGAGCAGACAAGGGCGCCTGTTCTGCAGGCTATTGAAGACGCCGCTCTTTCGCTTGATAAAATTGATACTATACTTTTGGTCGGCGGCACGACGCGAATGCCTGCGGTTCAGAGACTGGTCAAGGAGATTACGAAAAAAGAGCCGCGCCGCGATATTTCCCCTGATGAGGTTGTCTCTCTTGGCGGCGCTGTTCAGACGCTTGCATTAGCTCCTATCGAGGGCGATCTGGAAGACACCCTTGCCGCGCGCTACGGCAAAGAAAAACCGGTCATTATTCACATGACTCCTTTTTCGCTGGGCGTTGGTCTGGAACATGATCAGTTCAGCGTCATTATCGAAAGAAACTCCACATACCCCACAGAAGCAAAAGATATTTTCACAACAACTCATGATTTTCAGGAAGCCATCTCTTTCCCGATTTATGAGGGCGAGGAGAATATCGCCTCCGAGAACACCTTCTTGGATCTGCTCAGGATCGAAGGCATCACTCCTGCGCCGCGCGGCGTGCCTCGAGTGGAGGTGACGTTTCGTCTAAATCCCGACCGTATTTTAGAGGCGCGGGCGGAGGATCTGGCGACGGGTGTGGAAAAGAAAATCACCATTGCCGCCACAGACGCCCGTCTTTCAGAATCGGAAAAACAAAGAATGGTCAAAGAGTCCAAAGACCGCGTATCAAGGTCTTTGCGGGAACGCATTCAGGAAAACAGGATCGAGGAATCGCAATCTGTCCTGTCGCGCTCTGAAGAGGTTCTGGCAAACTATGCGGGACACCCGATGGAATCAACGCTCCGCAAAAAAACCGAGGACCTTAGATCCTTAATGCAACAGGGCGGCGGAGATGATAGAAAGTTGGGCGAAACCATTGATGACGTTAATCGTCTCATCACAATTATCGAGACCGCTGCGGGTTAAAGGACTCCCCGGCAGAGCAACAGGTTAACCAAATGGACGTCTTTGGATAGCTTTCGGCCTGATAAATCAGGCCGTTTCTTTTGAAAAACAGCGCTTTTTGATTGTTTATAAATTATGATTTGTCCCTATTGCCAAACAGTAAACCGCGATGATCGAGAGGTCTGTTATCAATGCAATAAAGACCTCAGCATGCTGCGGTTGATTACCAACAAAGCCAAACATCATTACAACCTTGCAATAGAGCATGCGGAGCGGAATCGGCTTTATGAGGCGCTGGCGGAGATTCAAAACAGCCTTGATCTGGATAAAAACAATGTTAACGCCCGTGTGCTTATGGGGACAATTTATGCCAAACAAAAAAAGATGGACGAGGCGATTGAGCAATGGGAAATTGCCATGAGCATTGATCCCGCCGTCGCAAAGGCATATGGCTACATTCCCAAAGCGCGCAAAATGAAAGAGGCGATACCGGTATTTAATCTTTTCAGAATAATATCCGGCGTGCTTTTGGTTTGCGTGGTATTAATTGTATTTTTGTTAGTTCAGACCCTTCGCCCCAATCCTGCGGAGACTTTGCTTAATAAAGCCATCAATGACTATAACAGTTCTCGATATGGCGAAGCCCTTGATAAAATGGCTCAATTCAAGTTGAGCTATCCAACCTCTCCCATGCTTTCCATGGCTCAGAAAATTACGGATTCCATAAACAAGGATATAGAAGACAGCAAAGTTGAGATTCTGAACCATATGTATATTGGCAGCTATTTCCGCGCGCTTGAGTCATGCCAAAAACTGGAAGGTTTCAATCCTGACAAGGGAACGCTGCAATTTTTAAGACATATTCAGGACGAGGCGAAATTTTCCCTGCAAAAATCCATTGAACTGCAGCTGGCTGATTTGCTGAAAAGCGGCGGGGATTCTTCCACCGTGTATGCGCATATCAATGATTACGCCCGGTTTTTCCCGAACGATAAAATCATCAATCACTTTCAGGAGCAGATGGCTGCTCTCAGAACGCGAGACGCTCAAACGATCCAGCGCGAGTTTGAGCAAGAGCTCGAAAGGATTGAATCAAGCGAAGACGCTTCCGCGGCGCTTGCCGCTCTTGATAAATTAAATAAGCGATACCCGGACATCGCGCTTAAATCAGATATCCAGCAACGGATGCGTTTTATTGAGGAAAATCATATAATTGCTTTGCTTGCCCGAATCGAACACGCATTGGAAAAAGGAGACTGGGCGGCAACCAGCGCCACACTTGCGCTCGTCTCCGCTCGCAAAGCGGAAAATTTCCCGGCAACAAAACGCCGTTTTGCGCACATTCGAGATGCGATACATCAACGCCAAGTCGCCCTTCAGCAAGCGCAAATATCTGATTACCTCAAACAAATTGAATCGGCGTTTCAGAATGATGATACCGAGCAGATTGAAAAACTTCTGGCGCAAAAAAGCAAGTTCCATCTTTCGAGGGAGGAGCTTCAACATATTGATGAATTATCAAAACTCAATCAGATAAAAAGGGCTTATGCGGCATATGAAGAGTTTCAGGCAAAAGAGACTTTGGATAATTTATCCCGCCTTTCCGAGGATGAGGCGCAAAAGACTCTGGCATTAATTCCTATGCTCAAAGACGCTCTCCCCGAAGAGGGGATTATGAAGATTCAGGATAGGATTTTGTATTTTTCATGCGCCGCCCATTTAAAGATGGGAGATAAACAAAAAGCCCGCACAATTTTTCAATCCATGCTTGGCGAATACCCGCATAGTCCTTATCTCCCTCTTGCGGCTCGGCTTTTTTCCGACTGAGTTGTATCGGGTAATTCCGCGTTTTTAATAATTATCGAAAAAATTTTGCTTGCATACAGATTATCACATGATTAAAGTCAATCTGATTGTTGGTAGAGAGCCATTAAAAATTCGTGCTTTCAATTTAGGCTTTGTCGGATACAAAGATGAAAAAATATAGAATCCTTGTCATTGATGACGAAACGGATATACTCTCTCTGCTTGAAGGGGTGCTGGGAGAGGATTATGAAGTTATCACGATGAGCAATCCGTTGAAGGCGCTTGAAAACCTTGACGAGATTGAGGCTGATATATTCATCGTTGATATCATGATGCCGGAGATGGGCGGCAGGGATGTTGTCAAGCAGATTCGCCAGAATCCGCATTTCAAACAAAGCCTGGTCATTTTTCTTTCTGTCATTACGGATCGTCAGGTGATTATTGAAACTTTCCAATGCGGAGGCGACCTCTATCTGAACAAGCCTTTTACACCGGGGCGTTTTTTGGACTCGATTCGTTCGCTTTTATCTCGGCGTGTGCTTCCTTTAAAAAAGAAAAAGTGGAATTTTTACGAACTGAAAGAATATCTTTCCAAACCCAAAGCGGAAAAACCCCAAATAGTCCCGCCTGCCGCGTCGCCGCCCAAACCAGCGCACAAGGAAATTACAAAAGTTGTCACTCCCGTCCCTCCGCCAAAACCTCGCCCCGCCGCCGCGCCGATGCCGTTTTCGCATTCTGCGAAAACTCCATTTGAGGATGATACGACGAAAGAATTGAAATTGGAGGAGAGCATTTCGCTTTCGGAAATGCCAACACCTCCCCCGGCAGATTCGCTCCCTGAAACAAAACCAATTACGCAAGAGCGAAAAATTTGCACTCTGCCCCGCATCCTGCTTGCCGATGATGATCCGGAAATCATTGAGATTCTCACCATCTCTCTTGGGGATAAATATGAATTGTTCTCGGTTTCAGACGGTTACGAAGCCGTGAGGCAGGCGGAGACAATTGAGCCGGATATTTTTGTGCTTGATGCCATGATGCCGCGAATCACCGGCTATCAGGCTTGTCAGGTTTTGAAAAGGTCTGAGCATTTCGCCAATACGCCGATTATTATTATATCTGCAAAGGCATCTCCCAAAGATGTGGAATACATCAAGAAGCTCGGCGTCAAAGCATTCATCCCAAAGCCGTTCAACTATATGCAAATGGACAACGCAATATTGAAAATCACCAAAGACCCTTATTTCGAAATCAAACCGAAGTTATACACTCGAGAGGAATTGCTCGAGATGAAGGATATGGAAGCCTTTCTGAAACAGGAAAAGGAAAAAAACAGACTCCATCGCGAAACCCGAAGCAAGATGCGCGACTTCATTCAGCAGCATGATAAACCGGTATAATTTCTTTTGTTATTCTTTAAACATGATGCGCGGATTTGCCAGATCGAATTGTTTCTGATAAATGTCTCGTTGAATATTATTGCGGACAGTCTGACGCGCCAGCATAGCGGCGGACTCCGAAACTTCTTCATAAGAATACATTTGTTCTTCTCGAATGCTCAGAATTTTCAGAACCCAAAAAGCCTGCTCATACCAGATGGGACCGATAAATTCACCGACTCTTTTTCCTTTCAGATGCATAGCAAAATATGGAAAAATTTGGTATGTTATCCATCCGATATAACCATTTTCTTCTTGCGATGAACCGGGAGGATTCAAACGGGCAAGCGCAGTGAACGGTTCTCCCATTTTCAGTTGTTCAAGGATGTTATCCGTTTTTGAACGAGCCGCTTGAATGGCGTAGTGTTCGCGGATGCGGTCTTTAGAAATCTCCTTCTGGTCCGGATGCGCGCATAATGCCTGTATTTCCCACATCATAGGTTTAAGAAATTGACGCCGCTTTTGAGCGAAAAAATCGCGCGCCTCGCCATCGGAAAGAGTCAATTCATTTAAGACAGACTCAATGTAGAATTTGCTCCAGACGGCATTTTCGAGAAATCGGAGCTGGCGGATAAAATCGGGATTTCTCTTAACCGCATCCTTCATGTTTTCAATCTCATATTGAGAGCTCTTTTTCAGACGCGAAAGGCGTTCTTTCATAAAGTCTATTTCGACTGCTTTTCTGATTTCATCAAGAGAGGGCGAGGTTTTTTCATGTTTATCGTCCAGAAAAATAATTGCAAAACCGGTAGGCAGTTTAATGAGGTCGGATATCTCGCCTTTATTCATGGCGAACACTTGATTAAAAAATTCAGGGTTTGTAGTTTTTGAATTGCGGACAAGCCAACCTACATCGCCGCCCTTTTTTGCTGTGGCGGAATCGGAATGGCGTCGCGCAAGTTCGCTGAAATCTTGAGGATTTTTTCTCGCTGATTCAAGAATTTTCAGGGCTTCATTTTTCACGCTATCCTTTTTTTCTGAAGTTGGTTTAAGCCCGTATTCTTTAAAGATCATACGAAATTTAATTCGGTCATCAACAACATAACGGGATGAATGCGCGTTGAAATATGAAGTCAGGTCGTCGTCGGAAAATGTTGCAGCCTTTTGACGAATCATCCTGCTTGCATAATCATCAAGCAACTGCTCGCCTAAAATGGCAATTTGCGCCAGCGCTTGAGTTTGGGATGTCGGGCTGAGATTGTTGCGCTCGATTTGCGCCATTCGCGCCTCCGCAACTATGCGCGAAAAGGTAGAAGTGCTGTCCAAATCGTCGCTTTGGAATGAAAAACATTCCATGATTTTTGGGCTTTGGTAGAACATGTCCTTGTATAATTTCAGGTCATAATAAGCGACTTTCTCCGCGCCGTTCCAGTATGTGCCAAAGATATCGGGCTCATTGCCGACAAGGGACAATGGTATGGAAATCAAGGCGAATAATTGAATCAAGCGTTTCATATAAATTCCTCTGGAAATCTCATGGAGCGTAAGGCAGACCATAAGCTTTGTAGAAATCGCGATGACCGTTGCGAAGGTGAACCCTGCCGTCGCTCATCAGGACGTTTTCCATACAGTCGTTTTCAACCCTGCCATTTTCGTTTTGCTCATCGCCATGCGGATAGACGTATCCGCCTTGCGGATAAAAGCTCCGCTCGACAGGAACCCAGATGCACCGAGCAAGCCAGAACGCGCCATCCACGCGGTCAATGTGGTCTTCGCCGCCCAGATGACCAAAGGTATCGCGGGCGGAGGAATTATAGGCGTAGCGGAAATTCTGCGTCCGCCCTTTATATTTCTTTTTGCACGCGGGACAAAAAAGGGCGGCATCGCCCGTGATATAACGCAGCGCGACAAGGGAACGCGGCGCGCCGTCCCATGAACCTCCAGCGGCGGGTCCATTGCCCAGTTCTGTGCGTCCGGGACTCGGCTCTGCGCCAGCCACGCCGTCTGCCAGCGGAAAATGATTGTAATCCACCTTGTATGAAAGCAGGGCTATGCCAAGTGTTTTAAGATGGGCGGCGCAGGCGGAACGGTCTGCGCGCTGGGCTGCCATCAGAAAATTTGGAACGGCTATTAAAGCGAGAATGGAAAGAATCGCCACAACAATAAGCAATTCGATGAGGGTAAATGCATTATGTTTTTGCCTATTCATACAAATTCCAGTTTTTTTGCGCGGACGATTTTACAGCCGGTTTTTTTGCATTAATTACCGCTATGGCGTCAAGGTCGAAACCATTCACCAAGGGGTTGGTTGTGCCGGGGATGACGTCTCCATCCGTATCCACATCCACGCGACGCCGCACGTCCTGAATTTTTATGAAACGGATATTTTGCAAATCTATTCCTTTTTTTGCGGCGTCATCTTTGATGTCAGAAAGATCAAAAGCGTCGCCTCCGCTGACGGATGGGTCCAAGGGGTTAATGCCGTTTTCTGGATTGCTGAAGACTGGGCGAATACCGGCAAAACCGATATAATGGTCGGGATTATCATCGCCGGTTGAAAGCGGCGGATTTTGAGGAAGATAATTCACAGGGAAGCTGGTAAAGTTATCGCCGTCTGAGCTGACAAATACATACGCCGGTTCCAAATACACTCGGTCGAAATCGCCGCCGATATAAAACGGATTTTCAAAAATGACAAAATCCACGCCTTCGCCGTCGTAGATAACATTTTCTATGAACTCAACGATGACAGAGCCGCCTACGCCGATATTCAACACATCTTCAGAGCCGCCGAGTCCTTGACTGTCATAAGCGCGGGGAGGTCCGAGGACTTTGGAGCTATCGGCATATAAGGGGTCGTTGTTTTCGCCGAATTGAACCGACACAACACGGTCAATAAAAGGGGCTGAATATACAAATCCTTCGACCATCAAAATAAGCAGTATGATTGTTTTTTTTAGTATATCGCCCAATCTTCAACCTCCGAAAAAGGACAGGGTTTGAGAATAAGCAGATTGGTTGCGCTGCTCCAGCCTTTATAACCGCCAAGCAGCATAATTGCGCCGTCATTTTGCCCCGCTTTGAACGGACGCGTTTTTGTGTTTATCATGATAGTTGTCAGCCATGAGGAATCGGTATTAGCAAAGGGCGAAGGGGTCGCCGTTTCATGAAGCGGATCCGCTGGAATGACAACCTTTTGCACCTGATAACCGCCCCATGGATTCGTAACGAGGAAAATGTTGTCATCGCCATCAATGATTAGGTCGGAGATCCCGCCGCTAAGGGAAAGAGATGTGACCATGTCGTTCGCTTCACCAGCGTCAATTACCATATCATTGTTCAGATTAACCAGAGAAAACACCTCGCCGGAAAACCATGAATTAGTTGCGCCCATGAAAATGCGTCCCTGTGAATCAAAATCAAAACCGCCATTGTAATCATACCCGGAAAAATAAGCCCCTCCTTCCGGTCGGTAAGATGCGAGCGCGGCATCGGTCGGATTTGTTACAACAAAGAGGTCTGCCTTGCCTCCGCCATCAGCATTTTGAAAAAGCAGGGCGCCGGAAGGGATGCCGGAGGGATTGCCGGCGGGCGCAATGCGAGCTTGCGCGCCGGAGAAGCTGGCGCCATCCACAAGTATGGGAGCAATCAGCGGCTCAACTTCGCCGATGTCATCGAAATCGCCGTCCATGTTTTTATCCGTCAATAAAAGAACCATCTCCCCCGGAATGGTGTTGGATGTGTAATCATCGTTATCCACAACAATAAGTTGATGCGGCGCGGGCACTGCCATGCCGCCGATGGAGCCGAAAAATCCAACCGCCGCAGAAGCCACAGTGGAATTGGCGAGATTGATTTTTACAATGGATTGCTGCTGCCACACGCCAACGGCGGCATAGATAATATCAGGATTGTATGGGTCTGCGGCAATGGCGCCCACAAAACCAGCGCCAAGTTCTATGGAACCAGCTTCGAATCCATTCGGAACGCTCGTGAATGAAATGGTCTGCGCCGAAACAAACGCCAATAGGGATGAGAAAAAGACCAAACCTGCCACCACTTTTGAAAACATGGAACCCCTCCTAAAGATAGTTTTGTGGTGAATGGGCGCGGAATCTCACAGCGGAAGAGGGAAATAAAAAATCCCTCTTCGCATGAAGAGGGAATCCGTTATATCCTTCACCTTCTTACATCCGAAGAAGCATGTGTGAAGATTTTCCAGATCGGTCTTCTGGCTGGCGGCTCAACCTCCCAGCCCCGCCTTCCCATCGGCAAAAGCCAACAGTGGCGCGAAAGGGGCTGTTTGTCCCCGCTCACAGCGACGGGCTCGCGCCGGATTTCCACCGGCTTCCCGACATCTGAAAAATTTCTTTACACTCTTTTTCAACGAACGATTTATGAGTTGAATTTATTCTTTGTCAGGGGGATGTCAATTGATATTTTTCGTTTGGAAAAACTGGGAAATATGTTGAATATTATTCGCCCTTTTGATGACTCTTTTCTCCCCTATCTATTTGATGAATCGCGGATGATGGGAAATGCGGATGCTATTGCCCTTCCGGAAAATGAAGGGGATGTTTTAGAAGTATTAGCAGAGGCGCGGCTTGGCAAAACGCCTGTAACAATTTCTGCCGGGCGAACGGGATTGACCGGCGGCGCCTCGCCGGATGGCGGAATTCTGCTTTCGTTTGAAAGAATGAACCGCATCTTTGAAAAAGGGTTTGATGCGCAAAAAAAAGAATGGTTTATACGCATTGAGCCGGGGGTTCGTCTGGAGGATATCGCCCGCGCTCTTTCCGGCGAGCCGCGCCTCTTTTATCCCCCAGACCCCACCGAGCAAACGGCGATGCTCGGCGGGGCGGTTGCCTGCAACGCATCCGGCGCGCGGACGTTTGATTATGGCGCAACGCGGTCTTATGTGAGGCGTCTGCGTGTTGCGCTCATCACGGGAGAAATTTTGGATATTCGGCGCGGAGACATCAAAGCGGATTCTCAAAACATGATAACGATACCGCTCCCCCATCGCTCGATTTCTTTTTCTATTCCCGCATATCAAATGCCCGGCACAAAAAACACGGCTGGTTATTTCACAGAACCGAAAATGGATTTGATAGACCTTTTCATCGGCTCGGAGGGAACGCTGGGAGTTTTCACGGAGATGGAATTGCGCCTTTTGTCCAAACCGCCATTTACGATTGGCGTTATGATTTATTTCCCGAGCGATGAAGCCGTTGCCCGATTTGTCCATAACATCCGAAAAAGCAGCCTCCATCTCCATCCTCAATCTCTTGAATATTTTGACCAGAACTCGCTTGAACTCCTCAGACAAAAAAGATTACAGGATGGCGCATCCAATAAAATCGCCGCCATACCCGAATCAGCGCGGGCGATTCTTTACTATGAAAGGCTTTATGATGATGAGGGCATGACGGAGCAGATTCTGGGCTCGCTCGAGGAGGCGCTTGGCGCGCATGGGATTTCGCTCGAAGACACATGGGCGGCTTTTGATGAGGAGGGCATTCAGCGGATGAAAGACTTTCGCCACGCCTTGCCGGAAGCGGTCAATGCGCTAATCGCTCAAGTAAAAACAGCCTGCCCAAACATTACCAAATTAGGAACCGATTTTGCCGTGCCGGATCAATATCTCGATGAAATGATGAAACTTTATCGAGTCCGCCTTAATGAATCGCAGTTGCGGCATGTCATCTTCGGGCATATCGGCGACAACCATTTGCACATCAACATCATCCCGCGCGATGAAGATGAATATGAGGCGGGCAAAAGATTGTATCTGGAGCTGGCGGATGAAGTGATTCGGCGCGGCGGAACGATTGCCGCAGAGCATGGCATCGGCAAATTAAAAAAGCATTTGCTGCATCGGATGCTCGGTGAGCATGGCATCGAAGAAATGCGCCGCATCAAACGCCTTTTCGATCCTGACTTTCTTATCAATCGCGGAAATTTGTTTTGAACTATTCTTCCTTTCAAAAATTCAATTCGGGAAAAAGATTGACACGTGCATCTCAAATCAACCAATATTTTTTTTACAGGGTTGGGAAAAGATTGCCAAAATTAAATTCCAAAAAAATTCGGCATGGAACTGAAACTCGGACAATATCAAAAGCAATTACAGCGGCTCATCATGACGCCTCAGATGCAGCAGTCCATCAAGCTGTTGCAGCTGAACTCGATGGAGATGGAGCAGCTTGCCGAGCAATTGATGCTCGAAAATCCCTTTCTTGAACTTGCCGATGAACAAGAATCTTCCACGCAGGACATCGTTAATACTTCTCTAAATAAGGACATTGCGCCCGATTCAACGCCTTCTAATACCGCCGAAGAACCTCCGACTGCCGAGGAAGAGGCAACCGAAAGCGCGTCTCCAAGCCTTCTCAATCAGCCCGAAACCTTTGACAAGGTTGATGTGAATTGGGACGATGTTTTTGACGACTCGGAAAACAAGGTTTATTATCAGCGTGAAGATTATGAGGAGCATGATTTCACAGAATACACTCCCCTGCGCACGTCGCTTCAGGATCATCTTCTCCGCCAGATAAGGCTATCCACGCTCGAGGGTCGCGACGTGGAAATAGCGGAATATATTGTGGGGAATCTGGACGAGGAGGGTTACCTTCGGTTGGAACTTTCTGAAATTGCGCATGATTTTGATGTGCCAATAGAGCGGGTCGAGGATGTTCTGGATATTGTTCAGGAGTTCGACCCGCCGGGGATTGCAGCTCGCAATCTCAAGGAATGTCTGCGGCTGCAATTGGAGGATCAAAATGTTCGCGACTCTTTTTTATACCGTCTTATAGATGATTATCTTGAGGATTTGCAGAAAAGGAAATTCAAGGAAATTGCCAAAGCCACAGGCGAGGATGAGGCGCGCGTTGTCAAGGCTTTCGAACAAATTTCGCGTCTTGAGCCGAAACCCGGACGCTCTTTTACTAAAGAACAGCCTCAATACATCACGCCGGATGTGATTGTAAAAAAAGTGGATAACAAATATATCTATTATATTAATGAAGGGCGGATGTCGCGTCTGGGAATAAATCCATACTACCGCCAGCTCATGCTCGAGAACAACCTTGGCAAGGATGACAAGCGATATGCGAAGGAGCAATTTCGCAGCGCCCTTTGGTTGATTAAGAATATCGAAAAGCGAAAAATGACCATCCTGCGCATTACCGAAGCGATAGTGAACGCTCAAAAGGATTTTTTTGACAAGGGGATGGAATATCTAAAACCGCTGACTTTGCGCGAGGTGGCGGAACAGGTGGGGATGCATGAATCCACCGTTGCCCGTGTGGCAAATGGGAAATACATGGAAACGCCCCGCGGACTTTTTGAATTGAAATGGTTTTTTTCCTCCGGCATTGTCAAACACGATGGCGAAACCACATCCTCAACCAACGTCAAGGACATGATTGCAAAATTTATTCAGGAAGAGCAGCCGGAAAATCCGCACAGCGATCAAAAGATTGCCCGCATGCTGGAAAAAAAAGGAATTAAAATCGCGCGGAGAACGGTTGCAAAATATCGGGAAATGATGAAAATCCTACCCGCAAAGATGCGCAAATCCACAACAGCCGCCTGAGCAATCAAACTAAGCCATAGATTTCAGCGCCGCCTCAATGCGGTCGAGTCCTTTGACAATATCTTGCATGGACATGGCATAGGAGAGCCGTTCGCAACGGTCGTCTCCAAAGGGTTTGCCCGGCACAACCGCAACTTTGAATTCCTCGAGAAGGACATTGGCGAGTTCCACCGAGCCATTCACCTGTTTGCCGGCAAGTTTTTTTCCGTAAAACGAGCTGACATCTGGGAAGACATAAAAGGCGCCTTTTGGCGCGGCGCATTTGACACCGGGGATGGAGTTCAATCGCTGCACCATGTATTTGCGGCGTTCATCAAACGCCTGCCGCATTTTTTCCACGCAGGTCTGGTCGCCGAGGATTGCATGGGCGCTTGCCCGCTGGGTGAACGATGTCGGGTTTGATGTGCTATGGTCTTGGAGACGATTCATGGCTCCGATGACATCGGCTGGACCGGCGGCATATCCGATGCGCCAGCCGGTCATTGAATATGTTTTTGAGACGCCGTTGACGATTATTGTGCGTTCTTTCAATTCAGGGCGCAGCGTCGGGAAACTGACAAATTTGACATCGTCATAAAGAAGGCATTCATAGATTTCATCGGAAATGATAGCGATGTTGGTTTTCAGGAGGATATCTGCCAACGCCTCCAGTTCCGTTTTGGTATAAACGGCGCCAGTTGGATTGGAAGGGCTGTTGAGGATGAAGATGGATGTACGCGGTGTGATGGCTTTTTCGAGTTGTTCTGGTTTTATCTTGAACTCGCTTTCAACACCGGTTTGAATATAAACAGGGTTGCCCCCCGCCGCCTTGACCTGTTCGGGATAGGTAAGCCAAAAGGGCGAGGGAATGATAACATCATCGCCATGGTCGCATAGAGCCATGATGGCGGCATAAAGGGAGAACTTTGCGCCGGGGGAAACAAGAATCTGATTGGGCTGGTAATCGAGTCCATTATCGCGTTTAAATTTTTTGCATATGGCTTCTTTAAGCTCAGGAGTGCCGCCGGTCGGGGTATATTTAGTGACGCCGTTTTTGATATCTTCGATGGCGATTTCCTTGATGTGTTCGGGGGTATCAAAATCGGGCTCGCCTGCGCCAAAACCGACCACATCCAAACCTTGTTTTTTCATCTGTTTGGCTTTGGCGGTGAGCGCAAGGGTCAAAGATTGCTCGATGTTATGCACAGTTTTGGATATTTTCATCATTTCCCCTCCGGTCAAAAATTTTTGATTTACCTTAATTAGGAAAAAGTCATTAATTGAGGGCGCAGAACGGCGTCAACATCGAAATTATAGTTAATAGCAACCACGAAGGGTCAAAGCGGTTCTTTCCCTTGATTTTGGATTTTAACCCCAATATAAAAAAAGCATATTAATTGGCGAAAGGAAAAATGGTCATGCCGGAAATTCGAGCGATTCGTGAAAATGAAATAGAATGGGCGGCGGAGCTTTTCAATAATTCATTTCGGATTGGAATGGATGTTGCGCGGGGATGGACAAACAACATGGCTCTTGATGAAACCATTGCAGTTGTCGAGCCGAACCGCGTGGCGAGTTTTGTCCGGATGAATAAATATCGCGTCCGAATCGGCGGGGGCGAGATGGCGATGGGCGGCATCGGCGGGGTTGCAACTTGGGCAGATTGTCAGGGCAAGGGATACGCCGGCAAACTCATGCGCGAGAGTGTGCGGCTCATGCGCGAACGCGGCGACGCCGTCTCTGCGCTTTATCCTTTTTCGCATCGTTATTACGGCAAGTTCGGCTGGGCTTCGATGGGCGACCGCATCGTTTATAAGAACGCCATACAATCGGATATAATCTGCCATGAGGAGCGCGCGTTTGTCCGCTGGTGCCGCGGCGAGGAGGATATTGCGCGGCTCAATGATGCTTATATGGTTTATTCCTCCCGTTTTAATGGCATGGCTCTCCGCTCAAACGCAACATGGGCTGAGCGGCTCAAACAGCTCTCGGCAGAAAAAGGGCAGGCTTATTTGATTGAAAAAGACGGAGCATGTCTCGGTTATTTTTTCTGTGAGCATCTTCCGGCGCAACCGCGTGGATATGAATGCGTGGTGCGTGATTTTGCCTGCAATTCTCAGGAAGCCTTCCGCGCCATGTTCGGCTTTCTATCCACTTTGCCGACCAATGTGGCAAAAATCTCCGTGAGCGCTCCGGCGTCTCTGCCGCTTTGGGATTATTACAAGGAGCCGTTCATTTTAATGAAGTGGGCACTCCCCTTTCAATACCGCGTTGTAGATGTGGAACGGGCAGTGGCGGCGCGGGGATTTCTTGTCGACGCAAAGGGAAAAATTGCCATCAAGATTGAAGATAGTTGCGGGGAATGGAACAATGGCGTTTGGGAAATCGAGGTTTCCGACGGAAAAGGCGAGGCGCGGTTAAACCAAAATGCAAAACCCGATGCGGAGATGAGCATCCAACAATTTTCCAAAATTTTCATGGGCGCACTTGATGCGCCCTTTTTGGCGCGCCAAGGTTTTATGCCCAACATTTTATCCGCAACCCTCGCAAAGATAAACGATATTTTTCGCGATTATCCCGTGCATCTCACGGATGCTTTTTAATGACAGTTCCTACAAAATATTGGGCGTTTACTCTTATTGAGCTTTTGATTGTTGTTGCCATTATTGCCATTTTGGCGGCGATTGCGGTTCCCAATTTTATGGAGGCTCAGACCCGCAGCAAAAGCAGCCGCGCCCGTGCGGATATGCGTTCCCTTGCAGTCGGGATCGAGTCTTATGCAACGGATAATAACGCCTTTCCGCCCGGATATAAGACCGCCCCACGCGATTGCTTGATTGCGCTTACCACACCCATTCCTTATATCGGCAATGCTTATCCGCTTGATCCGTTTCGTCCGCTCTCCTTTCAACCATCCAAATCAAGTTATACTTACGAATTGATGAACGTGAATAATAAAATCATCGAAAAAGGGGGCGGGGCGTTCAGTGTGGATCCGGCAAATCCCGGCGATGAGCCGTTCAAGGGTATTTGGTGGTGGCTGGCAAGTCGAGGACCCAATAACACATTTGGGTTGAAACCCGGCGAGCCTGAATATAATCTCAAACAATCTTTTTTCGAAGCGGAAAATAATTCGGAGGCATTGATAAACTCCATCTATGATCCGACCAATGGCTCGCAGAGTTCAGGCAATCTTTATCGGGTTGGAGGCGCAGCTTCTGCTGTTTATTCGACTCTGCTCAATAGATAGATATACAATTATTGGGGGACATTTTTTCTAATCCAAAACACGCGATATTGTGGCATCTTTGATGGAAGATACGGATGGAGCAGGTCTTCATATTTCACGTTTGGATATTTTTTTCTCAGGGATAAATCTATATTTTTAAAATCTGTCAAATTCACAACATAAGCCGTGTCCTTGTCGGCGGCGGGCGGCGGGATTTCATTTCCGTCGGTTAAAATTCGGAATCGAAATCCGGTATAAAAGAGGTCAACATACGCCGAGCCAAATTGGTCATACGGTCCGCGAGTGAATAACACATAATAACCATCGCGAGGAAATTCGCGAAGAAAATTCATCAAATTAAGCGGCGCCATGCCATAAACTGGATTTTTATTCACGTCCATAAAGTCGCCATAGTAATGGCGGGCCCCTTCCAAAGGCAGCCGCCGCAACGAGCGATTTCTTTAACGAGAAACGCCAGCGCCCAGCCGGAGAGCATATATCCAGCCGCCAACGCAATCAGAATGCGCGGCGCATTGGGGGGATCGCGCGTCAGAAAACTTCCCAACAATATGGTCATGAACCAGCACAGAAAAAGGGTTGCAAAAATCCTTTGACGTCTCCAAAAACATGGTGCGCCCAAAAGTCCCAGCAAAAAAAGGGCGAGCGTATCCCTGTCAATAATCGGCATGCCGGTAGATTTGAAATCGCTCCAGAAATTGCTGTGATGCCATAGCAGGACGCCGCCAGTTGCGTGCCACGCATGTCGAAGCAGCATCGTTGAGGTCTTTGTTGTTTTGTAATGACTATATCCCCATTTAATATTATCCGGCGAAAATATAAATATCTGATTCGTGTGCCAGTTAGTTTTGGAATGATATTTGTTGGTTATTATATTGGGGGATGATGAGACAATATAGCCCGCAACAACAGTTGCCCAAATCCGCCAGCTCTTCAGAGTTCGGCGAGGCGCGCGAATCAACTCCGATAAAAAGACGGCGCATACTATCGGAAATATTGTAAGCGCGCCATAGTATGCATAAAAACTCAGCCCAGCGGCGGCGCCCGCGAGAAACCCCATGGACATTCGTTTGCTTCTCAGCGCTGCCAGCAATGCTGCAAGGACAAACGTCATAAGAAAAACTGCATCAAGATTTGTCAACCCTGACCGAGCAAAAATAAAAAACATGTGGCTTGTTCCGAATAAAAACACCGCCAGCCAAGCGGCAAGCCGTCCCAGATACGCCCGCATGAAAAGAAATAGGAGCATGAGCGTCGCCATTCCAACAATAACGGATAAGAATCGCGAACCAAAATATGGACGGTCATGAAAATAATTATAGAACCAGTATCGGGGCACACAGCTTAAAAAAGGATGGTAAATATTTAACCAAGGAGAGGATTTAGACTCAGGCGGATAAGGTGCACAAACCTTTCGTCCATAAATGACGATGGTGGCTTCGTCCCCTTTGAAATAACCCGGCAAGGTATCGAGTCTGATGCACAACGAGCCGCCCCATAGTAATAAAATAATCAAGAGCCACGTCCCATCGCCGCCAAAGTTTTTGTTAAAAAGATCCCCGCCAAAGATTTTAAAATCCTTAAGCCAGCTGCGCCTGCGCGGCTCCCAGCTTTTTAGCCCCGCAGTAAAAAAGAATAACGAGGCAAAAAGCGCAAACGGTCCATCCAATCCGACGGGTTTTTTAATTGAATCATAAACAAGATACGCAAAAAATATAAACCCGATTACAAGAAATACCAAACCTTTTATTCCTATTTTGAATTTTCTCGATGGGATGTTTTGGGGCTGCGTTTCATCAAAACGGATTGCTTTTTGCGGCGCAAAACAACCGAGAACAAATAAAGTCAAGCTCACAAGCAATATGATTAAAGCAATCGGGTTGGATTTTATAAATTCACCAAACGGTTGATACAAATTGGAATCCAAAAGGCGGCAGGCAATCATGCACCCTACAGCCCCGAAAAAAAGAAGCATAAACGCTCGGCATTTTCTGAAATTCATGGGTTGACTTTGTTGAACACTGTTAATCAAAAATCAAGATTAATATCGCATGGGAAGGGGTTAAAAATTATGATGCCGGATAAAATCGCCATTCGCGCGCGAGAAATTGACAACCGCCTTTCTCAATTATATCCCAAGGCGAAAACCGCGCTCCTTTTCTCAAATCCATTGGAACTGCTTGTCGCCACGATTCTTTCTGCACAATGCACGGATGAACGAGTGAATCAGGTAACGCGCTCCTTATTCAAGAAATATAAAAACGCGGCAGATTACGCCGAAGCGTCTCAAAGCGAACTTGAAGCCGATATTTATTCGACGGGATTTTTTCGTAATAAAGCAAAAAGCATAAAAGGATGCTGCGATACAATTATCTCAACATTCGGGGGGAAGATGCCGGACAATCTTGATGATATGCTGAAGCTGCCCGGCGTTGGACGTAAAACCGCAAATCTTGTCCTTGGCGCTGTATACGGAATCCCCGGCATTGTGGCGGACACGCATTTCATCCGCCTCAGCCAGCGGCTTGGACTGACAAAAAATACGGATCCTGTTAAGATTGAATTTGATGTCCAGCCTTTGATTCCGCAAAAACGTTGGAGCCCATTCTCCCTTGAATTAACTCTTCACGGACGCGCCATCTGCCATGCCCGCAAACCGAAATGCTCCAAATGCGTTTTGCTTGATTTGTGTCCTTTTTCCGCAAAAAGCATTTAAGGAACAGATTTGAAAAGCGCGTCAATAATGTAGTCCATATCCTGTTTCGTCAGTTTTGTATGCAGGGGTAATGTGATTTCGCGTTCGGCATATTCGACTGTTTTAGGAAGGCTAAGTCCCGCTTTTGGATATTTTTTTTGATAATATGACATCGTATGCACAGGTCTGTAATGATGGGATGTTTGTATTCCCGCATCGTTTAGCGAGGCAACAACCCGCAACCTTGTTGCATTGTCTGCCGCGAGAATCGGCAAAATATGATAGGATGGGTCCCCCCAACTTTGAAGTCCCTTAAAAGGCAATACAAAGTTTTTTGCATCGTGGAGCTTTGTGTAAACATATTTAAATAATTTCTCTCGGATTTTATTTATGCGCGCCAATTTTTTCAACTGTTCGATGCCAAGCGCGGCGGCGATCTCTGTCGGACGATAATTGAATCCAGGCTCGGAAAGGTTGTATAAAGATTCATAATCCTTATTGCCCGATTTGTGCCGCTCCCAAGTTTGCCGCGTTAAACCATGGCTTCGAAGGAGAATGAGGCGTTTGTAGAGAGATTCATCTTTCGTGGCAATAATGCCGCCCTCGCCGGTGGCTATATTTTTATTGGAAAAAAGGCTGAAGCATCCGGCGTCTCCGAGGATCCCAAGCGGTTTACCCGATTGGTCGCGGGCGCCTGCCGCATGGGCGGCATCTTCAACAATGTATAACGGGCGTTTTTCACCTGCTCGATGCCGGCGTTTGCGTTCTTTCTCAACAATCTCGCAAAGTTTTTTCATATTAACCGCGAAACCGGCATAATGAACAGGCATGACAATGCGCGTGCGGGGCGTGATTTTTCTTGCGACATCTTTGGGAGAAAGGAGCGGGACTTCCACATCCTCAATATCCGCAAAAACACATTGCGCCCCGCATTGAACCGCCACATTAGCCGTTGCGGCAAAGGTAAGCGAGGGCAGGATCATCTCATCGCCTTTGCCCAGTCCCAGCGCATAAACCGCCAGATGCAACGCCGTTGTGCCGCTGGAAACAAATAGAGCGTGTGCCCCGTCAATTTTTTTTGAGAACGCCTTTTCAAACTGAGCCGTGCGCGGTCCCATTGTCAACCAACGTTCGCGAAGAACCGCCACAACCGCCCGTTCTTCCTCAATCCCATATTCCATATCGGATAAAAATATTTTTCGGTTCATAACCCCTTCCTTTGACGCGTTTTTGTGAGGGCGATATACAATTCTTCATTCTTATCGCCCAAGGCTTGTTCGGAAAAATTATTGCGGACATGTTCCCGCAGAGCCTCGCCATATTGACGAGCAATATCGCGATTTTGATAAAAAAATAATATCGCTTCCGCGAGGGCGTCTATATCTGCGGGCGAAACGAGTTTTCCAGTTTTGCCGTCCGTTATGATATCCGGGATGCCGCCGACATTCGAGGCTATTATCGGGAGCCCCGCCGCCCCCGCCTCAAGCGCCGCCGTTCCCAAGCCTTCGGATAATGATGGCAGGATAAACAAATCTAAAGCGGCGAGAATGTCGGGGATGTCCTTGCGAAATCCCGTGATGATGATTTTATCAGCTATGCCAAGATTTTCTGCAAGCTCATGCAGTTCGCGAAAGAGCGTCCCATCGCCGCAAACAAATATTGAAAAATCCCCAATCAGGTTTTTAATTTTTGCCGCCGCTTTAAAAAGATATAAATGCCCCTTTTCTGAACGCAGCCTGCCAATGATGCCCGCCACAAAACGATTGCGCAGATTAAACTCTTTTCGAATTTTCGCCCCGTCGCCGTTT
The DNA here is from genome assembly GCA_002070185.1 of candidate division BRC1 bacterium ADurb.Bin183. Classification (GTDB taxonomy): domain Bacteria; phylum Sumerlaeota; class Sumerlaeia; order MWCT01; family MWCT01; genus MWCT01. Next base: position 33,550 of record MWCT01000011.1, read on the forward strand.
CCATAATAATCGGCGTTCACCGCGCTATGAATGAGGACGAGATTTTCCTTTTTCAAATATGACTTCGAGGCGCAATATTCGACAATCGCACGGGAAATACATACAATTTTATCGGTTGCTTTGCCATATAGCCAACGGTTGAAAATATGATTTTTTACGGGGAATATATTATGCTTTGTCCGCACCAAATACGGGCGTGTTTTGAGTTCCGATAAAGCCAGCGCGATTGCCCATGAATCCTGAGAACCATGCGTATGAATGATATCGAAGGATTCTTTTTTAATCAACGCGCGCAGATTTAAAACATCTCTGATTATCTGAAAGGGACGGAATCCCCGCGCAAATAAAGCATCTTCATAAATGCGAATTTGCGCTTCTTTGGCTCGGCGGCTCAACTCGCTTTGAGGAGGAATGGCGATTGTGACATCATGCCCTTTGCGCGCCAGCTCCCGGCAAACAATAAGAATTCTGTTGGATTGCCCGCCCCATCCTTTATGAAAATTGGTATGCAGTATTTTCATATCAAATGTATTTCCTCCAGCGTTTTCGATTTTTAAAATAATGGAGGAAATGATAAAACGCCGAAAAATAATACTCAAATTTAAAAAGGGATATATTGGGCATCACCATTATACGCGGCAGATGATAGATTTGTTCCTTAAAAATGCGGTTATCTCTTATTACGGATACCGCCCCGATGAAACCCGCCTGCCGGACAGATTCTTCAATCTGCGGATTAAAACTCCCGAATGGGTAGCAAAACCAATTAACAGGTTTTTGAAGAATGGATTCCAGTTCATGTTTGGATGATGCAATCTCTTTCATGGCGTCGTTGATTGGCAGACGCCCTAGTTTGGTGTGCGTTCGAGAATGGGAGCCAATCGCAATATTTTGTTTTGCCATTGTCTGTAGTTGCGCTGCGGAAAGGTAACGCTCCGACTCTTTATCGTTTTGCTCTGAGCCGCCAAGCCTAACACAACTTGAGACCATAAATATTGTGGCGGGGAATCCATGTCTCAATAAAATGGGAAAAGCATTTGTAAAATTATCTTCAAATCCGTCATCGAATGTGATGGCAACCGACTTTTGCGGAAGCGGTTCGCCAGCCATCAAAGCGGAATGAATTTGATCAAGCGAAACAACTCGAAACCCTTTTTGAGAAAAAAAAGACATCTGCGCAGAAAATTCTCTCGGAGAAACGAAAAGATTTTTTTTCGGATGGTGTTCAGGCGGATTCGCCACGTGATGATATGTCAGAATGGCGGCATTCATGAATCAGATGGGTTTCTCCTTGTGATTTTTGATAAAGCCTCATATTCTTCCTCAGAAATAATACCCCTTTGAAGAAGAGCATCAATATCAAGAGTTTTGGGACGGCTTGGCTCAGGCTCTTTCGGCACAACATCAGAGAATGGCGGCGCGTGTTTTATTGTGCTTCTGTTTGGCAGTGGCGCAATTGAGACGTTGGCCAAATCTTGAATTGATTCATCCGCCCTTGGTTTTTCACCATCAATGTTTTTTGAAATGGCGCGAACTATGCCGGTTTTAATCCGCGCATATTCAGCATCGCTAATCAAACCCGTAGAACGCATTTTTTCAAGGTCGCCAAAGGTCATGGAAAAAGGTTTAATGCCGCGCACACGTTTATTCACAATCCGCTTTATGACCTGCATGAATAATATTAACAGCACCAATGCAATCAGCACACCAAATGCCGTAAATGTCAGTTTGATGAATTCGGCGTCTTCAACTGCTTTTGTTATTCCCTCAAAATAATCCACGATTACACTCAATAATTGCTTGCATTGGTATATAGCCGTTATTATTGGAAAAGATAATTTATCTTATTTAATTATGCTTTGGTTTGCGCAAGCATAAAAATTGAAGGAGGAGTTCAATGGCAAAAAAACTTTGCATCTTGCGTGTGATTTTAATCATTTTCTCCGGGCTTTTATTGGATGGCTGCACGACTATTTCATCCAAACCGGTTGGTATAGAACCCCTTAAAACTGGAACATTGCAAGAGGCGGGATTTGATCCTGGAATTTTCAAATCCGTTGACACAATCCTGCAGGAGGCAATCGTTAAAAATGTTACGCCCGGCGCCGTTTTACTGGTTGGGAAAGATAACATGATTGTTTATGAAAAGGCTTATGGGAATCGCAGACTCCGCCCCCATATCGAGCCCATGACCGCCGATACTATTTTCGATCTGGCGTCATGCTCCAAAGTATTGGGAACATCTACGATGGCTATGCTGCTTATTCAAGATGGCAAGTTGCAGTTGGATACCAAAGTCGCAGATGTGCTGCCTCAATTTGCCCAAAATGAAAAAGGGAATGTGACTGTCTGGAATCTTTTGACGCATACCTCCGGGCTTCCCGCTTATTGCGACTGGAAGGAAGCGGAAAAACTCCGCGGCAATAAAACTCCCGATGACGCCTTAATAGACTATATCGCCTCGCTCAAAAAGAAATACCCAACAGGCGAGTATTATATTTACTCTTGTCTGAATTTCCTTACGCTTGCTCGCGTCAATGAAACCATCGCCGGCGAAAGCATGCACTCTTTTCTGAAACGCCGGGTTTGGGATCTTTTGAATATGACAAGCAGCGGTTATCTTCTGACTCCAGAACAGAAACTCCGCACAGCAACCACAACATCAACGGATTCGTTGGACGATATTGGCATTGTTCATGACCCTCTGGCGCGCTATCACAAGGCAACGGATAAGCATTGCCCCGGCAATGCGGGTCTTTTCATGTCCTCAGGCGATATGGCGGTTATGGCGCAGCTTATCCTAAACAAAGGCATTTACAATGGCATCAGAATTTTCAAACCTGAAACTGTGGATCTCTGGACACAGCCGCAAATCCATCTTCCCGCTTATGATGCAAAAAAGCCGGATAATAAAGGGGATATGGTGCGGCGCGCCCTCGCCTGGATAAATTATCAGGAGCCGCCCTATATCAGCAAAGGCGCTCCCGAAGGCTCTGCAATCGGGCACACCGGATGGACCGGCACATATATCTGGATAGATAAACACACTGGGACTTTTGCAATTATTAACACCAATTGTGTTCATGCCGATCCCGACCCTAAGATAGGACCATATCGCAGAAGAGTTATTGAGGTTATTCAAAAAAGTTTGAATTAGCCAAAACATAATAGATTGACATATCATCTCCGCTATCGAATGAAATGATTTTAAATACATTCGCAAAAGGTGATAAAATGAACAAGTTATTTCAGAGGTGTCTTTTCGTTTTCTTATTCATATATATCCTGCTGAGCGCCTGCCTTGGCGCCGTTGTGGATATGCGTCTGGATATTTCATCAGATTCATTCGCCTCTTCCGAGCCGGGCGTTTGGGAATCGCCTATCCAAAATGCGAAGTTCCCTTTTGACGAGGCGATTTATTCATGGTTTGCCGCCCTTGAAAACAATGAAGGTTTCAGATTATACATCCGTTTTGGCATGGAAGACAAGCGTCAATCCCCCTGGCTCTACGGCGGATTCTGGGGAAAAGTTAAGCCGCGCCCTGATGATATTTTGACATCATTTACGTCCGGTGTTATTGATTTGGATCAAATCCTCCTCAAAAAAAAGGCTCAATCTTTTCAATTTCGCGTTGTTAGCGAAGGCGATAAAGTTTTATCCGCTCCCCCATCCATCCATTTCATTTACACAGACAATCAGGCAACAACAGACACGTTGAAAAAATTTGCCGTCCCGAAGGTCAAAGGCAAAAGTATTATTCTGGATATACCCTTTCGTTCGCAAAATGACTCCAGCGGCAATTCCATCATAAACACCTGCCAATCGGCTGCGCTCAGTTCGGCTCTAGAATATTTTGGAAAAAAAATCAATCTTGAAGATATTGTCCAATTAATATACGACCCGGAATACGATACAAAAGGTATCTGGCCCCGTATTATTGCGACGGCGCACCACTATGGGTTCAAGGCTTATATTGACCGATTCAGAACTTGGGATGATGTCCGCGCAACGCTTGCAGAAAATAAGGCGATCCTCGCATCCATTACCATGCCCAAAGATGGGGATTATATTGATCCGCCTTATTCAAGCATGGGGGGACATATTGTCGTTTTAAATGGTGTGACGGAAGATGGGCGTGTGATTGTCACCGATTCTTCCCTCTCTTTGAAAAACAAAGGATACAGATTGCAATGGCTTGTCCCTGATTTTGAAAAAATATGGATGCAGCGCAAAGGCGGCGTGGGTCTGGTTGTTTGCCCGCCGAAGGATGCCAAATTAAAAGAAGTTAAATACCTTCCTCCTTTTGCATCGTATAAGAAGGAAAACAAGTAATCAAATCATTTGAGATTATTTTTTGGCATCTGGTTTGAATATTTTTTTCATCCGCGTAAGCATGCTTGAATTGTATGCTTTTTCAATTTTTTCCAGTTGCTCAATTTTTTGCAGGAGCTTTTTCTCGCGCGCTTCTCCCTCCAAAACCTCCCGCTGAAGTTTCCCAGCCAGCGCAAGCGTCTCTTCCAAATCCCCTTTTATTTTTTCGAGCGAAATAACAAGGGCATTTTTTTCCGCATGCGCTTTATCTAAAATTAGTTTTGTTTGAAGCAGCTCATTGCGGATCTGGTCAAACTCGTTTTCAGAAAAACGCGGCAGGGTTTTCAACGGCTGTAAATGCCGCTCCGTAAAAAAAGGACGTCCCCAAAGTCCTCGAATCGGATAATCATAATGGAGCGATGTTCTATATTCAAACCGCGCCACAGCGTCCCCTTCCTGAAAATCAAGCACGGGGATTTCATATTTGAACCACGCCAAGTCGCCTTTGTTTTTAGCTGGGTTAAGGTATTTATCGAAAACCAAAGATTCCTTATCTTCCTGAATGATGAACAACGTAAATCGAAAATAAGCTGAATCCTCAAATGGTCGAAGCGTTGGCTCAATGCCGATTAAAATATTGAGCCAAACCTGTTTTTTCAGGATAATCGGAAGAATGATTTTTGTATTCGGCTCTTGAGCGAGGCAAATCTCCGCTTTATCGCCAACAAAATATTCGCCGCATATAAAGGGCGGACTCTCATTTTGCTCCGGCTCAATCTGGCAAAAGGCGGAAATCAAATCATAATATCCCACGGGATTCTCTTTGCGCCCGATTTGCAAACGCCCGTTGAGCCGTTTTAATCTATGGAAATATTTTTTGATTGCCGCCGATGAAAGGTTGGGAAGATTAAGCACCGATTCATCTTCTTTCATCAGCAAAATATTCCGTTCTGAAAAATATTTTTTTTCCTTAGAATAGTTGCTGAGCGGAGTTCCCGAGATGGGGAAAAAGACGCGCACCGATAAACGGTCTGGGGCAAGAACTTCATTAAATGAAATTGTATCTTCAGCCAGTTCTTCCGTCTCAAGCGGCAGTCCAATTATATTTGATGCGAATATTTTCAAGCCCATGCCGCGCGCTAATTTTACCGCGGACAACACTTTTTCGTTGCCAACATTTTTGTTGCAGAGCCGCTTGCGAAAGGCTTCGTTTCCCGTTTCAATGCCGATTGAAATTCCCGCGCATCCTGCTATGGCAAGGAGTTGAAGCGTTTTTGTGTTCAGATACTCTATGGATGAATTAATATAAAAAGGCAGATTAATCTGGGCATGATAGCGTTCTGAGAACTCTTTAAGAAAATTTTCCTCAAGCGCAAATTGCCCATCCACAAAAAACACGCTTTTAAAAAAATGCCCGGCGCGAAGTTGATTGATTTCCGATATGATATTATTGACGGAGCGGATTCGCTCATATTGACCCTTGCCGTGATAGATGTCCCTCAATTGCGGCTCCGGACAAAAAAGGCAATTATGCGGACACCCGCGTGAAATCAACATGGGAAGCGCCCCTCCCGCCAAGGCAAGCATTTGTTCGAAAGGATAAAAAGAACGATCCGCAAAAGGAAGAATATCAAGGTTTTCAATTAATGGACGCAAAGGATTTTTCTGGATGGATTGAGCCGATGAACGGAACCAGAAATTGCGCAAAGAGCGATAATCCTTATTTTGTTTTATTGCGCTTGTTAACTCCACCAGAGCGCTCTCCCCTTCTCCAAGAAGGAGGCTGTCAAGCCCCGTCACAGAAACCGCAGATTCGGGATCAAGCGTTGGCATCAATCCCCCGCAGCAAAAATGAATATTGGGAAAAGCCTCCTTGAGAGAAGGCTGGACATCTGCAAAAAATGCAAATTGTTCCGGTTGAATATAAAACATAACTATGCGGGGAGGATTTTCCCGAATCTCAGTCATAAAAAAATCAGGCTCTGAATAATCAAAGACGACCCGAATTCTCGCGCTCAATTGAGCATGTTTTAAAGCCGCCGCATAGACGCCCAGTTCGATGAAGCCTCTGATATGGGGAGGGATGTTTATTTGCGGATAGATAATGAGGATATCATCAGACATTTTCTATTTCGCCGCAGGGGTTTCATCATCTCTGATTAAATCGCGGTTTCTATAAAGATACTTGGCTCCCGAATAAAGCGTCAGAATTCCGCAATAATAAAGCAAAATCCGGAGTCCAAGAAGATACCACCAATCCGCTTCCATCTGGCGCACGATTATTTTTTCCCAATGCCCTGTATAGAGAAGAGTTTGACGGGCGCAAATGAAAACGAGCGTGGCAATGATTGTGATAATCTGCGATACGGTTTTATGCTTCCCCCATTTGTCTGCATGAATTACGCGCCCCTCCGAAATGCCAAGCATTCGAAGTCCGGTCACTATAAACTCTCGACACAAGATTAATATAATAATCCACGCCGGGAAAATGCCCATCTCGACAAAACCAATAAATGCAACCGTAACCAACATCTTATCCGCGAGCGGATCGAGTAATTTCCCAAAATTTGTGACTATATGATATTTTCGCGCCAACCGTCCGTCAATCAAATCGGTAATCGAGGCGGCAAGAAAAAAAATAAAGGCAAGAAAACGTATAATCACCATTCCAATATTATTGACGTTTTCATCTCCATACAAAAGGCAAAACATGAAAAAGGGAATCATAAATATTCGAGTCAGCGTCAACTTATTCGCAATATTCATAAAGATATGCTTTCTTGTTATGAACTCATGAATAATGGAATTTCATTAATGTTTTATGCGCCAAAGTCAATGGGATATTAAAAACAATAAAAGATTTTGCTTATGTGTGTATTACGCGCAAACGGCGCAGTGTTCGCGCTCAGGATGGCGCATTAAACCAAGGACGCGGTGAGTCTTATATATCAAGGCTTTTTACATTTTGGTATTTTGAACATCTCTTTGCCGTTTTTTTACAAAACAATCATCCCTAAAAATCCGCTGGCTAATATGACGATTACGGGATGGAGTTTTCCTTCGAACGCGACCAATACCGCAAATGCCGCCGCAGCCATTGCCAAATCCCTCCAGCCCGTTACGGCTCCGGAACCAAACGACCATGTTGCAAAAAGTATAAGACTCAGCACCCCTATCTGGAGCCCCTGTCTAAGATGACGCACATGCGCATTTTTGCTGGCAAAATCCACTAAGGGCGCGACTAAAACAAGAATGGTTATAGACGGTAGCACAACAGCAAGCGTTGCAACTGCCGAACCGATTATTCCGCCAAAACGGAATCCAACAAAGGTTGCCGCATTGATGGCAATAGGACCCGGGGTCATTTGCGCAACGGCAAGGAGCTGCGACATCTCGCCAAAAGACAGCCATTGTTGCTTGAACACTATTTCATGCTGGATGAGAGGGATTGCAACAAGCCCGCCGCCATAAGCGCCAATGCCGATTAACGCAAAACTTAAAAACAATTGCAACAAGATTTTCATACCAAAATCCCTTCCCAAAAAAATTATAAATCAACTTTGGTCTTTCTCATTTTGCTCTGCGGCGCTTTGATTGCACAACAAGTAGCCCATCCCGCCTGCGGCTATCATTGCCCAGACGGGGTGCATCTTGAAAACAGCGACCACAATTAATCCCGCGATGCATACTATTGCATTTCTCCAACTGCGCAATAACTTCCTTGCGAAAACCAAACCCGCAAACGCCAGTTGACCTACGACTGCGATTGCACAACCTCGAAGAAATGCTGTCACTTTTGGTTTGGCAAAATAGGGCAAGGCGATCCAAGCAATGAGAAGGATGATAACAAAAGATGGCAGGATTGTTCCAAAAATTGCCGCCATTGCCCCCGCTGTTCCCCGCAATCTCCGCCCTTGTAGATATGCCATGTTCACTGCAATAGCCCCCGGCACAAGAGTCGCCGTGGATAGCTCCGCCAAAAAACTCTCCTCTTTAATCCATCGGCGTTTAAGGACCAGTTCATGCCTCATTACGGTCGTCATGGCAAGCCCGCCTCCAAAAGTAAAAAGCCCAATTCGAAAAAATGTCCAAAAGATGCCGAAAAGGGGCACATTGTGTTTTATACCGTCCTGCTCTTTTTCCTCATGTTCGGTTGATGTTATGTTATTTTTCATTTTATCCTTTCAAACTCCATGTGGTATTTTACCAAGTTAGTTAAGCAATCAACCATGAATAAAGCGTGGGTTGATTAATTGTTCGACAAGTTCGCACATCGGCTTGGAGGTTTGTTCCCATGTGCGAGCGCGGGCAAGGTTAATGCGTTCCTCGCAAAGAAGCGGGTTGTTTTCTCCAAGGGCGCAAGAGATTGCCGCATGAAATTCTTCGGGGGTGTTCGCGAAATAGAGAACGCCTTCCGGCTTTGAAGCGATGCGCGCCACTTCGGGAAGCGGCGTGGCAACAATGGGCTTTCCGCTGGTTAGATACTCGCTGAGTTTCAAGGGATTGATGAAACGTGAAAAAGGCGTTTCTTCAAAGGGCAAAAGCAGAGCGTCCATTTGTTCAAGGGCGGAGGGAATCAGCGCGTGCGAAACAAACGGGAAAAAATGCACATTTGATTTTTCCTTTAATCTTGCAAACAGCGCCTTAGGAAAGGAATCGTCAATATTGCCCACAAAGATTATGCAGTGTGAATCGGGCAGTTTTAGGATTTCTTGAATCATCGTCATTTTCAAGCGGATATTAACCGCGCCGATATATCCAATGCGGGGGCGGGGCAGTTTGCGTATTTGAGCGATAATCTCTTTTTCAGATTTCGGGACTGCCTCTTCAAAGGGAGTCAGGCGCGGGCGATTTTCCGGAAGGAATAATTCGGAGACGCCGTTTTCCAGCATATAGGCAACGGGATTAGTTTTTCTTTTTTCATCGAAGAGCGTTCTGGAAGTTGTGAAGATTGCCTCGGCGCGTCGCATCAATCGGCGCTCCATCCGCGCGACTTCTTTTTGCTGCGCCTTATTAAAGACGGGGCTTAACGGAAAATTATCGTCAATGATGGCGAGTTTGTGCGTTGCGGGGATTATTTTTAGAAATTCCGAATGATGAAAAATTGTTCCCCAGAGAATATCCGGCTTTTCTTTTTGCGGAAATAATTTATGAAATACTTTCATTGCCTGTCGTGCTATGATTGCTGCATTGTGTTTGAGAATGAGATTTTTAATAAAGCGCGGCAAGGGCAATCGAACGGAATACGGGAGCGCCGCTGCGGGTGTGAATATGGTCAGATTTGAATCGGAAATCGTTCTCAGATTGCCTTCTTTATGGAAGATATCAACACGGCGTCCGCCGCCGAGCCAGTCCCGCCATGTGAGCGGCGGCTCGACATAGAGGACAGGGTATTTTTTTGCGATAAGATAAATCGGGTAACGCAATTCTCCGATAGGGAATTGATGCGTCCAAGCCCCTGCGCTGAAATAAAGGAGGGCGGGCCCGGCAACATCAGGACTTTTGCTGCGGTCTATTGGGGTTTTTATAGACACGGTATTCGCCTTTTTCTAAAAATAAAATCCAATTCTTTTCAATTTTGAAAATTGCATCGCGCAGGGGTGCTTGCGGGTTATCCGGCGGAATCAATTTCCATTGGTCGGTCAGATTATCCATAATAACAAAAGCGGCGTTTTCGATGGCGGGGGAAAAAAGAAACCGCTCTCGCGAAAGCGCGTTTTTATAAAAGTCCACCTTTTTCCCTTCAAAGGCAAGCGACTGAGAAATTTCAGCATTTCGCCCCGGCAAAAGCGACCAAATCTGCGAATTGGAAATGACAAGGTCGTTGGGGCGAATTTTATTTTTCAAATGAATAGCCACGTCGTAGGTATCTTGCACATTCTTCGTCATGCAGAATTCAAGAGGGCTGTAAAATTTGCCCCAAATGCCGTGTTTGACCTGATAGATGCTCAGATATGATGCAAGGATAATGGGGATGAGAAGAAGCGCAAATGCGGGGCGGGATGTGTAGATGCTGTTCCAGCAAAAAAGGGCGAACGCCGCGCATCCAAGCGCCACAAAGGGCAAAAGGGGTATGACGGGATAATGGACAAAACGGATGATGGTATCATATCGCCGCAGGACGATGTGCATCATCAGGAGATAAAGGATGAAAAGATATTTTCCGGCGGACTTGCGTTTGATAAGAAATAACCCCGCCATTCCGATAAAGTAGGTTAGACCGGTCTGAAAAAAATCATGGTAATGATAAAGCGTATAAAAAAGAGGCCCAGTTGATGCGTCTTTTCGAAGGACATTAATATCATCCCAGAACCCCGGTGTTCCGCTAAACGCCATAAAGCAAAGAAAAAAGAGCAGAGGCAGCGGAATGATTGCGAGCGCCCAGAAATGTTTCGGTTTTTTCATGGAAAGAATTACAAGAAAAAGAAAAGGCAAAAAGACAATCGCATAATAAACGGTCATAAGAGCGATGGCGGCAACAAAGCACGCCAGCAAACACCATAAAAAGTCGCGCTTGCGCAAGTATCGCAGCGTAAACCATGCAACTAAAACGGCTTCAACAAGATACAAATTATAGGGAAATCCCATTCGATTGTATGTGACGGCGTCTTTGTGTATCGCAAAAAAGAAAGCTGCCAAAAGCCCCAGCGTCTCCGCATACAGATTGGGCGATTCATCAGATTCATCCTTATATCGTCCCGCTTCATGTCCCAGAAAAAAAATCAGAAGCGTTGCCAACACGCCCAGAAGGGCGTTAAACATGCGGAATGAATACATATCCGGGCGTGTGATTTTCAGATAGAGGCTCGCAAGCAGGAAATAAACGGGCGGATGGGTCATATAGGGTCCGACAAATGTGACATTGATGGCGCCGAATTGGAGCTGGGCATGGATGAGGCGGCGGGTAATTTCGATATAAGTTCCCTCATCGCGGAACCAGCCGGGCGAAAGGTCAATGCGAAGAGTTCTGAACTCAAAACTATAGTAAAGCGTTAGGGCAAGCAGAATCAAAATAACCGGTCTGGGCACGCCCAATTTTCTATGTTCCGCCGTCATTTATTCTATTCTCAAACGATATACTGTTGCCTGATTTTCTTCAAACACTTTTTCCAGATGAATATCAATGAAACGTTCTACCACTGCAAGGGCATTTTCAAATTTTTGCGCATTTTCCTTTTTTGAAAAAAGAGTCGCGCCCTGTGATTTCACCGACTGGCGTATCAACTCATCAATAAGCACATAGCGGCAACCCATGTTTTTAATTTTATCGGCAAATGCGTCAATAGTTCCCGCCTCCAGAGCCAGAGCAAAAAAATGCGAAGCCTCAAACATGCTATCGGCGAAATATGGCTGGGAGCAATAATATCCTCTATTTTCATAAAGAAAAATAACCGGTTCATCTTTTGAGCAAATCCTTTTCAGATATTCAAAACAGGGATAGGCTCGGACACGGGCGCGAAGGAAGTCCTCGCGCTTTTCGTCGCCGAAAATCATCGGCAAATAGGAACCGTCGCGTTTGTTTTCAGGAATAATCTCCTTAACAAAAAGATGTATCGGTGCGATTGATGCAATCGCCAGCGCCATGAAATACAAAAATGTGAAATTTCTTTTTTTCAACGATACCGCCCCCGCAGCGGAGCAGAGCGCAAGCAATGGCAAAGCGGGGATAAGAAAGCGAACCTGCTGAGCCCCCATCGCCCATACCGCAAAGAACACAGCAAAAAAAACAAAAAGCAGCAGCGCGCTTTTCCTATTTTTTTTAATGAATAAAGCGGAAGGGAGGAGTATCAAAATATAAGGATAGAGCGTTCCGGCAAATCCGGCATAGCCTTTTTGCATGTCGCTCATCATAAAGATGCGAAAAGGCAAAAGCAGGCAATCGAGAAACGAGCGCCCTATGCCAATCGAACGCTGCCAGTCAACAACCCATGCGGCTTGTTGCGCCGACCATTCGCGTCCGCCAAAAATATGATACATAAGCGGGTAAACGGGGTTGCCGGTGTAATAATAATTTTTTATAAGCCATGGGATGATAAGAAGTCCGGCAGGAATCATAAAATATAAAATCAACTGCAGACGGCGAAACGAGAGCCCTAAAAGGATAATTATCGCCGCCGCTGCGCCGGCAATCATTGTGTATTTTGAACCCATTCCCATTCCCGCAAAGACACCCGATAGAATAAGATACCCGATGCAGCCAGTTCGCCGCCATTCAAGGAGACTTGCTGCCGTCCACAGGCAAAATAACGCCAGCCCAACATCAATAAAGGCGACTCCATATTCATAAATCACCATAGGATGGCACACAAAAAGAAGGGCGGCAATTATCCCCGCAAGCGGCGTAAAATAACGGCGGCTGATTGCAATAAGGGAGATGCAGACAAGAACACCCAAAGCAAAATGGGTCAGATTCGCAGCCGCATCATCCGCCGCCGCCATCGCCAAAAGATAAAAAAGATCCATCGCATACGGCATATTGGAATAAACATTGAATGGGAGGAAACAAAAGCCTTTGTTGGCAATAAGGCGTTTGGGAATGAGAAGATGATAGACCTGTGCATCCCATGAAAAAGGAGGCGTCAAGGCGTAATACCACGCATACAAAAGAGGCGCCGCAAGCAATGCTAAAAATAATATTCCGACGCCGCGGATTTCTTTGAAAATTTCGGGGCAGATTTGGATCAAAGGCGCGATGTTTTGATAAATTTCATAAAACGCAATCGCCGCCAGAATCAGCCAGAGCGGCAAAAAAATAAAAAATCCTCTCGGCGGGATAAGCGAAAGAAATATCAGACAGGCGATAATCACAAAACCCAAAGCGGCGGAAAGCGCAAAATCAAACAAGGCGCAATCAGAAAGGAGTTTTGATTTACGGAGGGTGTAATGCCCGATTCCGAATGTTATCAGAACCAACAGGATAACAAACAAATTGCGCATCAGGAAAAGGAGAATCTTTCCTGCGGGATGAGCGCTGTGTTGATAAATTGGCGATGCGGCAAGAAGAATAGCACAGACAGCGATGACAAATGAAAGGAGTATTTGAATGCGCGCAGTTGATGAAAAACGGGGCATCATTCCTTAAATTTCAAAAGGATGACGGTGATGTTATCGAGTCCGCCTTTTTCGTTGGCAGCTTTAATCAAGTTTTTGCATGCCTTGTCAAGGCGCCCATCGACATCTTTGATAGTTTTCAGAACTTCAGAATCATCAAGCATAGATGTCAGCCCATCGGTGCAGACGATAATATAATCGCCGTTTTGCATTTTGAGTGAGGCAAGGTCAATATCCACATTCAATTTGTTGCCGAGGGCGCGGGTTATGACATTTTTCCAGCGGTGGTTGCGGGCGTCTTGTTGTGTGAGGACCCGTTTTTGGATTTGCTCATTCACCCATGAATGGTCGAGTGTTATTTGTCTGATTTCATCGTTGCGGATAATATAAGCGCGGGAATCGCCGACGTGGGCGATGTGGAGGATGGCTTCTTCTTCCATATAGGCGGCAACAATGGTGGTTCCCATGCCGCTATAATCGTAGCGTTCGCCGGCGCGGACGCAAACATTCCGATTGGCAATGCGGATTGCTGTCAGAAGGATGTTTGCCTCTTCGGAGATATTGGGGTTGATGCCGAAGGGCCAGGTGAAGTCTTTATCTTCATGACATCGGCGAATAAATTGTTGGATAGTTTCAACAGCCGTAGAAGAAGCAACCTCGCCGGCATTGTGTCCGCCCATGCCGTCAGCGACAAGATATAGGCGCAATTCATCGGAAATGCCCAAGCTGTCTTCATTATGGGCGCGTTTCCTTCCGACGTCCGTCATGCCAAAAGATTCAATTTTCATGTTTTCAGAAACACCAATTTATTTCACTTAATTCTAAGATTTCATGTAAATTATGGGAGGCGCTGTGGCAAGATAAAATTTTGATTATTTTATGCTAATTTTATCTTTTAATATTTGATTTACAAGCTGTGGGTTAGCCTTGCCTCGGGTTGCCCTCATAATTTGACCAACTAAAAATGCCATCGCCTTATCGCGCCCAGCGCGAATGCTTTCGACCGTATCCTGATTTTCTGAGATGATTTTTTCGACAATGGCGGATATTTCTTTCTCATCCAATATTTGGGACATGCCCGATTCCATAACTATAACATCCGGCATTTTGCCGGTTGTGAGCATCTCTGAAAAGACCTGTTTTCCGATTTTGCCGCTGATAGTTTTTTCATCAATCATCTTTATCATGCAGGCAAGATGGCGGGGCGTAACGGGGCAGTCATCCGGTTCCATTTCGCGGCATTTTAATTCGCGTAAAAGCTCGGTCATAATCCAGTTGCTTATGGATTTTGGGTTATTGTGAAATTTTTGGCATTGCTCGAAATAAGTTGCCAGCGGTTTGGAGGAGGTGAGGATATCCGCGTCATATTCCGGCAATCCATAGTCGGCGATAAAGCGGGCGAGTTTGGCGTCTTTCAATTCTGGAATTTGTCTGCGAATCTTTTCCTGCCATTCGGGCATGATATGCACTTCAACAAGGTCGGGGTCAGGGAAATATCGGTAATCTTGGGCTTGCTCTTTGGAGCGCATGGCGCGGGTGCAAAAGGACGCTTCATCCCAAAGACGCGTTTCTTGATTTAATTTGCCGCCGTTTGAGAGGATATCGGTTTGACGCTTGATTTCATATTCAATGCATTTAAGGGCGGTTCTCATGGAATTGAGGTTCTTAATCTCCGCACGGGCGCCGAGTTTCTGCTCGCCTTTGCGCCGCATGGAAATGTTGACTTCAAAACGCAAGCGCCCTTCCTGCATTTTGCAATCGGAGACTTCCAGATACTGGAGCAGGTTTTTCAGAGTCTCCATATAGGCAAGCGCGTCGTCGGCGCTATGCATGTCCGGTCGGGAAACAATTTCCATCAGCGCGATGCCAGCGCGGTTCAAATCCACAAGGCTTTCTGCGCCGCCTGTTTCTGGGTGTAGATTTTTCCCCGCGTCCTCCTCAAGGTGGACATTGTCCATGCCCACTTGTTTTTTCTCGCCGTTGACATTGATTTCTATCCAACCGTTATAACCGATGCAGGCATAATTTTGTGATATCTGATAATTTTTGGGGAGGTCGGGATAATAATAATTTTTTCTGTCAAAAACTGTTTTTTCGGTTATTGTGCAATTCAGGGCAATAGCCGTTCGGATGACATACTCAAATGCGGTTTTGTTTAAGACTGGGAGGGCGCCGGGCAATCCAAGGCAGACGGGGCACACTTGAGTGTTGGGGGCTGCTCCAAAGGCTGTGGAACATCCGCAAAAGACTTTGGTTTTTGTGGCAAGTTCCGCGTGCGCTTCCATCCCAATGACAGGCTCAAATTCCATCAGATTAGCCTCGTTTTACAAAGGCGGTTTGCGGTTGAAAAAACCGGCGCTTTGTTCATAAGCATAAGCAGCAGTAAAAAGGGTTTCCTCTTTGAATATATTGGCAATAAGCTGCAACCCCACCGGCAAACCTTTTTTGGAAAAACCGCATGGGATGGAAATGCCGCACATCCCCGCCAGATTGAGAGAAATCGTATAAATATCTGAAAGATACATCGTCAAGGGGTCTGCGGATTTTTCTCCGATTTTAAAAGCAGGCGCAGGCACAACAGGGGCGGCGATGATATCCGTTTTTTCCCATGCGAGTTCAAAATCGCGTTTGATAAGAGTGCGCGCCTTGATAGCCTTAAGATACCAAGCGTCATAATATCCCGCCGATAGGACATAAGTTCCCAGCATAATACGGCGTTTGACTTCCGTTCCAAAACCCTCCGCGC
The DNA here is from genome assembly GCA_002070185.1 of candidate division BRC1 bacterium ADurb.Bin183. Taxonomy (GTDB): domain Bacteria; phylum Sumerlaeota; class Sumerlaeia; order MWCT01; family MWCT01; genus MWCT01. Next base: position 49,658 of record MWCT01000011.1, read on the forward strand.
GCGTCTTCGAATACATCTCCAAAATATTGCCGGCGTTTTTTGCCCGATAGCCATAATGCGCGCCGCCATAGCGGGCAAGGTTTGAACTTGCCTCAGCCATGGCACAGATATAATAGCATGGGATGGCATATTCTGTATGAGGAAGCGAAATCTCAATCGGTAGTGCGCCGAGGGATTCCATCTGTCGGATGGCATTTTTGACCAGTTGCTCCACTTCGGGATCAATGCCTTCGGCAAAGTATTCTTTGGGAATGCCGATGCGCAGACCTTTGATATCTTTGCCGCAGGCTGAGGTATAATCGGGCACAGGAACATTGGCGCTGGTTGAATCTTGCGGGTCATGTCCGGCAAGGGCATTCAGCATAATGGCGGAATCTTTGACATCCTTTGTCAGAGGCCCGATTTGATCCAGCGATGAACCATAAGCCACAAGTCCATAACGCGAGACGCGTCCATAGGTTGGTTTCAAACCGACAACGCCGCAATAGGAGGCGGGGGCGCGGACAGAGCCGCCGGTATCTGAACCAAGCGCGGCGATTGCCGCATCCGCCGCCACCGCCGCCGCTGAGCCGCCGCTTGAGCCGCCGGGAATTCGCTCCCTATCCCAAGGATTGCGTGTGATTTTATAGCCGGAATTTTCTGTTGAAGAGCCCATAGCGAATTCGTCCATGTTGGTCTTGCCGATAAAAACAACGCCGGCGCGGCGGAGTTTCGCTATGACTGTGGCGTCGTAGGGCGGATGAAAATTTTCAAGGATGCGCGAGGCGCATGTTGTTGCTGCGTCGGCTGTGCAAATATTATCTTTGATGGCGATTGGAATTCCTGTCAGAGGCGAGATATCCCCTCCTTCGGCGATGCGGCGGTCTGCCTCATCCGCCTGCGTGAAGGCTGTTTTTTCCGCAATGGAAAGGAACGCTTGAATTTGGGGTTCGACGGATTTAAGACGTTGCAATACTGCTTGGGTGAGTTGACGGCTGGTGATTTTTTTTTGCTTTAATTGTTTTCCAGCCTCAGCCAAAGTGAGCGTGTGGATATCCAAGATTTGCCTCTTACATTTCTTGAATAATCTTTGGGACTCTGAAATAATTATCCTCGACTTCCGGCGCGTTGGCTATTGCTTTATCAACCGGCAAAGATGGCTGGGGAATATCTTCTCGGAAAACATTGCGCATCTCAATGGAATGAGATGTCGGCGAAACGCTGCTTGTGTCTAATTCATTAAGTTTGGCAAAGTATTCGAGTATGGAATTCAATACATCCGTGTAGGGCGGTATTTCCTCTTCCGCAAGGCGCAAACGGGAAAGAAGGGCGACATGCCGGACATCATCGGGGGAAATGCGCTTGAGGCTCACTCCTCCGGTTCCTCCTCCTCTTCTTCCTCAATATTTTCTAAGGGTTCATCGAATTCCAGTTCCTCGTCTTCTTCAAGCTCTTCCTCCATATCCTCATCATCAGAAAAGCCCATGTTTTCTTTCTTGGAGGATTTGCTTGCGCGGCGAGGTTTATCCGTTGTATCGCGGCTGCGGGAGGGTTTGGCAGGACCCTCGATTGCGGCGATGAGTTCTTCGTCGCTGAATGACGGTTCTTTTTCGCTATTAGGTTTGGATTCCTTGATGCGTTTAAGGCGCGCATGTTTGAGGGCGAGTTTTTTTTGCCCTTCCTCAGGAAAAACGACGGTCGCTTTGGCGCGGTCTCCGCTTCCGCTTTTATAAAGCACGGTGCCCACGCCAAATTTTGGGTGCTTTACCTGATCGCCGATTTCAATTTCTTCTTCTGCTTGCTCTTTGAGCTGTTTTATTTTTGCCATGTGTCTTTTTTGCCTCGCAAAAAATTTAATCCGAATTATCAGGAAAAACGTTCGACTATATTTTCAATGATTGCCGATGTGGAACGTCCCGGAACGGGCGTATATAAAATGACCTCGCCTCCGGCATCCCACACCTCTTGCCGTCCCGCCACCGCCTCCATCGTGTAATCGCCTCCTTTGACAAGGACATCGGGTTTGATTTCCCGAATCAATTCCTCGGGGGTATCCTCATCAAAGAAAAGGACATAGTCCACAGACTCAAAGGCAGCGACGATGCGTCCCCGCTGGCTCTCGTCGAGCAATGGGCGTTTATCGCCTTTGATGCGGCGAATAGAGGCGTCCGTATTCAGCCCCACAATAAGGCAGTCGCCGCGATTTCGCGCTTCCTGAAGAAGGCGCACATGCCCGACATGAATCAGGTCAAAGCAGCCGTTGGTAAAAACGATGCGCTTATTTTCCGCTTTAAGTTTGCGGACAATATCAATCGCTTCGTTGCGTTGAATAATTTTTTCGCGTTGTGCTTTCATCATATTTAATTAAACCTCCCAAGTGAATAAAATGTTCGAGAACCGCGTCAAGCAATTTTTTGACGCTTATTTTCAATTTTTTATATTGCCCCGCCGCGACAAGGCGCGCATTTCATGGCTGTCCATTATGATGGTGACGGGTCCTGCATTAACGAGTTCCACGTCCATCATGGCGGCAAAGCGACCTGTCTCCACTTTGACGCATTGTTCTCGTAGGATATTGACGAATATATCAAAATCAGCAGATGCTTTATCAGGAGGAGCCGCGCTGATAAAGCTGGGACGCCGTCCCTTGCGGCAGTCGGCAAATAGAGTGAACTGCGAAACGACAAGCAGCGCGCCGTTCGTTTCAATAAGCGAGCGGTTCATTTTGCCTGCATCATCTTCAAACACGCGCAGATTCAAGATTTTTTCCGCCATCATCCGGTAATCTTCCAAAGTATCGTCTTGCGCAATGCCGGCAAGGACAAGAAATCCCGCGCCGATTTCGCCTACGATTTCGCCGTTAATATTTACCTTTGCCTTCTTTACGCGCTGTAATACAACCCTCAAAGATATTCTCCCCTATCAAAAAATCATTAGACTTTAAGCGATTCGGACAATATATCCAAAATCCGCTCTGAGGCGCGACCATCGCCGTAAGGGCTAATGCCCCGCGCCATAGATTTGTAATATGCAGGGTCGTCAAGGAGACGTTGGGATTCATAAATGATTTTATCCGTATCATCACCGACAAGTTTGATCACGCCCGCTTCAATCGCTTCCGGTCGTTCGCTGATGCGTCTGGTGACAAGGACGGGTTTTGACAAGGCGGGAGCCTCCTCCTGAACGCCGCCCGAATCGGAGATAATCAGGCACGATTTCCGCATCATCCAGACAAAATCAGGATAGGAAAGCGGCGGCAGAAGAAAAAAATTGCCTATCCCTTCAAGGATGGCGTGAACAGGTTTTTGGACGTTGGGGTTGAGATGAACCGGATAGGCAAAACAGACATCGGGGTTTTTCATCGCCATCTCACGGAGGGCGGTGCAAATTCTCAAAAAAGGCTCTCCGAAATTTTCCCGACGATGCCCCGTAATAAGAACAAGCCGTTTGTAACGTTCAAGGACAGGGGCAAAATCCTCCAGAGGGCAGGGCGCGCCTCTAAGTTGCTCCTCCATCCAGAGAAGGGCGTCAATGACGGTGTTGCCGGTGACATGGATGGCAGAATCGGGATAATTTTCTTTCAGGAGATTCTGGCGTGAGGTCTCCGTGGGGGCAAAATGGTAATCGGCAATCGAGGAAATCATCTTGCGATATATTTCTTCCGGAAAAGGAGCCCATTTGTTGCCTGTGCGCAAGCCCGCCTCAACATGAGCCACCTTTTTGCGGGCGTAATATCCAGCCAAAGAGGCGGTATAGGCGGTTGCGGTATCGCCCTGAACAACCACAACATCAGGCTGGTACTGTTCCATTATATTTTCCATGCCGGATAAAATGCGCGATGTGAGCATGAAAAGAGTCTGCCCCGGCGTCATGATGTTCATGTCCGCATCGGGCTTTATGCCAAAGGCGGAAAGGACGTCATCCATCATGGCGCGATGCTGCGCTGTGGCGATGGCAACGGTTTCGAATTCGTTATTGCGGGCGCGCGCCTGCAAAATGAGCGGAGAGAGTTTTATAGCTTCGGGTCTTGTGCCGAAGACGAACATGAGTTTTATCCGGTTCAAAAAAATACCTTTCATGCAGCAGCGTTAGCAAAAACAATGTTGTTTCTTCTATGGGTCTCCCCTTTCGAGGTCAAGGCATTTTGTTGTAGAGGCAATCGGTTATTGACAACCTCCACCCTTTTCGAACATCAAAAAAAAGATTGTTGCTTACAGATTCCCGAATAAAAGTAATTCTTTCAATTTTTATGAGTCCTATGGCTTTGAAATCATCTTCCATTGTTTTCATTAACGGCACACCGCTTGCCGATAATGTTTTTCAATCCCACATTATCAGTTATCTTAAAATACTAAAAGAATCCGGAACAGATGTTTCGCTGCTCTCCATAACGGAAGACAGCGATTCAAAAAGCGAAGTTTGCGAAAGCAACAGGGCATCAATTAGGGCATTGCTGGGAAATAAGGCGATATTTGTGAAGCAACCTCCTGCAAATCGCGGCTTTAATCCCATGTTGAAAGCCCTCAAGCCGGCGCTTGAAAAAATTCGCATCGAGAAAAGCCCTCAACTGTTCCACACCAATAGCTATCTTACAGGTTATCTGACTTTACGAATATTGAACAAACGCCGCCGCGAAAAAATGCTGGTGGATTTCAAGGGGATTCTGCCTCAGGAATGTCTTTATTACGATCCCTGTAATCTGCCGTTGAGAATAGCGCGGTATCTAATATCTATAAAGATGGAAAAATACATTTGCCGCCATGCGGACGGTCTGACGGTTGTTTCAAATGCGTTTAAGGAGTGGGTCGTCCGTAAGCGGGGTTTTGCTCCGCAGAAAATCTGGGTTGCTCCATCATGCGTGGATGAAACCGTTTTCAAGATTGATTGGGCTGCGCGGGAGGAAATTCGCAAAACTCTCGGATGGGGCGACGCGCCAGTCATTGTCTATAATGGGTCGTTGCGTAAATGGCAGTTGCCTGAGCGAATGTTTGAACTTTTTACGGCGATATACAAAAATAATAAAGACGTCCGTTTTCTTTTCCTGACCGATGATTTGGATGGGGCGCGGCGGTTTATGCAGAATACGGCTACTCAAAAAGAGAACTTTCATCTAAAAAGCGTGCGGGGCGCTAATCTCGCGCGATATCTTTCAACGGGAGATGCGGGAATCCTGCTGCGGAAAAAAGACATTGTCAATCAGGTGGCAAGCCCGACCAAATTCGGGGAGTATCTGCGTTGCGGTCTGGGCGTGATTGCTACAGATGGTATTGGCGATTATAGCAGGATTATCAGAGAAAAGAATTTTGGAATAGTCATTCCCAGCCGATTGGACAAGGCAAACCTTGAAGAGGCGGCTCGATGGTTTTTAAATCATCTCGGCGAACTTCGCAAAGGCGCGGAGGCGCGCTCCTACTGGGCGGGGGCGGAATTGGGCTGGGCGAAAAATATCCAAACGCTCCAGCAGGCATACGAGGCGCTTATTACCGAGAAACCATAATGAAAAATTTAATTATTTTTGAACCTCTCTGTCGGGGATATGAGCATCTATCCTTCAATGCCGCGGGATTTTTTTGCGAGCGCGTGGCGCGGGAAAGTTATCTTCACGGAGTATTTAAAACCGGTTTTTAATGGCAAGGAGAAACGAGAGCCATTTTTTGAGAAGGGGTCTCGGAAGAATTGAAGAGATTAATGTTATTAAAAACTGTATGTTAAAGCAATCGCTTTTAAACGCCTGCCAAAAATAATGTCGGTATGGCTCCGTTCCTGTATAAAGCAAATCAATGCCGCGGCTATATGTAATTCGTGCCTGCTTTCGGCGCAATTGCGACGGTTCAATTTGAATGCCTTTTGTTAAAAGTTTATTAAACAGGTATTGAGTTTTTTCATGAAGGTTGTATTGATTATTATGAGATATTGACCCTTTAACGATTCTATAAAAAGATAAATTTTCGCATATATGATACACAGGCGCGCGCGCCGCAAGCCGCAGCATATAATCATAATCTTCGACCCCGCGCAATCGCAGGTCTTCATCAAAGCCCTGCAATGCGTCAAAACAAATTTTTCTTACCATGAGCGTTGAGATGTGCATCACGCATTTCATTATCATCATCTCGAACGTGGCTTTTTCATGGTTGTATGTTTCCCAGAATTTTTTGTAAAACGCCACCACCTCCGGCTCGCCTGTCAGAGCAAATGAGGTATGGACGGCTTCAAATTCGGGATGCGAATTTAGAAAGGCGAGTTGCTTTTCAAGCTTTTGCGGAAGCCAGAGGTCGTCGCCGTCAAGGAATGCGATAAAGCCGCCGGTTGCCATTCTCCCCGCGGAATTGCGCGCGGCGGCGGGGAGTCCGCTATTGGGCTGGTGGACGACGCGGATGCGTCGGTCTTTTGCGGCGTAATCATCCGCGATACGTCCTGTGGCGTCTGTGCTGCCGTCGTCGCAGATGAGCATCTCCCAATTTTTGTACGTTTGGACAAGGACGGATTCAATGGTTTGAGCGATATATTTTTCGCAATTGTATGCGGGTGTTATGATGGAAACAAGATCGTTCATATTGCCTCTTTACGTTTCTCCGTTTTACGAAATGCTTTTTCTATTTTTATAGTTACGAATATAAACCCAGAGTATTTTGCGTTCCTCTTTTTTTAAACCAAGCAAATAAAACAGTCCTTGATATATTGCAAAAACAATTAGAGACGCCCATAAAAGACTTGAGAATCGCGGTTCGACAAATGGGCGGGCAAAATAACAAAACAGGATGACAAAAAGCATCGGGAGCAGATGCGGAAATATCGCTCTTTTTGCATAAAATGAAAGCGAGCCTCTGAGAATTCTTCCGCCAACAATCAAGATTATCGGCGAGGAAAGCGAAAGGATAATGGTTGTTGAAAGCACGGCGCCCAACGCGCCATATCGCGGAATAAGAAAAAGCGATAGCAAAACCTTCAGAGCTAAAACGACCACATTTTGTGCGACAAGAAAATTCACACGCCCCGTTCCGACAAGGGCGTTTCCTATCGCCCCAGTATGAACGTAAAATATTAAATAAATAATAAAGACCCGCACAATGGTTACGGCTTCTTTGAATTCACCCCCGACATACCAAGTAATAAAAGGTTTTGCAAAAAAGAAAAGATAAAAGACTATGGGATAAACCAGCGCCGCGACGGCTTTACTCGCATTGTATATTATTCTATTTATTTTATCCCACTCATCTTTTGATTCCAGATTTGAGACAGCGGGCATAATGGCGTTTGTGGAAAGCAGGTTTACCATTCTGGGAATTTGATGGAGGCTATCTGCTATTCCATAATCTCCCAATTGCGCCATGCTCTGAAATATCCCTAATAGGCTTTTATCCAGCTGATACAGCGCCGAAGAGCAAACGGATGTTATGAAAATCTTTCCGCCAAATCCATAGACTGCTTTCAATGTTTTAAAATTTGCGTGGTGCCGCGAGAGAGTTAGATGCGGCAGAAGTTTCCAGCTGCCAAACAGATTTATCAAATTTCCCAAAATTTGCCCGCCCAAAAGACCGCATGTTGCCGCTTCTATCGTTTTGTAATGGTTAAGCAAAGCGATTGCAAGGAAGAACCCTGAAATGGAATTAACAATTGAGGAGACGGTGTCGTATTCGTAACGTTCGCGCGCAAAAACCACAGAGCGGAAAATCAAAAGCGTCCAGTTCACGGCAATAAAAACCGCGATGATTCTAAAAAGCCGTGCGGCTTTCATAATATCATGGGCTTCAATTTTGAAAAATCGGGCGACGTGGTATGATATAATCCAAATACACGCGCCCATGAGAACACCTGTAACGACCCGCAGGAAAAGAACGCTGAGAAATATTTCGTTTATTTTATCTTTATCTTTTACGCTATGCAACGGCGCGAGCATTTTGACAACTGCGGTGCTCATTCCAAAATCAAGGAAAGATAAAAGGGGCGGGACGGATAGCGCAAGGACGTATAATCCGTAATCTGCTTTGCCCACTTTGCCAATAATTATCGGCAATAAAATAAGCGCGGCGATTTGTCCGATGAAAGTTGAAATATAGAGAAATACTGTGTTCTTTATTATCCTTGTAAAAATGCGATCTGGCACAAATATCTCCAATACATACTTGCGCTATTTAGATAGTTGAGTCATTCTGTATGAAATAAAACCATCAGGGGCGTTGAACGGGAATTTGCTAAAAAAACCAACTTCTGGGAAATCGCCATTTTTGAGGTCATCCAGCGATTTAATGTTATAATGGTAGTCTCCCTCCTCTTCAGTGATAGATTTGAAAGGAATATGCGTGTCGAAGAAGAGTGTATAAGCATAGCGGCGCGCTTTTTCTATAATAGCGGGGCGGTCAATTGCGCGCTGTTCATCAAGGGCTTTCAAGTATTCTTCTTTATTGGCGCAATCCGTAGTAAATCCAAGTCCCCGATAATGCGTTCGGGCGGAAACAATAACTTCTTTTCCGACCATAGCCGCCTCGAGTCCGACGGTTGTTGTATAGACTAAAATTTTATCAGATATTTCTACAAGCGTGTATGAGCTGATGGGCGACTCGCTGTCAATGACTCTGATATTTGCCGGCAGTTGCGGGTAATATTCCTTTATCAGGTCTGCGACGCGCTCGGTTGTTTTTTGGCGAAGGCGAATTTCGGCGGGATGCACGCGCACAATCAGCTGCACATCAGGGCGCTGGCTGATGTGGGCAATGGTTGTGTTAATCCAATCCCAGAGGTCTTTAAAGAAAATCTCGCGATTAATGACAGCCGAGTCCCATGTGATATTCGGGAAAGCCGTAAATATTTTTTTTGTTGGGTCGAGTTTCAATTCGTCAATAATCTTTTTTTTATCTGCTTCGACTTGGGGCCAATAATTGACGACAGCTTGTCCGCCGATTTTTCTAACAGCGCAATAATCATCAATCTCTTTTTCTTCGGCGGCATTTAATGGTTCGCGGTTTTTATATATATTTAATATATCCCAAGAGCTGATTGGGGATTTTTTGCTAAGTAGAACATAGTCCTTTTTAATTCCTCTTTCATAGGAAAAAAATTCAATGCCCTTTTGGCGGGCGAACTCCCCCGCAATGGCTTCGATGAAAAAGGATCCGTTCACCCCAAAAACATATTTCCAATTGCGCGAGTTTATAATGTTTTGGATTGCGCGATATGCGATGATGCCGGATTCAAGAAATTTGCGGGATGTCGCAATAGCATGGGGATCGCTTGAGAATCTAATTTTGCGAAAATGCCTAACAAGCGAAATCCAGATGAGATCTCCGATGGGGAAATTATCATATGTGAATTTATTAAATTCGGTATTTGGATCCCACAAATTCGAACATTTTAACGCTTCGTTTTTTACGGATTCAATATCAATCCAGTCGGAAAATTTAGAAAAAGGAATTTTTGAGTTTGTCATAAACCCGTGGATATCGCGCCGGCATTGCGCACAAATGTCGCCAATTTTTTGTTTGGGGTCATAGGAGTCGCACATATCCATCGCATTGTTGCAAATTAAAAAATGCGGGCGGAATCCTTGCCAGCGAAGAATATAAGCGATGATAGTCTCCCACCCTTGATGAATCAGCCACCAACGTGGAGAAATAAAAAGGATATCGCCTTTTGATTCGCTTTCGGAAGGCTCCCGCAAAAGTTCGGGCGAGGTGGATTGAATAATCTTTTTCCACTGGGTGAAAGAGCCGCCTCTGATATGATCGAAACCACGCTTTAAGAGGCAATAAAAATCAGGGTGCCAGCGTAATACAGCTCCCGCCTTGTATGCCATTTTTAATATTTTTGCTTTTTCCATTGTTTTTCCTATTGTTAAAAGGTTTGCGATTCGGTATATTCAAGAGTTTATTTGTTATAGGTTTCCCGGCGCCAAAGATGCGCCCACCACTGCTTCATATATCCCTTCGACCAAGACCTATACGACTTTTCGGAAATTTTCCCTCTGCCTCTTCCAACCAAAGTCCGAATGCAAGATTGAAATAAAACCCAGAGCGCAAGTCCGTATCCTACTTTTATGCCATGAATATTTTCAAAAATAAATTGAGATCTCCCGTGCCATTCTGTCTTTTTGATAATGTAATCTTGGTTAAGCCTTTCCGGGCAAATGAGATGTTTGACTTTTAGCCCCGGATCATAATATATGGGTTTTTTTTCATTCTTTTCAATACGTAATATTATTTCAACATCTTCTCCGACAAGTGGATGCTTTTTTTTAGGACCGAGGTTCGTGTTAAATCCGCCAATTTTTTTCAGAATTGAAACTTTTATCACCATGTTTGTTCCATAAATCATTCTGGGGTAGAAAACTCTGATTCGATAAGATGCAATGTATAAATAATTAAAAACAAAATCTAAGTCCGGTTCATACCAATCGGGAACAGCGCCAAGCCAACCAACCTCAATGGGTCCGCCCGCGGCGGCGACATCTTCTTCTTCATTAATAACGCTTTCCAAGTTTTTTAAATAATCGGGACACATCTCCGCATCATCGTCTATGTATATTATATATTCACCCCGTGCTTCGTTGTATGCTCGATTGCGGGCAAAAGATGCGCCCTGATTCTTTTCCTCAACTATCCGAATGTTTGTATTCGAGGATATATAACCCTCCACGATTTGACGGGTGTCATCAGTTGAATTGTTATCAACAACAATTATCTCATATTTATCTTTATCAAAATTCAGTTTAAGAGCAGATTCGATTGAATGTTTTATTACAGATCCCCTGTTATATGTGCATATTGCGATGCTGTAAATTATTGGCATATTCGAATCCTTCTTGAATATTTCAAACGGGCAATCGGAAATATTTTACCATCAAATAACGGATTTATATTCCATATAGACATTTGCGTCAAAATCTGGAAACAACTATTCTTTAGAGCGTATGTGTGTCAATGCACTTTTTTGCCGTTAAGGTCTATGCGGACGAAGCGGTCAGCGCGTTAATTATTCTTGAGACTCCCCCGCCGTCAATGGCGCTCATGCATGATTGGGAAAATTGTGCGATTAAATCGGGATTGGAAAGCATTTTATTAATTTTATTTCGGAGCAAAGCGCATTGCGGCGTGTCCCAATTCATTACAAGAGCCATCGCTCGTTTTTTATATTCGCGGCAGATAAGTTTCTGATTATCCGCCGCTTGAATAATCAGCATAGCGATGCCGAAGTAAGCCAGTTCATGGGTTGTGCTGCCGCCCGCCGTGATGGCAATATCCGCCCGCGCCATGTAGTCCGCAAGTGACGGGTTTTTAAGAATGACCAACTGACTGGATTGCAAGGCAAGGGCTTGAATATCATTTATCTGATTTTCGTTTTTCATCCCCGGACCAATGATGATAAAGGCATTCTGAAACAAATCGGTCAGGTTCAACAACTCTTTCATAACGACGGAAGTCAGCCCCGCCACATCCGAACCGCCGAAGGTGACAATCAAATCAGGCTTTCGCCCAATAAAAAGTTCATTCAAATGGCTGGCGCGTGATGAGCGCGCATCGGCGCCGCGTTGAAGAATATCCTCGCGGAACATGGCATAGTTCGCGCCAAGAAGATATTGACCGGCATCGGAGGCAATGGCGCGGTATTTTTCCAGATACGTCTCCGCGCCCATATTCTGATTGAGGATTATATCCGCGGTGATGGTGTTGGCTTCGGCAATATCATCCACGACTAAAGACTTTAGCCCCGCCTTTTTCATCCGTTGGCGGAATTTTTCGCCGAGCGCATAATTATCTATGACGAGCAAGCGGGCTTTTTTTTCAAAGGCGAGACGCAGCGTTGCTTCGGCGTCTTCCTCTTCTGATAAGGAGTCGGAGATGGAAACAAATTGTATCTGATATTGCGAGAGAATTTTTGACGAAGCGCCATCGAGGGTCTTTGAGATAAAGAGCGGCGCGCAGCCCTCTTTGAGCAAACCTTGGGCAAGCGCAATACACCGCATAATATGACCAAGACCGATTTGCGCGGAGCCGTCCGCGCGGATGAGTACTGTTGCAGGCTTTTTATTACCGCTCATCGCTGGCGCCGTCCTTCGTTGATTGCGCAAATTTCGGGATGCGCCTCAAGGAGTGCAAGGATTTCTGGTGTTGTGAAAAATGGATTTTCAGGATAGAGGCGTTCGTAAACCGATTTTACAAATTCATAATCCTCGGGATAATCGAGCGTCCAACGCATGTGGAAAAAATTTTTTTCCTGCGAATAATTTCGGAGGGTAAACATTTCTGGATGGCGTCGGATATAAGGGGTAACATGCTTGCGTTCATACGGTTCTTGCGCCTCACAAAAAGCCTTTTCCAGCGCAACGAATGAAAAAATCTCAATATCGAGACCATGCGGATAAGTTGGCGGATTATTGTTGGAAAGATAATCGCACGGAGTTTGTGATTTTTGCGATTGACAAAAGACATCAATCATTTGACCTGCGAGTTCGTAATCAAGGAGCGGGCAATCGGATGTAATGCGAACGATGAATTGCGCGTCATATTTTTTTGCCGCTTCGTAATATCGGGCAAGGACATCGTCAATGGAGCCGCGATAGACGCCGACCTTCTCAGGGGGGTATTTGGCGCAGATGTCCACAATCTGAGAGGCGTCGGGCTCCAAAGTGGTTGCGATGATGACACCTTTTGAATTTTTAATACGGAGGCAGCGTTCAATATCATGCTCAAGGATAGTTTTCCCGCAAATGGTTTTAAGCACCTTAGCGGGCAGCCGTGTCGAGCCGACCCGCGCCTGCATGATGACAAAAATGTTATGAGGGTTTTGATTCATCTGGCGCCTTGAAAATTTTTAGAATATATTTATGCCCCTTGTAATGAAAAAACGCCGGATAGCGCTCATTATCAACCACACGCAAAAGATTAAATTGCTCGGCGATGGATTTATCTACGGATAATTCGCTATGGGATGGCAGACGCTTTTCGTAAAAAGTGGGTTCGCCTTCCTGTTCCTTTGCGCTGGTTGCGATTTTATCATACTCATCAAGAAATCGAATGAGCATTGAGTTTATAGTTTCGCCGAGGGTATGAAGCATTTCAGGCAAAAGCTCATAACCTTTGAATTTCAAAATCTCTTGAAGATAGATTTTCCCGCTATCCAAAGACTCCTGAGCCTCAAAAAGCGTTACAGGAATTTCATTTCTTCCCTCAAGAATCTGCCAGTTGAGGGGCGACCAGCCGCGTCCTTTGGGAAGCGGGCTTGCATGGGCGACGAGATTGTGCTTATGTTTTCGGAGAAATTCACCCGGGAGGATTCGGCTATAGCTCAGGATACAAACAACATCAAGCGGTTCTTGCAATTCATCCGGTTTGAAACCAAAAGAAACAAAATAACCTTTTTGCCTAAGCGCATCTTTTAGTTTCTCACAATATGGAATCGTCCACGTATTTTTTGAAGTCATAATTCCGATTCTTTGAATGCCGCTCATAATTTCACCCGATTAATTCCCAACCAAGGGGCGTTCCCTGAGAGATATTTTTTACCGCCTTTGTTCCGATAATATTTTCCAGATATTTAGGCGGCAGCCCATATCCCGGTCGTATGGAACGTACGTTTTCTTTTGTGAATGGCTCGCCTTTTTTGATATCCTTCACAACAAAAAGGGAGCGGCGGAAGATGCGGCTGCTGATTTCGTGCGCGCTGGCTTGATACGATACGCCGCCTTTTGCTTTTTCCACAATGCGAACGGCTTCTATCATTGCCTTAAGTTCGGCTGGTTCAATTGAGAAAAAGGAATCAGGTCCTTTGCGCGCTCGGGAAAGCGTGAAGTGTTTTTCAATCATGCACGCGCCGAGCGTTACGGCGGCGATGGGGACGGCTATTCCCAGAGTGTGGTCAGAAAGTCCTGTTGGGACATCAAAGGCATCCGCCAGATGGGCAATGGTTAGCAGATTCATTTCTTCTGGCGGGGCGGGATAGGCGCTGTTGCATTTGAGGAGGAGGAGCTCTTTGCAGCCGGCATCGCGCGCCGCTGCGACGGCTTCTTCGATTTCCGAAAGCGTTGCCATGCCTGTAGACATGATGAGCGGCTTGCCCGTTTCGGCGGCTTTTTTTATGAGGGGCAAATCAACCAATTCAAAGGATGCAATCTTATGGCATGGGACATTCATTTCTTCAAGGAAGTCAACGGCGGTTTCATCAAAAGGCGTGGAGAAAAGGATGATGCCGAGTTCGTCGGCGATTTTTTTTAGTTTGGGCTGCCAATCCCATGGAGTAAAAGCTTCTTGATAAAGTTCATGAAGCGTGCGCCCTGCCCAAGGACCTTCCTTGATTTTGAAATATTCATTATCGCAGGGAATAGTCAGCGTGTCTGCGGTGTAGGTTTGGATTTTGACGCCATCGGCGCCTGCGGCTTTGGCGGCTTTGATGTGTTCCGCGGCGGCTTCGTAACTTTGGTTATGATTGGCGGATATTTCGGCGACGATGAAGGCGGGCTGACCTTCGCCGATTTTGCGTCCAGCGATTTCAATAACTCTTTGTCTCATTATTCATACCTCGCCAATACATCTTTGATTGTTTGAATCACATATTGAGTTTCATCCTCAGTCATCCCGGGAAAAACGGGGAGGGAGATTTCAGCGGCGTAGAGATTTTCCGCTTCGGGACAAAGTCCGGGCGCGAATCCTAATTTGCGATAATAGGGATGCCAATAAACTGGGATGTAATGCACCTGCACCCAGAGACCGGCGGCTCTGAGGGCGTCGAATATCTCGCGTCGTTTTGCGGTAAGGGCGCCTTGCAGCCGCGCGGCAACAAGATGCCACGACGAGCGCGCAAAAGATTTTTCGAACGGAATGGCAATGCGGGGGTCGTCCGCAAAGGCTTGCTGATATTTGGCGACGATTTTTTTCTTGTCTTCAATAAAGCGGTCAATTTTTGCAAGTTGCGTGCAGCCGAGGGCGCATTGGATATCTGTGATGCGAAAGTTGTATCCAAGTATTTGCATTTCATAAAACCATGCGCCGGCGTTCTTTTTTTCCAAAAGCGCGGGATCTTTTGTAATGCCATGCGAACAAAAAAGACGCAGTTTGGCATAATAATCGGGGTTATTCGTTGTGACGGCGCCTCCCTCTCCCGTAGTTATGGGCTTAACGGGGTGAAAGCTGAAGACGCTCATATCGGAATGCGCGCCGATTTTTTGCCCTTTATATTGCGCGCCGATGGCGTGGCAGGCATCTTCGATAACAAGGAGGCTATGCTGCCGCGCAATATCGCTTATCGCGTCAATATCAACGGGATGTCCGCCGTAATGAATCGGGACGATGGCTTTTGTTTTTGCGTTAATCTTATGTTCAATCTGGGCAGGATTGATGTTGCCCGTGTCCGGCTCGATGTCGGCAAAGACGGGCTTTGCTCCGAGATAAAGGGCGGCATTTGCGGTTGCGGCGAATGTGTTGGGGGATGTGATAATTTCGTCGCCGGCGCCGATACCGGCGGCAAAATAAGCGGCATGAAGCGCGGCGGTGCCATTGGAGAAGGCGACAGCATATTTTGCGCCGCAATATTCAGCAAGGGCATTTTCAAAACGTCCGACCACGGGACCTTGCGTCAGGTAATCGGACTTGAGCACATCCACAACGGCGGCGATGTCATCTTCTTCGATGAGTTGTCTGCTGTAAGGTAAAATTCTATTCGGGTTTGACATTCTGCACCATCTCCCGCAGTTGTTCAACATTGAGCCAGAGACTGTTTGTATCGCTGCGATAAGAGAAATTTTCCGGCGCTTTTTTTAGAGAATCATATATTTGTTTTTTGTGCGAATCAAAGAAATAAGTCGGAAGGATAACGAAAATTCTTTTTCCTTTTTTTTCTAAAAAGACGGTGCTTCGTCCTTCATCTTCTGAAATCAAACTCTCGTGGACTTTTTCGCCCGGGCGAATGCCGATGATTTTAATTTCGCATTCGGGTAGAATTGCTTTGGCAAGATCCACCACTTTCATGCTGGGGATTTCTGGGATAAAAATCTCGCCGCCTTGCGCCTCTTCCAGCGCTGTGATGACCAAATCCACGCCCTGTTCAAGAGAAATCCAGAAACGGGTCATACGCTCATCTGTGACGGGGAGACCTTTTTGACCGTCATTTTTCATTTTTAGGAACAAGGGGATGACGCTGCCGCGGCTGCCGACCACATTTCCATAACGAACAACGGCAAAAGAAATACCGCGTCCGCCCACATAGGAATTGGCGGCGACCACAAGTTTTTCCATAGCAAGTTTTGTGGAGCCGTAGAGGTTCACCGGACTGACGGCTTTATCGGTGGAGAGGGCGATTACTTTTTTCACTCCCCTATCCAAAGCGGCTTCCACGATATTCTGCGCGCCGAGGATATTCGTCCGCACGGCTTCAAAGGGGTTATACTCGCACGCGGGCACCTGTTTGAGAGCCGCGGCATGAACCACGTAATCCACCCCCTCAAAGGCGCGCATCAGACGTTGTTTATCGCGAATATCTCCTATAAAAAAACGAATGGGGTATTTATCATTAGGGAATTGTTTTGCCATTTGGAACTGTTTGAATTCATCCCGGCTGAATACGATAATCTTTTTCGGTTTGTGTTTCTGGAAGGCAATCTCTGTGAAACGCTTCCCGAATGAACCCGTTCCGCCGGTAATCAAAATCGTTTTGTTTTCCAGAATCATTAATTATCCCCTGTCGGAAAATTGAATTAAATAATTGCGTTTTTGCCTTCGCGATATGCCTGAGCCATGAGCTCATTTGCTTGACGATAATCCGATTCGCGCCCGATATCAAGCCACATGCCTTTGTGCGGATGCGCCCTTACAATCTCACCCTTTTGAAGCAATCGCGTGATCAGATTATCAAATCCAAAATATTCGTTCTTCGGAATATATTCAAGGCATCGCTTTGATAAGACATAGATTCCCATAGACACATCGTAAAATAGTGTCGGCTTTTCTTTGAATGAATCAATCCGGCGATTTTCGGCATCGTATGAAAGGATGCCGAAATCAATATCCACATTGCGGCGGCATGTGGCAACGGTCATGATTGCGCCCGATTCAACATGCCCTTTGTAAAGCGCCGGAAGATCCAAATCCGTCAGGATATCGCCATTCATGACAAAGAAATTTTCGCCGGTATCTTGAATCAAATGGAGAGGTCCCATTGTGCCAAGGGGTTTATCCTCAACAACGTATTCGATATCCACGCCCCATTTTTCGCCGGCGCCAAAAAATGTTGTTATCAATTCTGCAAGATGCCCCACGGAGATGATGATGTTTTTCAAACCGCATTCGCTGAATTTGCGGACGACAATCTCCAAAATGGGATTATCGCCGATGGGCATAAGCGGTTTGGGAAGAAAAGTCGTATAAGGCATGAGGCGCGTGCCGCGTCCGCCGGCAAGGATGACGGCTTTTGGCGGGCGGTCGTTGAACGAAGTTTTGATTAAATCATTCATTTGTTGTAGCAAAACGGTTTATAAAATTGCCGATTTTTTGTATCCTTGAACCATGCAATAGTTTCATCGAGCCCCGCATCAAGGCTGATCAAGGGTTTCCAGCCGGAAAGCCGCGCGATTTTTTCGTTGCTTCCTAATAGCCGCTCCACTTCGCTTTTTTCAGGGCGGATGCGAACATCATCTGTTTTGATGCGCGCGTCGGGGTTGATTCGCTCAATAATTTTTTGCGCAAGCGCGCCGATGGAAATCTCGGTTTGTGCGGCGATATTTATCTCCTCGCCGATGGTTTTGTCCGATTTTGCGATGTCAAGAAATCCCTGCGCTGTATCTTTCACATAAACAAAATCGCGCGTGGGCGAAAGATTGCCCAGATTTATTTCGTCGGCGTTTGCTAACAATTGTGTAATGATTGTCGGGATAACAGCACGCGCAGACTGCCGCGGTCCGTATGTGTTGAAGGGACGAACAATCGCAATGGGAAGTTTGAAGGAGCGATAAAAAGATTCGGCAAGGGCATCCGCTCCGATTTTGCTCGCAGAGTAGGGCGATTGCCCCTGTCTGGGATGTCTTTCATCAATGGGAACATATTGCGCGGTGCCATAGACTTCAGATGTGGAGGTAACCAGAATTTTTTGAACGCCCGCATCCCTTGCCGCTTGAAGAATGTTCAGAGTCCCTTTGATGTTTGTATCAACATAGCTATCCGGCGAATGATAGCTGTAAGGAATACCAATCAGCGCGGCAAGGTGGAAGGCGATATCAATGCCTTTCATGGCATCGCGGACGCCGTTCGGGTCGCGCACATCCCCGCAGAATATTTCGATGGAGTCGCGGAGATTGTGGTCAAAAGATTCCAACCATCCCCAACGATTAAAGGAGTTGTAATGAACAAAGGCGCGGATGTTGGCGCCTGCCGAAGCTGCCGCTTCAACAAGATGACTGCCGATGAATCCCCCCGCTCCGGTAATCAGTATATTTTTCCCTGCAAGTTGCATTCATTATTCAATTCAACAAATTTTGTGGAATATGGTAGCGTTACACATACAAATCAAGGAAAAACGAATTGATATCCGTTTCGAAAAAAAATTAAAGTTTATTAAAGGCGTTTTTAAGTTTCATCGTCCATTCTGATGTTATTTTTTTCATTTCATGTGGGAATGAATTCAAATCATTTGTTATCATAGGAGGTAAGTTAAATGGTATTGTAAACCATTTTCCACCAAGACCATTTAATATACGCTCCTCTATATCCTTGTTGGGGTCAGCGGTAGGAAAAATTATTCCACCTTTTTCAAATTTAAGCAAATACATATACGAAATAACCTGATAGATATCACTATTTGGATAATCCCAATTTTTATATTTAGCATCCAAAACGCATTTGTTGTCCTCGCTAAAAAAATCGGGTCGAAATGAGCCTTTTCCGTTTTTAACAAATATATGTCGGTTACTTTTCCTATTGTGATTAAATTTTAATTCCGAAATTAATTTACCGACAAAACATTCCCATAACCATGCGCCATCGAATAATACTCCATAGATTTCCTCTTCTTTTTTTGGATCATATAGACTCGTCCCCTCATCCATTAAGAGCATTCTTGAGATTTTTCTCAGGTTTTCATACTCAACAAAATATGGATGATTTACTGGCTTATTGGTTTGTTTTAAGGTTTTTTGAATATTACGCGAATTGAATGATGGGGTATTCTCAATAACTTGTTTTAAAAACTCAGATACATCAATTTGCGTGAGGAGAGAGTTATAAAATGAAATCCTTTTTTCTTTTATATAACAATCGGCATGTCTAATTAAATGCATTGTTGGATTATCTGGGGTTCTTTCTCGAAGATTATAAGATATTTTTCCTAAGAAGGGGATGTTTGTTATAATATGCCGATGACAATCCAACACGCCTTTAAAGTTATAGTTGTTGTATTTGAAATTAATATATTCTTTATACAATCCTTTAATAATTGCCTTTTTAATATAAAAAGAAAATAAAAAGATGAGCAATAAATCCCATATTTTAGATTCCCCAACCGGAGGCTTCCAGTCGAGAAAAATCCCTTCAAATGCCATAGAAAGCATATAGGTTAAAAACGGTTGATTAGGATTTATATCTCCTTTCTCATCTTCATCAAATCGAGAGCCAATTTTAATTAGAGCCTCAAATTGTTCTTTATTGTTTCTATAATAGATAACTCCCATCAGATTAGTCGTCTTATAGGTTTCCTCTTCTTTTTTCAATATATATAGTTTATCCAATTCGTATGATGCATCATCAGGGTGTATGATTATATTTTTATTTTCCTCTTTCAGTTTCCCAAGATTTTTAGAACTTAACAAATCAAAGATTCGCTTGTTTTTTTCAAAATTTTGGTCCGAAGGGATTTGAGAGTTATCTTTTAATAATAAAGGTTCTTCAATTTTGCTGTCATATTTCATCTTAGTCTATCTTAAAAATTGATTTGAACTCATCTTGGCTTTTTTCAATAATCTCATCTTCCAAGTTTGTTCCCCTTGCATATTCCCTCAATAATGGTTCTATGTGCTTTTCAAATAAGGATTTAAGTCCTTGAGCATAATCATCCTCATTTGAGCAATAATCCCTGATCTTACCGAAATAGGTGGGACCGATATGATACTGGCGACTCAACTTAAATTCATTGGAGATTACCTTTTCGTTAAATTCTTTTGCTCCATTAGTCAAATCATCACATTTATGGCGAATGTTTGTTTCTTTTAACATGCTCTCCAATACCTTCTTCATATCATCGTTCGCATTCATTTCCTCCCACACAAAACGACGTCGAAGAGCAAAATCGAAGAATTCGACACTTCTATCTATTTCATTCATCGTTCCCAATATTAATACATTGGTTGGGATAAAAAACCAGTCATCGTCTTTTTTTATGAAGCATGTTTCATCTGAATTTAATCTGCAATATTGTGTCTTTACCTTGCCTTCAACTCCTCTGTAATCGGGTTCCAAACAATACATGAGTTCGCCAAAGACCTTGGATAAATCGGCACGATTAATTTCATCTATAATGAAGACAAATTTCGGAAGAACGGGAGTTTTTTTAGATTTATTTTCTGAAAGCCATTGCTTCCAATATTCGGACGTTTCTGAAGAAAGTCCCTTGCATAAGGCATCTATATCGCTTTCAGAAACACTTTTATGCCAGTAATCATCTTTAATTTTATTCGGAAAGATTGCCCTTTCAATCACGCCGGCTTTTCTGCAAAAATCTTTGAAGATTCCGTTTTTTAATTCGAAAGTAACCTGTCCATTAATCATAGTCGGTTTAAGCCCTTCAATAAAATCAACATAGTCGAAAGAAGGGTGAAATTGAATAAATTGAATAAAAAATTCTTCTTGTTTTTCTGTTTGATTTTTATCCTTCCAAAAATTTTCTTCAACCGCCTTACGAGCTCTTTCTTTTGCTTCATGAGTTTTGCCGGTTCCAGGAGGCCCATACAAGATGGTTTGAAAAAGTGATTCACCGTAATCCATATTAGTATTTTCCTTTATATTATTATTCTTATATTTCAATGCGTTGCGAATAAGATTTTTTATCATTTCATAATGACCATGAAAAGCTTTTCTACGATATCGTCCTTTCCGTTTTATTTCTGGCAACCACTCATAGATCAATTTATTAACAGGCTCCTCATGAATAAGTTTTTCATCATCATAAAGTTTTTTATATTTATCAGGGTTTTCCAAAATATTCTTAATCATAATAATCACATCATGCCAGTGGTTATTATTTAGAATAGTTGGCCAATATTGCCCTCCCATTCCATCTTCTAAAGCAGAACGAATTTTCTCCCCAACATTTTCTAGAAATTCTTTAAAGTCCTTTTCTTTATCTTTTTGTTTTAATAAACTCGCATATTCTTTAACAATTTCACCAGTATTGTCGGATTTAGTTGGCCAATCATGCTCATCTAGGTTTAAAGCAATCTGTTTTATCTTTTTTTTCTGATTCGCATCATATGTCGGTTCTTCCCAATAATATAATGGGACAACAGTATATTTTTCATTGTTGAATATATATTCAACTTCTACTTCTTTATCTTTTTTGATCTCATGAACATTAATAGTAATTTTTTGAAAGAAATCTTTCAAATGAACAATATCTTTTTTTCCCATAATTTTTCCCTCATCCCCGCAAATATTCAAACTATCAATTTCTTTCATAAAGGTTTATATCCAGAAATCAACCAAAAAATTCGTGATATCCTTAAATTGCGAGGGTCTTTAAGCTCTTTTTTTCTTGCATTCCAAGGCGGTTTGCGGTTTTCATTTTTGTAAATATTATATCGGGGGTATATATGAGACGCTTGATAATTATTGTTGCGATGATTTTTGTTATTTATTTACCGCTAATCGAGGCGAAGGAAATTCCGGGAATTATCGTGGGGCAGCCGCCTCAGCCTTTTATGCCGGATCCCACTAATCAATTTAATTTCCCGGAGGGAACGGCTGTTTCCAAAGGGGATGCATGGCTGAATCTGCCGCCTATTGACTATACGCCGCCGCCCTTTGCCCGTTATTTGAAAGGGTTGCGCATCTGTCTTGATCCGGGGCATGGCGGAGATCAGAATATACCCAATTTTAAAAGCACGGCATCCGGTTACAAGGAATCTATCATGAACTTGACGGTTGCAAATCATCTGAAGGATTTTCTTTTGAAATCGGGCGCGACTGTCATCTTGACGCGCGATGGGGATTATGATTTGAGCAAGGATGACGGCGAGGCGCTGGCGGCTCGTCCGCGCGTTGCCGAGGTTCAAAACGCCGATTTCTTCATTTCCATGCATCATAATGCGCACGGCAGCAAAAGCACATCCAACTATCCATCCGTATTCTATCATGCCTTTCCGGGATATATTTATTCCAACATTGATTTGGGGCGGGCTATTGTCAGCGAATTGGAATACTGGATGCGTCTGCCGGATTTCGCGGGAACCGGTCTATATTCAGACTATCTGATTTTCAACAACGCCGGCTTTGGTGTTTTGCGCCGCGCTTCTGTGCCTGCCATTCTGGTTGAGGCTTCGTTCTTTGATATTGCGGAAGAGGAGGCGCGTTTGAGAGACCCTGAATATTTGAAGCGCGAGGCATGGGCTTATTATATGGGTATCGTGAAATACGTCCGCGCTGGCATCCCCAAAGCGGAATTAATTTTTCCAGAAAACGGCATTTTAACAAGCGCGGAGCATAAATTGGAATTTCGCCTGCCGGATGGATGCCCAGAAGGATGGGGTTCAAAAGAATGGCCGCGCATTGTCAAATGGTCAATAAACATGACCATAAATGACCTTAACGTGCCATTTGATTATAATGAGAAAACAGGCATTCTAACATATCGTCCGCCGATGCCATTTCCCCCCGGGCAGTATGATGTTTTAATCCGCTATGTCAATGTGCACAAGAATTCTAACATTCCCAAGATATTTAAGATTATCGTTCAGCCCTGATTAAGAATGAATTATTCTTGATTTGTGTTTTTGATATAAGCAAGTATATCTGTATTGTGGCGGGAATGGAGGTGAAAGGAGCCCGGGGGTTCTCGCGGTCTTCAAAACCGTTGTGCCGTCTTGCGGCGGCGGGTGGGTTCGACTCCCATTCACCTCCGCCATTCAATAACAGGAACTTTCATGGTTTTTTATGGACGAAAAAATAATTAATGCCGGTGAAGATCCGCGGCGGAATCTGCCGGCGGTTTCTGAATTGCTGGAAGATGCCACGATAAAGCAATTAATATCCAAACACTCTCGACTTTTAGTGATGGATGCCCTTCACGACGCCCTTCAATCATTCCGAAGTATTTTGAAAGCGGGCGATAAACCCCCTCCAACACAAGAAATCGTCAATACGGCGCAATCTCTCCTGACGCAACTTGAGCATAACAGAATCCGTCCAGTCATCAATGCCACTGGGATTATTCTGCATACCGGACTGGGGCGCGCCGCGCTCCCAAAGGAAGCGGCTGACGCCCTTGCCTTGATGGATCGCTGCTGCAATCTGCAGATTGACCTTGAAACCTGTTTGCGCGGCAAACGCGATTTTATGGTTGAGTATCTTTTGCGCAAACTGACGGGTTGCGAAGCCGCCATGATAGTGAACAACAACGCCGCCGCCACGTTTTTGATTTTATCTGCTATGTGCAAGGGCAAAGAGGTTATCATTTCACGGGGGCAGTTGATTGAGATTGGAGGTTCATATCGTCTGCCTGACTGCATCCGAGAGAGCGGCGCAATTATGCGGGAGGTTGGAACGACCAACAAAACGCATCTGCGGGATTACGAGGAGGCGCTTGGAGAGAACACAGGAGCGATTCTGCGGTGCAATCCGAGCAACTACCGCATTGTGGGGTTCAGCCAGGAT
Organism: candidate division BRC1 bacterium ADurb.Bin183; assembly: GCA_002070185.1. GTDB lineage: Bacteria > Sumerlaeota > Sumerlaeia > MWCT01 > MWCT01 > MWCT01. Next base: position 73,474 of record MWCT01000011.1, read on the forward strand.
GTTCCGATTCAAGAGCTGGCAAGGCTCAAAAAAAAGAGAGATGTTCTTGTTATTGACGACCTCGGCTGCGGGGCGCTGGTGGATTTGAGTCAATACGGCTTGCCTAAAGAGCCAACGATTCAGGAGAGTATAGCGGCTGGGGCGGATCTGGTCTGCAGCAGCGGAGACAAACTAATCGGCGGTCCGCAGGCGGGAATTATTCTTGGGAAAAAAGAACTGATTCAAAAAATCAAAAAGCATCCTTTGACCAGAATGCTGCGCGTATGCAAATTGACCGATATTGCTATGGAGCAAACATTGCGCCTCTTCCTTGAGCCGGACACGCTTTTGCAGAAACATCCCACGCTGCGCATGATGACCATGCCTCTGGAGGCGATACATAAAACTGCGGTCAGGATTAAGAGACGTGCGGCGAAACGAAATCCTCGCCTGTCCATAGCTATTCAAAAAGGCGAAAGCGCAACGGGCGGAGGTTCGCTGCCTCATATCACTTTTCCCACATGGCTTCTTGCTATTTCAGCGCAGAATCTTTCAGCGGAACAGTTATCGTTGTTTTTGAGACGGAATGAACCGCCAATCATCGCCCGTATCAAAGATGACAAAACGGTGCTTGATATGCGAACAATTCTCCCCGGAGAAGAAAATTTAATTATCGAGGCGCTTGCCCGCCTTTCGGATTGATTATTAAAATTTTCCTGCAACTTTTTTTGATTGTTTGCGTCTTACTATCGAGGAGGAATTTCATGTCCGCAAATATGGAACGTCGCAAGGCAATCATGGGGCGCTCCCTGAAACTGGGGCATTGCGTTTGCGATACAAAACGCCCCTGTCCGTGCGACACATTCAAGGAGCATAACGTTTGCACATGCGCCGGCGAACGTCTGCCTATCAAAACGGGGAAAGTCGCCCTGACGCGCACAGTGCGCAAATCGGGTTGCGCCTCAAAGATTGGGCAGGCAGACCTAAAAAGGATTTTAAGCCATCTGCCGCCGGTCGTTGACCCAAAGGTCATTTTGGGAACGGCAGCGGGCGATGATGCCGGGGTTTATGAATTAGAAGGCGATTTATGCCTTGTCCAGACGGTGGATGTTTTTACTCCTTGCGTTGATGACGCCTTTCTTTTTGGGCAGATAGCCGCCGCCAATTCGGTGAGCGATATATACGCCATGGGCGGACGTCCGCTTACCGCTCTTTCTATCGTGGGGTTTCCCATTGACGAACTTGAAGGCGGCATTATGGAGGCGATGCTAAAAGGCGGCATTCAAAAACTTAACGAGGCGGGCTGCGCCCTTATCGGCGGGCACAGCATCAATGACGAAGAAATCAAGTGCGGATTTGCCGTAACGGGGTTGATAAACAAGTCGCAGGTGGTTTCGCGCGATGCGGCAAAACCGGGAGACGTCCTTGTCCTGACTAAGCCTTTGGGGACGGGCATGGTTTCCTTTGGCGCGCAGATTGGGCGAATCAGCGCAAAGTCGCTCGAAGAATCCGGCTGTGTGATGGCATCTTTGAACAAGGACGCCGCGGAAATGATGCTGAAATATAACGCCCATGCGGCAACGGATGTGACGGGGTTTGCCTTGATGGGACACCTTGTCGAGATGATACGCGGCAGCGGCGTGAACGCAAGAATTGACATGTCCCGCCTGCCGATTCTTGGCTCTGTGCTCCAATGCCTTGCTGAAGAATTGCTTCCGGGCGCAATTGAGCGCAATCAGGAATATGTTTCGGCGTGGGTGCGCATTGAAGACGAGCGTCATCCGGAGAATCTGCCTATTCTTTACGACCCGCAAACATCGGGCGGTCTTCTTGTGTCTTTGCCTCCTGAATCAGCAAGCGGCTATGTTGAACATTTGAAATCTTTGGGACACAAAAATGTTTCTATAATTGGAGAAATTTTTGAAAAATCAGGCAGAGAAGGCGCGGTTTTTGTAGTGAATACCGAACTTTCTGCAAGCGGATAATATGGACAAAAAAACTCTTTCGCCGGGGTTTTTAAAACCGAGCGTCAATCCGGAAGTAGTCATGATGCTTTGCACGGCAGGGCATGTGGATCACGGCAAAACGGCGCTTGTCAACCTGCTCACCGGCTGCAACACAGACCGTCTGAAGATTGAGCAGGAACGCGGAATGACCATTGAGTTGGGTTTTGCGCCCTGCTTTCTTGGCGGCAATTTGTGCGCGGGAATTGTGGATGTTCCCGGTCATGAAAAATTTATCAAGAATATGGTGGCGGGCGTTTCGGGCATTCAGATGACCATCCTTGTCATTGCGGCTGACGATGGCATCATGCCGCAGACGGTTGAGCATTTGCAAATCATGGAACTGCTGGGTGTTCGCAGAGGGATGGCGGTTTTAACAAAAATAGACCTTGTCTCGCCTGAGCAGGTGAAACGGCGGCAAACTGAAATTGCGGAATTTTTAAAAGGGACTTTTCTGCAGGATGCGCCCATCTGTCCGGTCTCATCGGTGACGTATGAGGGATATGTTTCTTTTTACCAAACGCTTATTGCCATGATTCAAAAAATCAGCATGGTCAAAAGGCGCGGAATATTCCGGATGCCCATCGAGCGAGTTTTTGTTCGGTCTGGGTTTGGCGTGATTGTTTCGGGCATTCCTGTGGACGGGGCAATCCGAGTCGGCGATGAGATTGAGGCGTCGCCGGGTAATATCAAAGGGCGGGTGCGTGGGATTCAACGATTTCTGCGCGATTCTGAGGAGGGATATGCCGGACAATGCCTCGCCCTTAATATTCCGGATTTCAGCCGTCATACGCCGGCGCGGGGTCAGGTTATCTGCCGTCCGGGTTATCTTGTCCCGTCGTCCATATTCCATTTGCAAATCATACCAGTTCCCGGTTTTGAGCATTCATTCAAAAATTCGGAGGAAATAAAATTTCATACGGGAACCGGCGAACATACGGGAAAATTATATCTGCTCGGCGAAGAGGAACTCTCCGAAGGCAGGGCGCGCTTTGGCACGGTTGTTTTGCGCGAGCCAATAGCCGCCGCGGCGGGCGACCGTTTTATCATTCGGCGGTCTTCCCCCGCCATAACAATCGCCGGCGGGGAAATTTTAGTTGCATCCCGCGAACAAAAGCGCCCTCGAAAAACTCTTCTGATTGAGGGGCTCAAACACCGCATATCTTTTTTTGCGGGATGCGCTGTTGATTCCGATGAAACCCAAACGCGTCGTGTGGAATTCTTTTTGCTTACCGATAAAAAAGACGCATCTTCCTTGAGCGAGATTTCGACGGGGCTTTTGCTTCCGGAAGAAAATGTTCGCGAATCTCTCAAAAGTTTGCTTACATCTGAAAAAGTTATGGAAATTGGGACAGATTTATTTATTCATCGGAAGATATATCTCAATTGTGTTGAGGAATTGGCAAGGCGAGCCGAGCAGGCTGGCAGCGCCTCGGATGCAATCTCTTTCAAAGATGGGGAACTGCGCAAAGGGCTTTCATGGCGCGAGCCCTTATGGCAAAAAATTGAAAGGGAGCCTGAAATCATGCGCCTGATAGAGCGGCGCGGCAACCAATATATTTTGCAGGAAAAATCCGCTAAATTGAGGGATGCCGAAAGCAAGCCGTTGAGCCAAATTCTGCAGATTTATGAGGAAACGGGCTTTGAGTCGCCGCGACCTGATATATTGTCCGAGCGTCTTTCCCTGCCTTTAGCAAAGGTTGAAAAATTAATCGAGCACTTGTGCCATGAAAAAAAATTGGTTCGACTTGATCGCAAGGTTATTTTGAGCTATCATCATTTTAATTATGCGCAAAACGAGGTTATACGAATCATCAAAGAAAAAGGCGTCCTAAATTCGGGGGACTTCAAAAACGTTATCAGGTCATCAAGGAAGTATGCGCTTGCGATTTTGGACTATCTGGATTCGATTGGCGTGACGATGCGGATTGGAAGCGATCGGAAGCTTGCGCCGGATTATGTTAAACGAATTTTATAGGCATGGATAAAACCTTTAATAAATATTTTGCTGTTTTTGCTTTGATATTGGCACTGGCGTTTCTTGCGGTCGGCGCGTTACGCACATTGAAAATCCATGATATTGAGACGGATTTATTTTTTCATGAAATTCCCGAACGGCAGATAGTGATTGACGCCACATTCAGCGGCATTGTTCGGAAAGACGGCATTCTATATAGCGCTTATGACCGCTCAATCAAACAAGGGCGCCAGTCATGCCCGACCTGAAAATAGTCCATTTCGACGGACACGGGCGCCGTCATGGGAAGGAAAGGGTGGCGGAATAACATGGAAGCGGGGTGTTGAATGAAACGCAACTGGGTGCAATATTTATCATTAATTTTGCTGCATAGTTCATGGGGACCGCAGATAAATTGGATTTGCAATCCTGTTTTGAGTTGCCATTCTTGCGCGCTTTCTTGGTTTGCCTGTCCGATAGGCGTTCTGGTGCATTTTTCGGGTTATCGCATCTTTCCCTTTTTTGCCATTGGGACGCTGCTGCTGATTGGGGTTTTGGTTGGTCGGCTCTTTTGCGGTTGGGTTTGCCCTTTTGGGTTGTTGCAGGATTTGCTTTATAGGATTCCCGGCAAAAAATTTTCATTGCCAGCATGGGCATCATCCATAAAATATTTGATATTAGTTTTCATGGTGTTCCTTATACCCTTTTTTTTAGGGGAATTAACGATGTTTTCCTTTTGCCGAATCTGCCCCTCTGCCACGTTGCAGGTCTCGCTGCCTGATATCATTTCATCGGGAACGGTCAGATTCAGCGGGGCGATGATGGCGCGATGGGGCGTTTTGGCGGCGGTCATTTATTTTGCTATTAAGAGCAGCCGTTCCTTTTGCAAGGCGATATGCCCCATCGGGGCGCTCATGGCGGTTTTGAATTATATCAGTTTCTGGAAGATCAAATTAAAGTCGGAAACTTGTGTTTCCTGTTTGAAATGCGACAAGAGCTGCCCGACGGATGTTCGACCATCCACAAGGGCAAGAAATAATATTCCCGTCAATCGGGCTTTGGACTGCATCGTCTGCCATGATTGTATGAAGGGATGTCCGGTCAATAACCGAAAGGATAAGACGCCACAAAAAGCGGCAACATGAAAAGATTTTTCGTCGCAATTGCTATCATGCTTTCTATAACATCGGAGTTGTTGGGAGCAAACTCCATTTTGGAGCGCGCGGACGGCTTGACAACGGACACGGGTTCGCATGTCTTTTATCTTGAACCTCGCCAAATCCAACATAACTTAACAATATTTTCCAACATTCATGGTTCTTCGGTTGAGTTCAAAAAAGAGCCCGACCTCGGAAAATGGCAGGTTTCACGCGGAGTGCTTGCGGTTGGAAACAAAAAAGAAAATTATCTCCCCTTTGCTTGGAATAAAATTGATGGGAAATTGTATATTGATTTTAATCGGAATCTGGACTTGACCGATGACGGGAAAAATATCTTTATCCGCTCATTCAACAACCCTTCGTATCAACAATACGAGAATATCCCGCTTCCGCTAAAATTTGGCAACAAGGCGACAACCTATACAGTGAACATAACCTACCAACCCTCTTACCGGGGCGATATATTCGACATCCATATCAAAACCGCATGGTGCGGGGAGATTGAACTTCATGGCAAAAAATGGCTATTGGCAGTGCAGGATAGCGGCAACGGCGTTTTGAACGATGAGGATCTTTTTATGTTATTGCCGCCTGATAGCACACATCTGGAAGACAGCAGTTTTCTTGAGTTCAGCGCATTGAAATCAACCACGCCAGAATTTTTCATCGGCGAGCATCTTTATAATATCAATATGGAAATGATGGAAAAGGATGACAAGGTTCTTGTCAGGGCGGAATTCAAGGAGAGACCGGTGGAAAAGGGACGGCTCGACCTGACCGGTTCCTATATCAAGAGATTGATATTGAAAGGAAATAATACCGTTATTCTGGACAGACCTACATCCTCAGTTATGATTCCAATCGGATCATATTTAAATGCGAATATCATGCTGGAAAACAAGGATTCCAAATGGCGGGCAACCAATGACCAGAAATTAATGGGGATTAATATAACCAAAGAAAAGCCTTTTTTACTCAAACAGGGCGGTCCATTGCGAAATGTAGCATCGGCAAGGCATTACTATAAAGGCATAAGTATAGAATATCAAATGGTCGGCGCGGGCGGGGAAACGTATTCCCTACCTTGGCTTGATTATAGGTATCCTCCGCGATTTGTCATTTATCAGGGAGATAAAAAGATTCACGCTGGCATCTTCTCCTATGGGTGAGGCGGCACATGTTCGTACTCATGGCGAGTACCCCGAGGCATCAAAGGAGAGTTGAAGATACACGCGATTGCTCCGCTGGGAGACCTCGGCGATGAACAGGGACCGCCGACTGTTATAAACTGGACGCCTCGCAAACCGGTCTTTCCCCTCTTGTTTTGGTCAGTCATTATCTTGGTATATTTCTTTATTGTTGCGAAAAATCGAGTCGCTTGGGCAATAATTATTCCCGCTGTTATCGTTCATATTCCGCTATCATTACTCCTTATAAATGATGACCTTTCCTATCTTTTCCATATAGGAAACCTTCAAATAATTTCGCTTTGTATTATTTGTTATCTTTCGCATTTTATTGGGCGCAGAAAACATTTCATGCGATTTATTATTGCCTATTTGATTTTTCTCCTTATGGGAGGGTGCCTGGCGCAGTTGATCAATCCCGAAATGAGGGCAACGCGCATATACGATGTGCTGATTTTTTATGCGATCCTCGAATTGATTATCTTATGCTCGTTGACATTTGCCGGACTTATATGTAGAAAAAAGTTTAGTTTTTTGTGTTATACTATCTGGACGTTTTTTTGGATTTTCGTTCTCCACTATGGAATTGTAATATATGGAATCATTATAGAGGGCATGCGTTTTTTTAGGTTCTTCGGGGCGTTTGCAATGACGCTCGCGGTTTTCAGCATTGTTCAGTTTGTGCTGATATTGCCGTTTATTATCCTGTTGAAAAAAAGCAATTGGTATAATCGAGGATTTCGGGGGATTTTTGGAATTCAAGAAAATATCGAACCATTATCAACGGGAAAGGAAGCGAATCAGGAATGAGAAATGCCGGCGTTAAAATATCAATTATTTGCGCGCTATTGCTATTTTGTGTTTCATTGGGAGCTGAGGAGTTTTCAATCACATATGAAAAATTAGATGATGTCTTCGACAGAGGGTTTCAGCCATGGAGCGGCGCTGAAATTAATATGACCCTTGAAGCGCCAGAGGGAAATTGGAAACTTCCGAAACTTAACGCGCCTATACCTGTTTATGGCTTTCTGACTCTGGGCGACACTAAAATGCTATTCATTCTGGATCAGGCGGATAAAGAAAACAATTTTTTCAATCGCTTGTATCTTGACGCAAATGCCAACAATGACCTTACGGATGACCCTATTATAGATGTTTCATCACAAGAACGCCAGCGGTATGGTAGAAAATCGCCCTTTCTCTCGCAGGATATCACCTATCAATATGAAGGCAAAACTTTACCTTATCGTTTTTGGTTTTTTTTTCGTATCAACATTCCAATCTACTCCACAAAAACAATCACCCCAAAAGCCCTGAGTGAGCACTTTAGTCTGTCTATTATATCCCGATGTGTTTACAAATCCCAATTCACCCTTGGCGGGCAGAAATACCAGATGCTTCTTTCGGACACAAATTGCAACGGGCGATTTGACGATGCCCTTTCTCTGCCGCCCGACTATAAAAAGGTATATGAAAATAATAAAATAATTCTTCCATCCGGCGATAATATGTATCTGCGAAAAGATGGCGGTTTCACGTGGTACGATGAGCAGCGATTCGCACAAAAGATTTTCCTTGAAGGCAGGTTGTATGATATATCCATCAACCTTGCTAGCGGAAAACTAACATTGAATCCCGCAACCGACGCAACAGCGACCATCAAATTTCCCATGGAGGTTGCTAAACTGGGGCTTTATCATACGGACGGCGGCGCGAGCATCAATTTCTACAACGCCGCAGGCGATATAAAAATCCCCGCCGGAAAATATCTCCTGACAGGATACACATCGTTTCGCAATGATAGCCGCGGAGATAAATGGCTTTTGAGGACAAGCGCCACAATCAATACACCTATCACAACAATAGAGGAAAATAATATCGTGTTGCTAAAAATGGGCGAACCGTTTATGCCCAGAGTTGATATCCCTTACTGGTCATTACAAGAATTCGCAAACAATCAAAGGTCTGTTCGCCTTGATTTGGTAACCGAAGGGGCGGGCGGAGAAGAGATTAAGCAAATAATCAAGATACCAAATCAAAGGATGAAATATCCTAATTCTGAAAGATTCAATCCCTTCCCAAAAGAAGCAACCTACACCATCTCCAGACTGGACGGCAAGATAGTCATACAAGGGCGTTTCGAGTATGGGTGAGGTTTCAGCTGCTCTGCCACATGGGGTGACAGCACATCGGGTCAAGCGGGCGGATTATTGAGCGGTTTTTCAAAAATGTTTAAAAAGTCCTCGCAGGAAAAAGAAGGTCCCAAATCCGGCGTGGAATACCAGGCGCTTTGCAAATACCAGCCCGGTCCGTTTAAATCGGAATCAAAGATGACAAAATTTAAACTGCCGTGATTTTTTGATTTTAATCCATTAAAAAGCTTTTCATCTTTTTTTGAAGGGATTGAAAATGCAGGCATCCATCATGGCTTGGTCACATTTCGTTTTTTTAATCTCCCCCGGAAAAAAATTCTTCATCAGGCAGCCAGATTAGCACAAAAAGCAAAAGCGCCGGAAGAGCCATTATCACGCAGCCAAGATTAAAACCGTGCTGAATCGCCGCAATCATGACGAATATAAACACAACAAGGCTGCTGATGGTGTATATGATGCGAATCAAATGATGGGGTAAATTTTCTTTTTTCATATTTTTCCAGATTATCAGGACAGCGCCTGAGAGATAGATCAAGGCGGCAATAATCCCCAATATCTGCGCTATTGGCATTTTTTTAAAAGGATTATTCAACGGCACGAAAAGCCAAAAAAGCCCCAACGCTATCCCCGTTGTGAGTATTGCTGTCCCGGGATTCGCCCTGAATCCCACATCCCAGCCGCCGAATAAACCAAATGCGGCAAAGATGATTTGGCGCGCGCCTCACCCAAAGCATGTCAGTTTGCCAATAAAATAACCCAGCAACGCGCCGAAGATGGCAAACAATATAGCGGAGATGTAATTCCCCAGACGTATTTCCGTCACAATCATCCCCCTTAGCGGTTAATATCTCTAAAAAGCGCCGCGCCAAAAGCCGCCACAGTCTGGGGATCGGCGGGGCGTTTAATCTGCAAGCCCGTTTCTTTTTTTAGCAATTGATAGAGGCAGTCATTCTTTGCTCCGCCGCCCACAAATAAAACCTCCCCGCGTCCGGCAAAGCGCGAAAGCATGATACCCAAACGCCCTGCAATTGTCGCATGCAAGCCGAGGGCAATTTCCTCCGGCGGCTTGCCGGAGGCTATCATGGAAACGACTTCGGATTCAGCGAACACTGCGCACATGCTGTTGATGGCGATGTGCCGTTTTGCCGCAAGGGACATTTTGACGAGTTCGTCCATTGAGACGCCGAGAGTTTGCGCCATAATTTCTAAAAATTTTCCCGTGCCCGCGGCGCATCGGTCGTTCATTTCAAAATCCACAACGTTTCCGCGTTCGTCCGTCTCAATCACTTTGCAGTCTTGTCCGCCCACATCAAGGATGATGCGGCATTCGGGGTGCAGTTGGAAGGCGCCCCGCGCGCAGGCTCGGATTTCTGTGACGCGCGCCGCTCCAAGATTTTCGCCAAGAAGGTATCGTCCATAGCCGGTGGCAATCAACGGAGCGGGTTGTATTTGCGCAAGCGTCTTGCGCACGCGCGCCAGAGGGTCTGCGCCGGTGGGGAAAACCTCCTTGAACGTTACATTCTCTTCGTCAAGACTGATAATCTTTGTGGTTCGAGAGCCCAAATCTATGCCAATGGATTGCGCCATACTAATTCCTTTTATTTACCAATCATTTCCGCGAACGCCTCAATGCGTGTCCTAATTTGCCCCTCGTCCTCGCTTGAATAATCCGTTTCAATAATAAGGGAGGGAATGCCTTTCTTTTTCAACGCCCGTTCTATTGCGCGCGCTTCGATATTATATGTGTGGCAGTATTGAAGGATGTGATGAATCACGCCTTGAATTTGAAATTCATCAATAATTTTCATTATGTTATCAAGCCGTTCCGTATTAGGAGAAAAGCAGGAGCAATCAATAGCGAAATAGCGGTCGGCTATTGCCTTTAGCATCCCGTCCAAGTCCTGATGCGATTCATCAACAAGGTTTCGGAAATACCGGCTGCCTGTGCAGGATTCATCTGCCACGATACGCAAGCCGCTGGATTCGGCGATATAATGTATTTTTGCATAACCCAAAGGCGACGAAGAGCCCGCCATGAGGATGCGCGGTCCGCGTTTTTTGTATGCCGCCTCGCCTGTTTGGACGCGATGTTGCAATTCATAGGCAAGCGCATGGGCATCGGCGATGAATGCGTTTATATCCTGATTCAGCGCAACTTGCGAAACCAAAAGGGCATCGAGTCCGCTGATGGGCGGTTCCGGCAGTTTTTGGTATTCGCTAATGCGTTGAAGAACGCGCCGCTTATGATTCATAAGACGGATAGATTCTGCGAGTTTGAGAGGCGTTATCGAGACGCCGGACAATTCCTCCATCATTGTTTTAAACTCGATAACCTCGGCAAACCATACAGAGGCATCGGCGCTCTTTTTCTTTTGCGGGACTTCCAGAACCTTGAAACCAAACAAATCCCAAGCCTTTTTCTTGGCGTCGCAAGTGGTCTCGCCTACTGCGAAATCTTTTAGTTTTTTATAGGGGCATGTGCCGCTTATAGACATGCCAAATGTGGAGCGAATGAGCGGGCAGATGTCTCGCGGGAGTATTTTATCTGCATGGGTGATCGCCCAAGCCGAGCCGCCGCAAAGCGGGATGGGAATCACGCCCGCCGCAATGGCGATTTCATCCGGGACATAGATACAAAAAGTCCCGATGGATTTGCCGCCTTTTTGCCGATGTTCAAAAATTTCCGCCACGCGGGCGCCATGGCTCTCATGGCATGAGGCGTCAAAACGCGCCATGAGTTGCGGGCGGGCTGCTTGCCAGAGGAAATACTGTTCATGAGCGCGTCGGAGACTTTCCTCCAATCGCTCATGAGATTCAAGGTTCACCTCCAGCGCTGTCAGCAAATTTTTGTAATCTTTCAAATTTTGCCTTTTTTGCTTGTATTTAAAAATTTAATATCCCTCTTTTTCTTCTTATATTGTCAATCACAATGGGTTAAAAAAAATGAAATTTGGATTTATTTGCCTCCTTCTTACTACCATTTCTCTCCCAATATTTTCGGATGACCCTCCTGAATTCCGCGCCCTTTATGCCGCCTCTTTTGACATCAATACCGAAGCCAACTGCAAAACGATTGTGGATAGAGTTTTGGATGGCACCTTCAACGCCATTTTTGTTGAGGCGCGCGGGCGAGCCGATGCTTACTACTATCCCAACCGTGAGGATTCCACATATCCCAATATCGAACTGCGAGGTCAGCGGTATCCGATAAGTCCATCAGATTTTGACCCGCTCCAGTATTTTATTGACCGGCTCCATAATGCCACACCGCGAAGGGAGGTTCACGCTTGGGTTACGACATATCCTAGCTGGAACTCTTCCACGCCGCCAGCCAGCCCTCAACATATCTACAACGCCCATCCGGAATGGATAACGGAGAACAAGGCTGGCGTCACTTATACTCATGAGAAGGATGCGGCGCTTGATCCGGGCATCCCCGCCGTGCAGGAGCATCTCTTTAACACTTTTATGGATATAATCCGCAATTATGATGTTGATGGATTCCATTTCGATTACGTCCGCCTTAACGATGAAGATTCGGGTTATGACCCCGTTGCCAAGGCGCAATTTCTTGCGCAGACTGGGTGGAACTATGATACACAAAATACCGGCGGGGCGCTTGACGAGGCATACAAAGCGTGGCGGCGAGACCAGATTGCAAAACTCGTTCAACGCGTTCATCATCAAACAAAACTTGAAAAACCATGGGTTGTGGTCTCCGCCTTTCTTATCCACTTTGATGACCCGGTGGAAAAGATGGGACAGGGTTATAACTGGTGGGTTGCCCACAATGCGATTGATGTCATTCACGGGAGTTGTTATTCAGATTCAGTTTCTGGTAATGTCTCCAATTGGAACGGCTATATCACAAAATTAAAACAAAACGGGGATGAAAATAAAATCCCCCTTATAGCCGCTATCGGCGACTATAAGCTCGAAACCGAGGGGGATAATGCCAAAGCGGTTGAAGCCCTTCGTGCCAACACCCGCAAACCTGATGGATTTAATTTTTTTGATTATGGTTCAGTTTATGAGGATCACTCGCCGCCTCATTCAAATGCGCTCTTTAATGCCGGCGGGGTTTTCGCCAATTGGGCGCCGATTCCCATTCCCCGCATACCCGGCGAGGAAACCATCCCTCCCAATCCGCCAGCCGCGCTAACCGCCGCATTGGTTTTGGGCGTGCCGCAGATTACGTTCCAGCGTCCCGCCGCAGCCGCTGACGGCGACCTGCCAATACATTACCGCGTTTATCGCGGCAAGACAATCCCCGTTCCTCTCACCTATTCGAATATGCTCATGGAATGGTGGGATTTGAGTTCATCAAGAACAACTTTTTCGGTTGAGGACAAACTGGCAGGAGCAGGGACATGGTATTATGCCGCCGTTGCCTATGATGACTGGAACAATCAGGCTGTGAGCACATCGGCGCCTGTGACTGTCACAAAGGGCGGCGAATATATCATTGAAACCGGCACAGGCGGGAAAAATATATCTGACTTCTCTATCCGCTCGGGAGTTTTCTTCAACAGCACATCGCATAGTCTTGCGCCGGGTTGCACGGCGTCTATACCCTCCAAATTTTCACTGCCCAGCGACGGCAAAAACGACATGGGACGATTCACGCCATCGGGCTTGGCAAGCGGAACCTATAATGTTTATGCAACGTGTTTCAACTACTCCAGCGCGAATGCGCCAAATATTACCGTTCGTGTCTATGACAAAAACGGCACGCGCACATCGCTTTTCAATCTCACGCAAGCCAATTGCGGAAATAAATGGACTCAATGCGCCACGATGGATTTCAGCGAAGGCAGCGGTCATTTCATCGAGTTTGACAGTTCCACACAATCAACCAGCGGGAACAATGACCGCATGAATCCGGCGGCGGTGCGCTTTCTCCTTGTTGCCAATCCGCCAAAAAAAGAGCTCAAACCCAAAGTCAGCGAACCGCCCTCAAATGTCGTTGAGGTTATCGTTGACAGCGAACCGACCGCATTAGATTATGACGACAATGAAAAAAAGTGGATGACTACGACCTATGGCGGCGAGGCAAACTACTTCAACGGCAGCGCGCGTTATTTTGCGGCTGCCAGCTATCCGATGACTGCCTATGCCATCTGGATTGTGGATTTGCCGCGCGCCGGCTGGTGGGCGATTGACGGATATATTCGCCCCAACCAGATAGGTCTTGCGCGCGGGGTGCAATACCGCTTTGTGGATGGGAACGGCATCGTCCGAAATGTTACGACAACTCAGCAAACGGGCAGCGGCGGTTGGACAATCAATGTGGACGGCGTCGCAGATAAACAGGCTTACTTTTTTAAAAAAGGGCGCGTGTATGTGACTCTTTATGGCAACACAACCGGCTCTGAGTTGATTCTTGCTGATGCCATACGCTTCCGCCTCATCAAATCTCTGAACCCGTTTGGATGGATGTTGTATTAAGCGATGACAAAAGAATATAAATACGACTTTATTAACAACCATATCATTGCCGATATAGACGGTTCGAGCCTGCTCATAGACACGGGTTCTCCGTCGAGTTTTGCGGAAAGCCATCAAATTGTCATGGATGGCAACCGCTTTGCGGTTAGTGAAAAGATGCTTAATGTTTCGGCGGAATTTCTGACTGCAAACATTGGCGCGCCAATCAACGGTCTTGTGGGAATTGACATATTGAACCAGTTCGATATCCTGATAGACCCAACAAATCAGAGGCTTTTAATCAGCAAGGAGGAGATTCCTCTCAAAGGGCAAATCCTCGAGTTGGACAACATCATGGGCATCCCGCTTATTGAGGGGGTTATTGACGGATGCACGGCGCGTTTGATTTTTGACACGGGAGCCAAACTCTCCTATTTAAATCCGAAATGGACAAGCGATTTGCCCATTATCGGAACGGAGGATGATTTTTATCCCGCTTATGGAAGTTATACATCAAACATTTATGAGATACCCATCATGCTTGGCAATGAGAGAATTATGCCTAAGGTTGGCAACCTTCCCGCTCTTTTACAAATGACGCTCGGCATAATGGATATGGATGGAATTCTGGGCGTCGCCCTGCTTTTGACACATAAAATCGCTTACGCCCCGAGGCGAAAGAAGATGGCGCTTGAAAGGGTTAATGATTGACTTCGTGCGTCTGTTTAATAATCGCCCTTCTTATCATTACAAAACTTTGCGATACGCTTTCAACTCTTTATCGAATTGAAAATGCCTGCTCAGAGACGAACCCTATCGCTCGATACCTTATGCTTCGTATTGGAATTAACAAAACCGTGTGGGTATTTTTTGCTTTGGCATTTATCATAATAGCGACCGTCGGGATTATTGCAATAAAAAGCGGTTTTCATTTGATTGCTTGATTTTTACTTACTGTTATTTTTTCCGCAGGATGATTTTCAGGGCGCGGTCGAGTTCGGGGATACGGAAGAGTTTGCCGAATATGACGTAGAGTCCGGCGCCGGAGGCGACGCTGGCGAGCATATATGCAGCGCGCAGAATGAATCTATCGGCGGGATGATATATATTCAAACCTTTGTGAATCGCCCATGCGCCGATGCCCATGCAAATGGATGCCGCAAGAGTTCGGTAAAGCGTGCGGCGCATTGCTTTGATAAAGGCATCGCCGAAAAGCTCCTTCTCCCCGCGATAAAGGATATAAAAATTGATGCCGTCCGCTATAGCCGTCGCAAGCGCCAGCCCGCCATGCTCTAGCGGCGTGCACACAATAAAAAACGTGTTCAGAAGAATATTAGAGCAAAGCGCTATTGCGCTTGCCTTGAATGGTCCCATAACATTTCGTCTTGCGTAATATATGGATGTGATAATACGCAAAAAAGCAACGGGCAAAAGGCTCAAAGCATAAAATGTCAGGGCGTAATTTGTGTTGAAACTCGCTTCCGGCGTCCAGTTGCCGCGCTGCAATAAAACCTGCACAATCGGCAGACCCACAAAAATCAAACCAGCCGTCGCAGGGATAAAGATGACCATGAGCAGACGAAAGGCAAAGGATACAGTCTCGCGAAGCTCTTTTTTACGATCCTCAAGGAGCATCTGGGATATCTGCGGCAGAATTGCCGTCCCAATGGCGGAGGCAAAAAGCGCCAGCGGAAATTGAATAATCTGGTTGGCGTTGCGCAGACATGTGACGCGTCCCGGGCCCAGAAAGTTTGCAAAATTTGAATCAACGCTGATGTTGATTTCCACAACAGCAAGCCCCATCGTGGCGGGAATCATCATCTTGAAGAGGTCTCGAATATATTGAGATTTCAGGCTCAGCATCGGATAATAATGAAAACCGCGCGCAAAGAGCGGAGGTATCATGATGCCGACACGAAGAACGCCCGCAATCACAACTGCCCAAGCAAGCACAAAAGTAAAATCGCGGGGGGCAAGATGAAGATAAAGAAGACTTCCAGTGATGATGGTGATGTTCATTGTGACAGAGCCGAGCGTTGGCGTGGAAAAATGCCTGTGCGTATGGAGGATGCCCATTAAAAGCGCGCCAAGTGTCATGCACATCAGATAAGGAAACATGATGCGCGTCAAATTGACGCCAAGATTTAAATATTCCGTCTGATTCTGAGTGTAGAATTTTATACCGCCAAAGGCAATGAAGAGCTGTTTGGAAAAAATAATCCCGATTACAGTCATGAAAAGCGTTAAAATAAAAAAGAAATTTATGGCGTTGGAAACAAAGCGCCAACCATTTGTTTCATCATCATTGCGGGCGTGGGAATAAATAGGAACAATGAAAGCAGAGAGCGCGCCCTCCCCAAGAACGCGGCGCGCCAGATTAGGAATTTCAAAACCAATATTAAAGCAATCGGAATAATAACCTGCGCCAAGCCGTGCGGCAATAACAGCGTCTCTGATGAGCCCAAGGAATCGCGACAACAGCGTGATCCCTCCGACAACGCCCGCATCTTTCAGGAGCGACTTTTTTTCCGACATCAACGCATCCTCGGAAATAATGAATAATTTCCTAAACGGGATATTTGAAAGACGCAAAGAAAATCGAATAAAGGGACAAGTTTTATGAAATGTTAAAAAAATTACTAAAAGACTCAAAGAAGTCTTTCAGATATAAAAAACTCATAAAAAAATCAAAAACGCGGAAAGCCTTGATATTGCTGGCTCTCCGCGTGATATGTCTGGTGCCGCGGGGCAGAATCGAACTGTCGACGCACGGATTTTCAGTCCGTCGCTCTACCTACTGAGCTACCGCGGCAAGTTTCTTATACACACAAAACGAATGGGTTTGATAGATGACGCGGCTCTGCGGCGTCAAGCGAAAAAAAACTTTTTTTTCATCAGCCCTTGATTCTTAAATATAGCGGCAAAAAGATATTTGTCGGTTTGAAAATGAAAAATAGGGCAAGGCGCAAGGTCGCCGGCGGCGTCTGTGATAATCGCTTTTAGTAAAAATAGCACACAAAAAAAGGACAGAACGCTTAATTTTATGTCGTTCTGTCCTTTAATTTTTAAGTTGGTTATTTATGTAGATTAAAGGGTTCGCCTCTGCGCGACCTTATTCCCACATGTCCTCGTATGTGGTAAACTGACCGCTAGCGTAGCGATCTGCCGCCTGACGCCGACGATTTTGTTGGTTATCTTGATGTTGCTCATAAGCGTCGCCTGCCAGCGCGCCCACAAGTCCGCCCGCCAATGCGCCGACCATTGCCCCTTTGCCGGCGCCATGATGGGTGTTATGACCGATGATCGCGCCTGTTCCTGCGCCCACCGCTGAACCAGCCAAGGCGCCTTTTTGTGTGGTGGTGCATCCAGCAAGAAGACCGACTGCCAGTATCAACCCTAAGATTAGCATTTTTTTCATATCGCCTCACCTCCGAATTTAATTCCTGAAGGTATATGAAGCAAGAATCGAGCCAGTTTATTTTCCAATTAAATCAAAGGGTAAATCCGCTTCCGAACCGCCAGTGTCTGTTTTCCAGCATACGACTGTCTGTTTTTCGAGCTCTTCGGACGGTTATTTTTTAATCAGGACAAGGGGCGAGACGTATTCACCAAACTGCGCTTTTGCCGCCTGCAAACGCTGGCGTTGCTCTTCCATCACATCAAAAACTGCCTTTGGCGTGTTGACGTCTTTGCGATAGATGGCTTCGATGCGTTCTAATTTTCTCAAGTTTTCCGGTATGCGTGTTGTGAATTGGATTTCATACTGCTCTGGGGTATATTCTTTATCCAGCACCTGCTTGAATAATTCTTTCAAATCCTGATAATATGGCAGGAGACCGGTCGGCGCGGTGATGGCATCAACCTCGCCATGCACGCGGCGCTCCATCCATTTTAGCCAGACGTATTTATCTTTTTTGTCGTTTAGGAATTTGCCGTCTTTGCCTTTCAGGAAATAATTCACCCCAAAAATTTTAGGCATCTTCAATAACCCAAGAGTGAATTCCAGATGTTGGCGGATATAGACGCCGATTGGGATGGAAAGAAAATCCAGATTAGACATCGGCTGGAAGGCGCGCACGCCTTCTTTTCCCAGCGTGGCGGCGGTTGTTTCCGATTCAAGGCTTGCGCCGATGGTTACAACGCCGTGGCTCCAGTTGAATGATTCTTGAACGGGAACGCAGGTGTCCGAATCGCGTCCGCCATAAATAATACCGCCAACCGGCACGCCTTCTGGATCGTCTGCGCGGGGGTCGAGATTGGGCAACGCCGAGAGGCGTATGGTGTAGCGGGCGTTTTTGTGCGATGGCGGGATGTCCGCCCCGGATTTATCTTTTTTGCCTCTGAACCAATTGCCTGTGAAATTCACGCCCGAATCGGGATGCTCTTTGCCGTCGCCTGTCCAATAAGGCACGCCATCTTTGACAAGAATATTGGACAGAATAACCTCGCCGGGCGTTGTCAGCGCCTTGATAATCAACGGGTCATCTTTAGGATTGATGTCCTGAATGATGCCAAAGACGCCGCTTTCAACGTTGACAGTGCGCACTTCTCCGTTGATGCGGCGAAGATACGCCAAATCATCGCCGACGATAGTTTCGCCCTGAACCATGGCTGAGGAGGTTTTCCCGCAGAAACTGGGGAAGGCGCCGGTGAAATAGGTGGTGCGTCCGGCAGGTCCGTGCACGCCCATGATGAACATGTGTTCAGAGAGCCAGCCTTCGCGCAGGGCTTTGCGAATGGCAAGGCGGAGCGAGAGTTTTTTGAATCCCACCGTGTTTCCCGCATATTGTGTATTCACACTGTAAACCAGTTCATCTTCGATATCAATATAGATGCGTTTCTTTTCCCAGTTTTTGCTCACAAAATTTTCCAGTTCGCCCGCCGAGTGCAAGACGCGGAAGAAATCGGGCGAATTGCCGATGCGCTTGAATTGCTCATAACCTGAGCGGTATAGAAGGTCTTCGCTATGCGCCACATAAGCGGAGTCTGTTATCTGGGCAGCGGGAATTGAAAAGGGCGAATTAATCGGACCCAAGGAGAAGAATCTCACCAGCATTTCGCGCCCTCTCATCGTATCTTTTAAAAGCCCGCGAATTTCCGCCAAACCTTCCTTTTTCCCAAGTGTATTCAATTCTTCGCCAAGTTGCATCCCTTTTGGAAGCAGATATTTTGTTTGCTCTTTGTCGCGCCCCTGATCATTGGGACCGTCAAAGTGATATGTATGCCCTTCGACGTTGAGGTTTTTTTCTTCGCCCAGTTCAATGGCGCGGCGGCGGATATAGCCAATATCTTCCGGCGAATCAGAACATACAAAGACAGAGTCCGGATTGCACAGTTCAATTGCCTCCGCCACAAATTTATGGAGTTTTTCATTCGGCAGCGCCAAGAGTTTATCGGCGTTTTCTTTCGAAAGCCTTTTTAAAAGTGTTTTTTCAAAATTTTTAGGCATATTTTTCTTCTCCTCAACTAAATTGCGGGATACAAAACGAACTTGACACCTCCCTGTCAAGCGTTGAAAAAATATTTTTTAAATTTTTTTTTGCAATCCTACAAATCTTATTTTTTTTCAAGGAGTTCCAAACATGAGAAGCGATGCGATGAAAAAGGGAATAGAGCGAGCGCCTCATCGTTCACTCTTCAAGGCGATGGGTTATACCGATGCCGAGCTTAACCGCCCCTTAATCGGTGTGGTCAATTCCTTTAACGAAATAGTCCCCGGACACATCCATCTCCGCACTATCTGCGAGGCGGCAAAGGCAGGCATCCGCGCCGCCGGCGGCACGCCTGTTGAATTCGGCTGTATCGGCGTTTGCGACGGTATCGCTATGAACCACACCGGCATGAAATATTCTCTCGCCAGCCGCGAACTTATCGCCGATTCTATTGAAACTATGGCAACCGCCCACCCTTTTGACGGGCTACTTTTTATTCCCAATTGCGATAAAATCATCCCGGGCATGCTCATGGCGGCGGCGCGCATCAATATCCCAAGCGTCTTTATCAGCGGCGGACCTATGTTCGCCGGAAGACACCGCGGCAAAGGCGCCGACCTCATCACTATGTTTGAAGGCGTCGGCAAAGTCAAAACAAACAAAATGACCGAAAAAGAGCTGTGCGCCCTCGAAGATGAGGCATGCCCTTCTTGCGGCTCTTGTAGCGGTCTTTTCACCGCCAACTCCATGAACTGCCTCACGGAGGTGGTGGGACTTGGGCTTGCGGGCAATGGCACAATCCCTGCGCCGATGTCCGCCCGCGTCCGCCTTGCCAAATCTGCGGGGTTTGCCATCATGAACTGCGTTAAAAAGAATATCCTGCCGCTGGACATCCTCACCCCCAAAGCCTTTGAAAACGCCCTCACGATGGATATGGCGCTCGGATGCTCCACGAACACAGTCTTGCACTTGCCCGCCATCGCAAATGAGTGCGGCATAAAAATTGACCTAAAGAAAATCAACGGCATCTCTGACCGCACTCCCAACCTCGTCCGGCTCAGCCCCGCCGGCGGGCATCATATGGAGGACTTCCACCGCGCGGGCGGCATTCAGGCAACCCTTAATCTCCTTGCCTCCCGCGGGTTGATTCACAAGGATTGCAAAACCATATCGGGCAAAACCGTATGGGAAACCTGCCGCAACGCCGCCGTACTTGATGCAACTGTCATCCGCCCATTTGACGACCCTTATATGAAAGTCGGCGGACTCGCCATCCTCTGGGGGAATCTTGCTCCCAATGGAAGCGTGGTCAAAAAATCCGCAGTCGCCCCTGAAAATATGGAGCGCACCGGTCCCGCCCGCATCTTTGATAGCGAGCCGGAAGCCGCGCGCGCCATCTATGACGGCAAGATCAAAAAAGGGGATATCATCGTCGTCCGGTACGAAGGACCCAAAGGCGGACCCGGTATGCAAGAAATGCTCACCCCCACCTCCGCCGTCTCTGGCATGGGGCTCGAAAACGACGTCGCCCTCATAACCGACGGGCGTTTTTCCGGCGGCACCCGCGGCGCCGCCATCGGGCACATCTCGCCGGAGGCAATGGAGGGCGGTCCCATCGGGCTGCTTAAAGAAGACGATATGATTCATATAGATATTCCCAAATTCAAAATCGAGGTTTTGCTCTCCGATGCCGAGCTGAAGCGGCGTGCGAAGGCATTCAAGCCGCGAGAACCAAAGATTAAAAGCGGTTATCTTGCGCGTTATGCCCGCATGGTCTCCTCAGCTGACGAGGGAGCGATTCTGAAATAGGCGCTCATTGGCGGCGTCGCCGAACTTTGTTCTTGACATGTCAAAACAAGATTAATTATCTTTCCAACGTTTGATTTGGGCAATCTTATCCCTCAAAATATAACCCGTTTAATTAATCGGCGCCATGAGAGGACAAAGGGAAAAAGACCATATCTGTCTTGTTCCTTTTGGAACAATCAAGAGCGACTTCCTTCGCGAAGCCGGCGACGCCCTCGGTCGGCAATGGCCCGTGGAATACGTTATCCTCCCCGCCATCCCCATTCCGCCGTCCGCCTTCGATGTCCAGCGCAAACAATATAATACTGCGCCGCTTCTTGAGCTTCTCCGCCATACGGAAGGCGACTACCATCAAATCATCGGTGTTATAGAATTCGACCTTTTTCACCCTAAATGGAGCTTCGTTTTTCACGAGGCGGACATCGTCCTCGGTTCCGCCCTTTTTTCAACTTATCGCCTCCGTCCTGAATACTACGGCAAAATCCCTGATAAGAAAATTTTCATGAACCGCGTTCTCACTGAAATGATGCACGCCCTTGGGCATATCCACGGACTGCACCACTGCTCCAACCCTTATTGCCCCATGTACTTTTCCACTTCCATCGGCGATACGGATCGCAAGGGGCATATCTTTTGCGCCACCTGCCAGAAAAAAATGTCCGTAGAATGAACCATCCCCATTCCTTTCATTTTTCAATATTGACATGCTTAGCAGATTTAAACCATGAAGAAGCGTTAATTACAATGCAGGACGTGTCATGATGAATCAGAAAAAACAAAACAGCCCGCCGCCGGCAGATGATAACCCGCAAGCGGAAGCACTGTTCCCTCTTAAAGGTTATATCATCCTCAATCTCATATTCTGGGCATTTTGTATTATTCAGATGCTGGCGCTCCGCTGGATTTTCAAAGACTCCATCGGTATTTATTTCTTTTTTACCGTGCTTGGAGCGGGGTTCACCATTGCATCCTTTTTTGATTATTTCTATGACCGTATTGCCGCTCGAATTTCCCATCCCTCAGATAAAAAGGAAAAGAACTCATGAAAAAAAGTAAGGTTTTCTACACCAATGCCCGCGCCCTCCACTATCGCTACGAATATAGCCTCCCCGCTAAATACAAAGCATTGATAGAGGCATCCGAATTTGCCAAGTATATTCCTCCGCAAAAAAGAGTCGCCGTCAAAACCCATTTCGGTTCGCAGGGCTCTTTCCGCGTTGTCCGCCCCAACTTTCTCCGCATCACAGTGGACGCAGTCAAAGCTGCAACGGGCGTGCCGTTTCTTACGGACACATGGAGCATGGGGAAGCTTGAAATCGCCGCAAGGAACGGCATTACGGAACTCTCCGTCGGCGCGCCCGTCATCATGGCAGGCGGCATCAAGGATAGAGACGCTGTAATGGTTAAAACGGGCGGCGACATTCTCGGCGAAATCGGCGTGGCTGGGGCAATTTATGACGCCGATGGTATGGTTGTCGTCTCCCACGCCAAGGGACACATTCAATCAGGTTTTGGCGGCGCCATCAAAAACATTGCCATGGGCTGCGTTGTTTCCCAAAATCGCGCGGGTGAAAATCAACGCGGGCGCATGCATGCTAAAGGCGAAGCTCCCTTCCAGTGGGATGAATCCTGCTGCACGCTCTGCGGGCAATGTGTGGAAGTTTGCTCCTTCTCCTCAAAAGCCATCCGCATCGAAAAAAATAAAGTTATTATTGATTATGCAAAATGTTGCCGTTGCGGTCGCTGCGTCCGCGTCTGCCCCACCGGCGCTCTCAGCGTTGACCTCGACGAGCGCACCTTTGGGCTGGGCATGGCGGAATCATGCAAGGCGACCTTAAGCACATTCGAGCCTCAGCGCGTCATATACGTCAATTTTGTCATGGAATTTCAGCCCGAATGCGACTGTATGCCCATGGCTGACACTCCACTCATTCAGGATCAGGGCATCCTCATCAGCGACGACATCGTGGCAATTGACGCCGCAACGTTAGACCTTGTCGCCCAAGCCGCGCCGCTGCGCCAGTCCCGCGCAGAAGACCACAACGTCAAAGATACCGGACATGATATGCTCAAAAAGATAATCGGGCGCGACCCATGGATACATGTCCGCTGCGCTGAGGAGCTCGGGCTGGGAACAACCAACTATGAACTGATTCAGGTTGAACCCAAAAAGTAAAGTGCGGCGGATTCGCCGTTTTTCTGTATGAAATTGATGCGCCTTGCGCCAAATACGGCGGCGAAAAAAACCATGATGCCTTTTGAAAGGGATAAGATTTATGCCCAACGCTGAGCGCCTTATGCTGAAAATTAAAAAATTCTCGCAGGAGGTGGATGCCTTCCTCATCGCCTTTATCCGACGCGACTGCCAGATCCCCAACCTCCACGATGCCCTTCTTTACGCCCTTGGACTCGATGAGGATGACCCCGCCTTGCGAGGCAAAAGACTCCGCCCCGCTCTTGGGATGATGGTCGCAGAAACGCTCGGCGTCCCGCCCCGCGCGATTCTCCCCATCGCCGCCGCCGTGGAGCTCTTCCATAATTTCACACTCATACACGACGATATCGAAGATGGGGACGCCTTCCGCCGCAACCGCCCCTGCGTCTATATGAAATACGGACTCTCGCACGGCGTCAATATCGGCGACTTCATGCTCATCAAGGCTTATCGCGCCCTTTTGGAAAAAACCCGTCCGCCTATCAAACCGACCGTCCGTCTTTCCCTCCTCGAACTCATGACGGATGTTTTTGAGCGCACACACGTCGGGCAGGCTCTCGATATCAGCGCCCGCAACAGCCATACCGTCGCTATTGACGAATATATGACCATTGTCGAGCATAAAACCGGTTTTTGTCTTGCCGCACCGATGATTGCCGCCGCTCTCCTTGCGGGCGCAAGCCGCGCCGTTCGCGGCGCCCTTCAATCCTATGCCAAAGCTATAGGACCTCTTTTTCAAATCAGAGACGACGTCATAGATCTCACAAAGGGCAAAGGACGCAAGGAGGTCGGGTCGGATATCCGCGAAGGCAAACGCAGTTTTCTCGTCGCGCATGTCAGCAGCCTTTGCACGGAGACACAGCGGCGCAAGCTCTATAAGATATTAGACGTCCCGCGCCATGAAACATCCGATGCCGATATTAATTGGGTCGCCTCCCTTTTCAAAAAATACGGCAGCCTTCAAGCCGCTGAGGAAAAAAATCGCGAACTTCTTGATAGCGCCTTTCAGGCAATTAAAAGACTGCCCGCGCCGTTGAAGGAGCTCCTTGCCGAGTTTGCAGACCTCCTTGTGCGGAGGGAGAAATAATGAGGTGCCTTATCACAGGCGCAAGCGGCTTCATTGGCAGCCATCTTGCCGAGGCGCTCAGCAAACGCGGCGATGAGGTTTTTTGCCTCGTCCGCAAATCAAGCAATCTGCGTTGGCTAAAAGACGTCAATCCGCGATATTTTTATGGGGAGGTTTCGCAAAAAGATAGCCTGCGCGAGGCTGTCCGCGCCGCTGATTGTATATATCACCTTGCCAGCCTCACCAAAGCCGTCCGTCCGCAGGATTATTACCGAATCAACGCAGAGGGCACGCGCAATCTCCTTGAAGTCTGCGCGGAGGAAAATCCCCGTCTTAAAAAAATTATTATCGTCAGCTCGCTTGCCGCCGCCGGACCCAGTCCCGCCGGAACGCCTATCGCCGAGGACTCCCCGCCCGCGCCCATTACCGATTACGGCAGAAGCAAACTCCAGCAGGAAGGCATTGCCCGCGAATTCATCAGCCGCCTGCCCATCGCCATAGTCCGCCCGCCCGCCGTTTATGGTCCCCGCGACCGTGACATCTTTTTTTATTTCAAGATGATAAAAAAAGGGGCGGCGTTTTTTGCCGGAAGCGAAGACCCTGTTGTCAGCGTCGTCTATGCGCCCGACCTTGCAAAGGCGCTCATCGCAGTTGCCGACTGCGCAAAAAGTCCGGGCGAAATCTATTATGCCGCCAATGAACAGCCCCACCGCATCAGCGAGCTCTGCCTGCTCATCGCCGCCGCGCTCGACGTCAAAAAATTCCGCACATTCCGCTTCCCTCTTGCCGTTGCGCAAATCGTGGCGCTGGTTGCGGAGGCGGCGGCTCATCTCACAAAAAAACCCGCTCTGCTCAATCGTCAGAAAATTCTCGAATCTCGCCAGCCGGCGTGGATTTGCAGCGTGGATAAAATAAGGCGCGATACCGGATTTTCCTGCCCCACGCCCATCGAAATCGGTCTCATCCAGACCGCCGAGTGGTATCGCCGGAATGGCTGGCTCTGAAATCTTTTTTAGGAATCCTTCTCAATAATCGGCGACTCGCCCGTCCATGGATAAAGAAAATTCGCCTCTGTTTTGCGGTGTGTGTATATAAAGAAGCTAAACTGTTCTATGAAAAAAACTTGAAAATCCTCCGGTAAAATCTTCTGCCCGCTGATGGTTGATAAATCCCTCTTGAGCCGCTCCCGCGTCCAGTTTCGCAGCGCAAGAACATGAGATTTTATTTGGGAATCCGCTCTGAGCGCCTCGCCGGAAAAATCCCTGTTCGCAATATAAAACACAAAAAAACGATAGCGCGCCGGCGCGGCTTCGCCCCGATTCAGCGTCCTTGTTGCAGGCAATTCAGATTGCAGGGTGCCGGTTGTCAGAACATCCGCCGTCTTGCCCTTTGCGTTGGTTGTCTCGCGTTTTTTCATAATCCCAAAATCAAGAAGCGTGAACCCCTCGAGCGTAAACTCATGTTTCATATCCTTCAGCATCGCGCTCTGCGCCCGCCAGCTTTCCGACCTTACCTGCCCAAAGAAGCCGTAAATCTGCACAAGGCTGATGGCGATGAAGGCGATGCCCGCCGATTGCAGCGACACCCTTGCGCTCCGCGTCCGCTTGCCCAGCGCCGCAGCCATAATCTGTGTCTTCAAATCCTCATAACGCACCGGCTGCGGCGAACGCACCGTGAGAGACTCGCCGAATAAATCATGAAACCCCTGCTTCATCGGATGCAATCCCACAAGCAGCGCGTTGCTAATCAAAAATCCGAATGAAAGGCTTAAAAGCCCGCCATTAAGCAGCGCCTGATTCGCATTTGTTGTATCGAAAAGCGGATTCAAAAGACCCATTGGGAATAAGGGAGAAAGCATCTGAACCAGCGTCCGCTTAAACGACACACCCGCCGAAAGCGCGCGCCCCTCATAATCCTGTGTGCGTATGTTGAAAAGGAATTTCCCCATCGTCCGTCCGCCGCCAACTGAACCATTAAGCAGCCAGAAATAACAGAAGACGACAATAAAGCCGATAAAATCTGTATATCGTGAAATGGCAAAAAACTGCTCGCGAAAGAGGAAAGTCAAACCGTGAAAAATAAAATTTAATAAAATAATATCCAGCGCCAGCGCGATTGCGCGGGTTAGAAATCCAGCCGACACATTGCCGGCGGAGTTTGCCGCGCATACAGGCGAAGGCATTTGGGGAGAATCTGTCATAAAAGCCTCTCAGCGGAAAAATAATAACGCCGCCCATTTAGCAGCATCAAAGACTTTCAGAACCAAACCAGCGCCCCTTTGCCCTTGTCAAACACAAATTCCCCAAACCGAAACGGGAACGCGATTATAGAAAAGGTTTAATGAAAAAATGTTTGTATGTTTTTAGAAGATTGGCTCCAGAAGGTTTGATGGTAGCACTGTTCGAGGGTTTTTATGTATTTTTCTGGGGCGAAGTGTTCAAGGCGGTTGCGGGCGCCCTCAACCAGCGCAACGGCGCGGGCGGGCTCGCTTAGGAGCGCCGCCGCGGCTTCGGCAAGTGCTTCGTGATTTTCCGCTGGAAAAAGGAGTCCCGTCTGCTCATGCAGGACAATCTCCGGCACGCCGCCGACCGCAGATGCGACAACGGGTATGTCATGGTGCATCGCTTCGAGAATGACGTTGCCAAATCCTTCGCTTCTGGAACTCAGCACAAATATGTCAAAGATGTTGTAATAATCGGAGACGTTTTTTTGCTCTCCGGCAAAAATGACCTGCGGGGCGATGTTGAGCTCTCTGGCAAGGGCTGCAAGGCGTGGACGCTCCTTGCCGTCTCCGACGAGAACAAAGCGGGCGTCAGGGCGCTCTCGCAGGATGACTTGCGCCGCGCGCAAAAAGATGTCCGCGCCTTTTATGGGAACGAGCCGCGCTACAAAACCGATGACGGGGCTTTGGGGCGATATGCCGAGCTGCTCGCGGAGCAGAGCGGGGTTGCGCGCGCTTTTTTCTGCAAACATGGCAATATTATGCAAGACTTTAACTTTTTCGGCGCAGCGCAGTCCTGTTGTTTTTAGGAATTCATTTTTCACGTGTTGCGAAACGGCAATGACCCCGCTGCGCCAGCGGTTAACAATACGCTCCATCCAGATGCGGTTTTGAGATGTCCACTCATGGGCGGAGTGGATGTGGCTGATGATGACGGGGACGCCCGCCAATCGGGCGGCGACTGCGCCTGTGATGTTGCTCGAATACATGTGCGTGTGAACAATATCGGTTTTGAGACTTTTAAGGAGGCGCGCCAGACGCCAGAGATGGATGGGATTCAGACGCGAGCCGACATACGAAAGATGCACAGGGATTCCCGCCGCCTCGAGTTTATCCGCAACCGGTCCTTTGCGGTATGTGCAGCAGACGCTTATATTAAAGCGGGATTTATCGAATTTGGGGAGCGTGGCAAGGAGAGTGTTTTCAACGCCGCCGATGGGGAGAAAGGAAATGATGCGGACAATATTTAAGGGGCGGTTCATGGATTTTCGGCTCCGCGTTTAGCGTCCAGTTTTTTTTGAGCGCGCCCGTAGTTCTTAAAATAGAGATACTGAAAAAATTTTAGCGTTCCCTGTTTGTAATGGACAGGTATGCGCTTGAGACAGAAACGCTCGTCGGGTCGGTGGGTTTTGCCGCGCGCTGTTGAACAAGCGGCGCGATAGCCGGCGAATTTCACCATCGCTTCGAGCCTTGAATTGAAATCGCCATAAGGATAGCAAAAAAGGTCAACAGCCTTTCCGAGGATGTCCTCGAGGATTTTTTTGGAATCGGCAAGTTCGCGCATCGCCTCTTTTTCCGGCAGGGCGGTCAGACGGCGGTGGGTCATGCCGTGTGATTGTATGTCCGCGGCTTCGCGCGCAAGACGGCGGATTTGCTCAGCAGAAAGAACCATTTCCCCGCGCGAATCGGTGGCGAATTGCGCGTTGACGCGGCGTCCGATAGAGCCGGCGACTACGAAGATGGTTGCGCTGAAACCGCATTCATTTAGGAGGGAAAAAGCGTCCAGATTATCTTCAAAGCCGTCGTCAAAGGTGATGACGACAGAGCGCCGGGCGGGCTTTTCGCCCTTTTCGAAATAATCCATGAATTGGGAAAGGTTTATGCCCTGAATGCCGAGCCGCTTGAGCCATTTCATCTGTCTGGCAAATCGTTCGGGTTCCATATAAATATCTTTGACGGGCGCATTGGCGGGCGGCGCAGCGATTCGGTGGTAATAAATAATCGGGATTGTGAGGTTATCTGCCATAGGAATTTTTTTGTTTGTTGATATCAGCAACATTAGAATTGTAAGAGGTGCTATAAGAAAGGTGTAAAAAAAATTCAATGGTTATTTTTTTGAAAAAACCTAATAATTTCCTCTTGACAGATACCAATTTTGTCCCATAAGCATATTAGCGATTTTTATGTGAATAAGTGTTTTTGCACGAAAAAAAATTTGAAAGGAGGAAAAAAGACGGCTCGCAAAAAAGATTTTGAATTCGTTTCTTGTTCAAATCAAAACAAAAAAAATTATTAAAAGGAGAATTGTGAGATGAAGAAGTTATTATTGCTCGTTCTAATCTTGACTCTGACCTCGATTACCTTTGCCGATGACATTATTATTGAAAGTTTTGAAGAAGGCGGTCCTGTCCTTGGCTGGCAGGAAGTTTCCCCAGCCGGGCAAACACAAAACACAGTTAATGCAACGCCTAATTTGGCTTCTACTGACCATGTTACACATGGGTCGCGGTCTGGAAAGTTTACGTCCGTCTGGACAAAGCCTGGTGCAGCAGCCGGCAGCAACGCGTATGTTTCCGGCGGACCCCTGACGTTTTGGTCTAAACGCATCAATTGCGGAACCCCTGCTGTCGGACCCAACATTCCCAATGATTCCGTGATTCGCGCCGATGTTTACAATAATAGCGCGGACTCGATTCAATTTGCCCTTTACGTTGGCGACAACGGCGGTCAAACCACTTATGAGCGCGGACCGCTGATGGCTCTTGCCCCCAACTCCGCTAATGTTTATGAATGGAAGATGGGCGAGGACCCAACCACTGCCTACATCACCGGAAATGGAGTTCTGGATGGTTCTGCATCAAAATTGAGAGGTATGGTAATTTACACTGATACAGAGCCGACCGATTCCCAATTTGTAATGGACGTGGATAACATTCGCATCGTTGAGGGTCAGTCTGACTTGACGCCGCCTGCAAACCCCATCATTTATTCCGTAACTCAGGGCTCCGCCCCCAACAAATTGTTGGTCAAGTGGGCAGCCAATACGGATCCTGATATTGCCAAATATTCGATTTATTATGCAACTAATGAGGCATTTGGAAAGACCATTTACAACAGATTTTCCAACTTTACAAAGCTTCCTACGGATATAAACCATCCAACAACTCAGGCTGAAATTGACGCCCCCACAACAAGCCCGCTTTACATTTATGTGACCGCGTGGGACAATGCCCTTCCGAAAAACAACGAATCTGGCGCCAGCCAAATTCTTGGCGCATGGCTTAATCCAAGCGGATCCGCGGCTACTGACTTGATTGTTCTCGAAACCAAACGCTACACAAGCGGTGCTGATTACATCAATCAGGGTTATTGGCACATGGTTGCATACGGCGCCCAAGCCCTCAAAGACAACAACCGTTACTATGGCAGCGCAACGGCTGCCGCTGTTGCAGGCGCCCTTGTGACGCTCAATCCCAATCCCTCGACAATTGTCATGTGGTCATGCGCCCGCGACGGCGAAGCAGGCGCTGTGCGAGCAGTCACCCCTGAATGCCTGCCGCTCATTGAATCTTACATCGGCAGCGACGGCAAGTTCATCATCTCCGGAACCGGACTTGGCAAGGATATGGTGTCCGGCGGCAATGCCGTTTCATTCTTTACTGACGTGCTGAAAGCCAATCTTGTGAATGGCACCGCTTCCCAGGCAGAATTGATGGGCGACGGCGCCCTTGCCGGCATTGCCACATTCTTCACAGGCACCAACCTGTGGGATTATGCCGCATTTGCAGCAGGCACCAATAATGAAGTTCTTTCCGCGCAGGTCGGCGCCGAGGCTGCCATTTCTTATGCCGGCGGCGTTGGAAATGCCGCAGTTGTTTATGGGCAGCAGGTTGCTACCCTTGGCTTTGGATTCGAGAGCGTTCGCCACACTGGCGAAACAAGCGGCACATTCGCCGCGGCTCGCGCCACCCGCGCCCTTCTTATGAAAGCAATCGTAGATTACTTCTTTGCCGTTCCTCCGACGGCTGCCCGCGTCTGGAACATCTACGAATAATCGAAACTCAGGCTTCTGCCTGATATTAAAAAGCCCCCGCTATTGCGGCGGGGGCTCTTTTTTTAAAAAATAATTTTCCTTTTAGCTTAAAAATAACTTGACAGAATATCAAACACTGGCACAGATAATAGATGTTAGAATGTTTATGGGGAAAAATGTCAGGGAGGTAAAAAAATGAAAAAGGGGATTTTGCTGGGTTGTCTTTTTTTATTTGCAACTTGCGCCTTTTCACAATCCTTCATGGTTGGGATGAACACAATAATAGCCGATAAGAACGGCGTTTGCATCGGTTTTGACCCCGCCAATCAACTTGTTATTCGCTCCTCTTTTGGGCAGCCGCCCGCAATAGATTATTTGAACAAGGACTCGCTTGCCATAGAAGGGGCTTTGAATAATGGCGCTGTTGCTTGGGGCGCGCTCGGCGCTTTCGGCATCGGCGTCGGTCCCGACGGCTCCATAGTAGCAATGGATCATATCGAAAATCCCGAACCGATGTTAAGCCTGATTCGCTGGACGAGCTACACTGATGTTAATCCAATGATGTGCGTTCCGGCAAATTCCGTGCCTTTCCCGCGCGGCATTTGCGTTATTGGCACGGGTTCCGAGCAGACCATTTTCTGCTCCGGCGCAAATGTCAATGACCCCATCAATGTGTTTACAACCGCTGATGGCAGCAATTTCATGTTTAACTACTCTGTGGGCAGCAAGGCTGCATCGCAGTTTGGCGGACAGAGGGGCGTGGCGGCTTATATCGGAAATGGCACGCCCAATTATCCCCAGTTTATCTTCGGCTGCGATACGGACTTTGGCGGCGATGTTGGCATTCATTATTTTGAGCGTTTAGCCGGCGTTTATACTTATAAAGGCAAATTGAACACAAAAGCCATTGATAGCCTTGCCGGAGAAAGAATTATTTCGTTGGGCGTTGATCCTGGCATTGCCTCCACATCGGAAGCCACCGGCGAGGCGCCTGTGCTGATTGCCCTTGGCAACCACATCGGAACCTCTACCCCATCCGCCCTTTATATGTTCGAACTGAATAATTTTTCAGAAGTTGCAGTCCATGCATTTGACATGGCTGGCAACGATGTTCAGAACTACGGCTCTATTGCGCTTGATACGGAAAACAACCGCGTTTATTTTACCGTGCGCGATGGCGCTAATCACACATTGGGATATGCGGATTATACTGTGCCGCCGACGCCGAAAAAGCCGACCGCTGCAAGCATCTGGGCTATGTATGAGTAAGGAGAGATTGGCTCGAGCATTGGCTCCAGTTTAATCGAAATTCCCCTAATTTTCAAAGATGACCAAAAATGCCCCGTTTTAAGGGGCGTTTTTTTTATATTGGTGTTTTACCCTGCGCGTCTGAAAAATATTTTTTTTCACAAGCCTCTCGAATCTCTATAAATAAAGGACTTACAACACAAGATTTTTGCTTTTTTAAACTTGACAAATGCGCATAGATGTTGTGGTTATCCTTCGTTAACTATACAACATGTAGAACTAAGGGGTTTTCCCTGTAATTTATCCGCCCATAATGCAGATAAAGGGCAAAAACCATCAGTGGAAACTTAAGGAGTTTTTATGTCTTTTCTTTCCGGCGAAGGCAAAATCAAGGCAGTCCGCAAGAGAACAGGCGAATTTGTGCCGTTTGATCCAGCCAAAATCCAATCCGCGCTCACCCGCGCCGGCAAGGCGACAGAGGAATTTGGCGGGGATGAGGCATGGATTTTGACGGCACAGGTGTCCAAAATACTCCAGCATCATAAAAATGACCGTCCCGATATTGAGACGATACAAGATATTGTCGAGCACGTTCTGATTATCAGCAACTATATCAAAACTGCGCGGGCGTATATAAACTACCGCGAGCAACACAAGCGCTTGCGCGATGACAAGCGCACGCTTTTAGATGTTGCCGCCTCGATTGACGAGTATTTGGAGCGTCTGGATTGGCGCATCAACGCAAACGCCAATCAGGGCTATTCTTTGGGCGGTCTAATCTTAAACGTTTCGGGCAAGATGATTGCCAATTATTGGTTGAGCCGCGTTTACCCGCCAGAAGTGGGCAACGCACATCGTTCCGGTTCGTATTACATCCATGATTTGGACATGCTTTCGGGATATTGCGCGGGGTGGTCGCTGCGGATGCTTCTTGAAGAAGGCTTTAACGGGGTTCCGGGAAAGGTGGAGGCGCGCCCCGCAAAGCATCTTTCGAGCGCCGTTGGGCAAATGGTGAACTTTTTGGGGACGTTGCAAAATGAATGGGCAGGGGCTCAGGCGTTTTCCTCGTTCGACACATACCTGGCGCCGTTTGTCCGCGTGGATAACCTCCCCTATGAGTATGTCTTGCAAAACATGCAGGAGTTTGTGTATAATTTGAACGTCCCCTCCCGATGGGGAACGCAGACGCCTTTCACGAACGTAACACTGGATTGGACATGCCCCGACGACCTGCGGGAGAAACGTCCGATGATTGCAGGCAAAGAACAGCCGTTCACCTATGGCGAACTGCAAGCCGAGATGGACATGATTAACAAGGCTTTTTTGGAGGTGATGGGGCGCGGCGATGCCAAAGGGCGCATTTTCACATTCCCGATTCCTACATATAATATCACGCCCGATTTTCCGTGGGAGCATCCCAATTGCGAAGCCTTGTTCTCAGTAACCGCCAAATATGGGCTCCCCTACTTCCAGAACTTTGTCAACTCGGACCTGAAGCCGAAGATGATTCGTTCGATGTGCTGCCGTTTGCAATTAGACCTTTCGCAGCTTTTAAGCCGTGGGAACGGTCTTTTCGGTTCGGCTGAGCAGACCGGGTCTATCGGCGTTGTGACCATCAACACAGCGCGGCTGGGTTATCTGCACAAAAATGATAAACAGGGCTTATTTGAGGAGCTGGGACATCTGATGGACCTTGCCAAGATGAGCCTTGAAATCAAGCGCAAGGTGATTCAGCGATATATTGACAACGGACTTTTCCCCTACACAAAACGATATCTGGGAACGCTGCGAAATCATTTTTCCACCATCGGGGTGAATGGCGTCAACGAGTGCATCCGCAACTTCACAAACGATGCGCATGACATCACGGATGAGTGGGGGCGCGCCTTTGCCGCCGACTTGCTCTTTTACATGCGCGAAAAAATGGTGGAATTCCAGTCGGAGACGGGGCATCTATACAATCTGGAGGCGACTCCGGCGGAAGGTGCGACGTATCGCATGGCGCGCGAGGATCGCAAACGTTTTCCGGATATCTTACAGGCGGGAACGCCCAATGCGCCATATTACACCAATTCCTCCCAGCTGCCTGTGGGATTTACGGACGATCCCTTCAAGGCGCTGGAATTGCAGGAAAGCTTGCAGAAGCTTTACACCGGCGGGACGGTTTTTCATATTTACATGGGCGAAAAGATTTCCAGCGTTGCGGCGTGCAAGAAGCTCATCCGCCGCTCACTGGAACGATTCCGAGTTCCATACGTGACCGTCACGCCCACGTTTTCGATTTGTCCGATTCATGGTTATCTTTCGGGCGAGCATAAATACTGCCCGATTTGCGACGAGGATTTGATTCAGAGGAAGTTAAGCCAAAAAATGGAAAAAACACAGCAGGTTTTACAAACCTGCTGATCCCGATCTTATAGCAAGAAACCGCTCAGGAGGAATAAAATGACAAAGGAAGCTGCTGTCCGCGATGCCGCGTTGCGCGATGAAGAACGCACCCGCTGCGAGGTTTGGACGAGAGTAATGGGGTATTTCCGTCCCGTATCTCAATTCAATACGGGAAAACAGAGCGAATATTCCGAACGAAAAACATTTGTGGAACCCGCTGGTTTGTGATTATTTAAAAAAACGATTCTCACACAGCATATCTCCCTTCCGCGCCCGAACAGGCAAGCGACGCTTGATCTCGGGCGGGCAGGTAAGCGATGAATACAGTTATTACCCAAACGGGTTTTAAGGTTGGCGGGTTGACCAGCCTGACGACGATTGATTTTCCGGGGCGGCTTGCGGCGATTATTTTTGTGCGCGGCTGTCCATGGCGGTGCCGTTATTGCCATAATGGCTCGCTTTTGAATGCGGAGGGTCGCGGGCTGCCGTGGGATGAAGTCTTTGGATTTCTTAAGAGCCGAGTAAAACTGCTGGACGGCGTTGTCTTCAGCGGCGGCGAACCGACTTTCTGGAATGACCTCCCTTTTTATGTCCAATTGACGCGCCAGTTGGGTTACGAAGTTGCCATTCACACAAACGGAGCCTATCCCGAGCGTTTGGAGCGTCTGCTGGCGGAGGCGAAGATTTCTTGGGTTGCGATGGATATTAAGGCGCCTTTCAACGAATATGCAAAGGTTTGCGGGGCGGAGGCTGATGGCGGGAAGGCGCGCGAAAGCGCGGAGATTATCGTTCGCTCGGGCGTCCCTTATGAATTCCGCACCACCATCCATCCGGCGATTTTGAGCGTGGCTGATGTGCTTGTGATTGCGCGCTACCTCAACCACCTTAAAGCGGAGCATTTCACCCTGCAGCGCTGCCAGATGGAAAATGTTCTCGACCCCTCGCTGCGAGATGAGGGCGGGGATTTTGAACCTTATCTTCGCGAACTTCAAAGGGAGTTTGCGCGTGTTTTTCCGCGGGCGGAATTTCGCTGAAATACGCTGCGGTTATTTCATATTCTGCAGATCAAGATAGAGCGCATCCACATCGGATACGCTCTGAATTTTTTTCCGGATGCTTCCATCCGAATTGATAAGCACAATCGAAGGCGATTTGTAAAATCCGAAAGAGCTCATTGCCTGACGCTGGCGGTCTGCATCGAGGCGGATAAAAATCAGACGCTCAAGCTCCGCTTTGAATCGGGGCTGTTCGAGGATGCGTCCGATACGCTGATCGGCTTCGTCCCTCATGTTAGTAAAAAAGACAACCCCATGAAGTTTGCTCTGGGCTATCGCCTTTTGTCCGGCTTCGAGGCTTTCATATATTTGGGACGTAGAGGATGCGGATGCGGCTGGGACGGAGACAAACGGAACAGCGCCGGTAATCGGGGGCTGGCTCTGCTGAAAGGGGCTGGTTTGCGGCGTTGTTTCGAGCGG
Organism: candidate division BRC1 bacterium ADurb.Bin183; assembly: GCA_002070185.1. Classification (GTDB taxonomy): domain Bacteria; phylum Sumerlaeota; class Sumerlaeia; order MWCT01; family MWCT01; genus MWCT01. The sequence goes on from MWCT01000011.1 coordinate 109,224, forward strand.
AGGCTGACCCATAGTGGGCGCAGAAACGGCAGGCGCAGCGGGCGCAGCCAAATCGAGCGGAGGCTGTCCGACAGCGGGAGCCTGCGGCGGAAGGGCAAACGGTGAAGCGCCCATCGGCGCGGGAGATGCGGGCGCGGCAGGCTGTGCGGATTCGATGGCTTTGGGAACGGGCATGGGCGGTATCGGCGTTACTATGCCGGTTTGTGTTGAGACGCCGGGAGCGGCGCCCGACGCTTTCACAAAGGGAGAGGCAACGGTCGAGGCAGGTGTTGGCGCAATGGGTACGGCAGCAGTCGTTTGCTGATTGGCGAAAATTGACGATGCGCCTTCCGGTCTGCCTGCGAAAACGAAAATGCCGTAGGGATGCATGGTGATGGAGTTGCCGGGATGGTAGTTCCAAACAGGACAGGTTTCATCGTTATTAAAGCGCGCCGCCTGAAACGCCCACTGATTGCCATTGCGCGGGATTTCCGTCAGTTCGAGGTCTGTTTCCCCTTGGTTGGCGTTGAGAAACGCGCCATATTTCTGGTTGAGGTTGGAAAAGGGGATGGCAATCTCAACCGAAATACCGTCTTTGAGGCTGACGCCGACGGCGATATCTTTCGGGTTCCATGAGGTTCCGCCGTTGAGAGAATTGTATCGGGCGGCGGTGAAGAGATAAGGAGGCTGAACCGCGCCCGCCGGTCTCATCCCTTCGACCAGCTGGACGGCTATCTGATAAGAGTCTCCAGAAGATTCGTTGAATATGTTGTCTTCAAGGTTTCCGGGGTCAAAAATAAACTCGACATCCTCATACACGCTTCCTTTAAACACAAAGCCGGGAAATGAATCGCTGAAGTCATCAGCTGGATAGCCCTGCTGGCTGGGGACGTCCTTGTCGTTGCATTTGAGCGACACATAAAGGTTGGTTTCATCCCAGAGCGCCTGAAGGGCGTATTCGTGGGGAGCAGGCGCGCCGGAGCCAAGCAGACGGAAACCTCCCTGCGGCGGAGAGGCTTGCGCCCATTCCTCCGGCGCGATGTTGCCATCGAGGACTGGCGGCGCGGCTGTCCAATTGACTACATATCTGCGCTGCTGGGAGGCGTCCATTTGCGCCTGCGCCAACGAGGCTGCTAAGATGAATGCGAGAATAAGGACGAGATAAAATTTATCTTTCATGATTCCACCACCTCTATAATATAAAAGAATGTTATTTTTTTATACCCGAACGCCCAGACGTGTCAACTCTTCTTGAAGGCGCAAAACGGGACGTCCGTTTTTTACGGGATAATGCAGCGTTTTGAATCCAAGCGTTGCCGCCGCATCGGTGTTTTCTTTGATGTCGTCAATATAAAGGGTCGCGCGCGGATTAAGATTGAAACGATGAATGGCGATTTCAAAGATGCGTTTTTCCGGTTTCATCACGCCTTCTTCGAATGAATAAACGCGTCCGCGCGCCTCGCTCAAAATCGGATATCGTTCGGAGAGGAATTCGGCATGCATCCGATTGGTGTTGGAAAGGATATAGACAGGGCGGATGGCGGCAAGGCGGCGCGCCAACGGAACGGTGTCCGTATTTTCGTGGAAGATGCCGCAAAAGATTTGACGAAAGGTTTCGAAGTCAGCGTTGAGTTTGATGACGCCTTTCGCTGTTTCATAAAATTCTTCTGTGGAAATTTTCCCGAGTTCGTATTTGGTGAGGATTCCTTTCAGCTGGAGTTGGTTTAAAAGGTTAATGGAGCAGCCTTCTTTTTTAAGATATTCCATAGCAATTTCAAGATCGAAAAGATAAAGCACGTTGCCCAAATCAAAAACGAAAGCGTCAATCATGATAACTCCTTTAGGAATGTGCGGTATTTTTTGATTTCGGATTCGAGCAGGCAGATATCCGCATCGGCAAGAAGACCTGAGGCGCGGGCTTCGGCGAGAGCGGCGTCGGCGTTTTCAAGTTCGACTCGGGCTATTTCTACGCTCGCCCGCCGCAACATGCCGCAATTGATGCAGCACTCCATCAGCCTGCCATCAAGAAGGCTCCGGCGCAAGGCGCGGCTCAAGTCGTTATTGAAAACATCTGGAACCGGCGTTTGGAAAACATTGCCGGACATATTTTCGTAATAGCAGCAGGATTTCAGGTTGCCGGTGCGGTCAATGATTCCCAACCGCCAAAGGTCGGGGCAGGCATAGCGAATGCGCCGCTCGGGATCAAACTCAGGCATCGGATCTTTTTTCCATGGAAATGGATGCTGAGGCCAATATTCAATTTCCACGCCGAGCCGCTTTCCTTGCAACTTTGCCTTTTCATAGCTATCTGCAAACAAATCCGTTTTGGCTACAGAAACCTCCGCGTTTTCTTTGTGGAGGGTGATAAGATTGGTAAAGACGATTTTTTTTATGCCGAGTTTGCGAGACAGTTGGACAAGGTCGGGCATCTGGCGGACGTTGTGGCGGCTGATGACGGTGGCAAACTGGAGTTCAGGGGTTAGGCTTCCGCGCTCTTTTTTGAGGTTTTGAAGCGCGGAGATATTGCCTACAACTGTTTTGAAATCGGCGCCGGCACGCAAAAAATTGAAGACTTTTTCATCCGCTCCGTCAAAAGAGATGGAGATTTCATCAAGTCCGGTTTCGATAATTTTTTCGCGATTTTCCGCATTGAGGCTCATGCCGTGCGTGTTGGTGGATGTGCGGATGCCCGTCTTTTTTGCCTCGCGCACAAAATCAAAAAATTGCGGATGCAAAAAAGGTTCGCCGATACCGAATAGGAAAACAATCTCCGCATAATTGAGATACTCGATAATTTTTTTGAACTCTTCAAAAGACATCAGCCCGTTATCCACTTCATCGGGGAAATTCTGGCGCGGGCAATAAGGGCAGCGTATGTTGCAAACAGCGCATAACCCGATGTAATACACAGAGGGCAGCGCCAAAACTGCGTCAGAAAGGAATGATGCGTCCAGATGCGCCCGAACCTTATTCATTAGGCGGAGGCGCGTGGGCACGGGCGACCTCATTTCATGCTCCTGGGCGTGACTACAAAGATGTATTGGTTGAGAATCTCATCATGGCTGAAAAGATTGGTCTGAATAACTGAGTGAGAGACGGGGACGGTTGTGGTATCGGCAGAGATGATGCGGTTCACTGCGTAAAGGTTATCCTTTGTCTTATACGAATCCTTCATCTCGATTTCATACGTAAAATCAACGATGGGGAATTCGTCGGATAGCTGGATGCCGTTGAGCGTGAGGGCGAGTTTGATGCCGCCGAGAACGGATGATTGAGTGTAGGTCTGCTGGGATGAGGGAGCGCCTTCTTTCGCGCCGAAAGAAGTGGTGAATGGCATAATGGTCTGATACTCGCGGTTGACCTGCTCGCCGATGCTCTGGCTCCACATTTGTTTGTAAATAAGGCGCGCCTCGCCGAAACGGGAGAGGTATTGAAGGAATTTATCGGGGTCTTTGAGGATGAGCGTTTCCACATCCAGTTTTTGGCTGCCCGCCTCTTTTAACCGGAATTGACCGGCAAGCGGTTTGCCGAGCGCGGCTTCGAGTTTATCTTTTTCCCACTCAACGCCAAAGCGGTGAGATTTATTCACGGCAACTTTGAAAGCAAGACATTCCATGAGGAGGTCGGGGATGTCTTTGAGCGCGGCGGGTTCGGATGTTAGAGCATCCACTGCGCTGTTGACGGTAATGGGCGGCGTCATATCCGAGCGGCGCGGCAGCGGAACGCCCTCTTGAGCGGGTGCGGTGATAGGGATGGCGGCAAACGCGAGCGCTCCAATAAGCATGGCAGCTATCAACATGATGCGCGCATCGGCAAATTTTTGTTTCATGACGCATCCTCCCTGACATGAATAAATGACTGCTATAATAAGGCTGCGCGCTTAGGCAATTAAATAATTGATAATTGAAAATAGATATTTGGGGAAAGAGCGTTGATGGTCGCCTGTTGTTCGTTGCTTAAAAAACACAAAGGATGCGGAGGGCATAGAACGGCGCAAACTTTTCATTAACGAAATGCAATGATTGACCCCAGATTTTATTAGAGTTGTACCTTTAAAATAATTGCAAAATAAAAAATATTATGCTTGACAGATTGGGAATATACGGTTCAATTCATACCGTTTTTTTATGAAGTAAGGCGATTTTTCGCTACTTTTTTTAATCTTTATTAATAATTGAAAATATAATGAAAGACCTCCAAACCATTCGAGAACACGCCGCCCTCTACCTAATCTGGTCAAACCGAGTTCTTTCAAGGGGGCGGATTTCGGATATTTTGTCGCTCAAACCGCCGACGGTTTCCGCGCTGATTCACGATCTGATCAACTCTGGCAGGGTGCGCGAGGGGCGTCTGGCGGATTCCTCCGGCGGCAGGCGCGCCAAGTTGCTGGAAATTGTCCCGACGTGGGGCTGGGTTATCGGACTAGAATTTTCCTCCCGCGGAATTGTTTCCGCATGTGCTCGTATGAACGGGGATATTTATAATATCAAACAAAGCAACATTGAATCGGGCGCGGGGCGGGATAAGATTTTAAAATCGTTGAGCGCCGCCATTCGTTATCAAATCAATAATATTCGCAAGATTGACCTGGCTCCTATCTTCCGCATCGGTGTGGCTATTTCCGGTCTGGTAGATGAAAAGACGGGTATCTCTATCAATTTTCCGCGTCTGGAGGATTGGAAAGATGTCCCGCTGAAGCAGATTTTCGAGCAAGAGTTCGGCGTGCGTACTGTGGTGGAAAACCGTATCACGGCTATCACATGTGCTGAGCATCTCTTTGGCGAGCATAAGGATTTGAAAGATGTTCTGATTTTTCAGATGGGACCCGGTTTGGGGATGGGGATCATTCTGAACGGGCAAGTGCGGCGCGGGGTCAAGTGGAGCGTTGGCGAATTCGGTCATATCGCTTTTAGCTCGGACAACGGTCCTTTGTGCTATTGCGGCAAGCGGGGCTGCCTTGAAAGCGTGGCTTCTGATTATGCGCTTGTGGCTCAGGCGAAGGATGCAATCAAAGACGGGGTGAATACGCGGATTCTTGATTTTGCGGGCTCAAAGGATAATATCACAGCGGAGGCTATTTGCCATGCGGCGGAGGACGGCGATCGTCTTGCCTATAACATGCTAGAGCGAGTGGGTTATTTTTTGGCGATGGGCGTGGCGAATCTTTTGAATGTGCTGGGTCCGGAGGCGGTTCTTTTTGGCGGAAGCATGATTGAACCGAATGATGTTCTGCTTGACTGCATCCAACGCAATCTGAGAGTTTATACGCTTGAATACATTGAGAAACATGTAAAAGTCGCAAAGGCAACTTTTGGTTCGAATCAGGGAATTCAAGGCGCGATTACAATTGCTCTGAACGATTGCTACACAAAGCCGCAAGCCGGGAATAGCATCGGTTAGAGTTTTTTTATCAATTTGCAATTATCACAAATTTCAATTATTTGAAGGAGGAATTATGTCTGCTCTCAAGAGTCTAATTGGTAAGGTTATCAAGACATCGGAGGTCGTTGCTGCGGTCGCGCCGCTGAAAAAGGCGGGATTCAAGAGCGCTCTTTATGGCAATAAAGTCCGCGCGCTCCAGCCGGAGGAAATTGACGCCCTCGAGGGCAATGGCAATTTCAGTCCGAACTGGAACGACGTTCTTGTTGCCCAGTGCTTCTCCCCTGAGCGCATTTTTAACAGCGGCTTTTTTGGCAAGTGCGTTATTTCCTGCGCTGAGAATGAGGCGGTTAAGGTTGACAAGAATCTCGCCTATCCTGCCGGCATCTACAATTCAAACATTGTGGATTCCGAAATCGGCTGCGACGCTCTGGTCATGAACATCGGTTCGCTTTCGAATTACATTGTGAAAGAGGGAGCGGTTCTGTTCAATTGCGCCTCCATCGTCGGCGGCGAGACAACATTCGGCAACGGCGTTGAGATGGCAATCGCCATCGAGACCGGCGGGCGCGAAATCAAGTCCTATGCCGAGCTGACAATCCCTGTGGCTGAGCTTATCTGTGGGCGCCGCGCTGATAAGGAGCTCCAGAAGGAATATGCCGATTTTATCGCCGATTATGTGGAAGCGGTCAAATCTCCCAAAGGCATTATCTGCGAAAAAGCCATTGTGCGCAACACGCCAAAAATTATCAACGCCTTCATCGGCAAAGGCGCCATTATTGATTCTGCCACGCTGGTGAGCGAGGCTACGATTCTTTCCAATGAGGAAGAAAAGACTGAGGTCGTGGACGGCGCTTTTGTGCGCAAGTCCATTCTGCAATGGGGCTGCGAGGCTGCCACGATGGCGATTGTGGATAAATCGGTCATGACCGAGCATAGCCACGTTGAGCGCCACGGTAAGGTGACGGAGTCCATTCTCGGACCCAACACCGGCGTCGCCGAGGGCGAATGCACGGCGTCTCTGTGCGGTCCGTTTGTTGGCTTCCATCATCAATCTTTGCTCATCGCCGCCTATTGGCCCGAGGGCAAGGGCAACGTGGGTTATGGCGCAAACGTCGGTTCGAATCACACGGGCAAGGCGCCGGATCAGGAAATCTGGTGCGGCGAAGGCACCTTCTTTGGACTTGGCGTCAACATCAAGATGCCGTCCAACTTCTCCCGCGCCCCGTATTCAATCATCGCCACCGCCGTAAACGCCCTGCCGCAAAAGGTTGAGATGCCGTTTTCGCTGATTAACACACCGGCGGTCCGTCTGGACAAAATTTCCCCCGCTTACAATGAAATCATGCCCGGTTGGGTGCTTTCGGATAATATCTTCAGCGTCAAGCGCAACGAGGGCAAATACACCAAACGCAACAAGGCAAAACGCACGCAGTTCGTGTTCGAGGTTTTCCGCCCGGATGTCGTTGACCTCATGCTCGAAGCGCGCAAACGTCTTTCCGCTGTTGCCGAGGTCAAACCTGTTTATACCGATAAGGATGTCAAAGGTCTTGGCAAGAACTACATGTTTGAGGAATCCCGCAAAGCTGGCATTGACGCCTACACATTCTACATCAAGTATTACGCCGTCAAAGGTCTGGCAAAAAAGGTGAAGGAGTTGGTCGAAGAGGGCAAGACTGCGCAGGTTGCCAAGGTCATCGCGACCAAGACCTCCTGCCAGCGTTGGGAGCATGAGCGCGCCGTCCTGCAAGCGGAATTTTCCGGAATGGGCGTTGCCGAGCTGCTCAAGGAATATGCCGATATGACCATCAAAATCGCCCAAGACGTTGAGGAGTCCAAGGCAAAGGATGACAACCGCGGCGTGCGCATTATTCCCGATTACGCTGAGGCTCATGAGGCAGCCAAAGATAACTCCTTTGTCAAAGAGACCAACAAAGAAGCAGAAGGCATCAAGAAAGAGATTAACGCTTTGATCGCGAAATTGAAGTAATTCGCCGCGGCGGATTTACTTCGTTCCGAAATATATTTTTTAAGGAGATCTAACACTATGCCTTTTACCGTCATCATCACAAAAGACTACGCTCATATGAGCGAAGAGGCGGGAAAGATTGTTCTTAAAGAACTCAAATCTTTCAAACCCGCCAAGCAAAAGAAAAACTACGTCCTCGGTCTGGCGACCGGCAGCACCCCTGTTGGTTTGTATCAACATCTCATTGATAATCAGGAAAAATTCAACTCCGCCGACGTGATTTCATTTAACCTTGACGAATACGTTGGTCTGCCGGGAGAGAACGCCCAGCTGCGCACATTGCATCCCGAGTCCTATTCATATTTTATGATTAAGAAACTTTTCGGCAAACTCAAAACCCCCTTCGCCAAAACCTATGTTCCTTTCGGAACGCTGATCTGCCAAGAAGAACTCATCGCCGCCCTAAAAAAATCCAAAGACGACTTTGAGATAAAGGGATCCGACAAAGGCAAGGCCGTTGTCATCAAGGCTTCCGCCAAGAATCCCCTTCTCAAGATGATTAAGAAAGACATCTTGGATGCTTATGAGAAATCCATTGCAAAAGCTGGCGGCATTGACCTGCAAATCATCGGCGTCGGCGGACGCGGGCATGTGGCATTCCATGAATCCGGCATCCCCTTGAACCACAAGATGCTCCTTGTCAAGCTGGATGACAACACAATCCAGAACGCTGTGAAAGATGGACACTTTGCCACGGTAGAGGACAGTCCGAACTACGCCATCTCCTTGGGCGCGGCTCTGGTTTACAAAGCCAAGACCGTTATGCTCCTTGCCAACGGCGAGCGCAAGATCCGCCCTGTAGCTGAATCCATTTTGGGTCCTGTGACGGCTGATGTGCCTATTTCTTATGGGCAGAAGTTCTCAGCCGATGGCGGCAACATGATTTACATCCTTGACGTTATTGCTGCGTCAGGACTTAAAGGCAAAGAAAAAGAACTCAAAGCCAAAGGCATTAAGGTCATAGATAAGACCAAGTAATCGCCTTTTTACAAACTGTTTTACAAATCACCGAGCGGAGGGGGCAAAAAAGCCCTCTCCGCTTGTTTTTTTAAAGGGTATTTTCTGAATTAGGAAACGCATTCAAAATCCCCCAATGATAGAAATAGCTTGCATGGCAGGGGTTTAATAGAATAGAAATGAACGCGTTTGACGGATGGGGTCTATCTTTTTTCAAATTCATTTCGCAAGGATGCAGATATGGCTGATGACCTTCGCAAAACCAAGGCGCAGCTTGTGGAGGAGTTGAATCGTCTGCGAGCGCTGCTAAAAAATTCGGATGATTCTGCAGTTTTTTCCGACTCTTGCGAGAGGTTGACGGATGTATGCGACAGCAGTGATGCAGAGTTGCGCCAAATCCATGAATTATATCGGATGGTAATTGAGAACGCGCAAGGCGTGCCGTATCGGTGGAAGTACGATTCAAACGTGTATGAATTTATGGGCAACGGCTGTGTTGCGATTTTTGGGGTAACGCCGGCTGAAATGAATGTGGGGTTATTTCGGAAGTTGGTGAAAGAAAAGGTAATCGCAGACCCTTCCATATCCATGTCTTTTAGCGAATATGCGCAGGCTTTTCGGGATGGAAAACTCAAGCAATTCCGCGCAGATTATTTGGTTATTACCCCGCAGGGGGCAAAGAAATGGGTTAGCGATTGTTCGCTTCCCACATTTGATGCGGCAACAGGGCGGATAAGCGGTTCTATCGGGATTCTTTATGATATCACCGAGCGGAAATTGGTGGAGCAGGCGCTGCATCAATCGTTGGACAAGTTTGAATCGGTGATAAAAAATACTCCTCTTGTCGCAATTCAGGGATTTGACCGGCTGGGAGTTATTCAGCACTGGAACCCGGCAAGCGAGGTTTTATATGGATTTTCGGCAGCGGATGCCATTGGTAAAAAGTTGCAGGATCTGATTATGGCGGATGAGGCATCGCGGGCGGAATTTGAGGAAAAATTAAAGGAGATATATGAAACGGGTCGAGCGATTACTCCGCAGGAATGGTTTGTTCAAAATCAAAAAGGAGAGGCGCGTTGGGTTTATTCGTCCACATTTCCCATATTGAAAAACGGCAGTGTTGATGAAATTTTTTGCATGGATGTTGACATTACGGACAGGAAGCGGGCGGAAGAGCGGATTGAAAAAATCAATGCGGGGTTTTTGCGTTTTGCCGCCGATCCGGTTAAAAATATTCAGACGTTGACCGAGCTGGCGGGCGAAATTCTTAGCGCTGATTTCGCCGTTTATAACCGTCTGGAAAAAGATGCGCTCTTTTCCATGGGAACATGGAACACACCTGATGATTATCAAAAACGGGTTAAAGCGGAGGGTCATGTTTGTTGCGATGTTATCCAAAAAGCAAGCAGCCAATGTGTTTTGATTAGCAACCTTTTAGAATCGCGTTATGCGCAAAGCGATGTCAACGTTCGAAAATACGATATCAGGACATACGCTGGGCATGTTGTGAAATGCGGGGAAAGCGCAATCGGCGCGCTTAGCGCGGTTTATCGAAAAGATTTTACTCCCTCAGAAAAGGATTTTAAGGTCCTTGGAATTCTGTCGTCCGCCATCGGCATTGAAGAGGATCGCCTCAAGGCGCAGGGGTTGCTTTATCTTTTGGGAACAGCCGTTGAGCAGGCGATGGACGGCATTGCCGTTGTGGATCTTGAAGGTAATATTCAGTTTGCCAATCAATCTTGGGCTCTGATGCATGGATTTGAAAAATCAGCGGAATTGACGGGACATTCCATCAGGGCTTTTCATACCAAAGAACAGATGCAGCAGGAGGTGAATCCCTTTAATCAAGTGGTTATAAATATGGGCTCGCATACAGGGGAAATGGGTCATTCGCGAGCGGATGGGGTGATGTTTCCGACTTTGATGACTTCAACGCTTTTGAAGAACGAATCAGGCGAGCCTATGGGGATATTGGGAATTGCGCGGGATTTATCGGATCTCAAACAGGTTGAGCATCAACTCAAACATTCGTATGCGCATGACAATCTGACAGGTCTTCCGAACAGGGCGCTTTTCATGGATAGGCTTCAGCAGATGCTGTTGCGGTTCAAGCGCCATCCGGAAGACACTTTTGCGGTCCTTAATATTGATTTGGATCGGTTCAAGATAATCAACGATAGTTTAGGGCATTTAATCGGGGATCAGATTTTGATTCAATTTTCCGAGCGTTTGAAAGGTATGCTCCGCAGCATGGACACGTTTGCACGGTTGGGCGGGGATGAGTTTGCGATATTGATAGCCGAGCCGCAGGATATTAGCCATGCGAATCTTTTTGCCCAGCGTATCCTTGAAAATTTGAAAAAGCCATTTACCGTTCTCCAACATAATCTGCGCATAACTGCCAGTATTGGAATTGTGTGCGGGGGCAGGCATTACTCGAGCCCTGATGAAATTCTTAGAGACGCGGACGCGGCGCTCAATGAGGCAAAGAAAAAAGGGCGTAATTCTATTGTTGTTTTTGATGAGGAGATGCGGACGCTTGCGGTGCGGACAATGCTGCTTGAGCAGGATTTGCGCCAAGCGATTGAGAATGATGAGCTCTTTCCTGTTTATCAGCCGATTATTTCTATCCAAGACGGGCGGATTCATGGAATGGAGGCTTTGATGCGGTGGCGTCATCCAAAGCGCGGAATCTTATATCCCGCCGAGTTTCTGCCTTTGGCTGAGGACACCGGGCTGATTATTTCGATGGATTCATGGATGTTGCGCGCGGCGTGCCTTCAGGCAAAAAGGTGGCAGCAGATGAAATCGGGAGAGCGCCCTTTGTTTATCAACATCAATCTCTCTCCTCGGCGAGCGGCGCAACCGGGGCTTCTTTTTGAAATCGAGGAAATTCTGACGCAAACAGGGCTGGATGCAAATAGCGTGGTTCTTGAGTTTACGGAAAGCGCTCTTTCCGATAATCCGGAAAGTGTTGGGCGGCAGATGAACCGGATTAATGCGCTTGGGGTTCATCTGGTGATTGACGATTTTGGGACGGGGTATTCTTCGCTGGAAAGGCTGCTCTCCTACCCCATCGAGGGTGTGAAGATTGCAGGGGCTTTTATGCCGTTTTTGGGCAAGGAAACGCGTCAGGGCAAACTTGTTCCCACGATTCTGGGCATGGCGCGGGCGATGGGGCTCAACGTGACTGCCGAAGGGGTGGAAACAGAATCGCAATTGACCTTTTTGAAGGAAATGGGCTGCGACTATATTCAGGGTTTTTACCTGTCCAAATATTTATTTCCGGAAGAAGCAACGGCATTATTATACCGCGATGAGAGATGGTAAAAAACAGGGAAAGACCAACCGGTAAATGTTGATGGCTTTTTTAGAAAGACATGGGAGGATTATTTCGCTCTCTGGCTTAACGCTAATTCTGATTCTGGCAATATATGTCCGCCTGCCCGCCTTTTATTTTGAGGCAAAAGGATTTGACACCTATTTTGTCTGGCTTGATGGCAAAAGGATTGCCGAGGGCGAGAATCCTTATGCGCGCATTCTTTCCGGCGATATGATTCACAACGACAAATACGCCACGCGGCTGCCGTTGGTTTATCTGATGGCGGCATTGATTATTAGGACGGGTTCAGGAGATTATGAGTCGTTTTTGTCAATATGGCGCATCTTTATACTGTTTTTTGATCTTGCTGTTGGTTTGTATATTTTTCAAAAGGCGGCGGGAAAAGGGAGTTTATTATTAGGGCTGTTTTTAATTTTCACGTGGTTTTTTGCGCGATGGGGCCTTTATACTTGGGAGATAGCCAACAGCGAGCCGTTCATGCTGTTTATGCTGATTTTGGCGCTGGAGTATTGGGATGAAAAGCCCGTTTTGGCTGGGATTTTATTTGGCGTTTCGTTGAGCATGAAACATATTGGCGTCCTTTTTCTGCCTGTAATGCTCGCCGCAAGCGGCAATTGGAAAGAGGCGGCGCGGCGGTTGGGTTATGTGGCAATTTTTCCTCTGGTCATATCAATCCCTTTTTTTATCTGGGGACCGTATGCCTATATCAAATCGCTTTTATTTAGCGGCGTTCGAGACGGCAACTCGCATCTTTTATCTGATTCTAAATCAATAATGTTATTATTTGGCAGTTACGGGATTAAATCGCGCATAATTCCAATGTTGGCGTTTATTATATTTTGGGCGGCTGCATTAAAGGAGAAATGGAACAAGTGGTTGTTGGCGTGCCTTGCTTTTTATTTGTTTATAAGTTTCAATCCGGTTCTTTTCACGCAATACTTTGTCTGGATGCTGCCATTTCTATTAATATACTTGATAGAGCGAGGGGATGAAGGGAATAAAAATGTGAGTAAAACATCACACACGGCTGCATAAATTTTGTGCTTTTTTTTGTGTATGGAAAATAATCTTCATATAAGTTTTTTCACGAGCCTTTTATAACAAACGAGAAATCAATGCTTTGCAAATTGTTTCTATTGAGGTTGACGATTGGCTTAAGAATTGCGTATTATTTGTATGTTATTTTTTGACAAGGTTGTGTATTTATGAATTATTTCGCTTTTAAAAGATTGCGTAAAGGGACAACAATCATTGAGGTGCTTATAGCCTCGGCGATTTTGTTGTCTGTTTTCGTTGGGGCAATTACGATGTTAAATTATCATCGCTTGCAATCGCGCAAGGCAATGGAGCAGGCAATCATGATTGATTTCATGCAGCATTATCTGGAGATAGCGCGAGCCAAGACTTTCTTTGAAATCCTTCCGGGTCAGCCCATCAATGAGTTATATAATGGGGTGCGGAGCACGATTAATATTCGTTTTCCCAATGATGGGAATTGGTATCCGCTGACAACGACACATTTTTTGAATTTTCATCCTGATTTGGTGTGGCTGGATAAGAGTTCGCCGCAATATAGCTGCACAATAACGGATCAGGTGGTCGGCGGGCGAATGAGGTCAAAAAGGATAAATCTGAATGTTCGGTGGAAACCACCGCGCGGCAAGGGAGGGGACTGGTTAACGCATCAGATGGAATCGGTTGTTTATTCCATGTTCAATTAATAAGGAATGCAGGGCAGGGCAAATGAAGATAGATTGCTATAAAAAAAGGTCGAGCAACGCATCGCCAAAGGGTTACACCTTTGCCGAAACCGTTGTTGCCATCGGCATGAGCGGAATCATTTTTGTGACAATCATGGTTCTTTTCAGCGCGCTTATCAGAGAGCAGCGGATTGGGTTTATCCGCCAACGGGTTTTTGAAAAAGCAGACCGCATTCAGGATGAGGTAACAGAATTGCTTCAAAGCGCCTCAAAAGAGGCGGGGGTTTTCTTTACTGATGCAAACGGCGCTTTTTATCGCACTATCATATTCCGAACCGCAACCGGCGGCGTGAATCAGCGTTTGCAATACGATCCTAACAAACGCTCTTTGACTTATGCCCCCGACATCACCGTTTCTGGCGGGCAACGATTGATTGGGGTTCTGGGAAAACCGAAAAACCCATCAAGCCCCGATGACCCGACCTGCTCCATTCTGGATGTTAGCTTCCGCGCGGCGATGCAGACCGGAGGCATTCCGGATAGTTCGGTGATACTTGTCAATGTGACTGTATCGGATCAGGGATATGCCACAAGGCATTATAAAGATCCAAGCAAGGTGAAGAATCATATTATCAGCACACGTTCATTTGCTGTAAACACGAGAAGGAATTAATAAAAATTAAATAGGAGGTTAAACCATGAAAACCGACAATCGCAGAAAAAAGAAAATTTCAGGTTCTGTTTTAGTTGCCGTTCTGGAGATTATGCTGCTTGTGTCATTTTCCATATTCGGCATTATGGGTTTGAGCCAGTATCATTATCGCAAACAGGGCTGGCGTGCGAGCCGTCTGGATGCCTTTTACACAGCTGAAAATGCGATGCTGGAGGGTATTCAGATGCTTGCCGACCAGAATGTGGATGCCACCGTTGCCAAAGGGACTTACGTATGGAGTAAAAATGTTCAAACGTTGAATTTGCCCTATACTCCCAGTCCAAAGGTGCTTTACACCTCTGTAAAAATTGAAGCGGATCCAATGGGAGTTACAGATAATTATCTTGTGACGGGAACGGCTGTTCTGTCGAGCCGCACGGCGACTGCAACAGGTGAACAACATGCAGATGTTCCAGATGGCACGGTTCGCACAGTTCGTTCGCTTGTGCGCTGGCATCCGCCCTCGCTTGTTTTTGATTATGAATATTTCCTCAATAACTGGGGCTGGTGGTGGGGCAGCACGATAACCGGTTACGGAGATCAGCGTTCAAACTGGGACTTTGACTTCAAGGACAGGCCCAAAGTCTATGGGCACATATTTGCCAATGGTCAAGTAGCGAGCAATAAAGTTCCCATTAATCCTTTTACCGGAACGCCTCCTTTTGCTGGGTCGGCGGGAACAAATCCTCTGACATACTGCCATGTGGGGGCTCCCCGCATCAAGATGCCTAATCTGAAGGATTTGACGTATTACGAAACTTCCGCCACCGGCACAATCAAAAAAAACGGAGCGACTTTGATTAACAGGGTGCATGGGGACAATGAACCAAAACCGGGCATTTATCTTGAGGGAACGGATGCGAGTCCGCTTGTGATTGACGGGAATGTGGTCATCCGCGGCGATGCCATCATCAAAGGTACCATCAAAGGCAAGGGAACCATATACATCGGCGGGAACTTGTATGTTGCGGGAGATATCAAATACTCCTCCGCCACGCGTCCCGATTTTTCAACCCCTCCCGAATCCATGACGCCCGCTAACCGCGATGCTTGGGTTGATCGCAATATGAACAAGGATCTGGTTTGTTTTGCGGTGCGTGAATCTATATTTGGCGGCAAGGTTAATGATTCCACATGGAAAAGCAATTGTTTCGACAATACCAGCTATGGTTTAAAGTATATCGGGAGCGAGGCGACTCTCGGGGCGGACGGCATTCGCGGAACGCCGGATGACAACATTAAATACTTGGACACCAACAACGATGGAATTCCTGATTCCGCCTGGTATGACGCCGATGAGGACGGGGTGATTGATGCGAATTACAATTATGACACTCAGATAAAGATGACACCCGCGCGCATTAATAACATTGCCGATTACCCTATGTCCGGCAAAAACCCGGTGGATTATAATAGTGTTGCCACAGACCAGTTAACAACTTTTGAGGGGGTTTATTACACGAACCACGCCTTCGCTGTAAAGCATGCCAAGGGTCCGGACTACATCAATGGAACGATTGTCTGCCGCGACGAGGCATGGATTTTCTCCGACTCTCTGAATATGAGATATGATTCGCGCATTCACAGCCGTTATCAGAGAAAATACTTTGGCGGCGACCCGAACCGCATCATTGATTTAGGGTTGCCCATCGTTGAAGACGTGCGTATTCTGGATAGATATGAAATTCCGCCGGTCAAAAAATTGTTATAAAAAAGGGAGTTGACGCGTGAGCATCAAACAAAAGCGCCCGATGATTCTAACATGTTTCCTTTTCCTTGTAGCGGGGACGTTTTTATTCTCCTTAACGGCAGCGTTTGCCTTTCGGATTGAGATACCGGAAGATATTGCAAAACTCCCGCAGGCGGAACAGGATAAATACGTCAATGACATACTCAAAGAAGCCAAAGCGGAGCAGGAGCGCCTTGGTATCGAGCGGCATGAGGAACGATTGAAGGATCAGGAAGCGCTTTCCAATGAGTTGGCACAAAGAGCCGAAGAGCGACGTCAGTTGATTTTAGAAGCCCGCGAGGAGCGCGAACGCGAGGAAGCCGAAACAGAAAGGCGAACAAAATCGGTTTTTTTTATTTCGATGGTTATTGTGATATCCGCTGTCGGTTACTTCATTTATAGGAAAAAGAAGGAATCAACGTTTGAAGATTCCGAAGGCTTGGCGGGAGGCGGTCCAAAGAGCGTCAAAAAACCGCC
>MWCT01000012.1 GCA_002070185.1 candidate division BRC1 bacterium ADurb.Bin183
TTGATAATTTTAAACGAAGAGGAAACCTATGGACCAAAAAAAAGCAATTATCGCCGAAAAAGCGCCGAAAGCAATCGGACCCTATTCGGCAGCTATCTCCTACGGAAATTTCATTTTTACATCGGGTCAACTCGGTCTGATCCCGGAGACCGGTGAACCTGCCGGTAACGCGGCTGTTCATCGAGGAGATCATTTTGGAGTGCCGGCGCAAACGCATCACAAAGGTGGATATATTGGGTTTTGAGTTTGAGATGGGACTTTTTCCAAACATACTCGATGAGGCGCGGTCGAAGGGGATTGATATTGCGCCGAAATATATTCCCGCCGAGGTTTTTGATAAGCGGGCGGTGGAAAAGAATCAGGTGGTCTTCCATGATGTGGCGGCTATCGAGGTCAAGCCGCATATCAAAAAACGGAGCGTGGCGGTGGAACTGACCGATTTTTCGGTTTTCTATTCTCAGGATTCCATCGCTAATGCCGAGGCGGCGATCAAGGAGAAAGGCAGCCGTATCGTTGTGGAAAAGGGACAAATCGTCAAGGTGTCGAAGGACAAAAATGGTATTGTCACTCGCGAGGTTCTGACAAAGCATTGGACGGACTGGATAGATTACTGGGCGGTGGATTTTGATTTTGAGAGCAAGCGGGAGATTGTGAGAGTCTTGAAAGATCCGCCGAAACAGACAGTACTCAAAGGGATGGAAAAGCCGGAACAGATGGTTATGCCAGAATATGAGGAGGTGTGGACGGGCGATTATATTTTTGAGAACGAGTGGCAGAGTTTCCGCACAAAGAAGGAACGTTCTATAGAACTGAAGAGCGTGTTTCATGAATGCGAGCCTGGCAAACGCAAGATTGCAGTCAAGGTGGTGGATATATTCGGGAATGATACGATGACTATCATAGAGGTGAGGGTTTAATCCCATCGAATTCGATGGGTTTAAATACTGCGAAACTGCCAGAATTAGAATAGGAGCAATAGAATAATAACCTGTCAAGGAGATGAAACATGGCAAAGATTAATGTGAAAGGCAGGGAAATATCCATAATCAACAAGAAAGAAGAAGATTATATATGCCTTACGGATAAGGACATCGCTTTTGAGTTCGCTTCATGGGTTTCCGTTGAATTTAAATTATATCTTATTAAGGAATTCCAGCGGCTGAAGGAGGAAGAACGGAAGCAGCTCGGATGGGACATCCGGCGGAATCTGGCAAGGATCAATTACCGAATTCACACCGACGCGATTATGCGGACGTGCCGCAGCTTGTTTTGCCTTTCCAATCTGGAAAACCTGAATGCCCTGTTCATCCGCGAAAATATGCCGCAGGGGGAACGGCTTCAAAAGTTGAATCAGATTGCCATTCAGCAGATGAGGCTTCTGACCGATGAGAAACGGACAAAACGGCTGGAATCAAAGGAGAAATAATGGCACTTCATCCCAATTTTCCAGAATCGCCTTATGCGATTCTCGACCCTTCTATTCGCTGGTTTCCGGCGGATGAATCGCTGCGGGAAACGAGCATGGAAAAACTCATGCCGCCGCTGGTGTCCGAACTTCGTAAAAAGATTCGAGAATGGCGGGACAGCCGATATGCCGGCGCAACAGAGACAAGCATAAGTCTTCTCAACTGGTGGTTTAATACGCCGCATCTGATGCCGAAAGCAGATGGGACAACGTTTGAGTTCCAGTATTATTTCGCTCAGCAAGAGGCATTGGAAACGATCATCTATCTTTACGATGTTGCGGGGGTTCAGGATAAATACGATTTGATGCGATATGATAGCACTGGTAAGGTTTCCGCGAGTTTATTTGACGAGACATGGCGTCGTTTTGTCTCCAAAATGGCGACCGGAGCGGGAAAAACAAAGGTCCTTAGCCTTATCCTGACATGGAGTTTTTTCCATAAACTCTATGAATCGGAATCCAATCTGGCACGCAACTTTCTTGTGATTACGCCAAACATCATCGTTCTGGATCGGATACGGAAGGATTTCGATGGATTGCGCATCTTTTTTCATGATCCCGTTCTTCCCGATAACGGTTATGGCGGACAAAACTGGCGCGATGATTTTCAACTGATCCCACATGTTCAAGATGATGTTCGAATCATCCGCCCGACAGGAAACATCTTTTTAACCAATATTCATCGGGTTTATTCAGGTGATGATATTATTCCCTCTCCCGACGATGAAGATTTGAGAGATTATTTTCTCGGCAAAAGACCAACAGGCGCAACAACTGATTCCAAAGTGGACTTGGGAATGATTGTCCGGGATATTGATGAACTGGTGATATTAAACGATGAGGCGCATCATATTCACGACCCGAACATGGCGTGGTTCAAATCTATTCAAGATATTCATAACCGATTAAAACAAAAAGGGTCGGAGCTTGCATTGCAGGTGGATGTTACAGCAACACCGAAACATAATAACGGAGCCATTTTTGTTCAGACAATATCAGATTATCCGCTTGTTGAAGCTATCAAACAAAACGTGGTCAAACATCCGGTTCTGCCAGATGCACCCAGCAGGGCAAAATTAGTAGAGCGTAAAAGCGCAAAATATACGGAACAATATGCCGATTATATTCATCTTGGTGTGGTCGAATGGCGCAAGGCTTATGCCGAACATGAAAAAATAGGCAAGAAGGCTATTCTTTTTATCATGACCGATGACACCCGAAATTGTGATGATGTTGCCCAATATCTTGAAGGCAATTATCCCGATCTCAAAGATGCAGTCCTTGTCATACACACAAAGAACAATGGTGAAATTTCTGAAGCAAATACGAAAAAAGACAAGGAGGAATTGGAATGGCTTCGAAAACAGGCAAATGAAATAGACAATGCGGATAATCCTTACAAAGCAATTATATCTGTCATGATGCTCAAAGAGGGCTGGGACGTTCGGAATGTTACAACAATTGTCGGGCTGCGTCCTTATGCTGCCACAAGCAATATCCTTCCCGAGCAGACATTGGGACGGGGATTGCGCAAGATGTATCCCGGCGGCATAGAGGAATTTGTAAGCGTTGTGGGAACAAAGGCTTTTATGGATTTTGTCGAATCCATACAGGCTGAGGGTGTCGTCCTTGAAAGGAAACCGATGGGCGAAGGCACAAAACCAATTGCGCCTCTTGTTATTGAAGTAGATACCGGAAATACGAAGAAAAATATTGATGCTCTTGATATTGAAATACCCGTTATGACTCCGCGTGTTTACAGAGAATATAAAAACCTTTCAGATCTTGACGAGACTTCTCTACAACATCAGCGTATTATGTTCCTGCAATTCAGCGTGGAAGAACTTAGGGAAATTGTGTTTAAGGATATTTGCAACGGGGAAATAACGCATAAAACAATTCTGGATACGTCAGGGATTGCCGATTATCGGAGCGTAATAGGTTATTTCGCACAAACCATTATGCGCGAACTGCGGCTTGTCAGCGGTTATGACGTCCTTTACCTAAAGATCAAAAATTTTGTGCAGAATGAGTTATTTGACAGGGTCGTGGATTTAGAAGATCTTAACACTTTGCGAAACCTTTCTGAACTCTCTGCCAGCAAAACATTACTCGAGACTTTCAAGAAAGCAATCAATGCCCTAACGGTTAAGGATAAGGGCGATGCAGAAATAAGAGATACAATAAAGCTGCGACAGACTCGTCCGTTTATTGCCAAGGAACAAGGTTATATCATACCGAAGAAAAGTATCTTCAATCGAATAACTGGGGATAGTACATTTGAACTTGAATTTGCCGGTTTTCTGGAGCGTTGTGATGATGTTTTATCATTCGCAAAGAATTATCCGGCTGTGGGCTTTAAACTGGATTACGTCAATGCAGAGAGTCATATTTCCAACTATTATCCGGATTTTTTTGTCAAACTATCCAACAAACAAATTATCATTGTTGAAACAAAAGGGTTGGTAGATATTGATGTTCCTCTCCAGATGGAGCGACTTCGTCAATGGTGTGAAGATATTAATCGCATTCAAACAGAAGTGAAATATGACTTTGTTTTTGTTGGTAACAATGAGTTTAAGGATTTCAACCCTACTTCATTCAAAGAGTTGATTGATTCATTTAGGCATTACAAAGAACCTTGAAACAATAAAACACCAAGAATCTTGTTTAAGTTCAATGTCCGCCAACATACTTTTCATCAGCACAAATTGTAAAATCTTTTTTTAGAATCGCATTGCAGCTTGACGATTTGATGCGAGGATAATTAGCATCGGTTTAGATTTTTGGGTGAAATTTAAAAAAAAAGGGACGAAAAATGGTTGGTAAATGTGCGGGGTTGCTGCCTGAGGCGGGTGTTATTTTTGAGAAGAGCCGCAAGGGTCGGCGAGCGGTTACGCCGCCTCGATGCACTGTCCCAGCAGCGCCGGCGCTTCCTGAATCTATGCGGCGCAAAAATCCGCCGCGTCTGCCGGAAATCGGTCAGCCGGATTTGGTCAGGCATTTCACCAATCTCTCCCGTAAAAATTTCGGCGTGGATTCGGTCTTTTATCCGCTCGGCTCCTGCACGATGAAGCATAATCCTAAAATTAACGAGGCGGTTTCTGCATTGGCTGGTTTTGCCAAACTCCATCCGCTCATTCCAGCTTCTGAGGCGCAGGGTATGTTGAAATTGTGTTATGAGATGCAGGGCTTTCTTGCGGCGTTGACGGGTCTGCCCGGTGTTTCGCTGCAGCCTGCGGCGGGCGCGCATGGGGAGCTTGCCAGTATGTTGATTATGCGGGCGTGGTTCCGCTCACGAGGCGAGAATGAGCGACGCACGATTTTAATCCCTGATACTGCGCACGGCACGAATCCCGCCTCGGCGTCGTTTGCGGGTTTCATCCCCCGCGAGATTGCATCCGGTCCAGACGGGCAGATTAACATCGAATCGCTCAAGGCTGCTATTGGTTCCTCTCTTGCTGGTATCATGATAACCAATCCGAATACTCTTGGGCTTTTTGAAAAACGAATTGTTGAGGTTTGCAATTTGATTCATGAGGCGGGGGGATTGGTTTACATGGACGGCGCGAATTTCAATGCCATTATGGGCGTGGCGCGTCCGGGAGATTTTGGGATTGATTTGATGCATTTCAATCTGCACAAAACTTTCAGCACGCCTCATGGCGGGGGCGGACCCGGCGCGGGTCCTATTGCGGTTACGGCGGCGCTTGCGCCATTTCTGCCAAAGCCGGTCATCATTCAAAGAAAAGACGGTTCATACGCATTTGATGAGGCATGTCCGCAATCTATTGGACGGATGCGCGGTTTTTATGGGAATCTTTCGGTTGTTGTGCGCGCATACGCTTACATCCGCGCGCTTGGGTTAGACGGTTTGCGGGAGGCGGCGCGTGCGGCGGTTTTGAACGCCAATTATCTGCGCGCGCGTTTATCAAAAACATTCGAAATTCCCTATAACGATCATTGTATGCATGAGTTTGTCATCAGCATGAAGGAGCAAAAAAAGATGGGCGCAAAGGCTCTGGATTTTGCCAAAGCGTTGATTGACTGCTCCATCCATCCGCCAACGATATATTTTCCGTTGATTGTCCACGAGGCGATGATGATCGAGCCGACTGAGACGGAGAGCCGCGAGACGCTTGACCGTTTTGCGGATATTTTAGAGGAATTGAACAGGAAAGCGCAGTCTGAACCGGCGGCGCTGACAAACGCGCCGGTCACGACTCCGGTCAGCCGTTTGGATGAACTCGCCGCGGCGCGCACGCCGATTTTATCATGGCAAGAGGATTAGCGGGATGGCAAAGCAGGACGTTGTTGCGGATAATCTTCAGAAGGCGTTCGTCTGCCCAAAATGCCGATGCAAGGACGCGCAAGTCCGGCGGTTATTTGTCAATTCCGCAGGCTTTCTCAATTTCATGCCGGTGATATTTTATTCGGTGACATGCACGCTTTGCGGCTACACGGAATTTTACGATGAGCTTGCCTATAAAAAGCAGACCGAACAAGCCGCCGAAAAAATCCGCGCCGTTCAGGAAATATAATCAATAAACGCTTTCCACGCGCGATGTGGGATAGTAATGTGCGAGAATCTCGCGGAAGTTTTTGCCGCTGTGCGCCATGGCAATCGCTCCGGTCTGGCACATGCCCACACCATGCCCCCAGCCGGCGCCCCTGATGATGAATTTATCTGGTCGAGATTGAGGTCCTTGGGTATCAACCACAAAAGCGGCGCTTTTCAGAGGCGGGTCAAAAACCTGACGAATCTCCAATTCAGGTCCGGCAATCAACGAGCCGGTTTCTCCGACAAACTCGACCTCAATCAATCTTCCCGAAGATCCGCGTTTTATTGGTTTGATTGCGATAACGCGTCCGATATCTTTTTTGGATGAGGCGATTCTTTTACTCAAATCATCAGCGGTAATTTCCCGTTCCCAGCGGAAGTTTTTGCTTGCCCAATCCGGCACGTTATACTTGTTGGGATTGCAAAAGACATTCGGGTCCGCCTCAAGCCAGCGGCGCAAGTATTCCTCTTTGGAAAGGTCGTAATCGAAAGTTTTTTCGCCGTCATAAACGGCGGTATCCCAGTATGACTTTTCCCCTACCCGCTCATGCCAGACGTTGCGAATATCTTCCGTGTGTCCGCCGCAGCTCGAGGCATAATATGCGGGGATGGGCTTGCCTTCAAATATCAGAGCCAACCCGCGCGTGGCAAGGACTGATTCATCCGAGCCTGCTGTGCGTTTTGTGGTTCCTGTGAACGCTTGTGATTCGACATCTGAACCGGTGTCGTGATGCGTTCCCGCATATTTGCCGGTCATCAAGGCAAGCAACGCTTCAGAACGCGCGGCGACTGCCTGCGCTCGGAGCGCTTCCTGTGGCGATGTCGGGCCAATTTCTGACGGCACAACTCCGCGGAGGTATTCTTCCATTGTGAGGACGTTGACCACATCGAGGTTTCCTTTTGCGTTGGGGAATATTTCAATACGTCCTTCGTATGTGCGGTCTTGAGTGCCTTCCCACCACCAACCGACGCCGAAGGGAACTTTTTTAATTTCCATGATGCCGCATGGTTCTGTGGCTTCGAGGGCGAATGAATCGAGCGTGAATTTGCCGCCCGAGCACTCGAGGAGGATTTTCCCATTGCTAAAAAATATTTTTGCTTCGGCAAGAGCGGGCAGATCGGCAATAGCCGAGCCGTCAAGTTTTTTTGCCTTCCAAAGGGTCGCCGGAACGATGGTTAAATTCGGCGATGAATGAACGAGCAACACTCTGATAATCGGGTTATTCATGTTTATATTCGCAGATTGAGCCATAATTATCTGCCTCCTTTTTTGAAATCGTTTAACAATTTTTCAACCCTTTCAACGACTGCTTGAGGGGTGAATCCGTATTTTTCTCCGAGGACTTTGGGCGGAGCCGAGGCGCCGAATTTTTCAACAGAATGAATGCCTCCGTGCGCGCCGACATAACGTTCCCAGCCCATGCCGCGCCCAGCTTCAACCGCGAGCCTGACCGGCATGTCATCCGGCAGGACTTCTTTTTTATAATCCTCCGTTTGCTCTTCGAACAAATCCCAACTTGGGAAACTCACCACGCGGGTTTTAATTCCTTTTTCCAATAAAATACGATGCGCATCAAGAGCGGTCGAAACCTCCGAGCCAGTTGCGATAATAATGCAATCTGCCGGTTCGTCTTTGCCGCATAGAACATACGCGCCGCGGCTTGTCATCAGCGGGAAAGAGCATCCATATTTTGCAAGATGCGGCAACCCTTGCCGCGAAAGGATGATAGCGGTTGGGCCTTGGCGGCGCAAGGCGGATTTCCAAGCCTCAAGCGTTTCCGCCGCATCAGCAGGGCGAATTACGGAAAGTCCCGGTATCAGCCTTAATGATGCCATATGCTCAACGGATTGATGTGTGGGACCATCCTCGCCAAGAAAAATGCTGTCGTGCGTGAAGACGTAGATGACTTTAAGGCGCATCAACGCCGCGAGTCTGATTGCGGGTCGCATATAATCTGAGAAGACAAGGAACGTTCCGCCGAACGGTATAATCCCTCCATAAAGCGCCATGCCGTTCATAATGCCGCCCATGGCGTGTTCGCGAATCCCGAAATGGATATTTCGCGCGTTGAAATTCTGCGCCGAAAGGCTGCCATATCCTTTCAAAAATGTTACATTGGATGGGGCAAGGTCGGCGCTGCCGCCCACCAGATTGGGGACAACAGGCGCAAGCGCTTGGAGCGCTTGACCAGAACTGGCGCGGGTGGCGACGGATTTTTCGGTATCGAATTCAACGTGGAGATTATCAAGAACTTTTTCAGCAGGACATTGATGGTATATTGTCCATAGATTTGCCTTTTCCGGGAATTTTGCGCAATATCTTTTGAACAATGAATTCCAATCATCTGATTTCTTTTTTAATTCTTCGGCTCTTTTTTTGAACAATTCATAAACGGCATCCGGAACATAAAAATCCGCATCTTCTGGAAATCCGAGATTCTTTTTTGTTAGACGGATTTCTTCCGCGCCCAGCGGCGCGCCATGGGATTGTGCGCTGTCGCGCACATTGGGACTTCCTTGTGCGATGTGTGTGTGCGCAATGATGAGCGAGGGGCGATGTTTATCCGCCTTTGCTTTTTTGATGGCTTTTTCAACGGCGTCCATATTGTGCCCATCCACTGAAATCGTCTGCCATCCGTAAGCCTTAAAACGCCGCGCCACATCCTCTTTGGAAAAAGTGAGAGATGTAGAGCCTTCTATTGTGATGTTGTTGCAATCATAAAGATATATCAAATTGCCAAGACCAAGATGCCCTGCGAGCGAAGCAGCCTCAGCGGCGATCCCTTCCATGATATCGCCATCGCTGACAATGCCATAAATGAAGTTATCCACTATAGGAAACTGCGGCTCATTGAAGACGGCTGCAAGATGGCGGGCGGCAATTGCCATGCCGACGCCATTGGCAAAACCCTGCCCCAAAGGACCTGTGGTCGTTTCTACGCCGGGCGTGTGATTGTATTCGGGATGTCCGGGGGTTTGCGAGCCCCACTGGCGGAACTCTTTTAATTGCGACATGGGAAGGTCGTATCCCGCAAGGTGAATCAGGGAATAAAGGAGCATCGAGCCATGACCGGCTGAGAGAATAAAACGGTCGCGGTTTGCCCATTGGGGATTTGCGGGATTGAATTTGAGAAATTTGAGCCAGAGGACTGTTGCCATATCGGCGCTGCCCATCGGCATTCCGGGATGACCCGAATTCGCCTTTTGCACGCCATCCATCGCCAGACATCGGATTGTGTTTGCAGCCAGCATCATGAGGTCTTGAGAATTTGTTTTCATCACCAACTCCTTATATGGAAATTATTTTGTAATAATCAAGCTTATGAGGTTACGCGCAAAACTTCTTCCACAGTGGTCAAGCCGTTTTTAATTTTAATCATACCTTCTTCGCGGAGGGTGTGCATCCCCTTTTTTTTGGCAAGGGCGCTGATAACTGAGACTGCGGGGTCAGTTTCAAGGATTTTTTTCATTTCACTATCGGGAATCAGCATTTCAAATATTCCCGTGCGCCCGAAATATCCTGTATTATTGCATGTCTGGCATCCCGTTCCTTTCATAAACACGATATCGGTTTCATCCAAAAGACCGATGAGTTCCAAATCAGGTTTTGAGGGTTTATAGGGCTTTTTGCAATCAGGGCAATTGAGGCGAATCAGACGCTGGGCTATGATAGCAAGGAGCACAGGCGCGAAACGTTTCGTGGGAATGCCCAGGTCATTCAATCGGGTGAAAGCAGTCGGCGCGTCAATTGTGTGAAGCGTTGTAAAGACAAGGTGACCTGTTGTCGCGGCATCAATGCCGATGTCTGCGGTTTCCTTGTCGCGAATTTCTCCCACCATGATAATGTCGGGGTCTTGGCGCAGTATGGAGCGCAAACCTGTGGCAAATGTAAAATTGGCGGCAACATTCACCTGCTGTTGGCTGATGCCCTCCAATTTATATTCAATAGGGTCTTCAATTGTGACTATGTTCTTATCGCCGGTATTAATTGTGTGGAGGGCGACGTATAGGGTTGTGGATTTGCCGCTGCCTGATGGTCCGGTGACAAGGACAAGCCCGTATGGTTTGCGGATGGTGCGTTCAAAATTTTCAAGGTTTTCGCCATCGAGTCCAAGTTTTGTGGAATCAACAAGGATGGATGTGGGGTCAAGAATGCGAATGGAAACTTTTTCTCCTTGGGCTGCGGGCGATGTGCTAATGCGCAGATCAAGGTCGCGGCTGTCCACCCACATGCTCATGCGTCCATCCTGCGGGATTCGCTTTTCCGATATATCCAGATTAGTCATAACCTTGATGGCGGAAACGACGGTGTCTGAAACATCTTTGGGCAGGTTCAGGATTTCATAAAGCACGCCGTCAATGCGCGCGCGAATTTTCAAGCCTTCCAAATCCGGTTCGATATGCAGATCGCTGGAACGTTTTCGATAGGCTGTGGTTATAATGGCGCGAATCAATTTCGCCATAGCATCCTTTTCAAGAATATTCATTCCCTCGGCATACGTTCCTCTTTTTTTGGAAGCCGCCTGGACGGTTTTGACAAGGTGGAAGATGTAATCTTCAAGGCTGTAAAGGGGTGTGATGTTCTCATGGCAATGAGGGCAGATGCGGAAGTCGTAATTGGCATAAATATCAATATTATCAATGGCTTTTTTGCAATAGGGGCATCTGTCGCGCTTTTTTCCCAGACTTATAAATGTCTTGAATAAAAGGATAATCAAATAGGCGGCAAGCCCAACAAGTCCGGTGTATTTGACGAAGGTTGCCATCCGCGCGGCAAGGAAATCCGCGCGGCTTCCGCGCCACTCAATAATTATCGCAGGAACAACCCAATAAAATAATATTATCAACAGTCCAAGGATTATAAGCGGCGGAATGTTTGATTCTGTTGTCCTTTCCCAAATGAGCGCAAAGGCTGTTTTATATTGTTTATTGGTCATCTCCTTCCAGACTTTTTTCCAGAATGCTTTAAAGGGAAGCGGCGGTGCGGCTACAGTCTGGGTTGGGGCGGCGGGAGTTTCTGTGCTCTGATTTTGTGTCGGCGGAGAGGGCTTTGGCGTCTCTTCTGTGTTTGCTCGTTCATTTTTTGCTTCTGCTGTTTGCCTAAGGTATATCTGAAATTTTTGTTTGATATCGGGGTTGGATGCAAGGTCATATCCTTTTCTGAAGGCTTCTTCGGCGGCTTTATATTTTTTTTGATGTTTGAGATTAAATAGACCGCTTGATTCAAGAATCTGCAAATATCGGGGTTCGTTCTGCGGAGTCATGCTCAAGGCTTTTTCAAGGTTTGCTTCAATCTGGCTATAAAGGGCGGGGTTATTTTGATTAAAATCGGCAACTGCCTGATTGAAATACGCCTGTGAGAGTTTGTTTTTAATATCATCTCCCAGGCTTTGCCAGCGAGGATATTGGCGAATAAATTTTTGAAATGCCGGTTTATTTGCGCCGTTAAAAAGAGATTCATATTGATTAATCGCCGTCTTAAGCTGCGCCGCATCCTCGGAGGTTTTGTCAGCAAGGGCGAGCGCCTGTCCCAGCGCAGAATCGAGCGTTTGAAATAGCATGCCGCTCCCCTGCTCATTTGTTTCAAGCGCCTCGATGAGAATTAAAACGGCTTCATGAGGTTTGCCTTGCGACAAAAGCGCGTTTGATTTATCATAAACCTGACGGATATTTGCCGGGAGTTCTATGCTTTCTGTCTTTTCAATCTTATCAATCTCGGACATCGGGACATTTATTTTAACGAGCGATGGAAACGATAAGATTGTGACTTTTTCATCCGTTTGATTTGAGATTTTCCCCTCGATAACGGAGCCGTCTTTTTTGCGAATCAAATCAGCGAATGAAAGGGAGCATGCCGCAAAAACAATGAGGAGAAGAATAACTTGACTTATTATCCCAAGATTTCTTTGTTTGTTCATAGATTTAGTTCATAAGTTTTTGAATTAATTGTTTTTGTTGAAATGTTGAAGAGTTTTTTTTTGTTAAGCAAAATTAAAAAATTGTGTAAAGATGCATCCAATCATTTGCAAGGAAAAAACTCCAAATCTGTCAAGAGGGTATATGTTTAACGAAATTCTTGATGAAGCTATGGATGTCCTCGCGGCAAATAAAGCCGCTTATGGCGATGCGCGCATTGTGGAATCCATGAGCGAAGGCATAGCTGTCTCCGGCAAAAAGCCTGAGGAGATACGCCGTATGGAATCCGCAGGTTTTGGCGTTCGCGCGTTATTTGACGGCGGTTGGGGGTTTGCCTCATGTAAAAACATGGACATCTCTTCGGTGCGCGCCACGGTTCTTAAAGCGGTTTCCATTGCCCGTTCGAGCGCAAAAGTCAAATCGCCCAAAGAGCGATTTATCCCGTCGGAAAAAATCCAAGATGAATATATCGCCCCATGTAAAATTAATCCTTTCTCCGTGCCGCTTGAAGATAAATTGTCTCTTTTATATAAGGCGACAGAGGCAATGTTAAAAATCAAGGGCATTAAAATAGCGCAGGGATTTCTTGAATCTTTCCATACAAAAAAATATTTCGCCTCGACTCAAGGCTCGCGTATCAAACAGGATATCATCGAATGCGGCGGCGGGCTAACGGCTTATGCCATCAAGGATGGTCATGTGCAGCAGCGTTCTTATCCAACCTCTTTTCATGGCAATTTTGCCTCTGCGGGATGGGAATACGTTCAGGGGCTGGATATCGCCGACCATGCGACAGAAACAGCGGAGGAGGCGGCGGCGCTTTTGAAGGCAAAGGAATGCCCCTGCATGGATGATGCGACTATCATCCTTGCGCCGGATCAGCTCGCTCTTCAGATACACGAGTCCATAGGGCATCCAATTGAATTAGACCGAATCCTTGGGCAGGAAGCCAGTTTTGCAGGCACTTCTTTTTTGAGACCTGAGATGTTGGGATGCTTTTTATACGGTTCTCCTTTTGTGACGGTTGTCGCCGATGCAACAACTCCCAACGGGCTTGGGACTTTTGGTTATGACGATGAAGGAACGCCCGCCATGCGTTTTCCTATCATAGAGGAAGGCGTCCTCCAACATTTTCTTTCATCATGCTGGACAGCGCCCATGCTTCAGGGGTCTCCCCGCTCCAATGGGGCGGCGCGAGCGGATGGCTGGTCTTGCATCCCTCTTATCCGCATGACAAACATCAATCTCGAACCGGGGGATTGGGATTATCAAGATTTAATATCAGATACAAAACATGGCTTTCTTTTTCAAACGAATAAATCATGGAGCATTGACGATAAACGAATCAACTTCCAATTTGGAACTGAGGTTGCGCGAGAAATCAAAAACGGCAAACTGGGCAATCTCTACAAAAACCCAGTTTACACCGGCATTACTCCGCAATTTTGGCGTTCCTGCGATGCTGTATGCGACGCGAATTACTGGGAGTTAATCGGCATCCTTGATTGCGGCAAAGGCGAGCCGGTGCAAACGATGCATGTTGGACACGGCGCATCGCCTGCCCGTTTCAGGAATGTCAAAATCGGCTCATCCAGCAGGATTGGATGAAACTTCATGGCAAATCAATTCACATGCATTCAAAAATATTTGAAAAAATTATGTCATTTGTTGATTCTTTCGATTCTTTTTACCGTTCCATCAATATATCCTTTCAAACTTTCTCAGGGTTTGTTGGATAAAATAAATGCATGGGCGGGAAATCACGGGCGCCTTATTAGGTCGCTTTGGGAGTGGCAGCTTGAGCCTTACTTGTATTTTGGTCTTTCTCCGCTGACGCTCAAATGGTTGATAGCGCAATCTTATATTGCGGCGCTTTTGGTTGCCTTCATTTTGCTGAAAGTTTTTTCTTCCGGCGGACGCTCTAATTTTTTTAAAAACATCCCATTTATCCTTTCTTTTATTCTCATTATTTATTCGGGAATATCTGCGCTTCTAATATCTCCAACAATCCACGTCAGCATCATGGCATTTTACAGTCTTGTCCTATTCGTTGTTTTCTTTTACATCGTTTCCGATGTTGAAAAATCGCCCTCCTTTATCATCAAAACATTTTCACTGATTTCCTGCGTCAGTTTGATGTTGTCTTTTATTGCCTTGTTGCAGCATCTGCAATTGTCGGATGGGTTCATGCTCCGCTTTGACCGAGTTCGCAACAGCATGGGTTCATTTATTGGACATAATACGGGGCTTTCCTCGTATCTAATGACTTCCTATTTTATTGCAATCGCCGCTTTAAGCTTCATAAGAAACAAGTGGATTCGTTATATTCTTTATCTTCTACTTGTCATGGAAGGTTTTGTAGTTGTCGCGGCGCAAAGCCGAGCTGTGATTGCAATTTTATTTTTCCTCACTCCCATATATCTTGTTTATCTTCACAAAACGACAGGGTTTAGCATTCGTATCCAGCGGTTGATAACGGCTGGTTTGATTTTGTGTCTTATTGTGCTTTCCCAGATTATTGCTCGTCCATGGAATCCTTTTTATTTTCGCGACGCCCCGCTCGTAAACCGTTTGCAAGCGTTCAATCCAGAAAACCTGAAAGGGACTCGTCTTCGGATTCTAACGGCATCTCGGTCTTTGCTTCGAGAATCGCCGTTTTATGGGCACGGCTTTGCCTCTTTTCAGTATGTGTATCCCAAAGCGCAGGCTGATTATTACACTGAGCATCCCAACACTTTGCTTATCCCAACCGATTTGCGGAGCCAGCAGGCGCACAATGATTATTTGCAGATTTCCATTGAACTGGGCTTTGGCGGATTGTTGTTGATAATGTTGACGCTTTATCTTTTTTTACGGCGCGGTCAGCGAGCCGCGGAGGAGGTATCCGCCATCTGGCAAAGGCGTCTGCTATGCGCCATTTTCTTTTCATTAACTGCCTATCTTATGCATTGTTTTGTGGATTTTCCGCTGCAGATTCCTCCCCTTTCTTTGCTCATTCTTTTTTTATTAGCCGTTTGGACATCTGGCGAGCGGATATGGTTAAATCAAAAGGAGCAATCAACCGCGCCGTCTCCCGCTTTATTATTAATGGGTTCCTTTTGGGGAAGAGTGTTTATCATCGTATTGCCTTTATTGTTAATCGCTCTTACTCCATTGGCAAATATGATAAATTTGAGAGCCTTTCGAAGCGATCTTATCTTTTATAAATCGGATATGTATATTCAAACGTTCCATCAATTCCCATCGCTTCCAACAAAGGAAAGACTTCTTTTATTAAATAATGCGGTTGCCTTGGCGCATCAGGGAACTCGGCAAGACCCGCTCAATAGCGAGATGCAATTCAAGTTTGGCGAGGCTTCCTATCTACTCGGAGCGTTCTCATGGGATCTGGCGAAAGAGGCTGAAAAAGTTGCTAATGATAAAGAGTTTGAGTTCTGGAAATATTCGGCGCGGCTAAATCTTTTGCGCGCAGTGCGTTCGCTTGAGACCGCCCTCAATGAATTCCGATTCCACTCGGTTTATTATTTAATAGGGGTCTGCGAGGAAATACTTGCCAGAATAGAGCCGGAAAAAAATCATCTCAGCCGAGCGCGGGAGAATTATGCAATAGCCGTCCGCTATTCTCCCGCTTATGCGCCCGCTCTAAAAGATTATTCAGAACTTCTTGTGAGAACCTCTCAAAATCTCTCAGAGCGAGAAAAGGCAAAAGCCACATCCGAAATAATAGCGCTGCGCCGTTTGGTGTTGAAGTATCAACCGGCTTTCTATCAGAAGTATTTCACGGATAGGGCTTATGATGCTCTGATTCAGGAGGATTATGAGCAGGCGATTCCTCTTATGATTGACCTTGTGCAAGTTGAGCCTGATAATACAAGCCTCCAGATGCAGCTTATAACGGCATTATGCCTTGCCGGTCAATTTGAATATGCGCAAAAAGTCCTTGATGAAATGTCTCATTCTCATCCAAAGCACCCCGATTTTTATGAAGCCTATGTTTCGTATCACCTTTTCCGAAAGGATTATGCGGCGGCGCTGCCTTATATTCGCAAACGTCTTGAATCGCAGGGAACTAATAATAATATTTTTGAAACTCTGGAAGCCCTTTGCTTGGAAGCCCTTGGGAAAAATGACGAAGCCGCTCCCAAAATCGCAGAGTTGGAAAAGAAAAGCAAAGAAGACCCGACCTATCTTCAAATGCTGGGTATGATGTATATTGATTATTTTGATAATGAAAAAGAAGGAATCCCCTATCTTGAACGCCGCGCCGCCCTCCCCATCGCCACAAACTCAAAGGTGTATTATAAACTGGCTCAACATGAGATAAAACAAGGCAATATCAATCAGGCAAAAATATACTTGGAGCGCGCCTTACTTAATCCGCCCAAATTTAAAAAGGCGCGAGCGCTTTACAATCAAATATCGCAGGGGAAAGGAATAGAGGCTGATGAATAATTGTTTAATCACCGGCGGCGCCGGATTTATTGGAACAAATCTCGCCCAGCGGCTTATTCGCAGCGGGAAAAAAGTGCGCATCCTTGATAATCTTTCCCGCGCCGGTGTTGATAAAAATCTTATCTGGTTGCAAAAAAACTTTGCGGGTCAGTTTGAGTTTATCAAAGAGGATGTTCGAAATTTTGGCGCCCTTCATGACGCAGTGCGCGGCGTGGACACAATATTTCATTTTGCGTCGCAGGTTGCCGTAACAACGTCCGTTGCCGACCCGCGAACGGATTTTGAGATAAACGCCGGCGGCGCTTTTAATATCCTTGAGGCGGCGCGTCTTTCCGGCAATTCCCCTGCTATTTTATTCACCTCGACCAACAAGGTTTACGGCAAAATGGAGGATATGGAAGTTGTAGAAAAAAACGGACGTTATGAATTGGCTAAACTGCCGCAAGGGGTTGATGAGTCGCAACCTCTTGATTTTTATTCGCCATACGGATGTTCGAAGGGAACCGGGGATCAATATATGCGCGATTATGCTCGGATTTATGGAATGAAAACGGTTGTTTTCCGAATGTCCTGCATATATGGTTATCATCAATTCGGCAACGAGGATCAGGGCTGGGTTGCTCATTTTATTTTATCCGCGCTTTTCGGTCATCCCTTAAAAATTTATGGCGACGGCAAACAGGTTCGGGATATTTTATTTGTGGATGATTTGACGGAGGCGTTTTGCCGCGCCGCAGAAAACCTTGACCAAACGGCGGGGCAGGTTTTTAATATCGGCGGCGGGACGCAAAATAGCATCAGTCTTTTGGAACTGATTTCAATCCTTGAAGAAATATCCGGGCAAAAGATTCCTGTCGAATACTTTGATTGGCGCCCCGGCGACCAAAAGGTCTATGTTAGCAATATCGCCCGAGCAAAAAGAATTTTTCACTGGCAGCCGCGCATCTCCCGCGAGGAAGGCATCCGACGTTTATACGATTGGGCGCAAAAAAATCAAAATATGTTTAAATAAAATCTCTTAAAAAAAACCGCCGGTTGCGATGAATTAACCGGCGGTTTATTAAACGCCCTTCTTTTACTTTATCATAATCCAGTCAGTGACGTTTGTCGGCGGTGTTATAGTGATATGGAAGTTCTGGTTGGTTATGACGCCGCCCGCGCCGTCTGATAGATTGAATTTAAAATCATCGGATGAGGCAAAGCCGCCGTTATGCGCATAGGCGACTCGATTGTTATTGATGTCATCCTGTGTAAAGGTTGTTGCAGGCGAACCGTTGAGCCTGATTGTTCCATTGGATGGTCCTGTCGTGATTGTGAAGACTAATTGAGACGCCGTGTTATCAACATCCTCAGCCTTGAGGACGTTTTGCCTGATGACTTTAACTTCGCCGCGCGAGCAAACCAAGCCGGCATTTTTCGTCAACACCGGCGCATCATTAACTGGGGTCACGTTGATATTGAACACGGTGGAGGGGATTGTCCCGCCTTGACCATCGCTCACTGTGAACGTGAAAGAATCAGCGGTTGTTTCGCTGCCGTCGTGTGTGTATGTAATGCTATTGGCATCAATATCCGCCTGCGTGAACGTGCCCCCCGCTCCAAGCGCGGCAGCGCCTTTTTTCAACGTTCCTCTGATTGGCGTAATGCCTATTGTGTAAATGAGTTGGGACGCGCCCTGTTCGGGGTCGGTGGCTCTTAAAAGCGATGTTGTTATTGTTCCCGAGCCGCCTTCTAAAACTGTGAGCGGCGAATTATTTACTAAAGTCGGAGCGACATTGACGGCGGCAATATCCCCTGAATTGCGCGGATTGAGCGTGTAACGCGTGCCGTCGTGGCTGACAACGCCGGTGATGGAATAGGTCCGTCCGATTGTTACAGGCGCGGAGCCTCCAAATTGATGCCATGCTTCATCATCCACATAGACCTTTGTTATCCCGCCATCTGTTGTTATGCTGAAATAATATTCTGACGAAAAATTATTCGGTGTTGTGGCGAGAGCGCTGGCAATAGTCACGAGCGCTCCCTCATACTGCTCGGCTGGGTTAGTGTTTGGTGCAATGGTGTTGGCTATATCGGCGCATGTGACGACGGTTGCCGCAAAGGGCGTCCCTGTTGTTTTGGATATCAGAATCGGGTTTTGAATCTGCGTTACGGTGTTCGTTTCAAAAACTTGTCCGACTACAATGGGCTGTTCTCCCACCGATACAAGGGATTTGAATGATGCGCTTGTAATCAAGATGCCGCGGTTGGCGCCGGCGGCATCGGCAATCCATACTTCATTTACGCCGTCATTGGCGAAAACAATGCCGCGTGTGGTGATTTTATATGCTGGGTTCAGCGGCGTTCCTGTATTAGGTTGAATATTATTAATCGCCGTTAAACCGGCATAGAATGTTATGTTTTGATTGACGCAACCGGGACCGCCGCCATTTGGCTGAACATTATTCACAGTCAGCGTATCAGCGACGCGGTCGCCAGATACTGAGGCGGTTGTGTGGAGGATGACCACCTTGTAATCGCTGCCATCGCGTGCGGCTGTATCAAAAGTTATGCCGGGAATGGAGTAATTGGCGGCGGTTTGCGCGCTTGCCAAATCCACGTTTTTATCAAAGATAACTTTTACTTCACGGCTTGAAATTGAATAAGCATCAACAACCGATGGAGCCGTATCAATGGTAAGATTATCAATCCATGTTCCTTCCTTTGAAACGGGACCGCCGGCGTGGTTTTCACGGAATCCCACTTGAAAGGCTCCGGATGTTGGACCGCCTGATGGGATGTCTCCCTGATAAACGACCGTGTTGTTCAGTTTGACAACAAGGCGATTGGATGTATTGGCGTTGGGATCAATGCACATATAAAAGGTTGTCCAACTGCCCGCGGTGATTCCAAGTTCAGAAATAGTTTTTGAGGCAAGCAATGTAACTGGGGTTCCATCCATGTTGTCATTGGATGCATAGACAAACTCACACACTCCCGGATGATTGGGACGTCCGTTATTTAAGTCAACCCCTGGCGCATTTTCGTAAATCAGCCAGTAGCCGGAATCGTAACCGGAATCATTGACCGAGATGGAGGTAAAGAATGTGCTGCCCTGCCTGCCACAGATGCCGATGGCGGACGCTTGCGCCGGGTCTGTTGACGGCTGAATATAAATTTCTCCGGATACTTTATAGCCGGTATTATTCGCTCCAAGTGATGCATCGCCTATGACGGAAATGACGCCGCCGCCGGTTGTATCAACACAACGATGGGCGTTCCCGCCGCTGGGCGACGCGGGGAGTCCGGCTGTTGTGGGATTTGCAACGGTGAAACTTTGATAGGTTTGAAACGCATTGGCAGGCGCTGTCGAAAAATTATAGGTTGTCGGAAATGTTGTTATTGAGCTTCCATTGGGGCTCCCGGGTGTGTAAGGCATAAAGGTAAAATCATCGAAATTAACAAAAGAATTATTGCCATCGGGGAAACGTCCCAGAGTATACGGCTTTGTTCCGCCGCTATCTGTTCCGGTGCCAATAGCTCCGCACCATGGATAACCGTTATCCGTCGCCCCAAGAGCAAAGGGACGATTGAGGTATCCCATGCCGCCCATTGCCCTATAAACCACAGAATCATAGACATAACCGGTTGATGAGTCATAAAGTTGTATTGCCGCGGGAGATATATCGGGGATATCGTCCACGCTCGCGCTGAAACCGGTTGAATAATCAACGTTGGCTGTATCGGGGTCTCCCACCACAAAAAAACCATACCCGCCGGCGTCATTGGGAATGGTCTGCCCGCCAAGGGCGATTGTTGTCACAGACTCAGAGTCTCCGCTTAAAAAGCGTAATTCAAAATTGGCTGGCAATGCGCCTGCGGGTCCATAGATTTCCACAAACTCTTTGGAATTGCCATGATACCGAAATTCATTGATAACGTAATTTTTGGCGTTCGGCGGCGCGGGCGACCAACGCAGTTCATCGAAATAAACGGAGCCGCCGCCTGTGGATGAACCGTTTTCTATGAGGAATCCAATAAGCGCCAGATCGCGCGCCCCCGCGCCGTCGGTGTCAATCGTTCCATCGCCATCTTTATACTGATTAAAGTCTGTGTTATAAGCCGAGACGGGATCTGCGCGTAAGTCCCACGTCAAAGTTCTCCAGCCGGAGGAATTTAGACTGTATTGTTTGCTCTGTTCAAGTTCGCCTTTTTTGTCCATCAATATCATTCGCACGGTTCGGTTGGCATATGCGGAAGGGGTATAAACATCCACCATGACTTTCGAGTTCAGGCTGAAAAAACCCTTTGCCGCCCAGAGGTCTTGTTGTGTTGTTTCAGTGTGATGCCCAAGGATTTCGTATCTGAATAATTCTCTTCCGTTTGCGCCGGAAAAATTAAAATTTATTCTCATACAATTTGTGGTATTGGCAGGTTTGCCAGTTCCGGCGGGAGCGGCAACAATGCTTCTGAATGTTGAATAAGAGCCTGCATTTACATCATCTTTTCGGTCATTGGCAGCAGCGCCGTTATCGCGCCAGCGGGCATCAAGCGCTTCCCATTTTTCAATCGGATAGGCGCGAGTTCCCGGCGGCGCAAGCATTTCGAGCGTTGCCTGATAAATCATCGGATAGGTGCGGTTTTTACTTTCCAGTTTCCCCGATTCCATGTCGAAAGATTTGAAGGATGATGAATAATTCGGCGCCATCCACATAAGCGACCAGAAGCCAACGCCGCGGAGTTTTCTTCCGGGGTAACTTGAACCAATCCAGCTGCGGGCGGCGCGAATTTTTACGGCAAGGGAGATTTCGTCATCATACATAATTGTTGTATAATCTGTTCCGTTGTAATAAGAAAACCAAGGCGATTCTGCACCGGAACGATACTGACGAGTGCGTAGAGTAGCGCTTAGTGTTGTATTAAATTTTGCGGCGCAATAACCGTATGAGCCGTTATGATTAATCACGCTGGCGCCATAACCCGCTGTAACGGTGTCAAAACTAACACCATAGGAGGGCAATGTCAGAACCATTTTTTCCGGCGGGCATCCGGCATCCATATACTTATTTACCTGCGTCACATAGCTGCTTTGCGGAGCTACGGCAATTGCCGTCGTACTCCAACTGCCCGACCACGGATAGCAGCTGTAATTAATATAATCAAGGTCATCAATCGCTCCGCTTATGAGTATGCTAAAGCGTGAATAATACGTTGGGCTCAAATAGATTGAAAGTTCCTTGTCAGCATTCAACGCCGCGCGCAGTTTTGCGATAAAATCAACGATTCCATTTGTTGTGGCTACTGAGGTGCCGCTGTCAAAAGGTTCAAAATCAAGATTAACTCCTGCGCAATTGTCCGAGGTATTATTGACAATGGCTGCCACTTCATTCGCAAGTGTTTGACGTTTGCCATCATCCTGCATAACGGAATCAAGGATACTTGGATCAAATCCGTTATTTATTATTGTAAAAATAACTTTTACACCGCATATATCTGCGGCGCCGCCTGGTTTCAATTCCGCTGCGCGCGATGTCCAACCGCCGCTCGAAACATTTCCATTTGAATTGAAACTTGAAAATTCCGCCGCTATATGAGTCAACGCTTGCCAGCAATATTGATGTGCGATTGAATCGTTTTGCGCATAACCAAGCACAATAAAATCATTTGTGTTGATGCTTGGCGTGCTTAAAAGGCGTTTGGCTGGAATTTTGGTCTCTTCCGCCGGTTGGATTTCATAATCTTTTTTTGCAAGAAAGGGTTCAATCATCGTTTGTTGAGTTCCGTGTTCGCTATATCCTAACGGCATACCTTGAACATCTGCCTCATTTTCAGAATCAGGGGAGGGGGTTTGTCCAAAGCAGGAAAATCCAACCGCTATCAACCAACAAACAAGAAAAAGGGCACAAATCTTTTTCATAATTTTCAATCTCCTTAAAAAAATTATTAAAAAAAATAATTATTCATCGTTAGTTTTATTTATATCAGAGTCAGCAATACAAGCCGTCAAGCATGAATAACGGGAAATTTTTCTTGCCGGCAATATTTTGCGCATGTTAACAAAATTTTCAATTTTGATAAAAGAAAGGGGCGCATCAAGAAATGTCCTGGAAAAGCATCGCCCGAGATGATGTCAAATCATTTAAAACTTTGGGACTTCTTGGAGAGATATTCCGCCTATCCATGAAGATGCAAAAGGATGGGGAATCTTTTTTACCGCTTCATTTAGGCGATCCGGCGCGATTTGATTTCCCGCCGCTGCCTTCATTCAAGGATGGCATTATTAAAGCGCTTGATAATCCTCTCTCCTATGCTTATGGAAATCCTCAAGGCTATATGCCTCTTGTTGAAAAGATAGCAGATATTGAGGGCGTGGAGCCGCGTTATGTTTTTACGGGAAACGGCGTTTCGGATATGATGGATAAATTCTTTAATGCCACTGCAATCAAGGGAACAAACGTTCTTTTGCCGGCGCCGGTTTTTGCTCCTTATTTTGACCTTAATACCAAGAACAACATCGAAAGCCGTCTTTATCGTTGCGACCCTCAAACGTGGCAGCCTATTTTTAATTCTTTGGAGTCGCAAATTGACGATTCAACTTCAATTATTCTGATTAATTCGCCTAATAACCCCACCGGCGCGGTCTATCAAGAATCGGTCATCAAGGCAATTATCCAACTGGCGGACGAAATCGGGAAAAAACGCCGCAGCCAAAATATCCCGCCGCTTTGTCTTATATTCGATGAGATTTACAGCGAACATTATTTTGATGAAAAACCCACCGATATTCGCCCGCTTATCGCGGATAAAGAATTCAGCTGGGTTGTTTTCAACGGAGCCTCAAAAGCGTTTAATGCGACTGGGCTGCGCATGGGATATGCTGTGGTCGGCGGCGCAGAAAAAGA
Source organism: candidate division BRC1 bacterium ADurb.Bin183 (assembly GCA_002070185.1). Classification (GTDB taxonomy): domain Bacteria; phylum Sumerlaeota; class Sumerlaeia; order MWCT01; family MWCT01; genus MWCT01. The sequence goes on from MWCT01000012.1 coordinate 23,276, forward strand.
AGCCATGCGCGAGGTTTTATACAATGAATGCATCCTTCCTTTGTGTATGAACCTCCCCTATCAAGCGGGTTATCTTGCTGCATTGAGCGATCCTGCCAAGTTCGATTATTTTGCCGGCAATCGCGCCAAATTGAAAAAACGCCGCGACCTCATGCTCAAAGCCTTTGCTAAAATTCCGGGCATTAGCGCGGTCAAACCGCAAGGCGCTTTCTATATGATAATTAAAATGGATACAGAGTTTAGGACAGACCTTGACCTTGGTTTGTCGCTTTTATCCGAAGTCAAAATCTGCACCAGCCAGTTGAGCGCTTTCTTTGATGATAAAACACATCCCGGAGGCACGATGCTGCGCCTTGTGATTCTTCCGCCGGAAGATGTTCTTGAAGACGCCATGACGCGCATCGCAAGTTTTATGGAGCGTCACGGCAAAGACGGTTCAAATTCCAAAGACGCATAACAAAAACCGTATATAATATCAATGCAACAGGCGCATTGAAGGATAACACGCTCAAACCTCGAAAGCTGAAAACATCCGCCACCCTGCCGGCGATGGATAACCAGAAATACCCCGCCATAATTATCGCAAGGGGAATGCCCGTTATCAATTTTTCGCGGGCAAGGCGGAACGCCAAGAGCAAGCCGGCAAAAGACCAGTTGAAATGATGATACTCTAATAAAGGCGATATGACGGGGATCAAGAGCGTTCCAATGATGAAGATAAAAATTTCTCCCTTTTTGCTTTTGATAATCTGACGGTTTATCCAAATGGTTGCCATATATGAAATAAATAACAACAGACTCCATAGATGAAATATAAATTGCATTTGTTGCGGGTTTTCATGAACTGAATGAAACAGATGTCTTGTTATGACCGTTGGGATGGAATAAGAGACCTCCATCCAGCGAACGCCTAAATGAGGCAAGACATTGGCTACAAGATAAATCTCATTGCCCACAGAGCCTGTAACAAAAAGAATAATAATATATATTCCAAACGTTATAGAAGCGCCGGCAATCACCTTTTTTTTCCCGGTAAGAATATAGGGTATTAATAAAAAAATCGGCATGATTTTTATCATGGCAGAAAGGGCTATCATAACCCCCGTCCAAGTATCTTTCCCCCGGTGTATGCCCCAGCCTGCAAGCACGATAAAAATTAAGACCCATGAGGATAAATTGCCGGGGCGCAATCCATCCGTATTGGGGCTGAAAAATAAAGTTAAAAATATCGCCACAAGCCACCAAGGCAGAAAAAGACGAGAATGTCCGGAAGATAATTCAATAAAAGTTCCAACGCCTTGCCCCGCCGGTCTATATCCCCATATCACAACACACGCGGAAAAGATAACAAGGATGATATTTGCAATATCCCATGCCCTTTCCGCATCTTTGATGTTTTTAAAAATTAAAAGAGGCAGATTTAACCACGCTACAAATTGCGGATAATTGAACGAGAGATAAAGATCTCCTGTATAAGGCGACTCGCCCTTCACCAGATGTTCGGCGACATAATAATGTTTCCAAAAATCAATTCCCTCAATTCGGAGCGGTATAATGATAAGCTCTTTGATGCCGATAAAAATGCATATAATTAAGAAAAACCAAAATAGCTTGGGTGAGCCTTTCATTATCAATCCTTGAAGTATTTCGAGGAATCTATGATGGAATTACGTTGATGCAAGACGCTCGGCAAGGCGGACAATGGTTCGGATAGTCACGCCGGTTGCGCCGGGGCGAAAATATTTCCATGATGAGGTATTCAGCGATGTTCCGGCGATATCAAGGTGAATCCATGGGACGCCTTCCGGTTTAAATTCGGATAAGAAAAGAGCTCCATGAATCGCGCCTCCCTCGCGGACGTTTCCTATGTTATTCAAATCTGCATAATCACATTTTAGTTTTTCTATATACTCACGATGGAGAGGCAGTTCCCAGAATAATTCTCCGGCTTCTTCGGCGGCTTCCATGAATGCTTTATTAAAATCTGGATTGTCTCCAAACAAACCCGATATAGAGCCGCCCAGCGCCATCGCGCAGGAACCGGTCAGCGTGGCGATATCAATGAGATGGGTTGGGTTCAACGTTTCCGCCAAGGCAAGGGCATCTGTCAGAATCAAACGACCTTCGGCATCTGTATTGTCAACATGCACGGTTTTGCCGTTTTTTGCTTTGAATATAGCGCCGGGAAGCGTGGCGCGGGAGCCGATAGCATTTTCCGCTGCCGGGACAACAGCTGTCACAGTAATGGGTATTTTCTTTTGAGCCGCCGCTGCAACGATATAAAGCGCCGCCGCTGCCCCTGCCATATCGCCTTTCATTTCCCACATACTTTTGGGCGGCTTGATGCATATACCGCCGATGTCAAATGTTATCCCTTTGCCTACTATGCAGAGGTGTGTTTTGCTCTTTGTTTTGCTTGGTTTGTATTTTAACACAATCATTCGAGGCGGTTTTTGCGAAGCGGCGCCAACGGTCAAAAGTCCGTTATATCCTTCTTTTTTCAGACGCTTTTCATCAAAGATGTCGCATTCAAGCGCAAATTGTCGGGATAATTTTTTTGCCGTTTGCGCCAGTTTTTCTGGTGTGGCGATATCTCCCGGTTCATTGGTAATATCCCTTGCCTCATTAACTAATTTACACAATTTCATAATATCTTCGACCGGCTTGGATAAAGCTTTTATATCTTTTGGACGACAATATATATTCACAATCTCAACTAATTTATTCTTATCTTTCTTTTTTGTTATATATCGGTCAAAGCGATATGCGCCGAGGCAGACGCCCTCAGCAATATACGGGATAAAATCCTGGGCGTTTTCGCAGTTGACAAGAAAAGACATTTTTTTTTCTTCGAGTTTTTCCGCCTTTTGGAGAGCGTCTGCGGCAAGAATTTTTACTGCTTCTGTTCGCGGAAAGTGTTTCACTGAGCTCAAAGATAAAAAATAAATATATCCAAAAGTATCGCCGTTTGAAATCGGCATAAGCAGCGGTTCGCGCCCTTTATTTATAATGGCTTTTTGATATTGTTCCGGAAGACCTTCATAGAATATATTTTCGTCATCATAAAAACAGGCAATGAATTCTTTTTCGGTAAAGGTTTTCGGAGCGGTTTTTAGCTCGATTTTCATATTATTTTTCTCCAGTTTTTCCGGTGTGGTTTTATTGGGCGCGGCGTCAGTCTTTAATTTTCATGTCTTCGATATATGAGGAGAAATCCACTTCAGAGGGGTTTAGACCATGAGTATAAATAAAATCGCTGGCGATGATTGAGGCAAAGATGGAGCGTTGATAAGCGACTGGAATTCTTTTAAGAATTGTTTTAATCCCCAGCTTATTCAACAATACTTTTGGAATGTGTTTGCTGATGACAACTTCCCTCAATTTTTGCGATTCAAAAAGGTTGGAGTTGAAAACTTGATTTCCTAATGTATTGATTTTTTCGCTGAGGCGGTCTGTTAGAATGGCAAAAGGGGTGTTATTCTCGCGGTTTTCTCGCCAGAGGATATCAAATTCCCGCCGCGCGTTGTGGCGGATACATTCCAAAACTTCCTCGATGTATTTTTTTCGAAATGGATTATCTTTTTTGGCGCTGGTTGTTAAAAGGGCATCATATTCATCATTGGAAAGCGCAAGAGACGCCAAAACTTCAAGCGATGAAGATGTTACTCCGCCTTTGTTTGAGGATGCATCCTTGATTAGGATGCAATTTCTTTTTTCAAGTTCAAGCCTTGCCTCTTGGGAAATGAAAAGATTTGCGCCTTCTACGATTATTTTAAAAGCCAGCTCGCCTTTAGCGTTCAGCAGTTGCTTCCAATTGAGTATGTGAATGGATTGCGGTCTGCCTCCGCATGGCACAAAAATATCGGCGCGAGCGTATGGCGTTAGATGAAAATTGTTTCGGAAATCTGTTCCGTTTGCAACCACAGTTCCATCGAACAATTTTACCGAACGGTCTTCAATAAGCACGAGGAAACCTTCTTTGGATATTTTTTTTCGGTCAAAGTTTTTAACCATAGAACGCAATTTGGCAAGCCGCCGCAGTTCGTTAGTGTCAATCCCTTTTGCATCATATAAAGCGCCGCTTCCATCCACAACGGCAATATATTTATTTTGTGAGACGAGTATTTCATTGCTTCCCAAGTCTCCGTCAGGACCGCCTGTTTGGAACTTGGTAACATTTTTTTCATCCAGTCCCAGTTTTTTAAGGATTTGCAATTCGTATTCATGAACTCCCGCAGTGGTCATGCCATACAAATCGTGGGGAATTCCGCCCAATTTGGGGCTTTTGCCTGTTGTGAATGCCTTCCAAAAAATATACCCGCGTTCACGCGCATATTGCGACGCCCAATCCATGTAATGCGCCGAGCCTTCGTCCGGACCAAGGAAAAGAATTTCTTCGCGCCCAAAATAATCTTTAACCTCCGGTTCTTTAAGAACAAGGTCGAGCAAGCCGTCAATGTATTTCTTAAAGGCGATCTCTGCCATGTTCTGGTATTTTGCGCCAAGGAGAATGGCGCCTTTGGAGCCGCCTTCGGGTATGTCTTTATTTTTCTTTTCCTGTGTGTGGGCAAGGCGGTAATTTTCGTCGAAGATAAAATCCGCGTTGGAAACGTAATCGCGCATTGTTGCCGAGCGGACAATGCGAATTCCGCCGCGGGCAATCTCATGGAAACGAATATGGAATCCCAAGAATTCTTTGCCCGCCACAAAAAAGATGCCAAAGGGAAGGTCGGGGTAATTGCTTGCATCTAAAACATCCGGAGATAATCGGAAGGATATGGACGTTTTGTTCTTTTTATAGAAATTAGTTTTGAGAATTAACCGATTGAATCCTATAAATGATTGTACGATGTTTTTGTGAATATCCAACGAAACATTTGTTTTGAGTTTTTCCAAGACATCGGCTATCGGCTCCGGAGATTGATGAGGCTGAGGATTGGGGGCGAACCGTTGCTGAAAATCACAATAAAGCGATTTGATAATGTCGGGGTATTGGCGTATTGTTTGAAAGATTCTATCCAATGTATAGGTGTCCTTGACAAGGCGAATCTTCAAGAAACGCAGGATGCCTCGCAATTCTGGTTTTTGCGCCAGTTCCTTTTTAAGCTCCTCGATTTGTTCTGTGTGCGAGGTGATGAATTGATGTGCAAGGTGGGCGAGACAAAATGCATATATGTATTCTGTTGCTGTGAATGTGCCTTTGATAAAGAGGTCATCAATCGGCATTTTTCCAACAAGGGCAATCATGCTTATATCCTGCTTGAGTTGTTCCAGCAGTTTTTTGTCCTTAATTTCTTTAAGATAAAACGAGAAAATACGGCGCCCGTCTTTCATCGGCTCAACATATTTCCGCGTTGTCAAAAGTCCATAAGTGTTCATGACTCCAGAAAATTTGGAAAGAAAATCTTCTGAGGTATAAGGCGGCAGCGATGTCATGATTCGTGTTTCATGCGTGTCAGGTTTTTGCGATATAGCCACATAAGGGGCAAGGCATGTGCGGGATGCCTCATATACCTCTTCATAACGTTTAATCGTTTCCTTTGTGGATGTTTTCAAGAACTCCACATTGATGTTGTTATAAAAATCTGATTTGTGTTTTCGAGACTCTTCGAAACGAGGATGTTCAATAAAATAAAGTCGAAGGAATGAAGCCCCGCCCGCTTTGCCATGGGTGCGATATGATTGGAGTCTGTAATTGTCAAAAAGGCGATCTATACGCAATTCAATCTCAGTGGTTTTATCGAGCGTGTCGGCGACAAGGTAAAAATTTTCATCGTGTTGCTCGCTGCGAATATCCACGTCCACTTCCGACAAACAAGCGTTTTCGGAGATTATCTCCGCCGCCCGCAGCGATTCAACATGTCCGGCTATCACATTCAAGGGCGTTGTCTGAAAATAATATTTATCAATCCCCAACGCGCCAAAGAAGCTCATCATTTTTGCGTGTATGCGTTCTTTTGTAAAGTTATTCTTTTGAATAAGCATCTCTTCGATTTTTTTCAGATTTTTTTCCATCAACCCGGATTTTTCAGCCAAAGATTTATAATCCATGTCCGCCCTCCTCATGTAATTCAAATCCAACGGAAAATCTCAAATCCATCTTACACCATATAAAAAATTAGAATAAAAATACCGCATACGGCAATCAAGGGTTTTTATTCGCACAATACGTTTTTCAACCTTTCATTTTTTTATTTAATATTTTAAACCGGAAAGGGCAATTCCGCGCATTATCTGTTTTTGGAATATAAGGAACAAAATTATCGGCGGGATTGTGGCAAGTATAAGAGCGGCAAGAACGGCGCTTTCGCTCACTGGTTGTTGAGAGAAATTATAAAGTTTGAGCATGATGGGATGAAATTTTTCATTGTGCATAACAACCATTGGCCAGAAGAAATCATTCCATGTTCCCATAAATGAGAAAATGGAGAGAACGGCGATAATTGAACGCGATAGCGGAGCCGCAATGATAAGAAATATTCGCCATTCGCCGGCTCCATCAATGCGCGCCGCCTCGATAAGGTCATTCGGGATATCGTCAAAAAAACCTTTGAACACGAAAACATTAAAGGCGTTAGCGCCGGCGGGAAGCATAATTGCAAGCATTCCGCCGCCCCATTTATCCTGCAATAAATTGATTCCAAGAAACGGGATTTGTTTGACCGTCAGATAGAGCGGAATCATAATCGCTTCGAAAGGAACCATGAGCGTCACAAAAAAAAGAAATGCCATGACGCGCGCAAAACGGCTGCGAAATTTCGATACCGCATATCCGGCAAGGGCGCTCGGCAAAAGGCTGCAAACCCAGACGCCCAACGCAAGTATAACCGTATTCATGAAGTATCTTGTGAAGTTAACTTTATTCCATGCCTCCGCATAGTTCTCCCATTCCCATTCAAGCGGTTTGGATAATGGCTCGGGGAATATTTTCGGCGGAAAGGCGAATATATCGCGGGGCGCTTTAAGGGCGTTCATAACGCCCCAAAACAGCGGAATCATGGTTGTCAGCGCGCCCATACAAAGGCAAAGAAACACAAGCCAGTAGAAATATTTCACGCTGGGCTTTTTCAAGTCCGAGCGGGAAAGAAGAGAACGCGATTCCGATGTGTCCTTTTTAGCCATAAAAGTTTTTTGTTAAAATTTTGATAATACCTTTTTCTGCATAAAAAAGTAAAACAGCGATAGCGCCACCAATGTCACAAAGAGAATCATGCTCATGGCTGTTGCGATACCCATGTTCATGGAGTGAAAAGCCTTTTCATAAATGAAACTCATTATCGTCATTGTTTTTCCTTTTGTCATAATAAAAGGTTCTGCAAAAATTTTGAATGTGCCGATAACTTGGAGAATAAGAAGGATGCTCATAATGGGGAGCAATTGGGGCAGTGTGATATGCCAGAGGCGGTGATGTATGCTTGCCCCGTCAATCTCCGCCGCCTCGTAGAGATCCGGCGATATGCCCTGCAAAGCTGCCAGATAAATTATCATCGTCGCCCCCGCCCCGCGCCATGTCGCCATAATCACAATCGAAAAAATTGCCATATAATCTGTATAAAACCATCCGACAGGTCCCAGATCGAATTGGCGAAGGATTGTATTGAACAATCCCCCCGGACCCGGATGATATAAAAATTTCCATATTAGCGAAATGACAACGACTGGCAAAATAGCGGGAAGATAATATCCCAGTCTTAAAAGCCCTTTGGCATGCCGCATTTCATTAATAAGAATCGCAAGCATGATAGGCACAAAATAACCTATGAGAAGAGCCAGAAAGACGAATAATAAAACGTTTCGCCAAGCGGCGGAAAAATTGGGATCTGCAAAAAGGTCTCGATAATTCTGCAATCCTATCCATACTGTTTTTTTGTTGGGATTGATGCTGAAATCTTGAAAGGAGATTATCACGCTCCAGATAATAGGCCACCAAGAGAACAGTGCAAAAAACAAGACAGCCGGCGCCAGAAAGGACGCCCCGCTTTTATATTTTAAGTTCGATTTAGTAAATTTCATTCTGGCAACCAATTAAATGGTGAACTTTTCCTGCGCGCTCCTTTGAAATGTCAATACATTTTACCGCAACACATTCAAAATATTAGCTATGGCTCATATCTGCTTTTATGAATTTTTCCGCAGTCTCAATCACGAAATCAATATCAGCCGCTGATATTCCATAATGGGTCACAAGCCGGAAGGGGTAATGCCCGCTCCCAATTAGAATTCCTTTTTCAGCCATATACGGGACGAAATAATTTTTGATGTTTTGGTCGAGGGCAACAAAAACCATGTTTGTCTGAACAAGCCGCATGTCCAGATGAAAACCGCGAATCATACTAAAACCTTGCGCAAGGCGTTGGGCATTGAGGTGGTCCTCTTCAAGGCGTTCAACCATTTCTGTGAGAGCGATAATACCTGCGGCGGCTATTATGCCCGCTTGACGCATTCCGCCTCCAAGCATTTTTCGCCATCTTCGAGCCCGTTTGATAAATTCTGTTTTACCGCAAAGCAAAGAACCGACAGGCGCGGCAAGTCCTTTGGAAAGACAAATAGAAACGCTGTCAAAATGTTGGGCAATCTTTCGGGCATCTATTTTCAATTTGATGGCTGCATTGAAGATGCGCGCGCCATCAAGATGCGTGGCGAGTCCGTGTTTTTTTGCAAAAACATCCGCCTCCTCAATATATTTCAGCGGGAGCGCTTTGCCGCCTTGTGTGTTTTCAAGACAAAGAAGTCTTGTTTTGGCGAAATGAAAATCGTCGCGTTTAATATATGAGGCAACCTTATCAAGATTGAGCGTGCCATCTGGTTCATAATCAATCGGCTGCGGTTGCACTCCGCCCAATACGGCTGCCCCGCCCGCCTCGTATTTGTAGTTGTGGGCTGTTTGTCCTGCGATATACTCATCTCCCCGTTGGCAATGCGTCAGGACAGCGATGAGGTTGCTTTGTGTGCCACTTGAGACAAAAAGCGCTGCTTCCTTGTCCATTTTTTCTGCGGCGATAGATTCCAATTTATTGACGGTTGGGTCTTCTCCGTAGACGTCGTCGCCCACCTCTGCGGTTGCCAATGCCGCGCGCATTCTGGATGAAGGCAGGGTCACCGTATCGCTGCGCAGGTCTATCTTTTTCATATATATTATTACATCCTAACTCTGGCAGTCTCTTTATAGCGCCGCAGGCTTTCAGGCAAAAAAAAGGCGACATTAGTTCAAGATATTGTTTCGGCGGTTTTGTAAATACGCTCCATTTTCCTAAAGTTGTGCGGAGCCGCAGGTCTCTTAAATTTGGCTCTTTTATTCTTTAGATTTAATCGGAAATAAAATATTGTTCAATAATTTCAGCCGTCAAGTTTTTATTCGTTTCTTATCTGATTGACACCGACAGGTTAAGATACGTAGTTAACTTGTTTTGTAAATCAACAATGCAAGGGGACTCATTTGTGGCAATTGAATTAAAGCGCAACGGAATGCTGATTGTTGTATCTTCGCCATCCGGCGGCGGGAAATCAACGGTCATTAAGGCTTTGCTCAGCAATGATCCGGAGATGGAATATTCCGTTTCTGTGACAAGCCGTCCACCCCGCCGAGGCGAGAAAGACGGCGAATCATATCATTTTGTCAGTGATGAACAATTTCAAAAATGGATTGATGAAGGGCGTTTTTACGAATGGGCGTTTGTGCACAATTTCCGTTACGGCACGCGAAAAGATATCATCAAAGAGAAACTTTCCCGTGGTATGGATGTTATCATGGATCTTGATTTTCAGGGCGGTTTGAATATCAAACGCCAGTCGCCGGACGCCGTGCTTATCTTTTTATTGCCGCCGACTATGGAGATTCTTGAACAAAGGCTGCGCGACCGCCAAACAGACAGCGAAGAAACCATTCAAATACGTTTGAGGAATGCCTATGAGGAAATCAAGCATGCCACAAAATATGATTACATCTTGATTAATCGCGCGCTTGATGATACTATTTCAAAAGCTCAAAGCATCATCGCATCAGAAAGACACAAAGCAATTCGATTAAAGATATTGGGATTGGATAATGATTAAGGGGAAAAAAATTCTTCTTGGTGTTTCAAGCAGTGTTGCTTGTTACAAGGCGGTGGAGCTGGCAAGATTGTTTTGCAAAGCCGGTTGCGAAGTCCGTGTTGTCATGACTCCCAATGCCGCCAATCTGGTGCAGCCTTTGCAATTTGAAGCCGCAACAAGACAGCCCGTATATTGCGATGTGTTCAACCGCCGCGCTCCATGGGATGTGGAACATATCTCGCTTGCCCATTGGGGCGATATATTTGTTATCGCGCCGGCAACTGCTAACATTATGGCAAAGATGGCAGGCGGCATCGCCGATGATGCGCCAACCACACTTTATCTTGCTTTTGCAAAACCCGTTTTTATTGCGCCAGCTATGCACACCGAGATGTGGCATCATCCCGCAACTCAAAGCAATCTTGGAATTTTATTAAAACGCGGCATTCATGTAATCGGTCCAGCATCGGGGGATCTTGCCTCAGGGGATAAAGGGCTCGGACGCATGGCGGAGCCCCAAAAAATTTTTGAATTTGTTGTAAAATTTTTTAAGCCATCTCAATCGCTGGGCGATAAAAAAGTTTTAATAACTGCGGGACCCACGCGTGAAATGATAGATCCCATTCGTTTCATATCCAATAGATCCTCCGGAAAAATGGGGTATGCCCTTGCAGAAGAAGCGGCGCAGCGCGGCGCAGATGTGACGCTTATCAGCGGGCACACTAATTTGCCGGCGCCAGCCAATGTTAAAATAATCCGCATAACCTCGGCGATTGAGATGCACCAGGAAGTTCTTAAACTGGCTCATCAAACAGAGATATTTATATTTGCCGCCGCCGTTGGAGATTATCGCCCCGCAAAGACCGCTAATACAAAGATAAAAAAACAATCGGATGAGATAACGCTGAACTTGGTCAGGAATCCCGATATTGCAAAAGAAATCGGCAAAAACGCCAAACAAAATCAAACCTTAATAGGTTTCGCCGCCGAAACAGGCAATCTTGAAGAATATGCTCGAAAGAAATTGAAGGAAAAAAACTTTGATATGATTATCGCCAATGATGTCTCTTCAAAAGAAATCGGCATGGGCTGCGATGAAAACAAGGTATCGTTTATCTACGCAAAAGGGAAAATGGAAACAGCCGGTCCGGCGCTCAAAAGAGATTTGGCTGTTGTTGTCTGGGATAAAATCGAAAAAATCATAACAACAAAAAAGGAGAGGTAAGCCATGGCTGTAAATTTCGGGCAATTATTATCCAATATGAAAATCGTCGGCGCTTCGGACTTGCATATCAAATCCGGCGCTCCTCCCGTTTATCGCATCATGGGAAAACTCACCCCTATCAATCACCCGCCCATTTCAAAGGAAGAAGTTAGCGCCATTGTGGCAAAAATATTGCCGGAAAAAATGAAAGACATGCTTCAAAAAGACGGCTCTTGCGATTTTGCCTTCAGCATTGATGCCGCCACGCGCTTTAGAACAAACGCCTATTATCAAAAAGGGGCGCTGAATATTGCGCTGCGCCGTCTCCAATATGAAGACCTAAGTTTTGAACGATTGGGATTGCCGCCAGTTCTTGCCAATATCGGTAAATTAAAAAGAGGCATGGTTTTGACAACAGGTCCTACAGGAACAGGAAAATCCACAACAATGGCGGCGATCGTTGATTACATTAATAACACGCGCGCAGAACACATCATCACCATTGAAGACCCTATCGAGTTTGTGCATAAGGACAAATTGAGTCTTGTGGAACAGCGCGAGATCGGGCTTGATGCACGGTCTTTCGAAGAAGGCTTGCGCCATGCCCTTCGTCAAGACCCTAATGTTATCATGATCGGGGAAATGCGCGATCGCGAAACAATACTAATCGCCATCAGGGCTGCCATGACAGGGCATCTTGTCATCAGCACGCTGCATACCATCAACGCCGTTCATACGGTGTCGCGCATGGTCAAATATTTCTCGGTGGAGGAGCAGGATTCCATGCGCAATGAGATTGCGACCGCGCTCAAAGCGGTGGTTTCACAGCGGCTTGTCCCGACAAAAGACGGAAAAGGGCGCATCCCTTGTGTGGAAGTTATGATTGTCAACGATATTGTCAGGAAACTGATTATGGAAAACCGCATCCTCGATATTGAACAGGTTATCCGTAACGGCGTGGATGAGATGCAGTCGTTTGATCAATCGTTGGCGCATTTATGCCGCGCCGGCAAAATCAGCATGGAAACGGGCGAGGAGTATTCCGACGATATCGCCGGTTACAGGCGTTTGTGCAAAGGCGTCAGCGCCGGGACAGATAGGGCAGGTCTTATCGGAGGCTTCTAATCCGGTTCCCTCCGCAATAAACAAATCTTTTTATCGCGGTTCGAGTTCGCTGGCGTCGCGGCGCTCTGCCATGCGAAATTGAATAGCGAACGGCAGGTTGGAGATGTAAGAGCCGCCGTCCGTGCGTATGCCGCGCTGCAGGCGTACCCTGTAATTTGTACCGGGTTGCAGTTGGACAAATACTCGCAGCACCGACCAACCTGTTTCAGGGTCGTTCACAATTCTGAGTTGCGGCACAGTATCCGGCGAAGGAGAAACATCAACATTATCGTTTGTTAACGTTCGGGGGTCTATGCTCGCATTAAAAAAGAACAACATCGGATGTTGCAAATTAACAAAGGCGTTTTTTTCGCCATTATCCGGACTGCTTCCCGTCACGCTTGCCTTGCCTGTTGAAAAGGTGAATGTATAATCTTCCTCCATTTGAATGTTTTGATAATCTCTTGCCGCCGAGCTGATAGTGACGGTGTATTGCGTATCAAATGATAAAGGGTTCTTATCTCCGGTTCCGGATAATTCCACATATAAGAGGTCAAAATCGCTGTATCGGCTTTCGCGTCCGCTATAGATTCTATAATCCACAGCTGGGCGAATCGAAAAGGCGCGGCGCAGAGAATCGGGGCGCATGTTCTTATTAAATCGGACATAAAGCGGGGTGCGTTTTTGAATCATAACATCCGTTTGCTCATCGCCCGGATCGGTGTAGATAATCTCCGGCGGCGTCACACGGATCTTGAGCGAGATTTCATCAAGGTTAAATTCTTCCCCCTGCCTGACTTCCACGCCTTCTCTCGTTTCAGGAACATATCCTTCTGCCTGAGCTAAAACGGTGTATGTGCCGGCTGGCAGTCCGCTTAATGTATATTGCCCCGCTGAATCGCTGACGGCAACATGGGATGTTCCGGCGAGGGCGATCGTGGCTCCGCTATGGTCTTCCGCCTCGCTTAAATGCACAAACCCTTTGATGCTTCCCTGCTTTGATGATTCGGAGGGGATTTCATCCATGATTATGCCGACATTGATATATTCTAACGTTTTGAGATCCACCTCCTCTTTTTCTCGAATCCTAAAAAAAGGGGATACCGCTGTCAGGGTATATTTGCCCGGCGTAATGTTTTCGAAAACGAATTTGCCTTCTGAATCTAAAAGCGCCACTTTTGAGGCGCCTTCCAGCGCAACAACCACAGTATCAAATCGGTTATCCAGTTTATTTTTGAGGTCGCGCAATTCAACAGTTCCGTAAATTGTTCTGACCTTTGGCGGCTGCTTAACCATTATCAGTCTTATTGTCGGTATTTGTACCGGGTCGCCGGAGGGGATATTAACGCTTGTGGTTTGGGAGATATAACCCGCTTTGGAAAATTGGAGGGTGTAAGAGCGCGAAGGGAGATTATAGAACCGATACATTCCTTCCGCATCGCTGACAGTTTTATAATTTGTGCCTTGTATTTGGACAAGCGCCCCGTCAGATTGTTCTGCGCTATCCAGTTCAATCTTTCCAAAAAGTCCGCCGAGGGATTCACCGGATATATCTGGGGATTTTTCCATAACCATATTAGGCAGTGTGATGGCGGAGGCGGGTTTTTGCGGCGTTCCTTCAATGGCAAGAGCGCCGAGGGAGATTGGATTATACCCATCCATGCGCGCTTCAATTTGGTAAGTTCCAAGCGGCACAGACATGATAGTATAACGCCCTTCTTTATCTGTAAAAGCCATCAAAGATTTTCCCGATGCAAAAACAAGAATGCCGGAATGGTCGTCTTTATCAGGAAGTTGAATCATGCCATTAATGTTGGTTTTATCCCATTGCTCAACAATGTTTTGGTTATCGGATGCTGGCTGCAGCGGCGCCTGTTCGCCTTTTTTTTGGCATGACAAAAAAAGAATAAAAACTGTAAGCAACAAGATGAATTCTGATAGTTTTAATATTCTCATACGGTTCCTGTTTTCGTTGAATTATTTTTCAGTTTTAATAAGTTGGGCATGTTAAATACGTCAAGCCAATAATGGTTCACAGTCTCGCCAAACTTTTTTCACAATATGGTTTTTCATAAAACCAAACGTTTGGTGCGGCGGCGGTGTTAATACCGTCTGATACTCATGGTTGCTCCTCAAGAAGTCGAATACACGATGAGGCGCGATCTACAAATAAGACACGTCCCAGATTATCCAGAGCAAGCCCGCGCGGGTCGGTATATTCAAACTGCCCAATTGGCTGAGGTCTTATTTGTTTGTATAGTTTGCCGTCGGGCGTATAGAGGACTACTCCGCGTTGGTCGGGATCGGATATGTATGCGTTTCCATTTGCCGTAATAACAATGTCAGTCGGGTTTCGGAATTGTCCGTATGAGCGTATCATGTAATATTTATTTTTGCTTGTGACTTTGAACACATAACAGGTTTTGCGTCCCGCATCAAGAACATGGGCTTCTCCATCGGGCGCAAAGGCAACCGCAATCGGGTCTTCCAGAACTCCTTCTCCAAAACGTTCGATATACCGTCCTTGCAAATCGTATAATTTAACGCGCCGATTGCCTTTATCCACCACAACCATTTCGGATTTAATATTAAAATCAACATCCACCGGCTCATTCATCTCATCAACCGGCGTTCCGCTTGAACCAATCGCGCGTAAAAATTCGCCATCGGCATCATAAAATTCCACACGGTTTTTTTGTTTATTGCACACGGCAAGCTCGTTTTGCGGCGACCAGGCAATATTAGATATTTCCAGATTTTCGCCCGGGAGGGGATGCAAAAAAAATGGGTGGAGGCGCCCATTTTCTCCTATTCGATGTATTCTCCCGATGCCGACATCATTAATATACCCAAACCCTTCGCGAGAAAGCGTCATGTCCTTGCACAATAAACTGGATGGCACAAACACCCAGTTGGAAAACGGGCTGTCATGTCCCGATTCATCAACGGCTGTTAGGGCGTAATAACAATCTTCATTAGCAAAAGGGATCCCATCAGCGGAAGTCGCAGACGATGTAATTTCTTTTATAAAAACGAAGTTTTCCAAATTGCTTCCGGAGCGAAATTTTCGGGCATATAATTTATATTTTTCAATCTTTGGGTGGAGCGACGGCTGCCATTGAAACTGAAGTTTTTTTGCTGACTGCCTTTGCCCGAGAAAAAGCAGGGGCGCTGAGGGTGCATTGCCAGAAGGGATATCGGTTTTAATCTGAATTTTCACCGTTTTAATATCGCTATTTTCATGCTTTTTTGCCGCCTCGCGCCAAAAGGCAAGATTAAAATCAGGCACGCTCAGCCAGAAGTAATCCGATTGCCCGTTGGCTCGCACGTCAATAAGAAACAATCCGTTTTCGCAAGAAAGTTCAATCTTGCCAAAGGGATTGGGATGCAGCCGAAAACCGCGGTCTGTTTCGAACACTGGGGCTTCGCGGTTGGGCAATAACAAAGCGCCTTCATCGTTTGTATATCCCACAAACACCGAATCGCGGCTGATGCCGTTTTTTTGATTTCTTTGATAAATGCGAACGCGTCCGTTTGATATTGGCTCGTCCAGCCGATCTTTCAAAATCAATTCGTAATAATCGGCAAGGTCATAAAAATAATCTCCGCAATATCCGCGCGGGCGTCCATATTGCTTGTTTAGAGCCAGCACGCAAATTTCTGAAAAACGGAATTCACCGGAGGGGCTCCCGACTATCAACGGAGAATGGATATAATGCCAATAAAGCGGCAGTCCATCGGGTCCCGGGACCATATTGTTTGCGTTCTGCACATCGAGTTTGCTATGGTCTGCAAGTCCGAGTTTCTCGCAAATGGAAAGGATGATGCCGCCATTCCAACGTTTTGGCAAATCTTTCATGTCTTTTGATGGTTCGATGACAATAGAACCTTGCGAATCGGCAAGCGCCTGAATTTGCATTCCTTCCAGTTCTTGCGGTGTTTGATAAAAAAATATCCTATCGGCATATATTTGCTCAAGGCATCCTTCGGGTGCAGAGGGATATTTTGATTCGGATAAAGCTGTGTTCAAGCGGGCAACATGCGCCTGAAGCCAATCAACGGCGCTGAAACTGCCTACAAGGTTCATAGATTTATGAAATGCCGCATCCACGCTTTTATGAATAAAAAAACAAAAAGGAAGCGCGTTTGTGCGTATGGATATTTGATTGTTCTTGAAACAGAGGTCTTGCGCCGCTGGGTCTTTATAAATCAACTCGCCGCTAATCGAGTGTTTCCCCTCCTGCCATAACCAGTTCAAACTGATTTTAACTGATTCATTTGCCTTTAGCGATGCAACCGGATTTTCTTGAATGCTTTTGCCATCCAGTTTCCAAACAAAAACGGCATTCGGCGATGGGATATTTCCCTGATTAATAACATGCGCCGTGAATACAGCGGCGACGCCGGGTTCGAGCCAATGATTTCGGGGACGGGGCGCATTGCTTTTAAGCAGAGGAAGACCGTCTTTGATTTCAATTTGTCCAATCCATGAAGGGTTTTGAGGTTCTCGCTGTATAAAGGCGATGGATAAATCAGAAGCCTGCGCGAGAGGATCGAGTGCAAACCCGCTGATATATATATTCCCCAAAAGCAATATACAAATGAAACACAAACTCTTCTGTTTCATCAACATCTTCCTTTGACCTTCAATAATAAAAACACACGTCATATCCTTTGAGTTTGCCGTTTTTGTAAATAAATCGTCCTGAGAAAAATGCTTTTTCCTCAAGCCATGGCAAAAATATTCTATCTCCTTCCCACAACGGAAGATTAAGCAATTGCTCGTCTTCTATCCATTCA
Organism: candidate division BRC1 bacterium ADurb.Bin183; assembly: GCA_002070185.1. Lineage (GTDB taxonomy): Bacteria > Sumerlaeota > Sumerlaeia > MWCT01 > MWCT01 > MWCT01. Next base: position 40,416 of record MWCT01000012.1, read on the forward strand.
AGGCGCCCTTCATTAGAATCAATTAAATTTCCCTCATACTTATAGGCTGTAAAAACAAACGCATACCAGTCGTTTTCACCATCAAATTCAGGGAACGTCAAAAGTCCCCGCAGGTGCGGATTTTTTATAATCAAGCCGCTTTCTTCGCGCACCTCGCGGATAACTCCATCTTCTGGGGTCTCCCCTTTTTCCATTTTTCCGCCCAGACCATTCCACTTATTGGCATGGATATCATTGTTTTTTTTAATGCGATGGAGCATCAATGTTTTTCCGTCTTTTTTGATATAACACAACGTTGCAAGTATCATTTTAATATCCTTTTAAAAACGCGCAGAGTCACGTCTTTGCCTGGAACAAGAAACATAACCTCATACAGGCTGGCACCTTCTCCCACACTTTTGAAGGAAATCGGCTCGTTTAATTTTTCCAATGTTTCGTCTCCCTTCATATAATGGCTGTTAATAATAATCATGGGGCGATACATGGCTGCAAGATAATCATACCGGTAAAAAGCCTCTTTAGGCATATTCCTGTGTATCAACCCTGCCGGGTCGAGAAATAAATATTCGGGCAAATAATATCCAAAAATACCGATTTCATCGGCGAGGATCTTGTTTCCTTTCGGGACTTTTTGCCTGATTTGATTAATCGCCATGATTGATTGATTGTATCGCTCTTGATTGAATATGTTCATATCAGGCAATGCCCAAAGCCTCCATAAAAGCAATGCAAGAAATAGCGAGTATAAGACTTTTTCGGGAATTGGTTTCAATAAATATCCGCGCAGAAAACGAGCGATACCGTATATCCCTGCTCCCATCATAAAAGGGTAAAGCAACCATAAGGTATAATAATACCAGCGATAACTTCCGGGGACGCCTAAATACCAGTAGGCGCCTTGATGAATGACACACCACACAAGAGGCATCCAATATTTTTTGTAAGGGAAAAAAATCAAACCGCCCAGAGCAAAAAACGAAGTCGTAATGCTGTTTTTGTTTAGGAAAAACTCCTTTAAGGTGCTGAAAAACCCTCGGGCAAAAGAAATCCATCGGTCGGGGCGTATGCCTTGCCTTGCTTTGGCATAAAGCGTATTGGGGAAGAAATCCCCGAAATATGATTTGCTGAAAATGAACCATGGTGCAAGAATCAGCAATCCCGGAATCAACGCGCCATACATTATCCTTTTCTTGCGCAAGAAAAGATATCCGGTTAAGAGCAAATAAAAAAGCATCCCCTCCATCCGGGTCAGGGCATAGAAACATTGGAAAATTGCCGAAGCCGTCCATTTTTCCTTTTCGTAAAAATACAATGATGCCATGATACAAAAAAAACAAAGAGGCACCTCATTGCCCCAGAGTTGCTTCAACGGAAGAAAAACGAAAAGCGCCAGACCAGCCGCATAGCCAATTAATTCATTTCCTTTCTGCTTGAAATACAAAAAGCAAAAAATCGCCGCGCCAAATAGCGCAAGCGCATTTATCAAGCGCAATGACCAGACAGGTGAAATTCCTATTTTGATACATGCCGCTGAGAGAATGGCGAGCAAAGGCGTGGTCGTTCCCAAAACTTTTTCCCCTTCATTGAAAACAAAACCTTTTCCAGCAGCCAGATTAGCGGCATAACGAAGCGTGATATAAAAATCATCCATATAAACCTGATATGTGGATAAGGCATAACAGGCGGCAAGTCCAGCAAGGACAGGCATCAAATATTTATTGAGTTTCGGTTGAACCATTACAATATCGGTGAAAACAACCTACAGGCGTTTTCCGCCGCATGAATCCATCCGGGGCGTTTTTTAAATATCGCTCCATTGACCTCTTCTGAATCAGCCAAATCCTGCAAAAATCTGTTCTCAAGTTCGGCGATAAGAACCGGGGAATAAATCAAACAATTAACCTCGAAATCAAGATGAAGGCTGCGGATGTTAAAGTTTGCCGTTCCCACAGAGGCGAGCAAGCCATCTGCCAGAATGACTTTGGCGTGGAACATCCCCTTTCCATATCGCCAGATTCGGACGCCGGCGGCGAGCATTTCTTCCCAGTAGTAACGCGCAGCCAGATAAGGAAGCCATTGATCCGGCGGCTGCCCTTGCGTGAGAAGCCGAACATCCACTCCCATATTGGCAGCCATGCGAAGTCCGTCTATCATAGTTTCATCAGGGATAAAATATGGCGTGGAAATCCAAAGCCGCTGCCTTGCTCGCGCCGCAACGGTGTAATACCATTCTCGGATGGCGTTAACATCCTGATCCGGTCCGCCGGAAATTATCTGCAAGGCATAGCCCTGAGATGCCGTTGCATCGGGGAAAGACTCCTCATCCGGCTCAATCTGCTCATGAGAGGCAAAGTTCCAGTCTTCGGCAAACACATAAGCGAGATTGCCGACGGTTGGTCCCAAAATTTTGAGATGGGTATCCCTCCAGTATCCCAAATTAGGATCTTCACCCAGATACTCTTTTCCGATGTTCATCCCGCCAATAAAACCGGTTTTGCCGTCCACAACAAGGATTTTGCGGTGGTTTCGCAAATTGACCTGAATGCGGCGGCGAAGGATGTTTATCGGCAGGAAAGGCGCGGCTCTTCCGCCTGCCTGAATCAGCGGTTCAAGGGTTGATTTGCGAAGTTTGTGCGAACCGATGGCATCATAGAGCAGCCGAACCTTTACGCCTTGTTTTGCTTTTGCCGCCATGCGTTCAATGAATTGTTTGCCAACGTGATCATTTTGGAATATGTATGATTGAAGATAAATATATTTTTTTGCTGAATCAATTGCCTGATACATCGCGCCGTAAGCGCTGTTTCCCTCATAATATAAAGAAACTTCGTTGCCGGATGTAGCGGGAATATTCGTGAGCTTTGTCATTAACTCTCGGAGCGGAGACCAATATTCAGAAAGCGCGCCGGCGGGATATGTGGCGGCGCTTTTGGACAAAGTGGGGCATAATGTGTGGAATCTCCGCCGTTGGCGTTTTTTGCGTTTCAAAGGACGATGAATGTGATTGTTGCCAAATAAAATAAATGCGATCGCGCCGATAAACGGCAGAAAAATAATAGCAAGACTCCATGCAAGGGCTGATACCGGCTCCCTTTTTCTTTTCAGCGCAGTCAATACCAATCCCAGGGTTATCAAATAGCCGCATACTGAGATTATTTCCAATAAAAGTTTATTAGACATCAGCCCTTCTCTTTTCGCTCATGCCGCTATAAACAATAATCGAGTTTTTTTGCGATGGCGTTTTTTTGAATTTGCACATGTGTCAAATATCCGCTGGAATTTGTTCTCTTCATTCTTTTTTCATTTTGAACACGGGGATGATTCCAATACCGCCATCAGCCCGTTTTTACAAGTATTCCATTATATGTGGAAAAAATTTGTTTGACGGATTTGGCGCCGCATAATTTTTGGGATCGCCTGCGAAAAACAAAAAATATCTAAACCGCGATTTTATCAACAATCACAATTGGGGGCAATATTATCGTCAACGTTTTTTGACGCCCGCTGTGTGATTGCCAATAATAATCTTGGGATTTACGCCACTGTGTCAAGTCCAAAACCGGTTAACGGCAGGGTTTATGAATTTAAAAGATTAAACAAACCTTCCCAAGCAATTTGTTGGGACCTTTGAAAGATGAAGGGGGCGATTATTTTGATGTGAGGAGGTTTTGATAAAGGGCTAAATACTGTTCCGCCGTGTTGGCGATATTGAATTTTGAAAGAACCCGCTGACGCCCCGCCGTTCCGAATGCTTTCCGTTTTTCTGGGTTATCGAGGAGATGGCAGATTTTATCCGATAGCGCGTCCGAATCCCGAGGCGGGACAATAAAACCGCAAACGCCATCTTCAACTATTTCCGGCAATCCTCCGCTGTTTGCGGCGACAACAGGCACCTCGCAAGAAAGCGCCTCCGCCGCGGTCAGTCCGAAAGATTCCGTCAGGCTTGGCTGAACCAGTATATCCAAAGATGCGATAAGTCGAGACGTCAAACCCGCGACATGCCCCAGAAATTTGACGCGTTTATGGAGTCCGAGTTTTTCAACTTCCTCTTCCATTTTTTTGCGCAATGCGCCTTCTCCGACTATGATGGCAAGCAATTCAGGGAAATGAATAAATACTTTGGGAAGGGCGTTGATAAAATATTGAATACCTTTCATTTCAATTAGATTGCCCACAAAACCGATCATGTTTGTGACGTGCATATCGCAGATATAGTTTCGATAATTTTCTTTTTCATATCGGGTCATGGGGAAATATACGTTTGTATCCACGCCGTTATGAATACGCACAACTTTTTGTTCGGGAAGTCCTTCAGCCAGAAGGCATGATTTCACATAATCGCTCACGGCGATGATTGCCTTTGCATGATGGGAGGTGCGAATATAGCATTTTTTCACAAGGGCTCTTACGGCTTTCCCCCAGTGCGCCCAAGCATGGATGCCATGTTCTGTGGATACAACAACGGGGATAGACGCCTCTTTTGCCGCCAGACGCCCGACGATATCCGCCCGCACAAGGTTTGTGTGAAGGACATCAAATGGTTCATGGCGCAAGAGTTTTTTCAGGGCTAAATATTTCGGATAGTCCCAAAAGCCTTTCATCCCAATAAAATAAGTCGGGATTCCCTTGTTGATAAAACTTTCCCTAAGGACGCCGTCTCTGGACAAGGCGGCGCAATAAACCCGCGCATCTTCATGAGAAGCAAGGTGCGCGGCGATCCGGTTAATTAGCAATCCCGGACCGTCATCTTTATAGGCGTTGAGCAGGTAGAGTATCTTCAAAATTCGGCACCGTTAAGCGGACAATAAAATATGTTAGCCTGATAACATGTCCATTTCTTAGTTGGTATATATTACGTCCCTTTTTCCTAAGTCAATTTTCATTTTCACCGTCATGAAATTTATTCTTGATTTTACTTCGGCGCGGCATCATTGCTTTCGGTAATTTATTTTGTTGAATAACCCATTAAGAGGGATTTCTTTATGGTTGACCCACGCGTTGAAAAATTTATATTAGGCATCCTCTCTGATGCGGAGCGAGTCGCCCAATGGAACCGTTTTCGTTCAGAAAATAAAATAATTGACCTGAACAAGATAGATTTGAGCAACAAAGATTTGAAGGAATTCAACTTTACAGATATTGAAATGGCGGCGGCAAATCTTTTCAATGCCGACCTTGCCGGCGCCGACCTTTCCCGCGTCAATCTGAGTTATGCCAATCTGCAACGTTCCAATCTGGCAAATGCGTTTTTGACAAGCGCCAATCTCAAAGTGGCGGATTTGCGCGGGGTAAACGCGGTTGATACCAATTTCGACTTTGCCGATTTGACGCACGCCAAATTGAATGGGGCATGGATGGTCGGCTCCAGCTTTGCCGGCGGCAATCTTTCGGGGGCAGACCTCCGCGGCGCCAATTTAAAATTTGCTAACATGACCAATACAATCCTTGCCGGCGCTAATGTGGAGGAGGCGGATTTGACCAATGTTGAATTAACGCCCGAGCAAATCAAATCCACAAAAAATTATGGGCGCGCCATCATCCGCGGCGCGCATACCGCTGGGGCATCTTCTACGCCATCCAAGCCTAAAATGAAAACGGAGGAATCTCACGACGATCTTTTTACAGAAGATGATTGCTATAAAATCCTTGAAGTTTCCAAAGAGGCATCACTGGAAGAAATCGAGCATGCTTACCGTCAGAAAGCGAAGGAATACCATCCCGACCGTGTGCATAATCTTGGAGAAAAGTTGCGCATTGTCGCCCAGCGCGAGTTCGATCGCGTTCGGCATGCGTATAAATCGCTGACTCAGCACAAAGTCAAGCCCGCCGAAGCAATGGAAAATATCGTTTCGGGAGAAATCCTCGCGCGTAAAAAGAGCAAGGATCTTCAAATCGAAGATTACCTCGAGTTGATTAAAATGAATCCCTATAACGACAAATTGCAATACAATCTTGGGCTTCTTTATTTCCAAAAAGGGTTTGTGGATTTAGCCGTTGATTCGTATGAAAAGGCGCTGAAGGTCAATCCATACAATGTCCACGCCCAGCACAACCTCCGCGTGGCAAAACTGCTCAAAGCACTTTCGGGCGAAAAATAAAAATCAATTTTGTAATTAATTATTTCTTCTTCTGTGCGGCTTCTTTGATGAGCTCCAGCCCGATGATGGTGCGCTGGATCTGGTTTGTCCCTTCGTAGATTTGGGTAATTTTGGCGTCGCGCATATATTTTTCAACGGGGAATTCGCGCATATATCCATTTCCTCCGCAAATCTGAATGCAGTCAATTGTCGCTTTCATGGCAACGTCGGATGCGTAACATTTTGCCATGGCTGAAATTTTGGATGCCTCGGGGTCATTGGCATCCACCATCCGCGCCGCTTGATAAACGAGGAGACGCGCAGCTTCAATCTGCATGGCGCAATCCGCCATCATGTGCTGAATTGCTTGAAAACTTGAGACGGGCTGCCCGAACTGGATGCGGGTGCGCGCGAACTCGATGGCTTCTTCAAGGGCGCCAGCGGCGATGCCAACTGCTTGGGCGCCGATGCCGGGACGGGATTTGTCAAAGGTGTTCATGGCGATGCGGAATCCGCGATTTTTTTTGCCGAGCATATTTTCCTTAGGGACGCGGCAGTTTTCAAAACGAAGTTCGCGCGTATCGGAGCAACGAATGCCGAGTTTCTTTTCCTTTGAGCCGACGATGAAGCCGGGGAAATCTTTCTCCACGATAAAAACCGAGATGCCGCGCGCGCCTTTGCCCGGTTCAGTGGCGGCGAAAACAGTCAATATGTCAGCCGCGCCGCCGTTTGTAATCCACTGCTTTGTCCCGTTCAGGATGTAATAATCGCCCTCCTCGCGGGCGGTTGTTTCAATAGAACCGGCGTCGCTCCCAACATTAGGCTCTGTCAAGGCGAAGGCGGCAAGGTATTCGCCGGAGGCAACCTTTGGCAGGTATTTATTTTTTTGGTCTTCCGTTCCATGTAAAATGATTGGATAGGAACCGAGGGCGTTGGCGGCAAAGCAGACTGCCACGCCGCCGCAGATTTTGCTGAGTTCCTCCGTTGCGATGGAAAGTTCCATGCATCCGCCGCCGAGTCCGCCATATTTTTCTTCGATATAAATGCCCATCATATTGGACTGGGCGAGAATTTTCATAATTTCATAAGGATATACTTCCTCCTCATCCAGCCTTGCGCGCTCAGGTTTAACTTTTTCGATGGCAATCTCCCGCGCCAAATCGCGGATGTCCTGCTGAACTTCATTAAAACCGTAATCCATATCCTTATCCCTTTCTTCATATAAAATTATGAGATTTATCTCTTTTAGCAAAGCCTCAAAGTCAATTGGAAAAATGCAAAGATTTTTGATGATTTGCCAGCCCTAAAAAAAGTTTGATTTGAGGGCGAGGAATTCTAAAATAATTCCGAACAGATGACGCCCGCAACAATGAGTATGCCACCCAAAATCTGCGGGATGGTCATTTGTTCGTTCAGGATGAGGTATCCAAGAATCGCCACAAGAAGCGGCTCGGCGCTGTATATCAACGCCGCCCTTGTCGAGGTTGTAAATTTCTGATATTGGTTTTGCAAGAGTGTTGTCAAAAGGGTGCAAAATAATCCTAAAAATATTACAATCGCCGCTAATTGGAATTCGGGAAGAATAATCCTCTCCCCTGCTGCAGCAAAATATATCCAGCACAGAACCGCCATGGCGACAAACTGGACGAAAACAAAGGGGAGTATCTGGATGCCTCTGGTTGTGTAGTAAGAAAGCAGCACGATATAAAAACCCCACGTAACGGCGCAAATCAGGGTCATGATATCGCCGCGGTTGATGGCGCTTTGTTCCGCAAAGGGATTCAAAAGCAGATATAGCCCTGTCAGGGCAAGAAACGTCCCCACAATCGAGCCCAAAGGGGGGATTTTCTTTTCGATGGCGATGGATAGAAAGGGAATGAATATAATGGAGAGCGCAGTGATAAATCCGCTTTTGGTTGTGGTTGTGTATTGCAGACCTATCGTCTGAGTCAGAAAAGCGACGTAAAGCAAAGCGCCCAGCAAGATGCCAGCGCGCAATTCGATCTTTTTAATCTGTTGAATGATTTTGGGCTTCCAAAGGAACAACGCTATGGCGCTGATGGTAAATCGGTATGTTATGAGGGAATTGGGCGTAAATGACGCGCCTTTCCAATATTGCGGGGTGATTGCCCGTTGAACGAGTATAAACGTTGTGCTCCAAAGGATTGTGACAAAAACCAGAACCCCTTCTGCGATAAAGTGATTAGGCGCGAGTTCGTTTTTTTTCAGCACTGCTCCCCCTTTAATCACCTTCCGCCTGATTCTTCAAAATAGTTGCAATTTGTTAAAAATAATAGTGCCCGCCGGAGGCCCTGTTTTATAAAGGAGTTAAATAAACAAACCAGTTAAAGAATGGGTTTCCGATGATGAATAAGAGCCAAACAAAGCAGAGGATGGGCAATCAAGATATATTTTGAGGATGCAAACGCGACGGCATTTTAGCGATTTGGTGCTGGCGGAGCGGTTGACAGGTCGTCTGGGTTTGTGATCGTATTTATTCAATTGCGGGGCTTTTATACGCGCAGCCGGCGCGTGTGGCACGCCATTCCCAGCTTTCCCCCGCCATCTCCCCCTTTTCATCTCTCAACGGACACATATATTTTTTCACTATTTTGAAGGATCAAGGATCCATTCATGACTCTATTCTTTCCACTTGAGTCTCAATTCCATCAACATCATCTTCATCGGTTATAATCAAATCTTCTACATTTGGGCTTTCTTTTGTCTTCCACCGCTGATTTATCCATTGAATTATTTCATTTCTGCGTTTATCGAACTCTATCCTTGTCCAATCATCATATTGGGAAATTTTACGCTCCTGCCGAATATCGGAGTTGATGTAACTGGGACTCTGTCCCGGCTGCCCTTTCTTACGTTCGAACTCGAAGTTCGAATATTTGGAATTATCCTTTGTGAGTACAAGGTTACCAATGTCATGCAGACATTCCTTGATGTCCTCTGGGTTTTTCCATACTTCTTTCCAGTGAGAACCCTCCATGAGATTCTGTGGGAGTATGTGTTCGATGGTGGAATCCTTCAAATCCTTCCAATCCAGGCGTGGTTGTTTCCCTTGCCCTTCTGTCGCCAATAAATGAAGTTCATACTCATACAGCGTATATTTCAGGCGATTACGGCTTCCATACCAGTCGCTGGGCTGAGCGTTCGAACTCTGAAAAGAATCTTCGCTGGCGTAATACCGCGTCAGTTCGTGTATTGACTCAGTAATACCGGGTAGTGATTGAGGTTTTTCGAGAACTTCATTGCCCCAGCGATAGAAACTGGATTTCCCTGAATCGCTTCGTCGGCCGCGATACAGAAATACCCGGTACGCATAAATCTCGAGTGCTTTTAGAAGTGAGATGTAATTCTCTTCAATAATTTTATCGGATTCTCGATGTTTCCGGGCGGCAACAAGGAGTGGCAGAAAATTTGCAATGTTGCCGGTGTTGTGAATTTTGGTTAGCCAAATCAATTCATCGCCAGATATAGTGTTGGAGGATGTTGGACTGGTTATAATAGCATAGTGCTTTGAAATGGCTCCAAGGTTATTCGAAAAATCTTTTATGAATTTTTTTGTGTCTTCTTTGGACTTAATGTTAAAGTTTTTCAGTGGAATACAATCATCATTCTTAAATCCATTGTAACCAATCCAGTTCCTGGGTGAATGGGTACAAAATAATGTCCAGGCAGTCCTTAGGCATTGATCTTCGTTGCCAACGCATGTTCCAAGATTGTTATATACGTCTTTCCAGTTATTATTGATTATAGTGGTTAATGAAGCGCGTTCTACCTCATCGCTTTCATTTCGCGAAACCCAATACATTAAATAATTTTTTAATAGCTCTAAAACTGAAAGTCCTTTTCCTCTTGAGTTCATCAACTCAAAAGTCATGCCAATTTCGCATTCCTCCTCGATTGTGTAAAAGGTAAAAACCAATTTGGAGGTCATTGCAAGGTATAGGGCCCGGAGATAGCCAACACCGCCTTCAGTATCGTCTGCCAATTTTTCCTCTATATGACTTTTAAAATAATTGTAAGCTGATTGGAGACGTTTTTCATGCGTCGTATCAGGTGTTGTATTAGATTGTCCTGTGTTAAGTAGATTATAAAAATAGTTATTGGCGTTATTATTGAGTGTCAACTTGCAAGTGGTTTCCGAAAACAAAAAGAGAGATTTTTTCGCTTCATAGGCGGTTTCACCTTTTTCAATCAATTTGCGAATAATGATAGATAGATAAAGACAAGAGGTGACGAGCCTTTGTTGACCATCCACAATATCAACTGTTTCAAGCCTGTCAATTCCGTAAATCTTGGCGGGCTTGCTTTTTTCTTGGTAGACCACCACCGTTCCGGCATAGTGATTTTTTACCTCTTCATTCACCAGTGCATCAATATCTTGAATGAAATCATTCCATTGTTTTTTATCCCATGCATATCCTCGTTGGTAATCTGGGACTTGAAATAGGTTTTTTGAAAATAAGTCATTGAGTGTTTTCTTTTCCATAATTACTCCTTTATATCTATATCTGATGAGTCAGAAAAGATCTGCTCATACAAGTCTATTCTTCCATTTTAAAAGTTCGTGCAACCTACCTTTGATAAGTGGAGTTATAAAACATGGGTTTTCTCTTTTGAGGTTTTCACAATCGAAACCAGCTATTTAGCAATTTCATTGCATTCCTTCAAAATGGATTTCAACCATTTATTATCAATAGATTTATAAGAAAATAATAATTCCCCCCTGATTTTTCAAAATTGTTGCAATTTGTTAAAAATAATAGTGTCCGCCGGTGACCCTGTTTTATTGGTGAATAAGAGCCAAACAAAGCAGAGGGCGGAATGGTTGACAGGTCGTCTGGGTTTGTGGTCGCATCTATTCAATTGCAGGGCTTTTATTCACGCTGCCGGAGCGTGCGGCATGCCATGCTCAGCTTTCCCCCGCCATTTCCCACTTTTCAACTCTCAACGAACACATATATTTTTTCATTATTTTGAAGGTGGAGGGTTGGTTGGTGTATTAAAAAAGTATTTAAATATTATTAAATAATTCACCTTTTTTTGTGTGACAGTCCTGTTTGAGTGGTATATTAGATTTAGCGAGACAGGATTTCGAGAGTAAAGAGAAGCCATTCCTCTCCCCCTAACCTCATCCACATCTCACCCGCTGCGGCGGCTTTTTTATTTGAGCTTTACAATTGCTGCATTAAAAGAGCAGAGTCTTTTCAAAATTTTGGGGAGGTTATTCCATGAAACATCTTTTTTCAATGGTCGTTGCAATCTTTGCTCTTTTGGCGGTATTTCCAACTGTTTCTGTTTCTGAAAATACTGCCGAACCTGTTCAACATGCCCGCGAGCTTTTGCGCACTGGCGATATAAAGATGGCTGAGAAGGTTCTCACCGATGCGTTAATAACCGACATGAACGCGGATAAATTTGCCATTAGATGGGAAATGGAACGTATCCGCCGCATTCGGCTTGATTATGATACTTCAGAGGATGAATTGACCTCCGAGTGCATCAGGAAGATAAAGAATTGCACAAAAGATGAGGTTCGTCAATGGGAAGCAGAAGGCAAGTTTGATGTGATGATGATTGACGGGCAGAAGAGATTTTTTTCCTCGTCGGTTTCCAATCTTGCCAAAAGATATCCTGAGATTCGCAAACGTTTTAAGGATTATTCAGAAAAGGACAGTTTTGGGGAACGCATTCTTGCTATGGCGCTTCGTATGAAGGATGAGGCAAAGAAAGGCAATTCGCCTTATGTGGCTCCTTTCCGTTTGGGGGCAAAGCAAACGCTCACCCCCAAAAAGGAATTTGTCATGGCGGGAGAGACGATACGCGTTTGGCTGCCTTATCCGCGGGAAACGGATTGTCAGAAGGATATCACTCTTATCAGCGCCACCCCTGAGCCAAAAGCGATAGACGCTCCGCAAAGCAATATTCGCTCTGTTTATTTTGAGGCGGATGTCAGCGATGACAAACAAACATCATTCAGCGTGCAGTATGAATTTACCTCTTATGGTTTTTATCAAGAGGTGGATCCCGCTAAAGTGAAAGAGGATTTATCAGATCCTGTTTACATTCAGCATATTTCCGAGGAAGAGCCTCATATTATTTTCACGCCGGAAATCAAGGCGCTGGCAAAGAAGATAGTCGGCGATGAGAAAAATCCATACATCAAAGGGAAATTAATATATAACTGGATTTGCGAAAATATTGTTTACAGTTATTCTCGGGAATATTCCACGCTGCTGAATATTCCGATGTATGTTTATGAACATCGTTATGGCGATTGCGGGCAGCTGGGCTTGTTATTGATAACGATGTGCCGAAGCGTGGGCGTTCCGGCGGCATGGCGTTCCGGGTGGGAATGCATGTCCGGCGATGGATGGGGAATGCACGATTGGGCGGCGATTTATATCAAGCCTTATGGGTGGCTTTTTGCGGATCCGTATATGGGCGTCTGGGCGATGCACGAATCCACGCTGCCGGAAAAAGAGCGTTTATTCCTGAAGGATTTTTATTATGGGAATCTTGACCCTTGGCGGTTGGAGGCGAATGCGCAAAATAATGCTCCGCTCAAACCTGCGAAGTTTGATTTTCGCTCTGAAACGGTGGATTTCCAGCGCGGCGAGGTCGAGTCCGGCGGGCGCAATCTTTATTTTGGGGAGTTTCGCAGAAGCATGCGTTTGGAAAAAATCAAAGACCTTTTAGAAAAGTAAAATCATATGAACGATTTAAGAAAAGTCCTTCTCGATGCTATCCGCCAAGCGGGCGATGTGCTTATGAGCTATTACGGCAAGCTGGAACATATTCAAACCAAAACCGGCGAGATTGACCTTGTTACTGAAGCAGACCATCATTCCGAAAAAACAATCATCGGCGCCATTCGCCAAAATTTTCCCGAGCATCGGATTCTTGCGGAGGAATCAGGTATGAATGCGTCCGGTTCTTCGGATGTGCGCTGGGTGATAGACCCGCTGGACGGCACGACAAACTTTGCGCATTCATTCCCCGCATTTTGCGTTTCAATCGGCGTCGAACAGGCGGACAAAATGATTCTGGGCGCTGTGTATAATCCTTATTACAAGGAATTATTTTCCGCCGGACGCGACGAAGGCGCATTTTTGAATGAGCGGCAGATTCGCGTGTCGCAGATTAAAGAACTGAATACGAGCCTTTTAACAACAGGCTTTGCTTATGATAGGCGGGAACGGGCGGATTATTATCTAAATTTTTTCAAGACGTTTATGATGCGCTGCCATGGGGTTAGGCGCGTGGGGGCGGCGGCGTTGGATATGTGCGCGGTAGCCTGCGGACGAATTGAGGGTTATTGGGAGGAGAATTTAAAACCATGGGACACGGCTGCGGGCTGGTTGATTGTCGAGGAGGCTGGGGGTCGCGTCAGCGATTTCACCGGAGGGCATTTTTCGATTGATAAAAAACAGCTTCTTGCCACAAACAATTTCATCCATAAAGAGATGACGCAAATCATGTCATCATTATTGTAAACAACACACAATAAAAAAGGCGGGTTCGCAATCCGACCCGCCTTTTTCTTTCCGCTCATTTTTGGATGATGCGGAAATTTAAAGCTCCCCTGAAGGAACGGCGAACTGTAAAAATCAGATCAACTCTTTGAGTTTTTCCGCCGGCTTAAAACGCACCGTCTTGGACGCGGGGATGCTAATTTCCTCGCCGGTCTTGGGGTTGCGTCCTTTGCGGGCTTTGCGCTTGGCAACGGCAAAACTGCCAAATCCGGGAACGAGGCATTTTTTGTCTTTTTTGATGGCTTTGCCAATGATGGCAAAGACGGCATCAAAAATTTCTTGGGCTTTGGCTTTGCTCTGGATATCGGTTTCTTTAACCAGGGCTTCAATCATTTCGGCTTTTGTCATAGAGAATTCTCCTTCCTTTCGTTATATTATTTAAAGGGCAACGCCCCTTAAATCCCCATTCACAATACGAATCACAAAGAAAGATAACTATCATAGTTTTCCGAACAACAACGAATAATCTTGTATGTAATGATGCCTTCAATTGTCAAGGCAATTATTAACAGCGGTGAAAATATTTTTACAATTGCGGCTCTGTGGGGCTTGATATACATAGGATTGCCCATGCGCCCCGCCGCAACGGTTGATTTTATGCGTCTTTTCCTGATTTAAGAGAATGCCGCCCTTAAAAATAGAACCTTATTTTAAATTAGACGCATACAACAATGCTCCCAAACTGGTTGCGCCACGCGCCGAGTTCCCATAATCCAAAAATAAAATAACGGCGCAATAGGCGCTATTGGGCACGCGGCGGAAATAAAACCTGTCTGATTTGGGTTAATCGTATTCTCCGACGCAAACATCGCCAAAGCGAACATATCCTGGTTCGGCAGCGGGGCGCGTTCCGTTCGAATATATATTTATTATGGGCGCCCATATTCGCGCGCCTTTGGGCGGTTGTGATGCAACGGAAAAACGCGACGGTCCTGCGTGCCGCAGGATGCCTTCCTGCGCGCCAATAACAGGCGAGCCCGGCAGTATGCCCTGCGATGGGTCTTCTCCAAAAAAAGCAATTCCAAGCGTTGCTGAATGGTTTATTAAGTCAAAGGTTTCAATCATGGACTCAGCCAATACCAAATTGGCGTTTTGAGGAATCGGTCTCAACGGCGCAACCAAAATGATACCATTTGAATCATGAGGGATTTCAACTTCCGCAGAAGGTTTTTGAATAATTCCAATAGACCGTTTATCTTCTAATCTTAAATTTGAAAGATTCCCGTTGATACCCCATCCCGGTAAAATTTTTTCTTTGTTGTCTTTTTCTATGATGTCTATTGGAATTGTTTTTGGGGCGCGCGCGCCATAAAGCCCGACTGAAAGGCGTTGGTCATTTAGCGCTTCTCCTTCTGATATGCGCCTCAACGATAAATTGCCGAGGATGGCAGTAATTTCTTCATCCGGTTGAAGATTATATTTTGCCAATGCCCCGCTGACAAGATTAACGGCAATGGAATGCACGCCGGAAGATGGGACGCTGATGGGCATGGTGCGAACATCCCATGTATTATCGCCTTTTTCAAAGGGAAGAATCCCCTGAAATTGATTGTCACAGGCGATATCAAGCCAGACAGGATGAGGCTTATCATAAGCGCCTTTATCATGCACTGCTTGGATGGTCAGCTCATAAAAGCCGGCATGGGGGAAATCGAACCAATATTCCACTCCGACCTTTCTTGTCAAAACAAGCGCGGGTTTGCCTTGATATTCTTTTTCCTCCACAAAGGAATGAAATGGGATAGTGAGATTGCGCGCGGAGAAAGGAATCGGCTTGGGTAGGTCGAGGATATTCCAAAGCAAAGAGGGATAAGGCGCGGGGTGTTTGAATACTGCGCCGAGGTTGTGTTTGCCGCTTGTCAGATAAATGCCGCCGTTCGCAATAAAATCGCGAAGAGAACCGCAGGAGCGTCCATCCACGTAGATTTCTACATCATCGAATAAGGAATCGGATGTTTGGCTTTGCGCAGATTCAATGCTGACTGTGTATGTTGATGCGCCATCCACATCAACCAAACGTTCAAAAAGAATGCTTCCGTTATTCAAAACACTCTGATTATCTTTTTCGTTGTATTGAAGCCGAAGTCCATAAGGGAAATTGAGATAAGAGTCTTTGATGTTCACACGAAAAAGATGTATGTCGCAATCTTTATCAAAAGCCGAAGGAGCGAATTCAACAAAATTCAAATGTTTGTAAGCCCAATCCAATATCTCTTTGGTGTAATCAATATCCCAAGAACGGGGCAGCCAACCGGATGACAAATTGCGAGCAAGTCCTCGAAGTTGAGCCAGCCGCACACCGGTTTCCCCTCTTGTGTCATTGAGGCGTATGGTGTTTCGCATAGAAAGACCCGCTTTGGGGAGGTAATAGCGCAAAGGCTCCCATTCTCCAAAGCTTTGGAAGATGATTGGATCTTCCGGCTTGGCTTTTTCCTTCCAGATTTTGACAACGCGTTTAAAATTGGGATGCGGGTTAATCATTCTTCCCATGATGGAAAAAATGTTAGCGATTAGAATTGGCGCAAAAATTAAGTATGCGGCACGGCTGCGCCAGACGCCGCGGCTTGTGTTTGTCCTATGAAGGCGCCCAACAAGCGCAAGACCGAGAAAGATAGATGCATTGAGACTCCACCCGATGTAAGCTGAAACAGGGCTTCTGTTTTCCCATTTCAAAATAAAGGCGAGTATAACACCGGTTATATAAACAACAAACACGCCCCAAAGAATAAGAGGGGCGGATTTTTCGCGATAGGCAACTTTGACAACCGCCTCTCCTGAAGGCTCGTCAGCAGAAAACAGCCCCGCCCATCGGGACAGGTAAACGGCTCCTGCTGCGATAAATAAAGCATAAAGCGGAAACAGGGCGCTTAAGTATCGCATGTGAAAATAGCGGTCGGCTTTTAAATTGAAAATCAGCACGAAACTTCCAATGATTGATATTATGCCTAATATGCTAATCCACGGTTTATGTTTCAAACCAGCAAATAGACCGATGCAGAGGATGAGAAAAGCGCCCCATGAAAGTGAAGCCTCAAAGGAGGATAAAGGGTATGAAAAAGATGCGAGGTTGCGTCGAAAATAATCGAAAAAAAACTCATGTCCGAATTTTATATTGCTGAAAGTCGCCCCGAGTTCGATGCGTTGCTGCAGAATATTAGTCATGCTCCGTATGCGCGGCATGGCTTTTGTAATGATTAGGACGCCAAGGGCAATCAGGACAAGAAGATAAAAGATTCCCATCGCTTGCCGCCCCTGCCGAAACCAGTTCACAATCCATAAGGCGCGCCGATGCCTCGAAGAAGATATTCCCCTTGCTATCATAACGATTACTGCAGGTCCGACAAGAATGCCCGCAAAAGGATGAAAAGCAAGACCCAACAAGAAACAGAGCACGGATAATATCATATCAAGCGGATTGGCATCTGAAATATATCTTGCGAAAAATAAGAGCCCTGCGGTGGAAAAGAAAATTACCGCAGCATAATAATTGGCGTCAAGGGAGTAGTTAAAGTGATATGAAGAGAAAGCCATGAATGCCGCCCCTATCCATGCCGCCTGCTTGCCAAATGCGCGGCGAATCATCATGAATAGAACGGGGATGGATAGCGAGCCCCAGAGGACGCAAGGCAGCCGCAGCATTTCCGATGAATCGTGAATTGAAAGAAAAGCCTTTCCAACAATAAAATGCAAAGGGTGCATTGTATTGAGGATTCGCCAAATCGGTCTTTTACAGTCAAAATAAACATACACCTCATCAAGCCATAGACTCTCCGCGCTCAACCAAACAAGCCGCAATAGAAACGCTAAGCCGACCATAATCCAAAGACCGGCGGGGATTGGCTCGAATGAACGCCATGAGGGCAAATCATGCCAACGGTCTTGAAGCCCGTTTTCGTAAGATGCGTCAGGGCGATGCGATGTTTTGGCTGGCTTATAGGGATTCGGAGAACTCGCGGCGGCTTTTTTGTGTTTTGATTGTCTAACCATCAATTTGACCTTACCTTTTGAAATCGGACATGAAAAGGTTCCACCAATTCTGAAAAATGAAAAGCGTCCAGAGGAGTTTGCGGTTATCTTTTTTCCCTGCAAAATGTTGATTCATAATCTGGGAGATGTAATCCGCATTGAACAATCCCTGCTTTTGAATCCGGGCAGGTTCAAGAAGAGCGCAAAGCGATTCTTTCAGCGGACCCTTTAACCATTCGGCGATGGGAATGCCAAATCCCTTTTTACGTCTGTTAATTATTTCACGAGGAAGAATGCCTTCCATCGCCTTTTTAAAAAGATATTTGGCGGTGAACCCGCGGAGTTTCCAACGGTTGGGAAAGCCGCATAGGAGGTTGACGACGTTAAAATCCATAAAAGGGGCGCGCGCCTCAAGGCTGCACGCCATGCTCGCCCTATCCACTTTCACAAGGATGTCATCTTGAAGATAAAGTTTGCAGTAGAGATAAATGATGCCGTCGAGGTCGTCATATTTTTCAAGCCGGCGGAGATTATTATCAATTATATCGTAGGCTTTTTCCGTATCAAAAGAATCCAGCATTTGACTGGAAAGCAGTTGGTTTTGTTGGCGGGGCATAAAAGAGCCGAGCCATGCAAAATGGCGTTTGCCGTAATCATAATTCAAACCGGCAAAAAACTGTTTGATTATGAAATCACAGCTTATGTTCTTTGTGGACACTGGAAGCAGGTTGGCTGTTTTTTGGAGCAGGGTTATCAACGGGGATGGCAGAACGCCCAGTATTTGAGCCGGACGATGCGCGAGAAAGGGGTCGTATCCTGCGAATAATTCATCTCCCCCATCGCCGCCGAGGGCAACGGTCACATGCTTTTTTGTGAACTCAGAAAGGAGGTATGTTGGTATGATGGATGGGTCAGCCATCGGCTCATCCAGAATGGAGCAAATCTTTGGAAGTATTTGCAAGAGGCGTTCCGGCGGCAGCAATTCTTCGCGATGGTCTGTGCCGAAATGTTTAGCCACAAGGCGCGCATAATGGGATTCGTTAAATGTTTTTTCCTGAAAGGAGATGCAAAAGGTTTTTATCTTTTCGCAGGGCATCATCTGCGACATCATGGCGACAACGGAGCTGGAATCAATGCCGCCGCTGAGGAAAACTCCGAGCGGGACGTCGCTGATGAGGCGCCGCTGGACGGCTTCCCGATATGTTTCGAGAAAGGAGCGTTTGGCTTCTTCAAAGGTGCAATCGGTTTTATCAAATCGAATATCCCAATATGGCTGGGGTTTGATAACTCGGCGGTTTTCTATCGGCGCATTCAAATCAATGATGAAATAATGTCCGGGCTCTAACTTAAAAATGCCTTCAAAAATTGTTGCCGGCGCGGGAATATACTCGAAGGCAAGATATTGGCTCAGGCTGGAAACCGATAAGTTGCGGGGTGCATCGGGATAAGCCAAAAGGGCTTTGAGTTCCGAGCCGAAGATGAAAATATCGCCTTGCACGGAATAATAAAACGGTTTTTGCCCCATGCGGTCGCGCGCGCAAAAAAGCCGTTCGCGCCTTTCATCCCAAAGCGCAAAGGCGAACATACCATTCAATTTTTGCAGGCATTGTTCGCCCTCTTCTTCATAAAGATGGACTATCGTTTCCGTATCGGAATTCGTGGCAAAACGGTGGCGTCCGGTTGTTTCGAGTTCTTTTCGAATTTCGGCAAAATTATAGATTTCGCCGTCGAACACGATGGCAATGGAGCCGTCTTCGTTGAAGATGGGCTGGCGTCCGCTGACGAGGTCAATGATGGAAAGGAGACGATGAGCCAAGGCAACGTGGTTTCCAAAGTAATAACCTTCGTCGTCAGGTCCTCGATGAATCAGACATGCGTTCATCCTCCGGAGGATGTCCTGCTGCGGGAGTTGCCCTTTTTTCAGATTCAGATAACCGGTTATTCCACACATGAGGAAACCATCATTTCAACTTTCGGGATTCCGACTGGACGTTTCGATTCTCGCGCACAAGGTAGGTTCTTTTGTTGCCTGTTTCATAATAGATGCGGATGCAGATTTCAGCAAGCAGTCCCATCAAAATGGCGTTGAAGCCCAGGACAAATAAAAGAACGCACAATTGGGGCAGCGGCGTTTTTATAAATGAGATGCCATAAATCATTTTAAGGAGAAGCGCCCAGATGCCGGCGAGGAAGCCGCCGATGATGCTCAGGATGCCGAGAAAACCAAAGATGTGTATCGGCTTTTGCACATATTGTCCGAGGAATTTGATGACTATCAAATCCAGAATGACTTTCATTGTCCGTTCGATGCCGTATTTGGATTTGCCGAATTTTCTGGGGTGATGGGTCACTTCGATTTCTGTGACTCGGGCGCCATGCCAGACGGCATAAATGGGAATGAAACGATGCATCTCGCCGTAAAGTCGGACGTCTTCGATAACATCCCGCCGATAGGCTTTTAATGTGCATCCATAATCATGGAGCGGGACGCGGCTAATTATGGAGATAATTTTGTTTGCGACATGAGAGGGGAAGTTTCTCACCAGTGTATGGTCTTTGCGATGGCGCCGCCAGCCGCTAACCACATCATACCCCTCCTCCATTTTAGCAAGGAGGCGCGGTATATCATGAGGGTCGTTCTGGAGGTCTCCATCCATAGGGATGATAATCTCCCCGCTGGAATAGTCAAAACCAGCAGCCATAGCGGCAGTCTGCCCGAAATTACGTTTGAATGAGACAACCTTGATAAGAGGAATTTTATCTGCAGCTTCATTCATCTCTCGAAGCGAGCCGTCTGTGCTGCCATCATCAACAAAGATGATTTCGTATGATTTGCCCAGTGTAGAAAGCACCTCTAAGACTGATTCAGTCAAAGGGCGTATGTTCTGCTCTTCATTATAGATAGGGATAATGATGGAAATATCCAATTTGCTCTCCCGATGCGCGTCCAAAACATTAACAAACACTCTGTTCTTCTATGGACGAAAGGGAAGCGGTGTCAAGCGTGAACGTGGGGAAAGAAGGTTATCTTATTTGGATTCTGCCGGTGCAGCGGCTTCTGCGGGTGTTGCCTCTGAAGCAGCGGCTGCTGCGGGGGTTGTCTCCGGAGCAACGGCTTCTGCGGCGGGTGTTGCCTCTGCCGCTTCTGGCGCGGCGGCTGGCGTCGTTGCCGCAGGGGTGGCGACGGGTGCGGCGGCAGCTTTCAATTGATCGCTCAACTTGGTCTGCTTCAACATCCTTCCGCCTAAAAGGGTCAGCGCCAGAGAAAGGACAAAAAACAAAATTGCGCTGACGGTTGTCCATTTGGTCAGTGTTTTTTCAGCACCGGAGGCTCCCAGAGAATCGGTGAGGGGGTTGGCTCCCCCCAACATCCCAGAAAGTCCGCTCCCCTTGCCTGATTGCAAAAGGATAACGAGAATCAAAAAGGCGCATGCAGCGGTGAAAACCAGGCTCAACAACACCAGGATCATTTGAACGTTGCCTCACAAAAAAAGATAATTGAACATGTTCTGGTAATACAGAAACAAAGCTTTTAGGAAAGTAGTGAGACTGACTAATGGCT
Organism: candidate division BRC1 bacterium ADurb.Bin183; assembly: GCA_002070185.1. GTDB lineage: Bacteria > Sumerlaeota > Sumerlaeia > MWCT01 > MWCT01 > MWCT01. The sequence continues at coordinate 61,571 of MWCT01000012.1, forward strand.
GTCAATTACAAAGTGCATAACAACTGCTAAATATTTTCATAGGGAATCGGGTCAACAACGCCCGCCTCCTGAAAGGCGCGCAAGCGCCGCAGGCAGCTGTCGCAGCGTCCGCAGGCTTTTTCCGATTGCTCATAACAGGACCATGTCAGATGAAGCGGGGCGTTGAGTTCGCGTCCTTTTTGAACTATCTCTTTTTTCGACATTTTGATGAGAGGGGCGGCGACTTTTAGGCTCCGTCCTGCCTTGCTGCCAACCTCCACAAGTTTGTTGAACGCTTCATAAAATTCGGGTCTGCAATCGGGATAACCGGCGGAATCTCCCGCCACAGCGCCGATATAAATGCGGCGAGCGCCAATAGTCTCCGCCCATGACACCGCCATGCAAAGGATATGCGCATTGCGGAATGGGACATACGTTATTGGTATTTCCCCATTGCCCTCTTCCTCGAGTTTTTCAAACTTGGGAACGGGGATGGAGTCGTCTGTAAGGGCGGAACAGCAGATAGAGCGCAGATAATCCAGCGTTATCACTTTGCGAAAAAAAGATGGGATTTTATAATAATCCGCGATTTGATGAAATGCTAAACGTTCGCGCGCCTCGGTGCGCTGGCTATAATCCACATGCAAAAAAGCGGCAGCGCCCTCATTTAAGGCAATGGCGGCGGTCACACAGCTATCCATGCCTCCGCTGACAAGCACAATCCCATGGGGGTTGTTCGCAGATAAATCCGTCATAAAAATCTCCTTGCATTCGATTGCGCAATATTCGAGTTCTTTTCACAATTGATGTGCGCAAGCAATAATATTCTTGGGGCTTTCTATGCAATCCAAAAGAATAAAAACAGCCCTCGTTTGCGGCGGGGTCTCGCCAGAGCACGAGGTATCGCTTTCATCCGGGGCGACTGCCGCTTTGAATCTTGATCCGGAACAATACGACCTTCTGCCGATTTGCATCCGCAAGGACGGCGGTTGGCTCATACCGGAGGAGTGGCTCGGCGGGCAAAGAACGGAAAACGATATCCGCTCTTATTTTGATATTTTCCGCTCTCCTGTTGGCGAACGTGTGGATGGCATTCGTTTTTTGCCGGTGGAAGACGCGCTTCCCTTTTTAAAGATGAGGTCTCCCGATGTTGTCTTTATTCTTCTTCACGGAAAGGGAGGCGAGGACGGCGTTATTCAAGGGTTTATGGAATTTGCAGGATTGCGCTACACGGGTCCGGGCGTTTTAGCAAGCGCATTGGCAATGGATAAGATTCGCTGTCTGCGGCTTTTGGCTAGTCAGAATTTCCATGTGCCTCCATACGTATACCGCCTTGAGCTGCCGCCGGAGTTTGACGTTGGCGCTCTGGCGCATGTGGCGGAAAAGAAATTCGGGTTTCCGTGTTTTGTCAAACCGGCGCGTGTCGGCTCAAGCGTTGGTATGAGCGTGGCAAATAACCATCAGGAGCTTGTGGACGCTATACGATTGGCGCGGATGTTCGATTCGCAAATTTTGATTGAGGAGTTCATCAAGGGCATTGAAGTTACTTGCGGGGTGATTGACCGCATTAATGGAAAGGGAGCGGAGGAGCGGCTGATTCTTCCGCCTACGGAAATCGTGGTCGAAAAAGCCCCTTTTTTTGATTATGAATCAAAATACACAGCCGGCATGACACAGGAGATTACCCCGGCTCGTCTGTCGGCGAATATGTTGGCGCGGGTTATGGATATGACCGGCGAGATGTATCAGTTAATCGGCTGCAGCGGCATGAGCCGATTTGATATGATTATTCGCGAGGATGAAATTTTTGTCCTCGAGTGCAACACAATTCCGGGCATGACGCCGACATCGCTTTTGCCAAAGGGCGCAAAAGCATTAGGGATTGAGTATCCGCAACTTTTAGATATTATGATTCATTATGCGTTGAGAAAATATGTTCAATAAAAACCGCAATGTGACGATTATCCGGATTGCAGCATGTCTGCTTATTCAATGCGTTTTTTTTGCCGCGGGAGCAAAGGAAATCATCGAGACCACTGTGGCTGTTGTTAACGATTCCGTGCTTGTCCTCAGCCAGCTGCAAGACCACATCCGCCGGGAGGCGTATCTACGGGGCATCCTTCCCGCCCCGATTTCTTCCGAAACACGCAAAAGGATATTGGAAGAATTTATTGAAGATGAGTTGCTTTTTCAAGAGGCTCAAAGGAAAAAGATTCAGGCGCCGGCTGAAACCATTGACAACATGACCGACCGCTTTGTTCTTCAGGTGGAGGGGCTTTTTTCTTCTTATGCGGAATATCTGAAATATATTGACATTGAGTTTATTGACCTGCCTGATTTTAAAAGGCGCGCAAGGGCGATGGAGGAGCGCGAATATCTAATCAACACGCTTGTTTCAATGAATATTGCCTTACAGGAAAAAGATGTTCTGACTTTTGCCGAGCAGTTGAAAAATGAAGGAAAGGCAACAACGTATTATCGTTTGAGCCAGATATTTTTCAGATTTCCGGAAAATGCTAACAATGACGATAAGGAGGCGGTTTCTGAGAAGACGCTTGAGGTTCTCATGAAAATCCACAATGGGGCGGATTTTGCCAAAATGGCGCGGGAGGTATCTCAGGACGAAGCCAGCCGCAAAAGAGGCGGGGAACTTGGCGTGATGGAGCAGGGGAAATTTGCCAAAATATTTGAGGAAGCGGCGAGCAAATTGAAGGAGGGCGAGGTCAGCCTTCCCATTGCAAGCGAGCATGGCATTCATCTCATTCGATTGGATGAAAAGGTGGATGCGCGCCGTTTGCTGTTTCAAAAACGTTTTAAAGAAGAGCGGGCGAAGATAATTTATGAGCTTAAACAAAAGGCGTTTATACGCAAACTTGAAGATAATCTTTAGAGGTTGAGAGTTGATTCGTCTTGCCATCACGATGGGAGATCCGGCGGGTATCGGTCCTGAAATAATCATCAAGGCATTTCAGGGCGAAGAGGCGGGTTTTGCCTGCCTTCCCACAGTTATTGGCTCGTGCGATATTTTACGGAAAACCGCAGAAGCGCTTAATCTTCCTGTTCAAATCCGAACAGTTGATGCTGGCGGCGCTTACCATTTCACAAGCGGCGTCATTAGTGTGATTGAACCTGAATTCGAATATGATTTGCGCGGGATTTTTGCGGGCGCTCCTCAAAAAGAATGCGGGTCGGCTGCAAAATCGTGCATTGATTTGGCGGTTCGTTCGATTCAGGAGGGGCAGTTGGATGCGCTTTGCACAGCGCCCATCAGCAAGGAAGCGATGAAGGCGGCGGGATTCGGTTTTCCGGGACATACGGAATATCTGGCGGATTTATCGGGGACGGATGATTTTGCCATGCTTTTGTGCGGAGGCGGTTTGCGTGTGGCGCTTGCCACAATCCACACAGCTTTATCGAATGTACCCGGCTTGCTCAGCGTTGAGGGAATTCTTGCCAAATTGCGGCTTTTGCACAAATTCATTCCGCTCTTTGGCGCGGAGAAACCAAGACTGGGCGTTTGCGGTGTCAATCCTCATGCGGGAGAGGGCGGTATGTTTGGGAATGAGGAGGCGGAGAAAATCACACCCGCCATCACAAAAGCGCGCATGGAGGGAATAGACGCCAGCGGACCCTTTCCAGCCGATACCATTTTTTATCGTATGTTGAAAGGCGATTTTGATGCTATCCTTGCTATGTATCACGACCAAGGGCTCGGACCTTTGAAAACAGTCGGCTTCCGCGATGGCGTTAATATCACAATGGGACTCCCCTTCATTCGAACATCTGTTGATCATGGCACGGGGTTTGATATTGCCGGCAAGGGAATTGCCGATCCCGCAAGCCTTATCGCCGCCATAAAACTCGCGGTCTTTCTTGGAGAAAATCAACTGAAGAGAAAATAATGGAGCAGATTCATCTTAAAAAACGTTTGGGACAGCATATCCTCAAGGATGAATCCATTCTGCAATATATTGCCGAATCTTGTTTGTTGACGCCGCAAAGCGTTGTTCTTGAGATTGGTTCCGGCGTTGCCAATCTGACAGAGCGTCTGGCTCAGCGGGCGGGCAAAGTCATTGCCGTGGAACTGGACGAGCAATTCCGAATATTCCACCTCCGCCTTGCGCTTCATCATTCCAATGTGGAATTTATCTATCAGGATATCATGGATCTGGATATCGCGCAAATACCCGCCATAAAAGAGGCTGAAGATTTCGTGATTACGGGAAATATTCCTTACAATATCACCACCCCGCTGATTATGAAGGCGCTTGAGTGTCCGATAAAATTTCGCACAATGGTTTTGATGGTGCAAAAAGAAGTTGCCGTTCGTTTAACAACACAAGCGCATAAAAGCGACACCGGCGCAATAACGCTCAAGGTTCAATATTATTGCGAAGCATCAATATTAAGGTTCATACCGAGTAAATTTTTTCATCCTATGCCGAAGGTGGATTCGGCAATTGTGCAGTTTGAGCCAAAGCCAACGGCGCCTTATGATGAAAATACTCGTCGGGCATTTTTTCATTTTCTGGATGGCGCCTTTTTACAAAAAAGAAAAACAATTCTCAATTCGCTTGGGAATTGGCTTCATGGCAAAATCGAGCGCAAAGAGTTGTCGGCGGTTCTTGAGGCGGCGGGAATCAATCCCATGAGCCGTGCGGAAAATATATCATTGGAAATGTTTCGCCGTCTTTTTGAGGATTTGGCTCAATTCAAAAACAAAAATTTGTGAAAGATTGATATTGAAAACGTTTTGGTGTGTTGTTAGGTGATTTTTACTGATAAGCGAGAGGTGGAGGGGGCATGAAAAAGATTCATTTTGTGAGAGATGTTGCGCAGAAATTGAGCGTCAAAGACAAGGAAGCGCTTGTTATTGTTGATAAGCTTATAGACAGCATAAGAGAAACTATTATCACACACGGCAGGCTTGAAATCCGCGATTTCGGCGTGTTTCAGATAAAAGCCCGCAAACAAAGGATTGGGCGCAATCCGAAGGATAAAAAGGAATATCCGATCCCCACTCATCGGGCGGTTACGTTCAAGGCGGGCAAGGGCTTGAAGAGTAAGTGAGAAAGTGTCGGCGGTTGTGGGATGCGGGGGATAGGCGTTCGTTTTTGGGATGATTGGGCGATTAGTTAATTGTTTGTTTGTTTAATCAGGTATTTCATTACTCATTAAATTATTCGTTTTTTTGATTTCACCAGCGCGCGGGCGCATCGTATCGCCTGTTTATTTAATACAAACTACGAGCGCCAAAATATTTTCCGCCGTGTAAAGAAGCTCACAAAGAGCATCATGAGAAATGTGTAGAATGCTCCGCGCATTGCGCCGAGCCAAGGGGTTTTTGTGATTGCCTCGATGGGTTTGTTGAGATGCGTCAACGCCAGCAGGGGCCAGATAACGTTGCTCATCGCCACATAGGCAATCATAGGGTTTTGTCCGTTATCAATCAAAAGCCCCATGAGCCGCTTGTTCCATTTGAAGATATCTATTGTGATGATGAAAAAGATTAAAAGGAATATTGCCATGCCGCTGGTCACAAAGAAATAGCTCATGGTTGCCCAGTCTTTTTTGATGCCTCCCTCATAAGGTTCAAAGAACAACCCCAAGATAAGCCAGTATGCCCCCCACTTATAGAGGGTTTGCATGAGACGCTCCATCTCCGTTGCCGGATTTTTCATCATCTGCCAGCCCAAGAGAAGTATAATCGCCGAGAGAAGCATATTGCCAAAATCCCATCGCAAATATAATCCCGCCAGCAAAATGAGATGAAGTAAAATCATGACCGCCGCAATGGCTGATAGGTGGGGCGCATCCCATGCCGGGGCTTCGCTGGGTTGCCGCCCTTTTTTACTCATCCATTGCACAAGCATGTCGCCGGCGATTGTTCCGGGAATGACGATGAAGAGGTATTGCATGAATCCGATTTGAAAAGCCCATGAGAGCCAGGCTTGTGAACTGTTCCATTCTGAAACGATTTTGAGCCAGCCGGCGTCATGCGGCGAAAGGCGCAGCGCCATAAGAATTCCGAGAAACCCCAGACGCATCAGGATGTTTTCCCGCGTGAGGAGCCACGCCAGAGATCCGACCACAGCCGAAACCATCAGCAAAATGATGATGATGTCCCGGTTGCGAAATGTGAATGTTTCGCCTTTTGGGTTGCCGAGTTTCATCATGAAAAAAATTGCGCCGGCATAGCCGATGACGCGTATGAGCGTCTGAATTATTTTCGGCATTGTTTCGGGCATTCTTGTATAAATCATAAACATAAGGGCAAAGCCGAGGATTCCGAAAAGCAAAGCGGCGGCATCCGGGTCTGGCATCATGCTCCAAGGGCGGATATGCACGACAAAGAGACCGAAGAAAGCAAGCAGGAATCCGCGCTCTGCGATAGAGAATAATATTCTTGGCAAAGGCGTCCCTTTTTTCAAACGCCGCGAAAGCGCCAGCGGAATGGCGGCGCCGAGCGCAAACAGGAAATATGGGAAAACAAGGTCAACCCATGAAATGCCGGGAACGTTTGCATCGAAGGCGCGGCTGGGAGGCGGGGTCTGGATGTGATACATCCATGCTGGCAGGGTATTCCAAGGGATGATCCCTGAAAGAATCATACCCACGATGGCGACTCCGCGCAAGGCGTCCAGTCCAAGCGAGCGGTTGGGTTCGGATTGCGGTTTAATATTCATGGATATTTCCCTTTTTCATAAAAAATGCTATGGCTCTCCAATCCCAAGAATGATGGGCGCATATCTGCCGTATTTGATATGCTTTTTAACAAATAAATCATTATAGACTTTTTTAGGGGTTGTGACCCATTTTTTTGAATTCTTTTTAATATTAGCCCAGTCCCATTTGAAATATCTCAATTCGCTTCTTATCAGGTGTTTTTTTTCATCAAGCGACCATAGAGGCGAGGGTTTGTCAAATATAGTGCCGGGGGCGTGGTTTTTGAAATCTATCACAAGCGGCTGATTGATTTCCTTCCATTGATAATAAAATTGCCCCGACCAGATAAACGCGCCGAACGCTTGAACGGCAATTCCCCAGAGCGCCATCAATCCAAAAACAGACCACAATGAAAAGCGATAAATGAAATACAAATATGGAATAATTTTTGATTTTGCTTTTCGTGTGAAAGGGATCCGGACTCGCCAGAGGGCAAAAAGCAGGAAAGAGAAAAAAGGAAGAATGTCCGTCAGATAGCGATAGGTGTATGACCAGCCGCCCCACCAGCCATGAATACGGCTGCTGTAAAGGATTATATTGGCGCCGATGAAAAGAATCGGCAGAATGACATGCCTCCGCGGCGCTCCCAACGGTCGCCAAAGGGCGATCCAGATGGAAACGGGAAGGAATAGATAAAAAGGCGCATTGGGAAAAAGCCCCAGACTCGGCGAAAATAAAATCCCCAATATCCCAGCCGGCATCCTTTTCCATTTTAGGGTGCTTTCCAACCCGGTTCCAAGAAAGTTATACGCCGTAACCCAAGGCGCGCCAAAATAGCTCCAGTTGTATATTGCGACGAATAAAAACGATGGCAGCCCGCCAAGGATGTAATAGAAGATAGGGCGTTCGTGCGCCAACAACAATCTCAAACATCTATATGCCCTGCCTTCGCGATTTCTTGCCGCATTGACAAGAACGGCGCGAATTATTCGCAACAGGCGTCTGCCATGCCTCAATAATAAAATATCGGCAAAAAGCATCATTGCCCAGAGCGAATTGCTGGGGCGCGCCGCCACGGCAATTCCCACCGCCAGCCCGCACCAAAAATATCCCTTATTATAGCGATGGCTTCGCAACCAGAGCCACAAAGAAAGCGCCAGAAAACACTGCGATGGTCCATGCTGCCAGAGGGATTGGGAGCTATGCACCCATGTTCCCGTCCCCAGCGCATAGGCGATCGCAATTAGCAGAGATGCGCCGCGCGGAGAGCGTTTTTGTCTGAGCGCATAAAAAAGGAACAGCGCAGAAAATGCCGCAAATAGCGACGCAAACATTTTATCCATGTAAAAAACAAGGTAATGCTGGGGGGATATTTTCATGATACCAAATGGGATGATGTAGAATGGGGCGAGCAGGGTGGCAATCAGCGTGGGTGAATTGGATATGCATTTATCGCTGTATGGTTTGCCGGGTGAGACGGGGTAATATTTAGCGCCGGGCGCCCAGTTTTTGGGGTCGTTATTTCGAAGGAATAAAAACTCATCCATGTCGTAATTGAATTCAGTCACAAGGCTGATAGGCACGAAGCGCGCGGGATACACATCGCTGCCGGCAATAAAACGCGCATTTGATTGATAAATGATGAATAAAAGGAAAATTCCCAAAGCAGCAAACAGGCGGCTATGGCGTCCGGTAAATCTTGAAATGGCTGTAAAATATTTTTTCAATCTCAAGCCATAAATAATAAGCGTTGGTGAAATTAAATAATAATTGAGGAGTGTTAGGATTCGTTTTGTGACATGTCAATTGCAAAAACTAAATCCTCCCCTGTTTTTAACCCGCCCCGTTTTTACAAATCCCATTAAATAAGGCGGGGAAAACATGCGGCAGCGCGATGCGGGCGATGTATTAGTTGGAATATATCGCTCTTTAGGTTTATACGAATTTTAAAAGCAGGTCATTTTGGGGGAAATAATTCTGTATGAAGGACGCCGCCGGTTGCCCAGTTTTCCTTCGGCAATTCTTCAATCTGAATCGTGACTGCCTGAGCTGGAACTTTGGCAACTTGAATCATCGTGTCCGTCAGCGCCTTTGCCAGTTCGGCTTTATGCTCCTTAGTTATGCCCGCCCACATACTGACTTTGAGTAATGGCATAATAATCCTCCGAAAGAATTTGGTATCATATTTCATAGGGAGCGTGCGGGCGCAAGCCTTTTTTTGAATTATGCGGTTTTCAAAAAATATTTAATATTGCATCAATCGGAGTCGTGTGCCAAGAGAACTCACTTATTTGCGGAGAGGCAATCATGGGTTTAACAATTTCGCAGAAAATATTGAAAGAGCATTTGCGCGCAGGCGGAGCGATTGAGCCCGGGCGCGAAATCGGCATTGTTGTGGATCAATGTCTCACACAGGACAGCACGGGCACGATGGCGTGGCTCGAATTTGAGTCGCTGGGCATCGAGCGCGTAAAGCCGAAAATCGTTGTCTCTTATGTGGATCACACAAACGCTTGTTTTAAGGGCGAGTCTTCGGAAGACCATCTCTTTTTGCAAACGGCAGCATCGCGATTCGGCGCTATTTTTTCCAAGCCGGGAAATGGCGTCTGCCATCAGGTGCATTACGAACGGTTCGGGCGTCCGGGGGCGACGCTGCTCGGTTCGGATTCGCACACGCCTACAGCGGGCGGACTCGGCATGATTGGCATCGGTGTTGGCGGGATGGATGTTGCCGTGGCAATGGGCGGCGGACTTTATCACCTGACCATGCCATCGGTTATTAAAGTTGAATTGACCGGGGCGCTCAAATGGGGCGCAAATGCAAAGGACATCATCCTTGAAATCCTCCGCCGAATTTCGGTCAAGGGCGGCGTGGGGCGCATCATCGAATACGGCGGCGAAGGCGTTTTACGCCTTGATGTGCCGCAGCGGGCGACCATTGCGAGCATGGGGGCGGAGACCGGCGCAACCACAAGCGTTTTTCCATCGGATGAGGCGACTCAAGGATTTTTGAGAGCGCAAGGGCGCGATGAGGTTTGGCGCGAAATCAAGGCGGACGCCGATGCTGTTTATGAAAAAATTATCTCAATCAATTTGAACGGACTTGAACCGCTGGTTGCCATGCCCGGCTCGCCGGATAATGTAAAGTCGGTTCGCGAAGTTGCGGGCGCGAAACTCAATCAGGTGCATATCGGTTCTTGCACAAACGGCAGCTGGCGCGATATTTATATTGCGTCGCGGATGTTGGAGGGCAGGCAGGTCAACCCCGAATGCGAGGTCATGGTCGTGCCGGGCTCGCGCCAAGTCTTTCAGATGCTGCTTGCTGATGGGAGCATTGAGCGGCTGGTGAGGGCGGGATGCCGCATCACAGAACCGGGGTGCGGTCCGTGCATTGGGATGGGATTTGTTCCGGGCGCGGGACATCTGAGTCTGCGTTCCATCAACCGGAATTGGTTCGGGCGCGGCGGGAGCAAGGAGGCGCGGATTGCCCTTGCCTCCGTAGAGGTCTGCGCTGCGAGCGCGCTGGCGGGCGCCATTGCCGACCCTCGAAATTTCGCGCCAGTGAACGCGCCGGAGCCGCAGTTTATCATTGACGACAGCCATCTTTTGAAACCGCAGGGGAATGTTGTTGAGATAATCCGAAGTTCAAATATTGTCGCGTTGAAACCGCAGATTCAGTTACAGGAAAAAATCACAGGCAGTGTGTTACTCAAGACGGGGGACGGCGTTTCGACGGATGACATCCTGCCTGCAGGTCCGCTCACACAGCATCTGCGCAGCAATTTGCCGGCGATTTCGAAATTTGTTTTTTATTATGCGGATGAAACCTTTGCCGAGCGAGCGAAAAAATGCGGGGGCGGCTTTATTGCGGCGGGCGAAAATTACGGGCAAGGCTCCAGCCGCGAACACGCCGCTTTGGCTCCGCGCGAACTTGGCATAACCGCAGTGTTTGCCAAATCTTTTGCGCGCATACACCGCAAGAATCTCATAAATTGCGGAATTGCGCCTCTTTTGTGTAACACGGACGCCATCAATCAGGACGATAAAATTGTGATAGATTTGAGCGGACTATCCCGAAATAATATCATCGCAAAAAATTTAACGAAATCCGCCGCCATCCCCATCCGCACAGACATGACGCCGCTTGAAATCGAGATTCTTTTTTCCGGCGGCATTCTGGCTTACACCAAATCAAAAACCTAGCGATAATAATCAGAATTGCCTTGTTTCGAAATAACCGGCGACAATTTGGTTAAACAATTTTTTTAGAGTTCGGGCTTTTCATTTGACGAGGGTATGGGGAGATGGGATAAGGGGTAAGAGTTGTGGATGAAGGCGGCGCGGCAAAATGGATTATGAGAATGAAAACGGCGAAGGATCGGCAGCAGACGGTTGAAATAAAAAATAAAAAAATTGTTTAAATTGTTTTTAACGGAGGGAAAAAAATGGCGGAGAAATTCAAGGCTTTTGTGGCGGGAGAATGGTTTGATAAAGGTTCAGCGGGTACGTTTTTGAATATCAATCCAGCGGATTATGACGATGTGGTTGGAGAGTTTCCCTCCTGCGGCAAAGAAGAAGTTGACGCCGCGGTTGCCTCCGCCAAAGAGGCGCAAAAAAAATGGGCGCTTGTGCCCGCGCCTAAGCGGGGCGAAATTCTCAAACGCGCAGGCGATTTGCTTGTGCAGAAAAAAGAGGAGATTGCCCGTCTGATGACGCGCGAAATGGGCAAGATTTTGATTGAGACGCGCGGGGATGTGCAAGAGGGCATAGACACGGCTTATTATATGGCGAGCGAGGGTCGGCGCCTTTTCGGCGACACGGTTCCCTGCGAGTTAATGAATAAATTTGGGATGTCCATCCGCTGTCCGATGGGCGTATGCGCGATGATTACGCCGTGGAATTTTCCTATGGCAATTCCGACGTGGAAGATTTTTCCCGCGCTTATTTGTGGAAATGGGATTGTATTCAAACCGGCAACGGACACTCCCGCTACGGCGGTTAAGTTTGTGGAGGTTTTATTGGAGGCGGGCGTTCCGCCTCGGCTCATCAATCTTGTTCCGGGCTCGGGCAGGAATGTTGGGACAAGCATTCTTGAACATCCAAACGTGAATCTTGTTTCTTTTACCGGCTCCACACAGGTGGGGCGCATGATTGCGAAAAAATGCGGGGAGTCGCTCAAGCGCTGTTCATTGGAGATGGGCGGAAAGAATGCGCAAATTGTGATGGATGATGCGGATTTGGAGCTGGCGCTGGAGGGAGCGCTCTGGGGCGCTTATGGCACAACGGGGCAGCGGTGCACGGCGACTTCGCGTCTGATTCTGCATAAAAAAATTGCGGATGTTTTCACTAAACAATTTGTTGAGCGGGCATCTAAAATCCGCATCGGCAATGGGCTGGACGATAAAACGCAAATGGGTCCTGTTGTGAATAAGGAGCAGCAGGATGTTGTGGCGGAATATGTCCGCATAGGTCTTGAGGAGGACAAGGCGGATTTGATTCTCGGCGGTCGCGCCTTAAAAGAGGGAGAATATTCTAAGGGCTTTTTCTTTCAGCCGACGGTTTTTACAAATGTTAAGCGAACGATGCGAATAGCCCGCGAGGAGATATTTGGTCCTGTGGTTTCCATTCTCACCGTGGATAATCTTGATGAGGCGATTGATACGTTAAATGACACGGAATATGGTCTTTCTTCCTCGATTTATACAAGGGATGTGAACAACGCCTTCAAGGCGATACGGGATATTCAGGCGGGCATCACATATATCAATGTGCCGACCATCGGGGCTGAGATTCAGCTGCCTTTTGGCGGGGTTAAAAACACTGGAAACGGTCACCGCGAATCGGGTCATGCCGTGCTGGACACATATAGCGAATGGAAATCGGTTTATGTGGATTACAGCGGGCGTCTGCAACGCGCGCAGATTGACGATTGACGGGCAGGTTGCTGTTATTAATATTATGAGAAAAACGAATCAGCCGGATTTTGGGCGTTTTCTTGCGGCGCTGGGCGCGGCGGCAATCATCGTGACCGCTCTTGGTTTGTATTTCATTCATCGAATAACAAGCCGTCCGCCTTCGATGCCGCAAATTGATTTTTCCAAAGCGCTAAAAGAAACCATAATCAAGGCGGAAGCACCCGTTTCGCCAAACACGGCAAGGATTTTTTTCACAACGGACGGGCGTTATTTAAGCGCGGAGGCTATGGAACTTCCGAGGGATCTTGACGCCCATGCTCGGCTGAGCCGCATTATGGAGCGGCTTTTAAGCGGTCCGACAAGCCGTTATTTTGAACCGATTTTGCCGGACGGAACATCCCTCCGAGGCATGTATTTATTGAATGATAAAGTTGTGATTGATTTTTCTAAGGAGATTTCAACGAATCTGCACGACGGCGTTGTTGCGGAGATGCTCGCCCTTTATAGCGTCGTGAACTCTGTGACGCTGAATATTCCCGAGATTCGACAGGTTCAGTTTTTAATCGAAGGAGAAGAGCGGGCAACGCTGGACGGAGAAGTTGATATCAGCGCTCCATTAGGCGCTAATTTGAATCTTATCAAGTGGTGACGGGGTTTGCGTCGCGGGACGAATTGGCGGGATGCGCGGCATCTTCCTTTAGCGCTATCACGCGCTTTGCCTCTTCGATATTGACGGTTGTGTCCTTGCAGCCATCGGTATCGAGAAGAACCACCTGAAGCGGGATGTTGAGTTTTTCGACCGCCATACGAAGTTCGGGTTCGCATGCAATTCCGACGACTGCCTTCGGGTTTTCCTTGATTATCAACTTATGAACGATGCTGCCGCCGCCCACAATATGGGCGCGGTATCCAAGACTTTCCGCATATTGTTTCAATTGTTCTTTAAGTTCCGCGCGGATGCAATGGGATATGAAAAGTGTGCGTTCGTGATAGGGAACCGATAGAAACCGATGCCTTTCCTTTTCGTTTGTTTCGATTGCGAATTTTTGATTTATGTTTTTTTCTTCCATCGGGAAGTTTCCTTTTTGCCAATAAGAATGAGATAGGGTGAGGCGCTGCGGGAATAAGGCGCGCCATTATAATCGCCATAAACGCCTACAACGCTTAATCCTGCTTTTTTGAATAGGGCGGCGAGTTCGCCTTTGGTGTAAAGTCGCAGGCAATATCCTGCCTGTGTTGTTTTGCCGCGAACATTAAAAGTTGTTTTATTATGCAGCAGGTTTTGCGTTTTATCATATTCCCAGATTTCGTGAATGGCAAATTCGAGACCGCATTGGAGGGTTTGCGGGTTTTCGCAAGCCATACGCACGACGGGCTGTTTATTTGGTATCTCCAGAAAAAAACGACCGCCCGATTTGAGCGCGCGTGAAACCTCCTTCAAGGTTGTCAGGTCGGCATCCGGACAATCGAGCGGATAATATCCAAAACTGTTGAATAGGGAAATGGCTGCATCGAAGGCGCCATCTTGAAATGGGAGCCGAGTCATCGTTCCCTGAACGAGCGGCGATTTTTTTGCATGGCTGGCGGGGAATTTTCGCATGGCAAATTGGAGATAGGAACGGTTTATGTCCAGCCCAAAGGCTGGCACGGCTCTTTTGAAAAAAAACAACAGGTGTTTCCCGAAGCCGCATGCGATGTCGAGAAGGCGCGTTGTTTTGTTGAGTTTGAGGGTTTTGATTATGAAATCGGTTTCGGCGGCGATTTTATTTTTTTCATAAAGATGCTCGGAGTATATTTCAAGATAGGCGCTGCCGAAGTATGCATCCTGCCATTTATTTGCGGAAGAATTTTTCACTTGCCGCCTCCATCATGCAAAACAGTTAATGGATTTGTGAGACGCCGCGTTGAAAGAATCAATAAAATTATAACGCAGGTTTTTTGATATCATCGTCTGTGTCCGGGGTTTTATCGGGTCCGTCGGAGACTATTTGCCTTGTTTGTGAAAACCATCTGATTGGGCGCCCCCAAGGGTCGAGTATATCCGTTTTTTTAAGTAGTTTCTCTTCGAGGAGTTCATCTATATTTGATGGGAGATGCCCTCGATTTTTTTGAAAGAGTTTAATTGCCGTTGCGACTTTTTCAAAAACAGTCTCAACATCTTGTTGCGGATTTTGCGGTATTTTTTGACCCGACGGCGCATCATGGGCTGAGGTGTTTAGCGCATGGATGATTGATTCCATTTTTTGAGCTGCGTTTACCACGTAATAAAGTATTCTATGTTTGCGTCTGTGTTTTGTTTCGGTGCGCGGCGATGCAATCAACAAAATCAGGGATATGGCAAGCAATGCGCCTATGCCGAAGACAATGGGTGTATGGCGCGAAAAGAAGGCATCTAATCCATGTTTTGCGTGGGCATAAGGTTGCGAATTCGCATCATCTGTCGTTAGGAATTTGGCGGTGCCTTTTTCACGCGAGAGGCAGATGAGTTGAATTTCGCGGAACTCTCGAATCATTTCCTCATAATGTTGGTATCGGTTGTTTGGGTCTTTCTCCATCATTTTTTCAATGGCGCGGGAGAGTTCCTGCGGGACTTTGGGGTTCGCCAGATAGAGGGGCACAAGGGGCACAGATTTTTGTTTTTCCATGATTTCAAGGTCTGTTGCCCCTTCAAAAGGCGGGCGTCCGGATAGGCAGTGGTAAAATGCGGCGCCGAGGGAATAGATATCTGAGCGATGATCGGTTGCCATGCCGAGGCATTGTTCGGGCGGCATGTATGCCGGCGTGCCCACTGATTCGCGCGCTTTTCCAAAGTTAGCGCCAAGGGTTTGCTGAGAAAACGGGATAAGAAATCTGGCAAGACCAAAGTCAACTATTTTAACCACTCCATCGGGAGTCAGCATGATGTTTGAGGGTTTGATGTCGCGATGGATGATGTTATTCAAATAGGCATGCCGCAGCCCATCGGCTGTTTGAACCATGATGTCGAGCCACTTTGAAAAGGGGATGTGCGTTTTTTTTCGGATGAGACAGGCAAGGGTTTTGCCTTCCACAAATTCCATAACCATGAAAGGCGCGCCATCTTCTTCGTCGCGCGTAATATCGAGGATGGAGGCGATGTTTTTATGAGAGAGGTTGATGAGCGCATTGAACTCCATTTTGGGGACAATCTCGTCGAGAAACGCAAAGCGTTGCGCGCCGGAGCGTAGGAATTTCAAGGCGACAATTTTGCCGGTTTTTTTTTCTGCGGCTTTCCAGATTTCGCTGCCGCTGCGTTTTGCGATGCATGTGATTAGATCATAATCTTTCATGAATTTTGTTGTTTGAGCAGAATATTGAGTTTATTTGTAAAAACATGGCAGAGGGCTGCGGCGAGGGCATCAGCGGCATGGTCGGGGCGCGGGATTTCTTCAAGGGATAGAAGCACTTTGACCATCTGTTGCACCTGTTTTTTTGTGGCGCGCCCATAGCCGACAACCGCTTGTTTGATACGGAGAGGCGAATACTGCGCCAGTTCAAGTCCGCAGGATTCTGTTGCCAGAATAGCGACGCCGCGCGCTTGAGCAACATCCACCGCCGTTTTGACATTTGCCGCAAAAAAGATTTCTTCGATTGCAGCAACATCGGGATGGTATTGACGGCAGAGTTCGCTGATGCCGTCATAGATGATGCGCAGACGTCCAGCCAAATCCTGCCCCGGGCGAGTGGTAATCGCGCCATACGTCAGAGGCGCTATGCGGTTTCCGACCGCCTTGATGACTCCGCAACCGGTTTTTGCAAGCCCTGGATCAATACCTAAGATAATCATAATTTATTTCACAAACGTCCCAATAGCAAAATAGTTTATTCTGTCTGATTTTCCGTCGCGGGTTTATCGGTTGTTGTAAGGAATTCGCGGTTGCTTCTTTCAAAGAATTCCAATCATCGCCTAAACTATATTATTTTTTTTCGCCCACTCCCATCATCATTAAAAAAAGATATATTTTTTTATCTCAAAGCCTCCCCCGCTTTCAACAAAAAAGAATTTTTCGAATTTGTCGTTTCGAGTTTTTATTTCATATTGACGACTTTTTTGTGAGGCGTGTATGGTTTTAATATCGAAACCGATAAGACATCCATGACGATACATGGAGAGTTTATAATGAAGGTCATCTGCCCAACATGCAATCAACGTGTTGAGATTGAAGAAAATCTCAGCGGCGCCCAAGTTAACTGCCCTTCCTGCAAGCAGCCGTTTGTTACGCCCGCCAGACGAAAATTCGTTTCTCAGGCAGAACAAATAGACCCGCGCGAGGCATGGATTGCGCGTTTCAGAAAAATCTTTTTGATTGCCGTCATTATAGCTGTCGCTCTTATTCCGATTGCTTTTTATTTCAAAGAACATCTCCCCCCTGTTTTTGTGTCATGG
The DNA here is from genome assembly GCA_002070185.1 of candidate division BRC1 bacterium ADurb.Bin183. Lineage (GTDB taxonomy): Bacteria > Sumerlaeota > Sumerlaeia > MWCT01 > MWCT01 > MWCT01. Next base: position 78,536 of record MWCT01000012.1, read on the forward strand.
TTATGGGTTATCACGCTTTGCATCATTGCCTTCATCTTTCTTATCGCTGAAGCTTTTGTTCCGGGACCTATGGTCTGTGCAACCATTTCAGGAATATGTTTGCTAATCGCAGTTGGGATTTGCTACTTTCGTATCAGCGCATTGATGTCCGTATTTTTACTCTTGGGAATTGCTCCTCTTTTCATCGGCGCAATTTATTGGATTGTGAACCATCTTCATATATTCTTTGGCGATGGCGGCTCATTGTCTAAAGGCGGAAGCCTTGAACATGACGAAAAGGTCACGGCTTGTTCCTCTCTTATCGGGTCTTTTGGAACGGTTTTCACACCTCTTCAACCCCACGGAACAGTCATCGTCGCAGGAGCAAAATGGGATGCTGTTGCTTCATTAGGCGAATTTATAACAATGGGAACCGAGATTGAAGTCATAGGTGTTGATGAAGCGTCTTTTCCCAGACTCAAGGTTCGTAAAAAAGAAACAGAAGGGGTCGAACAATCTAATTGAGAGATGAAGGAAGGGTCACACATCAAAACAAGTTTCATTAAGAGCCGATACCGGGTATTATATGTTCAATCTATTTTGGGGTATGCTTGGGGCGCAGATAACTTTAAAGTTTTCCTGTAATTTTTTCCCGTGCTGGTCAATCATTTGAGAATATGGTCGAATCGCCCGACCGCCTCTTCAAATTATATGTTGATATCGGAATATGGGAGATAATATGGGACATGAAAATTGTGGCGAGGGGCGGGGTGCGGTGAGATTAATTTTTATTATTGCTGTTATAATTATAATAGTCGGCGCGCCTATTTTCGCGAATGATTATTTTGTATCTTCAAAAGGCAGCGATTCGAATCCGGGCACGATGAATCTTCCTTGGCGGACGATGCGCCATGCGATGAACTCGATTACCGCGCCGACTTCGACGCAGCATTATTTGTATGTGGCGATGGGGTTTTATGAGGAGGATTTTACGTTCAAAGCTGATGTGTATGTCCATGGGGGATATTCAGATTTATGGGGATATCAACCGGAATGGTATGGGACGTTTTTCAAAAAGCCGGACGGCAGCGCCTATACGATGCTCCGAAATTCCGGCGTGGAAGGCGCGATAATATATGGCGGGCTTATCTGTGACAGCGTTTCGCCGGTCATCGCCAACTGCCGCCTCATGATGGCATCCACGTCGGGTATTATCTGCCGAAACAGCGCCTCGCCGGTTATTATCAATAGCAGTATCAAGCAGTTTGCGGGTCATGGGATTCAGATACTTTCAAATTCCTCGCCGAGAATAGAAAACACTGTGGTTGCGATGAACGGCTGGGGCGGGATTTATATTGCCCTAAACTGCCGCCCCACAATGAGCCACATAACGGTTGCCCACAACTTTGGCGCGGGCGTTTATGCCGAGGATTCGGGCGTCTCGCTTATTGCCAATTCCATCATCTGGCATAACGCGCCTGACCTTGTGAATTGCCATGGACGCAATTCATGCGTGGGCGACGGCGACGATTATCCGGGGAATTATGTTTATGATCCGCTCTTTTGGGGATTTGGCGGATTCAATGAATATCAGCCCATCTATGTATCCACCAGCGGAAGCGATATGGGCGGCGGGGATTATCGGAATCCAATGAGGCATCTTCGGCAAGCGCTTGCTGTTTACAGTTATCATCTCACCAATACATCGCCCTATATTGGCAGAGGGTTGGATTTCAAAGACCTTGGCGCGTATCAGAGCCCGTCTGAGTATCAGAAATGGTATGGGAACGAGGCGAGAATTCTCCTTGTCCAGGGGCAATATTATGAGTCGGGTATTATTATGACGGTGCCTGTCAAGGTTGAGGGGCTGAACAAGACGAACAGTGTGATAAATTTTGGAGACGGCGATGGAATTTTCTGCCGAACGCGCGCCCGCATCAGCAATCTCAGCCTGTTTTATGGCAGCAACGCCATCATTCAGCCGGCGGGGTATCTGACGCTGAATAATGTTCAGGTTATCGGAGCCGCGCAAAACGGATACTGTCTAACGGGTGGCGGCGCGACGATTGAGTATTCGTCCATCGAAGAATGCGCCATCAATGGTCTTTATCTTTCGCAGGCTTCGCCTTATTTGAGCAAATCAAGTTTTTCGCGAAATGGGCAGTCGGGGGTTTTTTGTTCCAATTATTCCTTCCCTCATATTATTTCAAGCGCTCTGATGGACAACGCCACCGGTCTTTTCATAAACGGCTTGTGCCATGCAAATGTCCGCGACTCGACCTTTTCCGGCAACTCGCAACAGGGGATTTTGGCAACGGATAAGGCGCAGGCAACAATTCTGATGAGCCGTTTTTATCAAAATAGCGTAGGGGTGAAGCTTGAAGGCGAGTCGTTTTCGAACATTCACGCCAACCAGTTTTATGATAATGATGAAACGGGCGCGGCGTTATTTGAAAAGAGCAAGGCGAATATCGTTAATAATACCATCTGTTACAATAAAACCGGCGCGGCTATTTTTGATAATGCCTCCGCTGAAATTAGCAACTGCATCATCAGGGATAATTCGAACGGGGACCTTTTCGGCGGGAACGCACGTTATTCCAACATCTCCGGCGGCGCGGCGGGAGAAGGGAATTTTGATGCAGACCCGCATTTTGTCAGCGCGGCGGGGAGGAATTTTCACCTTTTGGCAACATCTCCCTGCATAGACAAGGGATGCCATGAAGGGGTGACATACAGGGATATGGATGGCGAAACGCGTCCGCGCGGGAAAGGGATGGATATCGGCGCTGACGAGGCGGATGGAGTTTGGCAGTTTGAATTCGAGAATGATTCACAAGGATGGAAAACTTGCTCGGTACCGCAAATTTTTACTCCGCCGGTTTTTGAGGCAAAGGACGGCAGCCTGCGGATGACTTGTCTGGATTCGAACTCTTATGGATTTTGGGATTCGCCGGTTGGGGCAATGCCCATTGATGATAATTATCTTTATCGCATGAAGGTGCGAATGACCGGCAGTCCGGCAAACAGACAGCTGTGTCCGGGCATTAGATTTCGCGCATCATCGAGCGATTATCAATGGGTGGAGGATTGGGAGATATACAGCCAGCAGGAGGGCTGGGCGTCGCCGCCAGCGGGGGGACGCGAATACGATTTTTATTTTACGCCGCCTGCCCGCGCCTTTGTTTTGCCGATTGAGGAAAAAGATATCACGCTCGATTACGACCTTGTGAATTTTGACGAAGGCGATGCGGCGCCAGCTACTCTTGCCCTCGATTACATCAGATTTTCAAAAACTGAATTGGAAAATTTGCCTTTTATGTCTCTTATCAAGAGGTATGAATTCAATGTGGGCGCCGAGGGGTGGCAGGCTGGCGGCGCTGACATTTTTTCCAAGCCGATTTTTTCATCTTCAAATAAAGCGTTGACCATGCAGTCCGTCAATAATCTGAATTGTTATGGCTTTTGGGATGTGCTTTCGCCCTTTGTGGCTTTGCAGGCTAACACGCTTTATCGCATTGATTTCACTTTGCGGACGAACACGGCTGCGCAGAAAGTTCCCACAATTCGCATGCGTGTTTCCACCGAGGATTTCGGCTTTACGGTTTTGAAGGCGCTGAACAGCACTGGCGACGCCTCCGTAACGTTGAAGACCACAGACAGTGTTTACAGCATTTATTTTTATCCGCCGCAGGAATACACGAACACATCGCTGAACAAATTGCGGATCGCCTGCGATCTGGTCAATTTCAATCCGGAAGATGCCCAATCTGCAACTGTGATTATCGAGCGCGTAGAGATTTTTTCCGCGCCTATTCCCGTTATGCCATAAAATTCTATGTTGAGCATTTTGAAAAAATGGTTTGGGAAAAAACAGACGGAGGCGCTGGATAGAAAACGTCTCGGCGCATTGGGCGAGAAGTTTGCGTGCGAATATCTTCATCAAAATAACTACGCCATAATCGAACATAATTTCCGCTGCCCAATGGGGGAAATTGACATCATTGCCCGCGAAGGAGACACGGTTGTTTTTGTGGAAGTCAAATCGCAATATGAGCATGTTCAAATTCGCGTTGAGGGCAAAGTGGACGGGCGAAAACAGGCAAAGCTGCAGCAACTTGCGCAGTATTATCGCCGCAAAAGGCTATCGCCTGAAACGCGCTGCCGGATAGACGTTATCACGGTCATCATCACCGCAGAAAACACTCCAAAGCAGCTCCGCCATCACAAAAGGGCTATTTAATTATTTGATACATCAGACGCCGGGCTTGGTGCGGAAGATGCTGCGGACGTAGCGGAATATGCCGGGGAAAAATCCTTGCGAGCTGATTGCCGTGCTGAGCGCCGCTTTATGTTGGCTGGAGCGGATATAGTTGCGGAAAATGCGGTCTTGCAGGGCGCTGCGATAGGAGGCGGATTCCTGACTGGAGGGGAGGATTTCGAGTTTTTGCTGGGCAGCCTCCGTGATATCTGCAACGGGCGAATGTATCTTTTCCATAGCATCCAGATAACGGAAGAAAACCGGTTGGAGAGAGGTGTCTGCTTCCTCTTTATTGAAAAAGGAGGCGTATTCGCGAACGGCTTCGTTATACATGCCGAGATAATAATAGACGTCGCCAAGCGCGGGCGAGATACTGGTCGTTTTTTCCATAGGGTTGCGGATTTCTCGGAAGTAATTCATCGCTTCTTGGAAATAGGATTTCTCGCCGGTCATCTCGCCCAAATCACGGCAGACATAAGCTGCGCTTTCGAGCGCCCATGCAGAGCGGGCGATTTTAATAGCGGCGCGCCAATGCGAGATGGACTCCATGAGTTCCTCGAGTGTGCGGTCGCCTTCGCTGATAATTGCCGCAGTTTCATAAAGCGCGGCTGTTTCAAGGGGATCAAGGTTTTCCGGATGTTCCTTGAAGTCTTCCATCGTCTGGTTGACAAAGGAAGTGATAGCCTGCAAGAGGGCGAAATCATCCTCCTGCCGAGCCACAAACACCAGCCCCATGAGGGATTCAAAATTTAGGTTCTGGGTGTTGAAGGGGTCTCCCGCCTCATAAAATAACCGCGCTGTTTTAAGGTCGCCTTTTCGTTCGTACGCTTCCGCCAGCCTCGTGAAAACGCCGTTGGGGATGTCCTCGCCTATTGCGGATTCCAGAGTTTCAATTTTATTTTTCACAGTATTAAGATATTCAGCAATGAGGTCATAAGCCTCCATCTCCAGCGTTTCATCCATATCCTCAAAAGAAATGGCTCGAAGGCATGTGGAGAAGGCTTCTTTTTTTTGTCCGAGTTTTTCGAGTGTTTTAGCGCGATAAAAATAAACCTCGGGCGTATCAGGCTGATATTCGAGGAAGAGTTCAAAGCGGGCAAGGGCGTCGTTGTAGTTTCTCATTTTGATATCGAGAAGTGCGAGGTGGAGGATAGCGGGCGTGCATGTTTCATCTATTTCAAGGGCTTCATTGTAAAACTGTGCGGCGAGGTCAAAATGGTTTCCCGCCTCCTCAATTTCTCCTCTGATGACGAGCAGGCGTTCGGGGTATTCTGTGCGGTCTGATAGGGTTCCAAGGAATTGGCGCGCGCGGGGGACGAGATCCCATGTTTCCGCCACGTCCAGATAAATGAACATTGGGAGATCGTGTTCAGGATAGAGGCGAATTAGTTCTTCCAGACGGTTCATCGCGGTTGTCAGGTCGCCGATTTCGAGGGACATCATAACCAGCCCTTCAAGGGCGCCAAAGTGACGCGGGCTCTGTTTTAGAATTTCCATAAAATTGATGCGCGCCTTGTCAATCTCGCCTTTGCGGTTTTGGACAACGGCGGTGCGGAATAGGGGGAAGGTATGATCGCCCGGCTGAGAAAGGGCGCGATGATAAAGGCGGAGGGCGTGTTCGTATTGGTCGCTCTTTTCATAAAGGAATCCGGCGTTTGTTGTATTTTCCGAATTTTCGCCAAGGCTGAGGAGGAAACTGGCGCCTTCCTCAACAACGTTATGAGCAGTGCAAAGCTTGCAAAAAATCTCAAACGTTTCGTTATCAGGTTTGGCAAAAGCCATAGCTCGTTTGATGAGGTCGAGGGCGGTTCGTAGGTTATTCTGGGCGGCATACCATTTTGCCATGCCGACGATAGTGGGAGGGTAATCAGGGTCTGCAAGGAGGGCTTGTTCAAGTAAAGGATATGCTTCTTCAATACGGTTTTGATTCATGAGCACTTGAGCCAACCCGACAAGCAATCGTTTGTCGCCCGCATGCTTTTTAATGAGTTCGCGAAAACCTGTCTCTGCGTCGTCCAACCGTCCGACTCGTTCAAGGAGTTGCAGGTGGAGGAGATTCAACGGAATGGAATTCGGATTAATTCGAAGGTTCTCATCGAGCATATCAGCGGCTTCCTCATAAAATTCAGTTCTAAAAAAAAATGCTGCCGCCATTTCAACTGCCCAAACCTCGCCGCGGTTGTTTTTGACAGCCAGATGAGCTGCGGCTTCCGCCGAGCGAAAGCGGAATTGTTCTTCGTAAAGCTCGATAAGGGATTTCCATGCCTTTTTATCTGCGGAATCTACGAATACCGCGTATTTCAGATATTTTTCTGCTATGGAATACTCCCCTCTCATGCGGGCGATTTCGCCGCTTTCCCGCACGAGACCGGGGGTTTCGGGCGAGGATTCAAAAGCCAGCCGCAAAAAGTGGAAAGCCTCCTTTTGATTTGAAGCACTTCGATAACAGGCGGCGCGCTGAATCAGAAGCTGGCGGTCGGATGGATACTTCGAAAGTCCGGCGGCATTATACCGCAGGGCGAGGGGAATCAGCCCCATATTGAGAGCGGATTCAGCGCAGAGATAGGCGGCGCCTCGCGCTTGACGCCGCAGCGCTTTTCTGGCAACCTCGAGCGCAGCGGGATAATCCTCCGCCTTAAAGTATGCCTTTGCAGCAAAACCGAGATCCGCTTCGGATTCGTTAGATGCTTTCAGGAGGAGCCGCAAACCGGCATCTTGGTTAGAAGATGGCTTGAGCTGTTGTTTCAAGTCGTGAATAATCCGGAGACGTGCGACTCGTCCGATTCCTGGAGGCAGAGATTCGAGTAAACTTTTTGCAAGAGGAAGGTTGCCGCTTTTGACGTCTTCCTCCGCGTGTTCAAGGAGTTTGAATGTTTCATCTTCTTGCCGCGGTATGATTTCCTGCACTTTTTCCTGCCATTCTGGAGGGAAAACAGCCAGCGCCCAGAAATCATTGGAGCGCATCATGGAAGACCACTCTTCCGCTGTGATTTCCTTTTCTTCCGGAGCAAGGAGATAAAAGACCTCCCGCAGGGCGTTATACCCATAGAGGAGACCGAGGCGGCGCTCCATGAAATCGGAGATTTGCACCACGATAGGAATTTGCAAATCGAGCAAGGCAGTCAGGCGCTTTGGATTGGATTCAAAGCTTCGGGTGACAAGTCCGGCATTATGAAGAATTTTGCGCAAACGATAGGGAGAGAGAAATTGCGAATGGTTATCGTCGGAGTCATCCTCCTCGCCGCTTCTTTGGTAATATGACAACAGGGTATCAATAACATCGTTATCTGCGAGCAAAATGCCGTTGGACGGTTTTGAGATGGGCAACCGAATATCGGTGTCTTCAAGTTTTTTCCCCAGTTGGATATTGAGGCACGCCTTGACCATGCTGGTTGTTCCGCTTTTATTAAACCATGCAAGGGCGTTTTCATAATCGCGCGCCTGAAAAAGGGAGAAACCGATGCCCCATGCGGTTTGACGGGCAAAGTCGTTATCCGGCGCGAGCGCGGCGGCGGCCTCAAATGCTTCGCGGGCATCCTCAAATCGTCCCTGCCTTAGCAGCTGATACCCCATGTTGTAATGGGGCAGGAAGGCTTCAGGGTGGGAAATTGTTGCTTGAGCAAATTCCCTCATGGCGGATTCCAAGTCGCCTTTTCGCACAAGGAGCGTTCCATACGCTATGCGAATCGAGAGGAAGTCCGGGCCATTTTCGCGGCGTCTGGAAAGGATTTTTTCTGCTTTTTCCAATTGACCGCTGTGTTCATATACAAAGGATTGATCCAGAGCGAAGTTGGATTCAGAGCGATGCGTTTTGTATTCGGAGGCGCGGGCGATGAACAAATCGGCGGACTTCTTAGCGCCCATGAGAATAAAAGTTCGAGCGTAAGCGCCATACAGATTCGCCATTATCGCATCATCAACAAAGGGCGCCTTGTCCCGAATCTGGTCAAGGATGAGGTTGGCATGGGCTACCCTGCCGAACATAAGGCAGGAACGGGCATAATCTATCTGAATAGGCGCCGTTTGATGGTGCTTTGCCGCATAAGCGAGGAGTTGGTGAGATTTTTTCTGATAGCCCAACGCGCGCAGCGTTCTGGTTATCAAGAACAATATTCTCGGGTTGAAAAGGGGAAATGCGCTATAGGCATCGCCCTTATGAGAGCGCGCGTCCTTGAATAATTTATAGATTTCCGAATAGCGATTTTCGGAAAAGAGCTGCTTTATTCTTTGTACTATTATTTCGGTCATTCTACTATTTCGTGCGTGAAATACATAAAAGATATTGCGCCTATCGGACTGCATCTTGCAAGTGGATTATTCAATCGGGAGGTTGACATCCGCATTGAGGGTAAGCGGCGCAAAGCGCCCCGACTGTACGAGATGAAAAGCCAGACCGGCAATCATGGCGGCGTTGTCCGTGCAGAGAATGGGCGATGGGATATGGAGGGCAATATGCGGAAAGCGTTTTACCGCCTCTTCGCGCAAACCTTTGTTGCACGCCACGCCTCCAACAATGGCAAGCCGCGAGACGCCGGTTTCTTTAAGCGCACGCTCTGTCTTTTGCAGGAGCGTGTCAATAACGGCAGCCTGAAACGAAGCGGCGATGTTTTTTGTATCTGTTTCGGACAAAGCCACACTGCCCTTCATTTTATCTTTCACAAACCGCACAACAGCTGTTTTGAGTCCGCTGAAGGACAAGTCGCAATTATCGTCCCTGAGACCGGGGCGCGGAAAGGCGGCGTAACGGGCGTCGCCTTGACGGCTCAGGTTATCTATAATCGGACCGCCCGGATAGCCTAACCCCAAAAATTTTGCAACTTTGTCAAACGCCTCCCCTGCCGCATCATCCAACGTCCTGCCAATGACTTTATAACTCAGCGGGCTCTGCGCTAAAATCAGGCTGCTGTGCCCTCCTGAAACTACAAGCCCGAGGAAGGGGTAATCGAAATCAGGGGATGTGGAGGGTTTGCCTTTTTCTTCAAGGAATGGGGAATAAAGGTGTGCGGCTATATGCTGGACGGGCACAAGAGGTTTTTCCAGCGACCATGCGATGGCTTTTGCCAATTCCGTCCCGACAAGCAGCGAGCCGACCAGACCGGGACCTGATGTGACCGCAACGGCGTCTATCTGCGACAAATGAAGGTTCGCCTCCTTGAGCGCTTGTTTAAGGATGGGGATGATATTGCGTATGTGCAAACGGGAGGCGAGTTCCGGCACAACACCGCCATAAGCTGAGTGGGAAGCCACCTGCGAGGCTATGATATTGGATAGGATGCGGCGACCGTTCTCAACAACAGCGCAGGAGGTTTCGTCGCAGGATGTTTCGATGCCTAGAATCAGCATTTTTTTCGCGTTCTTTCTTTTAAACCAGACTAAGACAGATTCTGATTTTTGATCAAATTAAAAATATAAACGCCGGAGGCTTTTGACCTCCGGACGTTTTAATAAGAGTTATATCTTTTTGGTATCATGCATTGGGAAGAAGAGGGCGGCGTCTTTGCTTTTTCTTTTTCACCATCTCTTTTTCTTTCATCTCCACCAGTTCAATAAAAGCCATCGGCGCGGAGTCGCCGGGGCGGAAGTTGCCTTTGATGATGCGGGTATAACCGCCGGGGCGATCGCTAAAACGCGGAGCGACTTCCTCGAATAATTTATGCACGGCTTCTTTTTTCCCGAGCCTGTTAAAGGCAAGGCGGCGGGAGGCAAGGTCGCCCTTTTTGCCGAGTGTTATCAGCCGTTCAATGAAAGGGCGGAGATTTTTAGCTTTGGCAACGGTGGTCTGGATGCGCTCATCGCGAATGAGCGAAGATGCGAGATTGCGCATCAGGGCTTTGCGGTGTGCCGTAGTTCTATTGAGTTTGCTTTTTATTTTTTGGTGCCTCATTTATGCCACTCCATTCTCAATTTAGTGGATTATTCTTCTTTATCTTTATCTTTGGCGGGCAAGTTCGTGGGAAGTCCCCGTTCATCCAGCCTCATGTTGAAAGAAAGCCCCATGTCCTTGAGGATATTTTTAATCTCGTTGAGAGATTTGCGTCCGAAATTGCGATACTTGAGCATATCCGCTTCGCTTTTTTGAATAAGGTCGCGGATGGTTTTGATGCCGGCGGCTTCGAGGCAGTTGAAGGAGCGTACGGAGAGTTCCAATTCCTCGATGCTCTTTTCGAGTTTCTCCTCGAGTTCCATGATGGGTGTGATTTCTTCTTCTTCTTCTTTGAATGTTTCCACCTGTTTTTGTTCTTCTTCGAAACGGATGAAGAGGGAAAGGTGGTCGCGGAGGATAAGCCCGGCGTAGCTGATGGCTTCCTCCGGGCGGACGCTGCCGTTTGTCCAGATTTCGATAATCAGGCGGTCATAATCGGTGCGCTGCGCCAGACGCGCATTTTCCACCTTGTATTTGACGTTGAGTATGGGCGTAAAGATGGCATCGAGTGGGATCAAACCCTTGTCATCGTCTTCGATGGTTTTATTTTCTGCGGCGGGGCAATACCCGCGCCCTTGCGCGATTTTGACTTCCATCTTGACTCTGGCGCCTCGAGAGAGGGTCATAAGATGTATATCGGGATTTAGAATCTCGATATGCTCGTTGAGTTCAAAGTCAGCGCCAGTGACGTCCTTTTGTCCTTTGACATCCAGATAAATCATGGTGGAGAGTTTGTTGCCCAGCATCTTAAACCGTACTGATTTCAGGTTGAGAATCAGTTCCTGGATATCTTCTTTCATGCCGTCAATGACATGATATTCATGTGGCACGCCTTCAATCCGAAGCGAGACCGGAGCAGCGCCTTGAATAGAGGAAAGAAGGACGCGTCGGATGGAATTGCCGAGTGTGACGCCGAATCCGGGTTCAAAAGGCTCGGCAAAGAATTTCCCGTAATACTCGGTTAGGCTTTCGCGGTCGCAGTAAAGCCGGCTTGGAACTACAAGCGGTTTTAATTCCATAAAAAACTACCCCCTTTAGGGTAAGTGAATATCCGGTTATTTGGAATAAAGTTCGATAATAATCTGTTCCTGAATATCCGAGGGGATGTCCTCCCTTGCGGGGATGGTTGTGATTTTGCCCTTGAACATTTCAGGGATATATTCAAGCCAGGGGACGCGTCCGGTTTTATCCATTTGTTCGATGGAAGCAAGCACGTTTTTGGTCTGGCGCAGTTTTTCTTCAATGGAGACCTCCTCGCCCACGGAGAGGCGATAGGATGGGATATCCACTTTTTTGCCGTTAACCAGGATGTGCCCATGGCGGACGAGTTGCCGCGCGGCTCGGCGAGAGGGGGCAAAGCCCAGCCGGTAAACAATGTTATCAAGGCGGCGTTCAAGGAGTTGCATAAGGACTGTGCCTGTGACGCCCCGCAAACGGTCTGCGGTCTGGAAGCATCGGCGGAACTGGCGTTCAAGGAGACCGTAAATGCGTTTGGCGCGCTGTTTTTCGCGCAGCTGAACGCCGTAGGTGCTTAATTTGCGCGTTCCCGCCTGTCCATGCTGTCCGGGAGGATAGCTGCGGCGCTCGACTGCGCATTTGGCGGTCTGGCAGCGGTCGCCTTTCAGGTATAATTTTTTCCCTTCGCGCCGGCATAATCGGCATACTGGTCCAATATAACGAGCCACGTAGTCTTTTCCTCCTGCTTGTGTATAAGCTAAAAAATATAGTTGAACATAATCAAACCCGCCGTTGTTTTGGCGGTCTGCACCCGTTATGGGGAATGGGTGTCACATCTTTGATGACTGTGATTTCCAGACCGACGGACTGCAGGGCGCGGATGGCGGATTCGCGTCCGGAGCCGGGACCTTTGACATAAATTTCGACAGAGCGCAATCCGTTTTCAATGGCTTTTTTGGCGCAGTTTTCCGCCGCAACCTGAGCGGCGAAAGGTGTGCTTTTACGGCTGCCTTTGAAACCGGAACTTCCCGCCGTTGCCCATGATATCGTGTTTCCTTGTTTATCGGAAATGGTGATAATGGTATTATTAAAGGAAGCCTGGATGTGGACGACTCCGTTGGCGATAGCCTTTTTAACTTTCTTTTTGACTTTTTTCTGTTTGGGACCAGCCATTAAATTTCTCCTGTTAATCTTATCGGGTGAATAAATCTTTATCCAAATCAGGTTTTAGCGGTTGCTTTTTTCTTGCCGGGGATGGCGGCGCTGCGCCCTTTGCGGGTGCGGGCGTTTGTTTTGGTTCTCTGTCCATGGCAAGGCAAACCTTTGCGATGGCGCAATCCTCGATAGCATCCGATATCCATGAGGCGTTTGATATTTTGCTGGATTTCGCGGCGCAGATCGCCCTCCACTTTGAAACCGCTGTTCATGATAACGGCGCTGATGCGGCGAACTTCTTCTTCGCTCAAATCTTTGACGCGGGTGTTGATGTCCACATTGGCGGTGGCAAGAATCTTTTTTGACATAGTCAGACCGATGCCGAAGATGTAGGTCAAACCGATTTCAACACGTTTTGTCCGGGGTAAATCCACACCTGCTATACGAGCCAACTTTGCATACCTCCCTCAAGTTTAGACGTTTCCTCCGAAGTCTCGATAGAGAATCGGCGGGGTGATAACATTATCCCTGGCGCTGTTTGTGCCGGGGATTTTCACAGATAACGCGAATGACGCCTTTGCGCCGCACAATCTTGCATTTTTTGCAGATTCTTTTTATTGATGCCCTGACTTTCACTGTTTATACGCTCCTGAAAAAGTTCATTTGTGGCGGTAAATAATGCGTCCCCGGGAGAGGTCATAGGGCGATAATTCCACGCTGACTTTATCCCCCGGCAAAATGCGGATGAAACGCATTCTCATCTTTCCTGAAATATGGGCAAGAATTTTCATTCCATTTTCCAGTTCGACATTAAACATGGCGTTGGGAAGAGTTTCAAGAACGGTTCCAACGATTTCGATGGTTTTTTCTTTACCCATAGAGGACAAATATTTTCCGAAAACAGCCTTTTCTTACTATCAACTAATACACAAATGTGGAGAATCTTTTTTCTATCAAAACAAAGTCAAGCAAAAATTTTTGAAACTTTTAAAAATTTTCAAAGGGTCAGGATATCCGGGTCTGCATCGGTAATAAGCACGGTATGCTCAAAATGCGCGGATCTTTTACCGTCTGCCGTGATGACTGTCCACCCATCCTGCAACGTTTTAGTTTCCCAATCGCCCGCGTTGACCATTGTTTCGAGGGCGAAAACCATGCCTTTTTTGAGACGCGGTCCTGTCCCCGCCATCCCGAAATTGGGAATTTGGGGCGATTCATGGAGGCGTCTGCCGATGCCATGTCCGGTGTATTCTCTGACAACGTTAAATCCGGCATCTTCTGCGGTTTTCTGGATGGCGTGGCTGATATCGCCGAGGCGGTTGCCGGCGCGCGCCTCCTTGATGCAATTATCCAGAGCCGCCTTTGTGGCATCCATAAGCCTTTGGGATTCGTCATCGGCAATACCGACGGCGACGGTGACTGCCATGTCCGAATAAAAGCTTTTATACAGAATGCCGAAATCGAGTTTGATAATATCTCCCGATTTCAGAATTCGTTTTGCAGAGGGGATGCCGTGTACAACTTCGTTATTGATGGAGGCGCAAAGCGATGCTGGATACCCTCTGTAACCGAGAAAAGCCGGTTGAACTCTTTTTTCATTGAGCAAATTCCGGGCGGCAAGTTCGAGGTCCCAAGTTGTCAGACCCGGTTTTACCTGTTGGGACAATTCGTTCAGGATTTCTTTCAGGATCTGCCCGCCGGCGCGCATGATTTCAATTTCTGAGTTTGTTTTTATCTCTATGCGCGAATCGTCAGACAAATATTGCAGTCCCCTTCCGGTTCGAATTCACACTAAAATGTTCTACCATCGTCCGCGGGTTGATTTTTTGATGCTGAAGCCGTCGTAATGGCGCATTAGGAGATGAGATTCAACTTGCTTCATGGTGTCAAGAAAAACGTCCACGACGATAATCAAACCTACTCCGCCGATGAGGTCGGTCAATACGTAAGGAACGCGATAGGACACGTTCAAAATCATGGGCAGCACGGCAACGCCTGTCAGGAATATGGCGCCCAATAAGGTAATTCTTGTCAGGACAAAATCAATATAATCGGATGTGGGCTTGCCGGGGCGGCGACCGGGGATGAACGCGCCGTATTTTTTGAGATTTTCCGCAGTGTCCACTGGGTTGAATGTGATGGCTGTGTAGAAATAGCAGAAGAAGATGGTCAGGATTGTGTATAGGACCAAGTAGATATTAACGGAGCGCAGAAGGAGAAATACGCCGGTCAGCTGGAGTCCTAACAAAGAGTAAAGATTATGGTCGGAATCTATTTGGAACCAGTTGCTCAAACCAGAAAAGAACCCGCCGCCGCCGAAGCCGATCATGGATAGGATTAAGCCGGGGAAGCTTAAGATGGCTGAGGAGAAGATGACGGGGATAACGCCTGCTTGGTTGACTTTAAGTGGGAGGTAGGTTGTGCTTCCGCTCATGGTGCGGCGTCCGACTATTTTTTTAGCATGTTGGATGGGTATTTTGCGCGCGCCGTCGTGAATCATGATAATGAAAACGGTAAGGATGATGAAAAGGGCTAGGACAACCAGAACCCACAAAGGTCTCAATTGACCCTGATGCACCATGCCAAGGGTCATGTTGATGTCCATGGGGTAGCTAGCCATGATGCCGATGGCGATGATGATGGATATTCCGTTCCCGATGCCGTTTTCGGTTATTTTTTCACCGAGCCACATAACGAGCGTAGTGCCGGCGGTCATGGCGATCATGGTGATGAATATGAATATGAGTTTGTGTTCGACGAGTGTGGTGAGGTTCATGCGCAGCATAAATAGGGCGATGCCCATAGACTGGAATGCGGCGATGGCAACGGTGCCGTAGCGGGTGTATTGATTGATTTTTTTATGTCCGATTTCGCCTTCTTTGGCGATTTTTTCAAGGTAGGGCCAGACGACCATGAGGAGCTGGATGATGATGGAGGCTGTGATGTATGGCATGACGCCGAGGGCAAAGACGGTCATATTGCGGAAGGCGCGTCCGCTGAACATGTCTATGATGTTGACAAGCCCTTGCGCGCCGAAGCGCTGAGTCCAGAAATTGGACATGGCGTCGGCGTCAACGAAGGGGATGGGGACGTGGCAGCCGAAACGGTGTACGATAATAATGAAAAGGGTAAAAAAAACCTTTTTCTTCAAATCAGGAATTTTGAAAATGTTTCCAAAGGTCTTTAACATTGAATGACCTCACATTTCCCGCCTTTGGCTTGAATTTTATTTTTGGCTGTTTTTGAAAACGCCTGCGCTTTGACAACAAAGGTTTTGGTCAAATCGCCCTGTCCGAGGATTTTAATCCGGGTCTCAGAGTTGTGGATGATGCCGGCTTCTTTGAGGGTTTCGGGGGTGATTTCTGCGCCGGATTCGAAAAGGGCTTCAAGGGTTTTGAGGTTAACGGGGGTGAATTCTTTACGGAAAATCTTGTTCGAAAAACCTCTTTTTGGAAGGAGACGAGCGAGGGGCATCTGTCCGCCTTCAAAGTGTGTGCGTTTTTTGGATCCGGAACGGGACTGGGCGCCTTTGTTGCCGCGTCCGGAAGTGCGTCCGTAACCGGAGCTTTCGCCGCGTCCAACGCGTTTCTTTTTGTCGTAACGTCCCGGGTCGCCGGGGACTTGATGGATTCTCATTCGGACACCTCCTCAACGCGAAGCAGATAACCGACCTTGCGGATCATGCCTTGAATTTGAGGCGTGGCATTGTGAACCGCCTTTGAATTTATTTTTTTCAAGCCCAGGGCGGCAACTGTTCTTTTATGGCTTTCTTCGCGTCCTATGGGGCTTCTCACGAGTTCAACTTTAATCTTTTTAGCCACTTTATCTCTGCTCCATCGAAAGTTATATTATACAAAAAAAGTCAATCAGTTTTGATGCGCTCCTTAAGAGTGGGACGTTTTCCGATGTCCGCGCTTTGTTGAAGGACGTCCTTCCTCTTCTGGCTCGCCATCTTCTTCGTATGCTTCGGCTGCTTCGGCTGCTTCTGCCGCATCGAGAGCCGGTTTATTTTGTTCATCTACCTGAGTTTGTCCCATAGCGGCGAGCATTTCACTGCGGGTCTGATTATATTTTTCAGCAAATTTTTTGCCGAGGAGATATTCGACTGATTTGCCTCTTCGCTCGGAGATGCGCTGCGGGTCTTGCAAGCTGCGAAGTCCGGCGACTGTGGCTTTAACAACGTTCAAAGCGGTGTCGGTTCCGAGACATTTGGTGAGAATATCTTTGAGTCCGGCGAGTGTGATGACGGCGCGCGCGGCTGGTCCGGCGATGATGCCGGTACCTTCGCTGGCGGGTTTGAGCATGACGCGCGCTGCGCCGTAGATACCGGTCACTTCGTGGGGGATAGTGCGTCCTGTAATCGGAATGCGGAAGAGATTCTTTTTGGCGTCCTCCACTGCTTTTCGAATGGCATCCGGCACTTGGTTGGCTTTGCCATATCCTACGCCGACCATTCCTTTTTTATCGCCGACTGCCACGAGGGCACAAAAGCTGAAATGGCGTCCGCCTTTGACAACTTTGGCAACGCGGTTCAAGAAGATGACCTCTTCTGCCAGTTCAACCCCGCTTGTGGCGATGGACTCGGATGTGATGTCCATGTCTGCGCCTTCATAAAGGTTGGTAGATTTAATCCTTGTCACGGTCTTTGACTCCTGCTCGCAAATAAAGTTCTATAAAACTAAACAATAACACCGGCTTCTCTGACTGCTTCCGCAATTGCTTTTACGCAGCCGTGGTAGCGATAACCAGCTCTATCAAACACCGCTTGTTTGATTCCTTTTTCAAGGAGCGCCTTGCCGGCGGCAAGCCCGAGCGTTTTGGCGTTTGCCACGTTGCAAAACGATTTTTTATCGCCTGCTTTGTTGGCTTTGGTGTTTGTGGTCAGGTTCATGATGGCGATGGAGCCTTCCGGCTTTGTGGCGTCATCGAGAACGCTGATATACAAGTGTTTCAATGATTTGTGGACACAGATGCGCGGGCGGTCCGCGCTACCTATGATTCGCTTGCGAATCCGGTAATGTCTGATTTTTCTGCGTAATTCCTTTGTCCGTTTCATTTTACCATGCCGTTCTATGAGATTTATTACTTGGTGCCGGATTTACCGACTTTTCTCCGAACTTTTTCATCCGCATAACGAATTCCCTTGCCTTGGTAGGGTTCGGGAGGGCGTATCTTTCTAATGACTGCCGCCAGATGTCCCACTTTTTGTTTATCCGTGCCCTCGATTACAATTTGATTGGGCTTGGGGCAGGTAATCTTGATGCCTTCAGGGCTGGGGATGCGCGGGATATGGGACAAGCCGACTTGCAGGGTAAGCGCATTGCCTTCTATTTGGGCTCTAAAACCTACGCCGACGATTTCGAGTTCTTTTTTGTATCCTTTGGTAACGCCTATCATCATGTTGGTGATGAGGCGGTTATAAAGTCCATGGCAAGCCTTGCTGAATTTTTCATCGCTGATGCGGTGGACGAGTATATGGTCATCCTTTTTTTCAAGGGTGACCTGATTGTTGCATTCCAGGGCAAGCGTGCCTTTGGGTCCCTGGACGGAAATTTTATTGCCCTCGAGAGAGATTTTGACATCTTTGGGGATGTTGATGGGGATTTTTCCTATACGCGACACTGTGATTTTCCTCCTGCTTCCCTTAGCGGAATCCTCTTACCAGATATTGCAAATGATCTCGCCGCCGATTTTTTTTCTACGACAATCCCTGTCGGTCAGGATGCCTTGCGAGGTTGAGATGATGCTCAAGCCCAGTCCGCCCAGAACATAGGGTATATTATCTTTTGAGATATATTTGCGGAGACCGGGTTTGCTCACGCGGACAAGACCGCTCAGGACTGGCTCGCGTTCGCCGGCATATTTCATGAATATGCGGATTGTTCCTTGGGCATTATTGCGCGTGACTTTGTAATACTTGATGAATCCTTCTTCTTTGAGGATGCGCGCAATGGCTATTTTCATTTTGGATGCGGGAACATCCACAAAGTCTTTGTGCGTGGAATTTGCGTTGCGAATGCGGGTCAGCATATCAGCGATGGGATCAGTTACGCTCATTTTTTTCTCTACTCCCCTTCAATAAATTCTCACCAGCTGGACTTTGTAACGCCGGGGATTTGCCCCTTGCTGGCGAGCATACGGAAACAGAGCCTGCACATGCGGAATTTGCGAAGGAACGCCCTCGATCTTCCGCAAAGCGGGCATCGGTTATACCGTCTCGTTTTAAATTTTGGTTTGCTTTGTGCTTTAATCTTAAGTGAAAGCCTTGCCATGAAACACCTCCCAAATTACCGTTCGCGGAACGGCATGCCGAACAATCTGAGTAATTCCCGCGCTTCTTCGTCCGTCTTGGCGGTTGTTACGGTTGTGACATTAAGACCTCTGATTTTGGCTACCTTGCTGTAGTCCAGTTCCATAAAGATGAGATGTTCGCGGATGCCGATGCTGTGGGTGCCTCTGCCGTCGAAAGCATCTGGCGGCAGACCGCGGAAGTCTCGGATACGGGGTATGGCGACGTTGATAAAACGGTCCAGGAATTCATACATCATCGCCCCGCGCAGTGTGGCGCAGCATCCGACCGGCATGCCTGCGCGCACTTTGAAAGCGGAGATGGATTTTGAACAGCGTGTGATTTTGGGTTTTTGCCCGGCAATCAAGGAGAGTTCCTGCTGTGCGGAATCCATTTCTTTAATATCGCGCGAGGCGTCCCCGACGCCCATGTTAAGGACGATTTTGGTAATGCGGGGGACTTGCATGATGTTTTTGTAGTTAAACTTTTTCATCATCGCGGGAACGATTTCCTTGCGATATATTTCTGCGAGCCTGGGAACCTGCATGGCGCTCAAATCCTCCTCGTTTTAGAACAACCTCATCAAATATCCGCCCCGCATTTTTTGCAAACGCGGACGCGGGTTTTATCTTCCACAACCTTTGCTCCGACTCTGGTTGGTTGGTTGCATTTAGGGCATATCAACATGAGTTTCGAGAGATGGACAGGTGCTTCTCTTGTGATTCGACCGCCCGGTTTTTGGGGGTCGCGGGTGCGTTTGTGCTGGGTGATGAAATTGATGTTTTCAACGATGGCTTTATCTGTTGATGGATACACCCGCAACACTTTTCCCGCTTTGCCTTTATCTTGGGATTTGCCCGAGATGACAAGGACTCGGTCTTCTTTTCTAATTCTGAATGACATGATTCCGCTACCTCCGGAACTTCGCTGGCTAAATGACTTCCGGCGCCAGTGAAATTATCTTGGCAAAATTCTTTTTTCTCAATTCGCGGGCGACCGCGCCAAAGATGCGGGTTCCCACGGGTTCATTATTTGCGTTCACAATCACTGCGGCATTATCGTCAAAGCGGATATAGGAGCCGTCCTCGCGGCGGACTTCTTTGACTGTTCTGACGATGACGGCTCGCACTTTGGCTTTCTTTTTTACGACGCCGTCGGGAGACGCCATGCGAACGGAGCAGAGGATGATATCGCCCACATGGGCATAACGCCGTTTGCTTCCGCCGAGGACGCAATAACAGCGGAGTTTTTTTGCGCCTGTGTTATCCGCCACATTAAGTAGTGTATATACCTGAATCATCTTGCATCATCCCTTGGTTAAATTTCAAACCTCATCAAACGATGCGGCTCTAAATCCGTTCTTCGGCTTATTTTTGCCGTTGGAGTATTTCCGCCACGCGCCAGCGTTTGAGACGGCTGATAGGGCGCGTCTCCACAACGCGGACGACATCGCCAATTTTGCACTGATTATCTTTATCGTGGGCGTAGATTTTTTTGGTGTTGATAACTCTTTTATTGTAACGCGTGTGCACCAAAAAGCGGTCAATGGCGATGACCACGGTCTGATTCATCTTGTTGCTGACAACGCGACCCACTCTTGTTTTGTAACGTCGTCCTGTCTCTTTCACTTCCGCCATGAAACGGCCTCCCTGTATTCTTGAGCCCGTCATCTTAAGGGCGATGGGGCTTCTCCGGTTGCCCGGGCGATAATTTATACTTTTACGCCTTTTTGGCGCAGAACAGTAAGAATCCTTGCGATGTCTCTGCGGGTATTGCGAATAATCATGACGTTGTCCAATTCTTTTGTAGCCGCGCGCACCCGCCCTTTAAAAAGACCTTCTCTGAGTTGATCCAGACGGAGCATGAGGTCTTCGACGCTTAAATTTCGCAACTCTTGTATCTTCACTGGAACAGAACCTCCTATACAGTCGCCTTAAAATAATTCCCTTGTGACGAACTTCGTTTTGACAGTCAGTTTATGCGCGGCTTTGTTAAAGGCATCTCTTGCGATTTCCTCGGATATGCCCTCGATTTCAAACAGGATGCGCCCTGGTTTGATAACCGCGACCCAGCCTTCCGGGTTGCCTTTTCCGCCGCCCATACGCGTTTCGGGCGGTTTTTTAGTTATGGGCTTATCTGGGAATATGTTAATCCAGAGTTTGCCTCCGCGTTTGACTTTGCGCATGATGGCGATGCGGGCGGCTTCAATCTGACGGCTGGTCACCCAGCCGCAATTGACAGCTTTCAAGCCATATTCGCCGAAGTTTAAGTTTCCTCCGCGATATGCCATGCCCTGCATTCTGCCTTTTTGAACCTTGCGATGCTTGACTCTTTTAGGAACCAGCATAGTGTTTTATGCCTCCGCTTCCACCGTATTCTGGGCGACTCCTTTTTGTGTGAAAACTTCGCCCAGGAAGATCCAAACTTTAATGCCGATTGCCCCGTATTTTGTATGGGCAACGGCAAAACCAAAATCAATATTAGCGCGCAGCGTGTGCAGGGGGACGCGTCCTTCGCGGGACCATTCGGAGCGCGCCATTTCGGCGCCGGCGAGGCGTCCCTTGCAGCTGATTCTGATGCCTTGTCCGCCCATCTTGAGCGTTGTCTGAACTGATTTTTTTAGGGCGCGGCGGAAGCTGATTCGGCGCAGGAGTTGCGCTGCGACGTTTTCCGCGACGAACTGGGCGACCAGATCAGGTTTGCGTATTTCGTTTATGTTGATAAAAATTCTTTTTTTGGTCATTGCTTCAAGGCTTTTGCGCAGGGTTTCGATTTCCGCGCCTTTGCGTCCGATGATAATGCCCGGACGCGCTGTGTGGATGGTGATTTTGGCTCGGTCTGACGCGCGGTCAATTTCGACTCGAGCAATGCCTGCGTGATGGAATTTGTTTTTGATTTCTTCGCGGATTTTAATATCTTCGTGCAGGAGTTCCGCATATTCTTTTTTGGAGAACCAGC
Organism: candidate division BRC1 bacterium ADurb.Bin183; assembly: GCA_002070185.1. Classification (GTDB taxonomy): domain Bacteria; phylum Sumerlaeota; class Sumerlaeia; order MWCT01; family MWCT01; genus MWCT01. The sequence goes on from MWCT01000012.1 coordinate 100,058, forward strand.
GAGATTCCCAATCCTTCACAATTCCGAGCCGCAACCCAATGGGATTTACCTTTTGCCCCACTTATCAAGCCTCCTTCATAGCCCTTTCAATTAATCTATCTTAAACTTTATCCCCTGTTGGGAAATTAATTTGTCACTCTCCCAATTCAATGGTTATATGACAGCTGCGTTTGCGAATCCGAAACGCGCGCCCCATGGCATGGGGTTGCATGCGTTTCGTGGTCGGGCCCCCGTCCACAAAGACGCGTGAGATGACCAGATTATCCGTATCGGCGTGTTTTTTTCTGTCCACTCCGGCGACGGCGGCTTTGATGAGCCGCTGAATTGCGGGAACCGCCGAGGGTCGAGGAGTGACAGCAAGGACGTTGAGGGCTTCGCGCACGGACATGCCTCGAATACGGTCCGCCACAAGGCGCGCCTTGCGGGCGGGGATATGCAGATATCGCAAAGTCGCCGACGCGACATTAAATCCTTTTGTTTCTTTAGCCTGTTTACCCATGAGATCCCAAACCTCCCTGACACATCACTTTACACGCAAAAATATATCCATCAAAACCGTTTAATCTTATTTGCCGCCCGGTGCCGCTTTCTTGGCAGATTTTCCTCCATGAGAGCGGAATGTTCGGCTTGGCGCAAATTCGCCCAGTTTGTGCCCCACCATGTTTTCGTTGATGAATACAGGAACAAACTGTTTGCCATTGTGGACGGCTATAGTCAAGCCCACCATTAGCGGGGAGACCATAGAGCGGCGCGACCATGTCTTTATGACTTTGCGGTCGCCTGACGCTTGCGCCAATTGTGCTCTCTGAGCGAGTTTTGGATCGATAAATGGTCCTTTTTTCAGCGAACGGGGCATATTCGTGTCAATCCTCCCTATTTTTTACCTCTGCGCTTCACAATCAATTTATTGGAGACTTTATTAACTTTTCTTGTTTTGCAGCCTTTGGCAGGGACACCCCAAGGGGAAGTGGGATGACCGCCGGAAGCCTTGCCTTCGCCGCCGCCCATAGGATGGTCAATGGGGTTCATCGCCACGCCGCGGGTGTGCGGTTTGCGTCCGAGCCAACGTTTGCGCCCTGCTTTTCCCAGCGAGATGTTTTCATGTTCTAAGTTGCCTACCACCCCGATGGTTGCGCGGCATTCGGGCTGGAAGAGGCGCATTTCGCCGGAAGGCATTTTAACGTGGATATATTTTCCTTCTTTAGCCATAATCTGTCCGAAAGAACCGGCGCTTTTGGCAATCTGCGCGCCTTTGCCGGGTTTAAGTTCGATATTGTGAACGAAAGTTCCAAGGGGAACGTTTTTTAAAGGCATATTGTTGCCAACTCGAATTTCGACGTTATCGCCTGAGATTATCTGCGCTCCGACGGCAAGACCATCGGGTGCGATGATATAACGTTTTTCGCCATCCACATAGTTGAGGAGCGCGATGCGGGCGGTGCGGTTGGGGTCATATTCAATGGCTTTAACTTTGGCGGGAATGTTGTCCTTATCTCTTTTAAAATCAATGAGGCGGTAACGGCGTTTATGCCCGCCGCCGCGGAAACGAATGGTTACCCTGCCTCTGTTGTTTCTGCCGCCTGATTTTGAAATTGGGCGAAGGAGACTCTTCTCGGGTCCCGTTTTTGTAATTTCTTCAAAGGTGGAACCGGTCATTTGCCGGCGACTTGGGGTATAGGGTTTAAAAGTTTTCTGGGGCATCTTCAGGTCCTTTTTCCGTATCTTTCTAAGGGTTTTACCCTCCCAAAAATTAGATAAGTTTAATACTCTCGCCTTCTCGCAATTTTACAAACGCTTTTTTCCAATCGGAGCGCCATCCTTGTTTATAGCGGACTCTTTTGGGTTTGCCTTTGACGCGGATGGTATTGACGCTGAGGACATGCACGTTAAAGGCGTCTTCCACGGCTTTTTTAATTTCTTTTTTATTGGCTTTGATGCTAACTTTGAACTCGTATTGTTTCTCGCCCTCTTTTTCACTTTTTGCGAGGCTGCGTTCCGAGTGAATCGGTTTTTCTATAATGACATAAGGATTTTTCATGCGAGCATTTCCTCCATCTTTTTGAGGGCGGTTTTTGTTATGACAATGTTGTCGTGATTGAGAAGATCGTATATGTTGATATTCTCCGCCAAAATAACGGAGACATGGGGTAGATTACGGCAGGAAAGGTAGAAGTTGCGCTCTGTTTTATTGAGAACGATAAGGGTATCGCCGTAAGCGCCAAGGCTTTTTAAAAGGATAAGGGCATCCTTTGTTTTTGGTTTTTCATATTCAAAGTCCTCAATAATGAAGACTTTGTTATTCTGGGCAAAGCTGGTTAAAGCGGAAATGAATGCCTTGCGGCGTTTTTGCTTGTTGACTTTGCAATCATAGTCATGGGGAACGGGTCCAAAGGTAACTGCGCCTCCGCGCCAGAGGGGCGAGCGATTGGAGCCGGCGCGGGCGCGTCCTGTTCCTTTTTGTCGCCATGGTTTGGCGCCGCCGCCGCTGGCTTCACCGCGGGTTTTGGTGTTGGCGGTTCCGCGCCGTTGGCGCAAGAGATATTGATTGAGCGCCTCGCGGACGCAATTCATGTTAATCTCGCCTTCAAAGAGGCTGGGGGTCAAGGGGATGTTTCCCGCTTCTTTACCATCTTTATTATAGACTTTAACTTCAGGCATAACACATTACCGCTTGGCGGCTTTTGCCTCCTTTTTTTGCTTTTTGCAGATAAGAACATAAGCGTTGGTGTGCCCGGGAATCGAGCCTTTGACCATGATGATATTTTTATCTTTCTGCATTCCGATAACCTTAAGATTAAGCATGGTGCGCTGTTTGTTGCCCATTTGTCCGGGCATTTTTTTACCTTTGCGAACGCGCGAAGGGTCGGAGGAACCGCCCATGGAGCCTACGCCGCGATGGTATTTGGAACCGTGTGATTCGGGTCCGCGATGCCCATGCCAACGTTTTATGGTTCCTTGGAAGCCGCGCCCTTTGCTCACGCCTTCCACATTGACGCGCTCTCCTTCCTCAAAGATGCTCACATCGAGGGCTTGCCCTAATTCGTAACTGGATGAATCATCCACGCGAAATTCGCGTATAATTCGAGTTGGAGCCAGATTTATTTTTTTGAAGAGTCCGGATTCGGGCTTGCTGACCAGGCGTTCAGGTTTTTTATCGAACCCCAACTGCAGGGCGCAATAGCCATGTTTGCCTTTTTCCTTTTTTTGAAGGATCGGGCAGGGCCCGGCTTCGATAAGTGTGACTGGAATCAGGACCCCTTCTTTATCGAAAATCTGGGTCATCCCAAGTTTTTTGCCAATCAACCCCAGCGTCATAGAATCACCTTCCTGGTTTATTTCATTCTCTGCCACATGTCACCGCAGGAAATCCCCAGTCCTGTCAGGTAAGTTTGATCTCCACATTCACACCAGCCGGGAGATCAATTTCAGTCAAGGCATCCAGCGTTTTCTGTGTCGGCTGCAAGATGTCAATAAGACGTTTGTGTTTGCGAATTTCAAACTGCTCGCGGGATTTTTTATCCACGTGAGGCGAACGCAGCACCGTGTAACGGCTGATACGATTGGGAAGCGGGATAGGTCCGGAAATTTTTGCGCCGGTCCGTTTCAGCGTCTCCACAATCTCCTTCACGGACTGATCGAGCAGCCTGTTATCAAACGCCTGAAGGCCGATTCGGATTCTTTGTTGCATTTCTTTCGCATGCTCCCACAGAAAACATTATAAAGTCATTCGCCAAGGGCGAATTAAAAAACAAAAAGGCGGCTTGATACAGCCGCCAAATATCGCTATTCAATAATTTCTGTGACAACGCCGGCGCCGACGGTGCGTCCGCCTTCGCGGATGGCAAAGCGCAGTCCTTT
>MWCT01000013.1 GCA_002070185.1 candidate division BRC1 bacterium ADurb.Bin183
GCTGCTCAATTAAAAAACCCTCAGCCTGAGCGGCGCCCGATTCCACACTGCTGGCAACCGCCGCCACATCGCCCCCCACGACAATGATATACTTGCCAGAGCAGATTGTGCGCGCGACAAGGAGCTGGACGGAGGCGGTCTTCAACATAGCATCCACCGCCTCATAACCTTTTGCTATGCTTGAAACCTCCACAAGACCGATGGCGTTTAAGGGCATTTGATTACCCCCTCTCAATCAATATATCGGAATCCACAGACACCACCCGACCGCTGATGCTGGCATGGATGCAAGCGCCGAGTTTGCCATCGGGCGGCGCGGCAATGAGTTCGCCTGTTTTAACATACTGACCCGCCGCAACTTTTGCCTCGGCTGGAACGCCGATATGTTGCTTGAGGGGAATTCTGACTTTATCCGTTTCGGCGGTTTTTTCCTGAAGAGGACCTTTATTAACAAATTCGGATAACCCAAGGCGTTTCATGAGTCTTTTGACGGGCGCGCAACGTTCGTTAAGCAGCGGATGAGGTTTGGCGTCTTTTTGATGTGGGACGATTCCCGCCGCTCGAACGGCTGACTTGCATTCGATGCAGGCGGCGCGCGGGTCAAGGTCTTCAGGACATGACCAGAGCGTGCAAAGGTTGCACTCGCTGCAATAAAGCGAACCCGCAACGGCAATCGGCTCAATGTTTGGAAAGCCCAGCCTCCTCATGGCTATGTGGGGTTGAATGGGGTGACCCAGCAGATAACGAGGACAGAGTTCCGTGCAATAGGTGCACTGGTCGCATGCGGAGCGTCCGATGCGCTGAATCTGGCGCGGCGTTCTTTTGTATCGCTCGATAAGTGTATGTTCTGCGGGCAGTACAATCAGCCCGCCGTTAGTTTTAGTGACAGGGGCATCCCAATCAGTGCAAAGCGTTCCCATCATGGCGCCGCCCACAAGCGCAACAGGTTCGGGTATAGTTGCCCCTCCGGCAAGGGCGAGGCACTCTCGGAAGGTTATGCCGATAGGAACACAAATAGTCGCCGGTTTTTTGACGGCACCGGCAACGGTCAGATATTTTTCAACCACTGGTCGGGCTCGCCCGATGTTTATAAGCGTCTCAACATTATTCACAACGCACCCCACATGAATGGGCAATCCGCCCGGCGGGATAACGCGTCGTGTGATGGCGTAAACAAGGATAAATTCATCGCCGGCGGGATAGAAATCGCCGAGGGGATGAATGGAAATATTTTCTGGAAGAATCTGTTTGAGCAAATTTATGACTTCGGTATATTTTTCCTTGATGCCGATGACGCCTTTTGAGGCGCCTGTCATCTTCATGACAGCGGAAAGCCCGCTGATAAGTTCGGATGGAAAGGCTTTCAAAAGTTCTTTATCTTTATGGAGAAGAGGTTCGCATTCGGCGGCGTTGGCGATGACCATTTCAGCTTTTGCGCGGCATTTGATTTCGGCAGGAAACCCTGCGCCGCCTGCGCCGACGATACCCCATTGCCGAAGGTTTTCCGGTCTTATATCAAAGGACATCGTCCGCCTCCGGCTTGGCTTGAGCGGTTTTCTTTTTGGGGTTTTCGCCGGATATCAGGCGATATACCTCGCGAGCCACGACAACTTCTTCATTGGTGGGGATGACCCAGATTTCAACCGGCGAGGCAACAAGCGATATAAGCCCTTCTATGCCGATGGTTCGCTCGTTGAGTTCTTCATCTATTTGCACGCCGAGATATTTTAAACCGCGACAGATTGACCATCGGGCGAAGGGACTGTTTTCTCCTATGCCTCCGGTGAAAATAAGGGTGTTGAGCCCTTCAAGAGAGGCGGTCAGCGCAGCGATTTGTTTGCGCACCTGATAGTAATAAATTTCAAGGGCGAGCATGGCGCGTTTGTTGCCGAGGTTTGCCCATTCATGCAGGTCTCGGAAGTCGCCCGAGAGCCCCGAAATCGCCTTCAAACCGCTATCGCGGCAAAGGGTCTGGCTGATTTCATCAACCGTCTTGCCCATCTTTTTCTGGGCAAAAATCAGGATAAAGGGGTCTATTGTTTCGCAACGGGCGGATTGGATGATGCCGCTTTGGGGCGAAAACTCCATTGTTGTATCCACAGATTTTCCGTTGCGGATGGCGCATAGGGATGAGGAGCCGCCAAGATGGCAGGAGATGAGGGCGTTATTGCGCCGTTTATCTTCATTCCATCCGAGCAGTTCGGGGGCGGTTTCTGCGATGTAGCGATGAGACGCCCCGTGAAATCCATAGCGACGGACGCCGTATTCATCGCGCCATTGAATGGGGACGCCGCAGGTGTATTTTTCCTCGGAGATTGTGGCGTGATAGGTTGGCTCAAAGAGACCGGCTATGGGTTTTCCCGGCGCCGCCCGTCTAAAACATTCAATCGCCTGCAAATAAACGGCGTTATGAAGAGGCGCGGCGATAGTATATCGCTGCATTTCGTTTAGGACATCATCTGTCAAATATACTGCGCCGGGTCCAAAACTTTTGGCTCCGGCGTGAACTGTTTTGAAACCGATGGCGGAGAGGTCGTTGAGAGAAAGGAGGACGGATTCCTGCCCTACAAGTGTGTCAATGATAAACTGGGCGCCATCCTGACAGTCGGAGATTTTCGCAAACCCTTTGATGGTTTTATCCGCTGCTTTGATTTGATATTCGCTTTTATCAGAACCCATGCGTTCGATTTTACCGGCGGCAAGAAGTTTTTCCTCAGGAAATTGATACACCTTGAATTTGAGCGATGTGCTTCCGGGGTTGACAATCAGGATTGTTTTTTCGTTATGCATGAAAGGTTCTCCAACCAGAATTGCGCCATATAAGACGACATTCGATTACTTACTTTTTCAGGCGCATGGGAGTCAAGCCTCAAAGAAATATTAATTGACGGATATTTTCGAGAACAATTAAAAGGCAAATATACTTTGAGTATATTAGTTTGTTGTCTATTGCCATGCAATAAAGGAGGTGCTCATGATGGTTCGATTCAAGCGCGTTTGTATCATTTTCGCGATAACCGCGATTGTGTTTACCGGCGGCGTTCTAATTGCCGCAGAAAAGGCGGAGGGGCTGTCTCTTTCCGCTGCGTTGGCAAAGTCCGACATTTTCAAAAAGTTGAACGACGCAGAGAGGGATTTGCTAACAACAGCCTCTCTTTTACGGCAGGGCAAAGCCGGCGAGAAGATTATTGAGCAAAATGAATCCTTAGATAAGATGTTCATCGTGATGGACGGTGAGTGCGAGGTTTGGGTTTCGGGAAAACTAATCACTACATTAAAAGGGCAGCTTCTTTTTGGAGAGATTGAATTTCTGGATAACCTGCCCGGATCGGCTGATGTGATTCTTCTCAATAATTCGGATATCATCGAGATAGAGCATGACAAGTTGAATCGGGTGATGGAACAAAATCCGCGTATTGGGTTTGTTATTATGTATGAGATATCGAAAATCGCAAGCCAACGGCTGCGCGCAATGGATGCAAAAAGCGCGACAGATGAATCGAAGGAGAGCGTTTCGATTGACAAGGTCAGGCTGGATTTTATCTGCGCATTTAACGCGGGCGATGCCGAGGCAATCGGGAAATTGATAGACCCTGACGCTATCTGGATGATGCCCAATGAACCGGTCGTTTCGGGGTCTATGAATATCAAGGCGGAATATATCAAGTTGTTCAAGAATGTGAAATCCAAGATAGACTTAAAATCGGGCAGCGCGCAACTCTGCGGGGATTGGGCGTTTATTAACGGAACTTTCAGCAGAGTGGACACCATTTTCCCCGGCGGGGAACTCAAAAAAATCTACGGACATTATCTGTTTGTTCTCAAAAAACAGCAGGACGGCACGTGGCTAATTGCGCGAGACATCTGGAATGAATTTGTCAAACCGTGAGATAAGATTATCGGTGTGATTATGATTAACAAGTATGATAAGCAAAAGTGACTTTATTAGCAGGCTCGCGTTTATACAACTATGAATCGAGTCGGCAATTATTGCGATACCGGCTGCGATTGCCGACACCAAATTAGCCTTTGGCACAAGCGCGTTCGAGCGCAATGCGGGTCAAAGCGGTCTTACAAAATTTGACGGGTTTAAGTCGGATATTCCATAAGAAAGGGATATCGAGAAAAACTTTAAAGGAGATGCTTATGAAAAACTCAATCGTTTTAATTCTGCTCATTTTGGCATCGGTATTGAGTGCGGGTAATGCGTTCGCCGAGGGCGATGTTAAAACAGGCGCGCCTCCTGATGAGTTTCCGATTTTCCCGTGGGATACTCTGGGTTCTAAACAGGAGGTTTATTTCGAGGCAAAGGATTGCGGTTTTAATGTTGCAGGCTTTGTTGCTCCAGAAAATTTGGACAAGGCTCATGCGGCGGGTTTGAAGGCTTTTGTTTTAGAGCCAACAATCAATCTGCGCACACAAGTGCCATTGACAGATGAGGAGATTAAATCTGTGGCGTCCGCCGTTGTTTCTAAAGTGGATTCACATCCTGCGGTTATAGGGTATCATCTGATTGATGAACCGGACAGGAGTTTGATACCTTATGTTGCCAAATGGGTGCGTGCTTTTCAAGAATGCTCGCCGAAGGGCATTGCGTTCGTAAATCTTTTTCCATATTTTGAACGGGGAAACAAAGGGATAACTTATGAAGATTATCTGACATCTTTCACTCGATTAGCGCAACCCCGAGCGCTTAGTTACGATAATTACACATTGATTGACAACGGCACTATTCGCGATACTTTTTTTATGAATTTTGAAATGATGCGCAAGGTATCGCAAAAGGCGGGCGTGCCTTTTTGGTTTATCGGGCTTGCCAATGCCCATTTTAATTATACCGAGCCCCGATATTCCACTTTTGAGTTTCAAATGAATACTGCTCTGGCTTATGGCGCGCGTGGTATGGGCTGGTTCACATATTTGGCTCGGGATAGAGGGAATTACAGATTTTCATCCATTGATTTTGACGGGAGAAAGACACCGACTTGGGATATGCTACGCGCCGCCAATAGGCAGATTCATAATCTGGCTCCGGTGTATCTGAAGCTGAAGAGCGTGAATGTTTTTCATCACCCCGATGTTCCGATGGGATGCCGCGGCATTGACAGCAGTCTTTATTTGAAGGAGATAAAAGGTCGAGGACCTTTTCTTGTTGGCGAATTTGAACACCCAAATGGCAAGCGGTATTTTTTGATTGTGAATCGAAACCTTGCCAAATCCACCTCATACGAGGTTGTGCCGGTGAAACCGGGCAATTTGATGAAGGTTAGTTCATACACCGGAAATATTGGGGCTTTTACCGCTGAGAACAACTGGCTTGCGCCGGGGCAGGGAATGCTTTTATTTTTTGAGTGATAGATTTAAGCAGAGAGGATTGGGGGTATGAAAAGATTCAGGGATTATGGATTTAAGCCGGGTATGTTGCCAACGGGCAAGCTTAATAAGATTACGGACGTGCGCGGGGTTAAGGTTGGGCATTCAACACGGATTGAGGGCGAGGCTATCCGCACCGGTGTGACTTTGATTGATCCGGGAATCAAAAATTTATATTTCATTAAAATACCGGCGGCAATTGCAGTCGGCAACGGCTTTGGCAAGATGACAGGCAGTTCGCAGATTGATGAGCTGGGCACGCTGGAGACTCCGATTGCGCTCACCAATACGCTTTCTGTGGGCGCGGTGATGAATGGATTGGTTGAACTCGTTTTAAAGATTAACGAAAATTTGGAGCCAAATTCCACATTTAATGCGGTCGTGGGCGAAACAAGCGACGGGATTATCAACGACATGCACCGTCTTGTTTTAGGCAGCGCCGATGTTGATATGGCATATAAAAACCGCAAAAAGGATTTTGAGATTGGATGCGTGGGCGCAGGAACGGGGACTTGCGCCTTTGCATGGAAGGGCGGCATCGGGTCGGCATCGAGGATTGTGCGTGTGAATAAAAAGAAATACACCGTGGGCGCGCTGCTTCAGACCAATTTTGGCGGCGCCTTAACCATCATGGGTGTTCCCGTCGGCGTAATGCTTGGTAAAACAAGTTTTGACCGATTCCTTTCGCCGCAGGGCGATGGCTCTTGTATGATGATTATTGCGACGGATGCGCCGCTTTCGTCGCGGCAGCTGGGGCGGATGGCGCGCCGCGCCGCTTTGGGGCTTGCCCGAACGGGCTCTGTGATGGCGCACGGGAGCGGCGATTATGCCATTGCGTTCAGCACAGATCGCTCGGGTGTGGAGGGAAAGGATTTCGGCGCATGTATTTCTGACAAAAATCTGACGCCTTTTTTTCTTGCCGTTGTTGAGACGGTTGAGGAAAGCGTTTATGATTCGATGTTTGCGGCAAAGACTCTTGCTGGGCGAAACGGGAATAAATTAGAGCAATTGCCGATTGAAAAGGTTTTGAAGATTCTAAAAAAACATCTCCCCGCAAAGGCTGCATCTGCTCGCTCGTCGTGCTGAGAAGGACGGACTGGAGATAGCGGCAAGATGGATTTACATCCGACCGGTTTTAAGGAATTGTCGCGCCATCGCCGGGCAGAGCCGGACGTCTATAGCAGCCCAGAGCAGCACGGCGCATGAGCGGTTTTGGGAGCAGCGATTGAGATTTGAATTGCTTTGGGTTATTTCATCATAGATGGAAATCGCCGGAAGCTTCGGGTTGATATATAATTTCTTTCAACATAAGATGGCGTATTCCGCCGGGAGTCTGCCACTTAATTTCATCGCCGACGGCGTATCCGAGCAGGGCTGTTCCTATGGGGGATAAAACGGAAACCTTGTTTTGATCAACATTGGCATCCTGCGGATATACTATCGTATAGGTCAGTTCTTCCTGTGTATCCAAATCCAATAAATGAGCGGTTGAGTTCATTGTGATGACATTATTAGGGATATCCTGCGGTGTCACAATTGTTGCGCGGTTTAATTCGGTGACAAGGTCTCTGAGGTGTTTTGTTGGGGCTGAGCGCTGCATGATGATGTCGTCAATCAAGCTCAGCAAACGAACCTGGTCCTGTTTTGTGATGTAGATGTTTTTCTCAGCCATAATTATCTCTCCTGACGTTAAAAAATTTCAAAACAATTCGGACGATGAAATAGGCATCAAGCCAGTTTTCCCACTCCTTGATACCCTCTCATAACGTGCCGCGCTTCATCAATTGTGACGAACGAAGAATTATCAATGCGATCAACAATTTGCATGATATGCTGAATTTTTCTTCTGAAAGCGATTATGTGAAGAAGATGAACGGGACCTTTTTGTCCCATTCCATCAAATTGGGTGATTCCAAAACCTTCTTGTCGAATTGCGTTTGCGATTTCTTCCCCTTTGGTCATGGAGATAACTCGAATGTTGACATATCCCAGAGCCAGTTTTTCTTCAATCCAGACTCCGAGAAAAGTTCCCGCCGCAAAACCTCCGCTATAACAGATTACATTGATGACGTTATTAACATCTTTAATGGTTTGGCTGACGGCAACCAACCAGATAATAATTTCAAAAAAACCAATTATTGCGGCGCGATGGCGGCGTCCGCGTGTGACCATAATAGTTCTGAACGTCCCCATGGAAACGTCCACAATACGCGCAAAGAAAATCATTAAAGCGGTTCCTATTACAGTCCAAGTCATTTATGCGACTCCTTTAACAATACTAACAATTTACATTAAAAAATATTTACTATCGGTTGGGCTTCAACAGAAATTTAGAATAAAATAAGTTCATTTCGTATCCATTAATTAATTATGGTTTATTACATCCATGGAAATTATTCTGTCAAGCAATCAATAAATGATGTGAAGATTAAATGCGCATACAAAGAGGTTTGTGTTATGTGTATTTTTATTTTTGCGGGAGGAAAAGTATATCCGTGAGAAGAAATGCCCCTGGCTGTTTTTGGGGAGGGGCGGCAGGCGTTTAATGATGATTGCGGCGGGTCGTTCCAACCTCCGCGATTAATTTGCACTTGACTCATATCGGGGGCTTTTTTGAACATTTCCGAGTTTCTTGACAAGGCAAATTATTGAGATGCATGGAAATGTATATCCTTTTTGCCATTCTCATTTGAGGAATATTATGCTTTGTTCCATCGGGGTTACAGGCAGCAATCAAAAAGAGGGGTTTATGTTGAGATGCCGCCCTCTCCTATTTATTCGGTAGTATTATGAAATTAAGATTTTTTGGGGGACGAACCTTAATCGCATTATTCCTGCTGTGCCTGTGCAATGGGCTTTGGGCGCGCGATCCGCGCTTGCCGGCTGAAATCGAATGGTCTGACCGCTCGCAACTGTTGGAGCTGACTAATAGGGGTTTCATCATAGAGCATCCGCTCAAGGGGAAGGCGGAAATCTGGCTTGCGCCGGAGCAGTTCGAATCGTTACAAAAAGAGGGTTGGCGCGTTCAATGGATTCCGGATCAAGCGGAACAGATGTGGTGCTCGCTCCGCACAAAGCACGCCGGGAAGTCAAGAACTCTCGGGAATTATCACACATACGCCGATCTCACTGCCGCGCTGCAATCTTTAGCAGCGCAATATCCTGCGCTCTGCCGTCTTATGAGCATTGGAAAATCTCATCAAGGGCGCGACCTTTGGATTATGAAAATCAGCGACAACCCGGATATTGAGGAAGCCGAACCGGAAATTCGGCTCATCGGCTCAATGCATGGCGACGAGCCTGTGGGGATGGAATTGCTGCTTAATCTGATTCAATATCTGTTGGGAAATTATGAGGCGGATGCGCGCATTCAGCGGCTGGTGGATGAGGAGGAAATCTGGATTTTGCCGCTGATGAATCCGGATGGTTACGAAGCATCGCCGCCGAAGCGGTGGAATGCCAACGGCATTGATTTGAATCGCGATTTTCCGGATATTGTGACCGACCCGAATAATTCGATTGCGGGGCGGCAACCGGAGACGCAGGCGGTCATGAGTTTTAGCGCGGAGCGCTCTTTTGTTTTATCCGCAAATTTTCATGGCGGCGCGCTGGTCACATGTTATCCGCTGGATTCGCCGGTCAATCACAATGAGACTAAGTGTCCGGATGATGATTTTTTCCGCGAGGCGGCGCTGACTTATTCGCGCGAGAATGCGCGGATGTTCGCCAGCAAGGATTTTTTGCATGGTATCTGCGTCGGGGCAGACTGGTATATTGTGCGCGGCGGGATTCAGGATTGGACATATCATTGGATGGGCGGACGCGAGATTGTTGTTGAGATGAATGAGGTCAAATTTCCGCCGGAAAGCCAGCTGCCGACGCTCTGGGAGGAGAATCGAGAATCGCTTCTTAAGTTTCTTGAGATTGGGCTTAAAGAGGGTGTGCGGGGATATGTTCGAGACGGCGCTGGCAACCCGCTTGCGGCGACAATCCTTATCGGCGGACGCAGCCAATATAATAATCACCCGCTTTATCTTTATACAGATCCCCAAGTCGGCGATTATTACTGTTTTCTCAGAGCAGGAAGTTATAATTTGACATTTGCCGTTTCGGGGTATGAATCAAAATCATTCAATGATGTGGCGGTATCTGCACAAATCATGACGCCTCTGGATGTTTATTTCGGGACATTGCCCACACCCACGCCTTGTGCCGCGACGAACGCATGGAATCTTTATTGATAGGGCAAAAATCGAGGAGAGCGGTTCACCAATTTTTTATGATTGTGCGGAGATTGGGGATTTGTCTGATTGGCGTTTGGTTAATGATGGTTAATTCCCTGATGGCTTCTTCGACGGCTTGATTGTGTCTTATCTGCTCGTTGAGCTCCGCTTCTTTCAAGCGGAGCGCTTCTTCTTGCATGAGCCTTTTATCTTCGACCTCTTTTGCCTTTATCGCCAATTCTTTGTTTTTGCGCTCTTCTTCTTTTAGGATGGCTTGTTGTTTTTCTTGTTCTTCTTTGATTCTGGCTTTGAGATTTTCCAGCGCGGCGGGCGATGGAATCGGGGGTTCGGGGATATCAACAAAATCCGCTTCTTCCCACCATTTGAGTTCGCTGGCGAATTTCAAATCATTAACAAAGCTGATATACTCGCCGGCATAAATATAAGATTCGCGGTATTCGGTTTCCATATCAATCAATTTTTGCGCACGCTTTTTGAGATTATCTTTGCGCTCATTCATCAATTTAATTTGAGAAGGGCGTATATCGGAATCATCAATGACGATGCTTTTTTGTTTTGTTAAGGAGGGAGAAGTGAACTGGGCGTCTGTTTTCAATTGAAACGATGGGGCATTGCCAAGCGCAAGGGATGAAAAAGAGAGTCCGATAAAAAGTATTATCATTCTTTTTTGCATCATAAGCCTCTTTTAATTATTCACATATATTATACTAATAACAATAATGGCAAGATGGCGTCAAGGTTGAAGAGCGTGCGCGCATGCTCCATTGAAAAAAAATAAATGGGCAAAATTTATTGACATAAAATTTGAAGGATAAATATTCGACTATTAAAGATTAAAAAGAAAACCCGTTTTTGGTTTTTTTATTTTTTTTATGAGGGGGCGCAAATTGAAAAAAAGAGGTTCTGCTTTGTTTCTGGTTTGGGGGATTTGTTTTGCAATGGGGCAAATTTTTGCAGCGGAGACAGATACGGCAACCGCTCCCCTAACGGCAAATTATGAGGCGCGTCCCATGCTTTTTCTTTTGGGGGAAGAGGCTGAGGCGAATATCGCCATCCCCTTAACTCGAGCATCCGCGGATATCGCGCCCATCGAGGCTTATGTGCTTGCCATTATCAACGGGTGCGACTTGGACGGCAATAAGGTCAAAGGGGCGCGCGAGGCGGCGCCCAACGGCACGCAGCTGGCGGGCGTTGAAACGCCGGAGCCGAACAAGGCAATCATTCGTTTGATATTTCCCGATGGCTCTCTTCAATGCTCAAACTTTGGCGGGCTGGATTCAGACCGTTTGACAAAACTGATTCAAAGCACGCTCCTTGAAACTTTTGACATCAATCATTTGCTGATACTGGTTCGCGAGAACCAAGAAGATGATTTGCGATATAAAAATATTGTTGACCGTCTGATGGAAAATATTCCGCACATAAGCAAAGCGGAACTTGATGGTTACAAGCCGGTGGCGGATCCGAAGGAAACGGACTTGCGGGAAGTGGGCGGATTTCCGGCGACAACCGGCAACACGCCGCAGGGGTTTCTTTCCGGCAAGGGCGTGTTTATCAATTCCGCGCATGGAGTCGTTTATCGGTCAAAATCAAATAGATGGGGGCTTCAACGCGGTTTGCTTTTGGAGTTGAACGAGGATATTCATGTTGCGGAAATGGTGAATTGGTATCTATCCAATTATCTGCGCAATGCCGGCGCGCAGGTTTGGCCCGAGCGGGAGTTGGATTTTCAAACGAATATGGTGATTGTTGATAGTCTGGAAGGTTCTATGCCCGCCAATTCGGGGGCTTGCACGAAAACAGGGACATGGACAACAGTTAATGGCAAGGGCTTTAAGCTTTATACACCGCCGAATAGAACATCCAATTTGCCATTCCGCGCAGGAACGGGTTCTTATGAAAGGGCGGCGGTAACCAAATCGGGAACACCGACCGCCACAGCGGTTTTTACCCCAAAAATTCCCGTTGAGGGATATTATCATGTTTATATTAGTTTTGTCGGGGCAGCGGATCAGGCGCGGGGGGCGCATGTGGGGATTCGCCACACCGGAGGAGAAAGCGAACAGCGCATCATCCAAACGCGGGACGGCAACACGTGGGTTTGGTTGGGGAATTTCCACTTTGACGCGGGGCAGGATTCTAATAAAGGCGCGGTGGCGGTCTATAATGATGTTGCCGCCAGCGACGCTGGTTCTTATGTAGCAATTGACGCCGTGCGATTCGGCGGAGGCATGGGGGACATTCAGAGATATGATGCGGAGTTTTTCCCCAGCGGTCCTTATGTAGGCAGCGGCAAGGAGCGTTGGCATGAGGAGGCGCGGTATTACCTGCAATTTACTGGGATGACATCTTCTCAATTTGACTCAACTTGTTACGAATCAGTAGGACACGCGTCCGCCAACCAGCGCGATGAATGCGACGGCTGGTCTGCCCGTCCGCGTTATGTTAATTTCGAGACTGAGGCTGGCGAGGACAATTGTTATCTTGCTATACATACGAATGCGGCTGGAAGCGTGGTGCAGACAACGGCGCGCGGACTCAGCACCTATATTTCGTCCACATCAAATGCAGCCTCAAAAACATTCCGCGGTTATGTCCATGATCAGATATACAGCGATGTCATGGCAACATATGCACCCACTGTCTGGCGCAGCAATAAAAACACCGGCGACTACGGCGAAAACAATCAGAATAGTCTCGGCGAGTCGCCGGGATTTCTTATTGAGCTTTTATTTCATGATAACGTAGATGATTGCGAGTTTTTTAAAGACCCCAAGTTCCGCCAAGTTTGCGCCCGCGCCATGTATAAGGGGATTGTGAAGTATTACGCCAATCGGGACGGCAAGACGGCGGTCTTTTTGCCGGAGCTGCCCACGCATCTGCGCGTTCAGCGTCAAAGCGCAACCAGCGCCCGCGTGTCTTGGCGAGCGCCGGCATCAGGAGGCGTTTTGGGCAATCCCGCCGCTGGTTATATTGTACAGCGCAGTTTGAACGGCAAGGGGTTTGATGATGGGCAAAAAACCTCGCAGACCTATTTTGATTTTACGGACTTGACGCCGAACACGGTTTATTATTTTCGCGTGATTGCGACAAATGCGGGGGGGATATCGTTTCCCAGCGATGTTCTGGCGGTGCGGACTGGCAGCGATGCGCCTCGCATTCTTTTTGTGCAAGGATACGATCGCCTTGACCGTTTCCTGCCGCCGCTTCGGTCGTGGTATTCCGTTTTAACTCGCTTCCAAGAACTTCGTATTATCAATTCATTTAATTATGTGATTCAGCACGCTAAGGCTTTGCACGGGATAGACGCAAATTTTGATTCGACAAGCAACGAGGCAGTGGGCGCAGGCGATATCAATCTGAGCGCCTATTCGCTCGTAATATGGGCGGCGGGGCAGCAGGCTGAGGCGGACACCTCCGTGGATAAGATTGTTTTCCGCGCCTTTACGGCAGATGAGAAGACGCGGCTGCGAGCTTTTACAATGGCGGGGGGAAACCTTTTTGTTACAGGTTCAGAAATCTGGTGGGATATGGATAGGAGCGCCTCTATTGCCGCCGACGACCGCGCCTTTGTGAAGGATATTTTGGGGGCGGCTTACGTTGCGGACAGCGCTTGGCCCACTGGCACGGCGACTTGGAAATGCAACGGAGTTTCAGGTTCTATTTTTAACGGTCTGACAAATATCGCGTTTGACGATGGGACTATGGGGGCTTATAAGGTTTCTTTTCCGGAAGTTATTGCCGCACAAACAAACGCGACGGTTTGTCTGCGATATCAAAGCGCAACAGCATCTTCCGATGTTGCGGGCATTCAACGGCTTGGAACGGCATCAAAAGTTGTTGCTCTCGGCGTTCCTTTTGAGACCATTTATCCTGAGGCAACAAGAACGGAGATTATGCGCAGGGTTATCAATGCATTGGTGTCAGATGGTCCGCTGCCTACGCCGGGTCCGTCGCCGACGCCCACGCCAACACCGACGCCCACGCCGATTCATACGAGGTTTGAGGATTTCGAGGCAGGTTCGGCTGGCGAGTTATGGATGTTCCGCAGTGCGGGATTCAGCGGGAGCACTATTGGCATCGTTGCCGGCTCCTCTTCTTCGGCTGTGACTGATGCTGAATCAAATAATATTCTCGATCCGGCGGTCGGCGCTCAGGGGAAACAATCGGCGCGGCTTGCGTGGACATGGGAGGCTCCGCTTGCCTCAAACGCCAAGGCGCGCTGTACGAGTTATTCGTCAGCCACCAACACCATCAATCGCCCTAATCCTTTGATTAATTTAAAAATGGGGCTTTCGTTTTACATTCGAGTATCAAAAGGCGATGTCAAACTTTCTGTTTGGATTCGCGAAACGGGCGGAGAGGGACCAATTGGAGCGGACGGCGGGCTAACCGGCGCCATTGAGGAAACGGCAACGGTTCGTCAATTTTCCGCTTCTCCCGAATGGCAATATGTCTATATTGATTTCTCAACAGAGACATGGCAGACGGTTAATGGGAACGGGGCGATTGACGGCGACTGGGGTGTTCTGGAGGCTCTTACGTTTCGCCCTGTTGAAGGAACATCGGCGGGGGAAGTGGAAATTTTTGTGGATGATTTTTGCCAAGGTCCCCAACATAATCCATTGAAACCGGGCAATCCGGTAAGCGGATTTCTTTTGAAATAGATATGCAATTGGCGGATTTTCTCCATCTTTAACATATGTCAAAATTAACCAGCGATAGCGTTTCCAAGACTTTGATACGCATGGCAATTCCTATGCTTGCTGGGACGTTTTCTCTGAATGCCTACAATCTGACGGATACATGGTTTGTTTCGAGGCTTGGCACGAACGCGCTGGCGGCGATGTCGTTCACCTTTCCAGTGGTCATGCTGTTGGGGTTTGTCATGCGCGGCGTTATCACAGGCGCGATGGCTTTGGTGGCGCACGCTCTGGGCGGAAGAAGGCATGAACGCGCTGCGCGGTTGACGACGCATGCGATTTTTTTGATTTCGATTATTTCCGTTGTGATAACCACCGCCGGATTGATTTCGATGAAGGCGCTCTTTGCCCGATTGGGCGCGACCGGCGAGATTCTTTTGATGACTCGTCAATATATGGGCATCTGGTATTGTGGTCTGATTTTGCTGGGAATTCATGTGTTGCTCGGAGATATCATTATGGGTTCGGGCAATACAACGCTGGCGAGTCTTTTGATGGTTTCGGGAACGGCGATAAATTTTATATTGGATCCGATAATGATATTCGGTCTTATGGGATTTCCGGAGATGGGGATTCGAGGAGCGGCGCTTGCCACTGTTCTTTCGGAGATGATTGTTATGGCAATTGCCCTTTATATCATTCATCGAAAACTGCATTTATTAACGCCGCTAGCGCTTTCCATGAATCGAATGCTCATATCTTGGCGTCGGATTTTGCGGTTGGGAATACCGAGCATCTTTGGTTGGATTTTGACGCCGATATCGTCGGCGATTATAATTAGGATTGTCGTCGGCTTTGGCGAGTCGGCTGTTGCGGCATGCGGCGTAGCGGGAAGAATCGAGATGTTTGCCTTTATGATTCCCATGACTGTGGGGATGTCCATCGTGCCGTTTGTGGCGCAGAATTTTGGGGCTCGCCATTTTGACCGGATTTTGTCGGCGCGGCGGGGTACGATGATTTTTGCGATGGGTTTTGGTTTTTTTATTGCGATAATATTTTTGATAGTCATACGCCCGATTGCGGCTTTATTTTCAAGCGATGAAAAGGTTATCAGCGTTCTGGTGCATTATATCCGCGTCACATGCCTTGGTTATGGATTTATCGAAGTGTTCCGTTATGCCGGCTTTTTTATGACGGGAATGCATCAGACAAAATCAACCGCGTTGTTGAATACTACTCGCGCGCTTTTTCTTTTGATTCCGCTTTCGCTTATCGGGGCGTATATTTTCGGGTTGACGGGTGTTTTTGCGGGAAGGCTCGTTTCCGATATCCTCGCGGGATCCATTGGATTTTTCTGGTCGGGCAGGGTTATCAGAAATCAAATGTTGAAGTGATTCATTTAGAATTTGACGATGGTAACACCGCCGCCGCCTTCTTCGGGAAGTCCAAGCTGGAACTCGCGGACGGCGGGATGTTGTCTGAGATAATCATGAAGGGCTCTGCGCAGGGCTCCCGTTCCAACGCCATGCAGGAGTTTGATGTAGGGCGCGTCAGCAAGGAGGGCGTCGTTCAGATGGCGCTCAACGGCGGCAAGCATTTCCTCCACTCTCATGCCATGCAGATCAAGTTCAATGCTGACATCGCTCCGTCTTGTGTATGTGACTTTTGGCGCGCGGGGTTCGGGGGCTTTTTCCGTTTCGGGAATTTTGAGATTGGCAAGCGGGGATGTTATCTCCATGTCCCTGACCGTGAGCATCGCCTCGCCTTTATTCCTATCGAGATTGCGGATTACCCCGTATTCATTTAACAGCGGAAGATAAACCGTTTGACCGGTGTGGAAATCCTCCGGCGGAATGGATTTGAAACGCGCTTCTTGGATTTTGCGTTGCTCTTTTTGAACGTTTTGAAGCTCTTTTGCGATTACCTGCCGAGCCTGATCTGCCTCGCGTCTGGTGGGAAGGCTGGCGACCTGACGGGCGATGAACTCCTTTGCCTCTGCAAGGATTTTTTCCTTTGCCGCAAGCATTTCCTCCGTCATGCGTTTTTCCTTTTCTTTGAGGAACTCCTGCAGTTCTTGGACGCGGTTGCGCAGGATTTTTTGTTCGGCGATGAGCGCGGCGACTTGTTTTTTGCTTTCCACAAGTTCCTTTTCCCTACGGCGGAGGGACCCCACAATTTGCGTGAGGTCTGCTTCGCCTTTGGGGAGCAGCTGGGCGGCGCGTTTGAGGATTTCGGCGGGCAATCCTTCGCGTTCAGCGATGAAGAAGGCTTCGCTGGCGCCGGGGACATCCAGTTCGAGATTGAACGTCGGTTGATGGGTTTTTTCATCGAGGCGAAAGGATGCGTTGCGGGCTACGGCAAAATCATGCGCCCACGCTTTTAGCGGGGAGAGGTGGGAAGTTACAATAGTAAGAACAGCGGTTTTGGCAAGTGTTTCGAGCAATCCGATGGCAAGCGCTCCGCCTTCGGTTGGATCCGTTGCCGTGCCAAGTTCGTCAAGCAGGACAAGGCTTTTTTCATCCGCCTCGCGAATGATGTTTGCCATGTTTCGGATGTGCGCGGAGAATGTGCTGACGCCTTCGGAAACGTCCTGCGCATCGCCGATATCAGCAAACCATTTGCTGAAAATGGGAAGGCGGCTATCAGGATAAAGCGGCACGGCAAGCCCCGATTGCGCCATCATGGCGAGCAATCCGATGGTTTTGAGGGCGATTGTTTTACCGCCTGCGTTGGGTCCGCTGATAACCAGAACGCGATCCTTATGCTCAAGTCGCAGGTTGATGGGCACGGAGGCGGCGCTGTCCTTGAGGAAAAGAAGCGGGTGATGCGCTCGGAGGAGTTCGAGCGCGCCTGATTCCGAGATCGCTGGGATAGATAATTGATGGAGATAAGCAAAGCGGGTTTTTGCATGGAGGAAGTCAAAATCCTGCGCGAGTTCATGGTTGAGGCTTAATGGCGAGTTTTGGGCGCGGGCAATATCTGTCAATTCCGCGAGAATGCGCCGTTGTTCAATTTGGATTTTGAGACGAGCGGCGGCGAGGTTGTTGGTGAGTTCGACCACTTCCAGCGGTTCGATGAAGAATGTTTCGCCGCTGCCTGAGATGTCGTGGACGATGCCTTGAGCGCGGTTTTTGGCGCCGGCGCGCACGGGGAGGACATATCTTTCTCCTCTTTGCGTGCTGTAAGAATCCTGAAGCAAATCTTGCGCGCCCCATACGCGCAATAGGCGGTTGACCTCTTTGTGAATCTGCGCTTCCGCCGATTGCGCCTGATGGTGGAGACGCTTGAGTTCGTGCGAGGCGTCGGGAAGAACATTGCCATCCTCGTCAATTTTTGAGGCAATCAGCTGCTGCAGGATGGGCAGGGGGGTCAGACCGGCGAATGCTTCCCAGACTTGCGGCGCGGCATCGCGGTGATGGGATAAAAAACGTTGAAGTTTTTGGATGCCGTTGAGAAAACCTGCCAGTTGTATGAGCTCTTTTCCTTCGATGATGGCGTTTGGGGACTGAAGTTTTTTGAGATGTGTTTGCAAATCGCAGATGCCTTCGACAGGCACAAACTCGCCCCGTTCCATAAGGGCGCACATCTGGCGGAGGAGCGTTTGCTCTTTTTGGATGGCGGAGGCGTTTGAGAGCGGTTTTAAATCAAGGATGCGCTGTTTGACTGACGCCGTTAGGGCGTATTGAGCGACAAAGGCGGCAACCTTGTCGAATTCTAAAAGCATTTCAACCGGTTTAGCCATTATGCGTTTGCAATCCTGGAATGTTCGTCAGGGTCTTCCCAATCTTTGTCTGGGACATCCAGTTCGCGGCGAAGTTCGCGCATGTCTCTGGGTTTGACGGTAAGTTTGATGTAGGAGGCGCAGATACCATAGATGAGCCATGTGAGCAGGGCGGATGAGCCGATGGAGATTGAATTGATAAAACCGAAAATATAGGGCGTCAGAAACAGGGAGATTAGGGCGGCGTTGATTCCTCGATAGTAGGATATTTTAGGCTGTTGCCGCCATCCCTGATAAAGCAGGGCAAAAAGGAACCCTGAAAAGGCAAGCAGGGAGAATAAACCGACAAGACCCGATTCATGAGCCACCTGTAAATACCAGCTATAAGGATGGGGGCGGGACTCCAATCTTTGTCCGGGGCGCACCGTGCGATAGATGTTTCCAAACTGCTTCCATCCGTAGCCGGTGCCAAAAACGGGATGCCGAAGGACAATCTCGCCAATGACCGCCCATCGCTCCAACCGCATGGACGTTTTTGTTCCGGTAACTGAATAGGAATCGGCGCGGGCTATTTCTCCATAATACTGCCTGACAAGTTTGGGTGTGAGGAGAGCAAAGAATCCCAAGATTATAAGAACGGTGAAGATGTATTTTCGGCGGGTCATGAAGACAACGATGAGCAAACAGATAAAGGCTGTGATTAATCCGCTTCTGGAGAGCGTAAACAAAAGGGCGGCAAATGTGAGGACGGCTGTGGCGGCAACCCAGCGTCTGGGAATGCGCCGCACGGTTATAAAATATTGCAGCATCACAATCTGAAGCCCCGCTGCAAGGAAAAATGCTGTCTTGTAATAATGGTCAAAAGGGAACTGGACATGATAAAGCGGGTTTAATGTGCCGGGGGCGAATAACCGCACCGCCTCTTTTCGAACGAGCCAGTTCTGGACGGCATAGCTTCCCATCGGATAGGCAATGCCCTGCGCCAGCACGGTCAATGAAACGCAGATGACGGCAGTGTATGCGGCAAGAACTAACAACTTGAATTTTTCGAAAGAGCGGAAATTATCCGAGAGGCACAAGTAAATTAGGAGATATGCCACAAACCCTTTGCGCACCTGCGTGAAACTGTCATCAGGGAAGAAAGAGAGAAAACAGGAAAGCAGGACGGCTGCGCCATAAACCGCCAGCCCCATATCAAAAGCGCGTTTGATTTTTGTTCGAGCGATATCGGGTCTAAAAGGATATTCCCGATTGATGATAAACAGCACAAAAAAAGTCAAGACCCCCACTTCCCAAAAAAAGATGCGCATGATTTCATCAAAGGGGCGTTTGCCGGCAACTTTGGCAAGGATAATTGAGATGATGAGGAAAATGAGATAATGGCGCAGAGTTTTTTCCCATTGGCGTCCGGTGCTTTGGAGGAGGATGCGGATAAACCAAGCAAGGAGCGGAACAACCTGCGCAATATAATAAACCGTCCGAACATCGCTTTCGAAGGCGACGGCAAAAAACAAAAATCCCACACCCGCCATGGCAAGGACGTCGCAAACCCGATAAAGGGCGTTTCGTTTAGATATTGATACCACAGGAAAAAGTTTTTATATCGCCTAAAATAATCTTAAACAATTTTTAAAAAGACATGGACGTTTGCGGGCGGGTTGTCAATTATCAATTATCTGCCCTGCGGCAGGGTTTATTTTTTCATCTCCTTTATGATTTGCAAGACTGATTCGCAGTGACCGGGGACTTCCGGCTGGTTGATGATTTTAATAATTCGGCTTTGTTCATCAATGATAAATGTTGTGCGTTCGATGCCCCAAACCTTGACTCCCTCCACATCGCGAGGACGGAAAACGCCGTATTTGCGCGTAATCTTCATATCAGTATCGCAAAGGAGCAAGAAAGGGATGCGGTATTTGGCGATAAATTTATTAATAGAATCGAGCGATTCAACACCAACACCCACAACCCGAGCGCCGATGGCGATAAACTCCTGGTGATGGTCGCGAAATTCGCAAACGAGTTTTATTCCATCAGGAGCGGTATTTTTCGCGTAAAAGAAAAGAACAAGCGGTTTTCCAGTGAAATAGTTCAGGGAAAGCTCGTCTCCGTTGCTGGCGGCAAGAATAAAATCTGGCGCCGGCTCGCCTTCTTTAATCGGCGCAATTGCTTCGGCCATAATAAAAACACCTCTTTATTATGTTCCAATATATTCCATATAAATCTCAATGATGCAAATCAAGGAAAATATCGTTTTTTTATTGCAATGGTCTCTTTTCAGAGCTAATAAGCCCATGTTATGACTTGATGAAAGGCTCTGGCATGAAAAAATCCATCTATCTTTATGCGGCGGCGATTCTGCTGGTTGCGGTTTTTTCCTGGTTTGTGAACATGCATGGGAACAAAAAACACGTACCGAAAAAAAATTTAACTCCTTCACCAAAAGTCCAAATATCCGAGACGCCAAAACCTTCGCCCGCAGCGGCGATCCCCGCGCCTGCTAAGCAAAAAACTTCTTCCCCCTCCGTGAAATATGGGCAAATTTCGGTCAAGGCAACGGCGCAAAACGGCGCGCCCATAAGCAATGCCTTAATCGAAATTTATTCCGATACGAAACTGTTTTTGCCTATTGCCGCCTCCCCTCTTGAGACTTGTTTGACAGACGCCGATGGAACGGCTGAAATCGGGAGCGTTTTAAACGGCTCTTTCATTCTGAGGACGAGCACCTTAACTTTTGCCGATGACCTGCGTCGGATTGAAGTCAACATCGGACGTCCGCAGAAAAAGGTTTCCATAAGGCTGAAACCGGAGGTTCAGATATCCGGCAGCGTCAAGAAAGAAAACGGCGAACCGATTGCGGGAGCAAGCATCGGACCGCTGAGCGAGGAAAAAAGCGGCGAAGAGCGCGGGA
Organism: candidate division BRC1 bacterium ADurb.Bin183; assembly: GCA_002070185.1. Taxonomy (GTDB): domain Bacteria; phylum Sumerlaeota; class Sumerlaeia; order MWCT01; family MWCT01; genus MWCT01. Next base: position 20,893 of record MWCT01000013.1, read on the forward strand.
TAAACTTTTCGCGTTTTGTTCAAACCGATTCAAATGGGCGGTTTATTTTTAATGGGCTTGCGCCTGGGGTGTTCGTTCTTAATGTTGTTATCCCGAATTTTCAACCGGTTTCAAGAACGGATATTGATGCGCCTTCTGATAATATTGATTTCACGCTCAAAGGCGGCGGCGCAACGGTTCAGGGAATGGTCGTTGGCTCGCGGGACGAAAAACCTCAAAGCGGAGCGGGCGTCTTGATGTCCGGCGATTGGCTGAATTTATATACGGAATCAGACGCCAACGGCTTATTCACGTTCAGAAATATCCCGGCGGGGAGGTTTTCTCTGGAGCCTATTTTGCAGGATAGAAAGGCGGGGAAATTTGATTCATTTGAGTGCGACGGTTCATTGCCGGTGGAAAATATCATCCTCAAAATTAATCAGGGTATCTCGCTGAGCGGAAAAGCGGTTTATTATAGCAACGGAGTTCCCATCTCCGGCATCCTGTTAAGCGCCAAGCATCAGGATGGCGCCAGCACAACCACCACTAATGAGAGCGGGCAGTTCTTTTTTGAGCCGCTCATTCCCGCGCCGATGGCGGAGATTACTATTATTTCTCCGGAATATGTTATCTTTGACCAAATGAAAATAAATGAAAAGGTTTTCACGATTGAAGAATATATGCCGGATTCTGATATTAGCGATATTTCCTTACAGGTCAATAAGCGGTGGACAATAGCGGGCAAAGTAGAAAACGTTGCTCCTGAGCAGACTTCGAATTATACGGTGTTTATCAAATCGAGGGACAAAAATGATGAGGTGTATGCAACCATAAATCCAGACGGTTCTTTTAGTGGTTCTTTTATCGGCGATTTCAATTGTCAGGCGGGGCTGTATACAAAGAGCATGAACCTTGCGAGCGAGATTGTGGAGTTCTCTTTGGAGCTGGGCAAACCCGAGCCTTTCATCATTCTCACGCCCGCCCAGCCGCAGGTTATCAAGGGGCATGTGCTGGATCACACAGGCGCCCGCCTTGCCGGATGCGAGATTCTTGCCAAAGGCGCAATCAGCAATCTTTTCACAAAATCGGACACCAATGGGGAATTTCGTTTGGAAACGTTAGAAAAAATTCTTCAGATTACCGCGTCCTCTTTGCAATACACACAAAAAATCGAAAAAGTTGTTGATATACCTTTCAATGAAGAACTGGTCTTCCAGTTCTGGATGGGAAAGATTCTTGCTGGGATTGTTACAACATCGGATGAAAAGCCTGTTGCTACCGCTTCAATCAAATATGAATGGGTGGACAATCAGTCCGGTGTTCATAAAACAAACCAGACTTATTCGGATATAAAAGGACGTTTTCGAATTACGGATATTAATAATGATTTAGCGGAGCGAATCTATTGTCAACCGCAGAGCGCGGTAGGAACCGATAGCGCCGCTCTGGGAGAGGTTCAAATTGATGATGTGCCACTGCCCGATGAAAATTTCAAAATCATACTCCCCAACACAAGCGCGTTGCGCCTTCGCGTTTTTGATGAGAATAACAGCCCCTTTTCTGGCGGTTTAAATATCCAGTTTTTTCAAAAAAAAGCCGATACAGGCGGTTTTGTTTACTTCTCAAATTTTGAATCCATTGCTAAAGAAGGCGAATGCTCGATTTCATCGCTTACGCCCGGCACTTATCAAATCAGTGTTAAAACACGCGATGAGCGCGCCGGTTTTTTAAATGCGTTTGATTTCAAAGAGGACGGAGACGAGGCGGTTATTCGACTGCGTCCGCCGACTTTTTTAAAAGGTTATGTTTTAGAAAAGGGCACAAATATACCGGTTGCAGATGCCGCGGTCGCTTTATCCAATGCATCGGAGAGCAGCGCAACGAACCTCAAACAAACTGTTAATACTAATCAAGGGGGCGAGTTTGAAATTCTATGCCTTGATTCTGACCGTCTTAATCTTTTTGTTTCTCGTTCCGGTTATCAAACGTTTTCTCAAATCATTCATATCAATAATGGCGCGCTTGATGTTGATATCCCGATGACGGTTTATCTTGCCAAAGCCACCGCATCCTTATCTGGCGCGGTGATAAATACGGAAGGAAAACCGGAATCTGGGGTTTCTGTTCATGCCAGACAAATCAACGTCTTTGAGGAGTCGCAGGCTCAATCGCACAGCGCGGAAACAACGGATGAAACGGGGAAGTTTATGTTCGCCGACGTTGCCGACGGGGATTATCTTGTGACTGCAGAAAAAGAGTCGCTTTCCGCTGCGGAGGCAGTAACCATAAAAGAACAACAAAGCATGAGCGTTGTTCTAACCCTGAAAAAGAAAGTGAAAGTTTATGGCGCTCTGAAAACCGAGCAATCCGCTTTGTTTCAGCAACCGCTTATTTTGGTTAATAAGTTGACTGGGAATAGTTACATAACACAATTTACAAAAGGCGGGCAGTTTGAATTTGCCGTTCCGTCAGGCGTTTATAAAATCCGCATCGGAGAATCTGAACTTTCCGGCGAGGTTGATATAAGCGATAATGTCGAGTCTTACGAACTGGATTTAGAATTTTAATCCTACCCTTTCATTCCAGAAACGACAAGGCTCTGGGTGAAATATCGCTGGCAGAAGACATAGATAACAAGGACGGGCAAGAGGATAATTAGCGAGGCTGCCATAAGGTAGTGATAATCGGTCTGATAAACGCCCTGAAAGATTTGCAACCCGAGGGCGAGGGTCTTTTTATCCGCCGAACGCAGATAAACCAGCGGTCCCCAGAAATCATTCCACGTCCAGATAAAATTGAAAATGACCACCGTTGCCAGAACCGGCTTGCATAATGGGAGCATAATCTGATAGTAGATGCGGAATGAACTGCATCCGTCTATGCGGGCGGCTTCGTCCATTTCTTTGGGGATAGTTTTGAAAAACTGTCGCAATAGAAAAATGAAAAAAGGGCTGCCGAAAAATGCCGGCACAATCAAAGGGTAAAAGGTATCAATCCATCCCAGCCCTCTAAAAAGGATAAAGCGGGGGATTTCCGTCACCATCGCCGGAAGCATCATGCTGCTGAGAAGGATCATGAACAGCGTTTCGCGTCCGGGGAATTTCAGGCGCGCAAATCCAAACGCCACCAGCGAACAGGAGACTAGCTGCCCCATTATGCAAAAGACGGTTATGATTAACGTGTTTTTCAAAAGCCGGGCAAAATCCATGAACGCGAGGGCTTCTTTGAAATTTGAGAGCCTGATGGGATTGGGCACCCAGACCAGCGGGACTTTTTGCACCTGCGCATATTCCATAAGCGATGTGCGCATCATCCACAAAAAGGGCATGGCAAAAAATAACGCGCCTGCCGCAAAGAAGATAAAGGCAAGATATTTGCCGAAGTTTTTCATCGCCGCCTACACTTGTTCATAATGCACCCATCGCCGGGACATGCGATAATTCCAAAACGTTATCGCCATGATAATCATAAAAAGAATCCAAGCCATCGCGGAAGCCTTGCCCATCGTCAGATAGCGAAAACCGGTCTGATATAAATAAAGGACATAGACCATTGTGGCATTGGCGGGTCCTCCCGGCTCGATAGATGCCGCCGTGTTGCTGGTCATGACAAAGACATTTGTGAACACCTGAAACGAGCCGATGATTGCCATTATCAGGTTGAAGAAAATCGAGGGGCTGAGCATTGGCATGGTCACATGATAAAAACGATGGAATCGGTTGGCGCCGTCAATTGCCGCCGCTTCATAGAGTTGCTCTGGGATATTTTGCAACCCCGCCAAGTAAATGAGCATGGGACCGCCGAGCGCGCCCCAGACGCTCATGATAATAATCGCCGGCATCGCCCATGTTGGTGAGGTGAGCCAGTCAGGACCTTTTATGCCCCAAAACGCCAAAAAGGAATTGAGGAGCCCCTGTTCCGGATTGAATATCCAGCGCCACATGAGGCTGATGGCAACGCCGGAGGCAAGAGCCGGCAGATAATACACAGCGCGGAAAAAATTGCATCCGCGGATTTTTAGATTGAGCATCAGGGCAAGGAGGAGCGAAAAAAAGAGGCTCAAGGGAACGGTGAAGGCGCTGTAGTAAAGGGTGTTCCATAGCGAACGCAGAAAAAGGGGATCCGAAAAAAGTTGGCTCAGATTTCGCAGCCCTGTCCATTTGGGAGGCGATAAAAGGTCGTAATTGCAGAAGCTCAAATATAACGAGGCGAGCATGGGTCCGAGGGCAAAGAGGATGAAGCCCAACAGCCATGGGGAAATGAAGAGATAGCCCTCCCAGTATTGACGGTTGGCGCGGGCAAAGAATATCAGGACAAGCAATCCAATTCCGATAAGGATGACCATGAAATACAAAAGGAAAGAGGTGGGGTTGGCATTGGCGTTAATTTCCTCAAAAATTTTCTTTTCAGCGCGAAAACGTTCCAGAAACTGATTCCCCTCGCGTTCGATAGTTTGTAGAACAATAGCAGGGGTGAGGGTTCCTTTGCTGGCTTTCATCTTTTCGAGGTTGGGCCACCAAATGCGCGATGAAAATTCGACATTCCATTCGGTAATCGGGACTACGATTCCAGAATACTCAACGGCATCGAGGAAGACTTTAGCGTTTTCTGGCGGCGGGGAGAGGAAATAATCCTTACTGTTTGCAAGCTCCTCCAAAGCGGGGATGCAGTTTTTTTGAATGCCCAGCAGCTTTTGACCTTCTGAAGAGCAATAAAATTGGACAAATTTCCAAGCCTCTTCCTTGTGTCGAGAACCGCTGGCGATGCAGTTGCCGCCAACCGCCATATAGCAAAAACGAATTTTGCCTTTGGGAACTGGCGCGATATCCCACTGATAATCTTTCATAGTTTTGGAAATCTGAGGCAGTTGCCATGTCCTGCCTATGAACATGGCAAGCTTGCCGTTGGCGAACATCTGCATATCATTGGTGTCCATTGACTGCGCGGCTGTGGGCGCTTCGTTTCCGCTTAATGAATTGATGAACGCCAAAGATTGGCGGACTTCGGGATTATCTGCCACGCAGCGCATGCCGTCTTCGCTGATAACGCGTCCTTTATTAGAACCGATGACAAGCAGCCAGTCGGGCGAAAGCGTGCCAAATGTTTCCACTCGTCCGCTTTGATTGCGGATGGTCAATTTGCCCGCATATTTTTTATAATCAGTCCACGTCCATGATTCATCGGGATAGGGGACGCTACTGCGATCGAAAAGTGTTTTGTTGTAGAACAGGGCATCTGTGGAAAAATGGATGGGGAAGGCATATAATTTCTTTTCCACATTGAGGAGCGAGACGGTCTGCGGGATGAAAATAGACATATCCACATTATCGTTCTTGATGAATTCATCAAGAGGATAAAGGACTTTTTTTTCAACGAGCGGGGGGATGAATTCGTTGGTGATATACATGACATCGGGCGGCGCGCCCGAGGCGGCATCGGTCAGGAAAATACGGGCGGCGTTGGTGGTTGCTTCGAGCTGGACTTTGATATTCGGGTGGCGCGCTTCAAAAGCGGCGATGATTTTTTTTACAAGGGCGATCTGTTCGTAGGAAGTTTCCCATGTGAGGTAGCGAATTTTAACGGGCGCAGCCGTTGATTGATACGCTGGCAAGAACGCCAGTATGGAAAAAAGAAAAATCCGCAAGGCATGTTTCAAATTATCAAGGCGCATATAGGATTTGTAACGATTGAAACAAATGAATCTCAATGATTTTTTTCGCCCAGCTGCTTTATTTTTTCCTCCGCATGTCTAACGTTATCGGCATCCAGAGGTTTCATTTCAAGAAAGCGTTTATACAGCGTTAAAGATAACGCTGAATCTTTGAGATCGTTTTCAGCAAGATATGCGGCGGACATGAGGGCATTTTGCGCCCCGGCGTCATCGGGATATTTCTCAGCAAGTTCGCGCCATTGTTTAAGAGCTTCTTTGAAATTGCCCTTTCTGCGCTCCATATCGCCTTGGTTATAGAGGGAGTCAATAAGGCGGATTCGGTCAGCGGCGAATATGCCCTGCATCTTTTTGAAAACCTTTGAGGCATTATCAAACTTGTTTTGCGCAATGTAAAGTTCGGCGATGTGATACCATGCATCATAAATGGAATCGCTGGCTTTAAGAGGGGCGGAGTCCATCCATTTTTCAATAAGGGTCGGGGCTTCATCCCGTTTGCCCATTTTTTCATAACAGCCGTTTATCTGGTCTATGATGAAGGTTATATCCCACTCGCGGGCGGATGATGGGTCGGCAACCGCTTCCTTGTAGATTTGAATGGCGCGCTCATATTGTCCCATGCGCGTCAAGCCCCCGGCATAATTGATGCGATATTTTACGCGTTCCGGTGCAAGGGCGATGGCTTTTTCATAATAGGGCAGCGCCATAGAAGCATAACCGGACTGGGAGAGAATATATGCCAACTGATGATTGGCTTCAGGGTCTGTTTCCTTTCCTTTCAGAAGTTTTTTGACCCTTTCAAGGGCGGGGGCGTCATTTTTTCGCGCGCGGGCAATAAAGAGGAGGTCTCTGTAATAATCAGGTATTTGAGGCTGCTTCTGGATTAACTGTTCAAGATATTTCTCCGCAAAGGCAATGTAGGGCTCGCTTCCTACTGCATACTCGGGTTCTTCGTTTTCTTCCGGCGGGGATGCAATCTGCACTCCCCTGCCGATTGCCTTGCGGACAAAGGGATATATGAGATCTGCGTCAAACTGCTGTTGGCTCGATAAGAATTTATCCGCCGTCAGGAAATAAAGATCAAAATCGCGCAGTTCCTCCGAGAGAAATATTTTGAGCAGCAAAAAAGAAGTGTCTGTGGTTTTTTGTTCGGCGGGCTGCGCCATTTTTTGGTTCAACGCCTCCATAAGACTTTTGTGCTGGTTGGTTTCTGGGAGGTTGCGAAAAATAGCATCTTTGAAAACCATAAGCCGCGCGGTGTCGCAACGCCGTCCTGTTTCCTGCCAGATGGAGACGACTTCGCTAAAGCGCTGAAGGCGCGCCAGATTATCGAGGTTAATGGCAAAATAAAGAAAGAGCAGTTGGTCTTTCAGGTCGTCAGGGTTGACCTTTTCCAATATTTTCTGGCTTTCCTCATTCATTTCATTAAGGTTCATAAACTGGGCGATAGTGAGTTGGATGCGGCTGTCATTAGGGTTCAGCGAACCAAGCTCGCGCCACACGCTGAGGGCGGCGGTGGTTTCGCCGTCGGTTTGGCTGAGGAGGCGAGCCTTTTCCTCAAGAATCATCGAATTTTTACCTTCATAATTTTTCAGATAGGATAGGGCGTTGCGATTTTCGCCGACTTTTTGCAGGGCAAGGGTAAGCATCCAAAAATAATTATCAGAAGTTTTAAGCTTTGCAGGGTCATTTTCAATAGCATCTGCAAACGCTTTTGCCCTTTTTTTCTGTTCAAGGAGATGGAGGGCTTCGTTAACGGCTTTTTTAGCCTGCGGGTATGATTGAATCAAGGAGATAACCGAATCCAAAATTTGAGCCACCTGCCGCACATCGCCGTAATCGGAATCAAGAAGGATATTCATGAATTCAAGGCGAAGTTCGGGAGAAACATCGGGAGATGTCAGGCGGGAGATCATGATGCTTTGAGCCTCGGCTAAATTGCCTTGTTTCATGAGGAGATTAAAAAGTATTTTAATAAGGGCGGGGGATTTGTCGCCTTGGTCGTAAGCCTCGCGAAGAATGCCGATTGCTTCAACCTCTTTGCCGCCGACGAGATAGAGGCGCGCAAGGAGGAAGGAATAATCTTTGCGCTGGCGTTGGCTCTGACGGAAGGCTTCAATCATGGGGGCGAATTTTTCCGGCTGGAGTCGGTTATAGAAATTTGCCAGACGTAGATAAAAACCATCGTTGACTGGGACGTTTTTAATTGCGGCAAGATAGATTTCTTCCGCTTTATCTTTTTCCCGTCTGATGGTGTAAATGGACGCCGCCGCATTATAGGGCGCTTCCGCGTCGGGAAAGCGTTTCATCATATAATCTGCGAGGGAAAGCGCCTTATCGGGGGCGTTTTTTTGAAATTCCTCCAGCCGAAGGGAAAGGGTTTTGGAATCAAGTTGGTCCCAGTTGTTGGTCTCGGAGGCAAATGCGGACAAAGCCAAAATAAAAAAGATAAAAATTGAAAAAACTTTTTGCATGTTAATCCCCCAAAAAATTCATAAAAAAAGGCATCCAACCCTTAATTAATAAGGATTGAATGCCTTCATCATAACAGATGTCAATTGCCAACTATCAATTGGCAATCGGATTACTTATACCATTTAATGGCGTCGGCAATCACATAATAACCCGCTGTTGTCCAGCAGGAGAGTTTAACCTGATTGCTGCCCGCATTCAAACTGAACGTGCCCAGCAGATTCCAGGCGCCGCCGTTTGCCTGCTGATTGACGTTGACGGTTGTGGAGCCGCCAGAATGACTGACCATATAAGGGGCGCTTGTGGGACGGTTGGAACCGGCTGTCCACCAGGCATAGACCTTCCAGCTACCGGCGCTTGGGATATTCGCAGTCCATGTGGCGGGATCGCTGACGCCTTCTGTTGCACGAGCCTGATAATTGCTGCCATAGTAACCGGCGGTGGAGGTGCCGTTCCACCAGTTGGCAGATGCGGAATAACCGGATGTGCCGTTATCTACAATAATTGTAACGTTGCTGACAGGCGTGTAGGAGGTGTAGCCATAATGGGTTTGGAGGGCATGGAGGAAGCCTTTGGCGACCTCGTTTCTCCATGTGGCGTTTCCGAGCGACGCGGCATCGCCGGAATTTGAGACGAAGCCCATTTCAGTCAGAATCGAAGGCATGCTTGTGTATTTGAGAACATAAAAATCAGCGGTTTTGTTTCCTCGATTGTAAAGACCGCCGTGGCTAATCAGTTCGCTCTGCGTTTTGTTGCGCAGGTCAAAGCTGTAGCTGGAACCGGAGGTGTAGCAGAAAGTTTCAGAGCCATAGGCTGCAGGAGTGGCTGAATTGGAATGGATGCAGAAAAAGCGGCTGGCTCCGTTGCTATTGGCATAATTCACACGTCCCTCAAGACTAACCGTTGCGTCTGTGCTGCGGGTCATAATAACATCCCAGGCATATCCGCCGCCGGCATCAGATGTATCCAGATTAAGCCATGCTTTTAATTTAAGACTGGCATCAAGATTTATTGTTTTTTCCGTCACATAACCGACTGCCCCGGGATCGGTGCCGCCATGTCCCGGATCAATACAGATTTTGGGGTATCCCATCGCCATCGTAGCCATCATGGCAAAAGCAACCACCATAATAACGCCCAACAGTTTTTTCATTTCTCGTTTCCTCCCTTGACTTTTTTTATTATGTCCAGCCGGTCTTTGGGAAGGAGCGGTTTCCGTTGGCGCGTCAATGCGTCTGCGCGTATAGTTGTCAAGTTAGGCGGGCAACCCTCGCACGCCAACGCATCAACGTTCCAATGGGTTATGCTCTTTTCAAAGAACCGGGCTGTTACATCCGTTAACGGGGCAGAATCTCGTTAATGTCTGCCGTGAATATTTGTCCGTCCACTTCGTATGAAATGCTCTTGCCGTCGGGTGAAATGGTCGGATTGAGTTCGATGACATCCGGGGAATTTGTAATATTGTAAACACCTGAGCCATCGGCATACGCAAAATAAATATCGCCTGAAATAAGTTTTATGCCGTCATCCTGCGAGAGGTTGTAAATGAGCCCATTGCCGTCGGGCATCCACTGGATATTGGCGCCCTGCCCAATATTGGAAACTTCGCCGGTTGAAATATCTTTGATGTGGATACCCGTTGTCAACCCCACGTAAGCGACTTTTTCGCCATCAGGCGAGACCTGCGGGGCAAAGAAGGAATCTTCCCCGTTTGTGATGGCTTCCGATTCTCCGGTCGCGGGGTTTTTGATGTAGATGTTATCATTTTTGGCAAATGCGGGATCGGCGGATTCTTCAATTGCCTCAACGGAATCTTCGCCGCCTGCAAGGTCAATGGCTTTTTTCACGCCGTCTTTGTCAACTATGAGTTTGCTACCATCCTTGCTCCAGCGTGTGTTGAAACCGATTCCATCTTCTTTGGAGAGCTCGCGGATCTGGGAACCATCAGCGGAAACGATGTAGAGCCCTTGGAATTTTCCGCGTGTAAAAAGGACATCCAAGCCATCGGGCGACCATCGAGGATGCATAAAATCTTCTTTAGCGGTGAGGGGTCTTGGATTGGAAATTTGATAAGGAGCAACGGGTGCGGGAGCCTTTGTTGAAACGTTTCTATTTGGCTGAGCCGCAGCGGCAGAATCAGGGATTTTATCGGCTTGCGGGGATATCGAAGCCGGTTGAGAAACGTTCGAAGCCGCGGGAGGCAAGCTGGATTCGCGCGATTGAGCAGGAGGCGCCGTTCGAGCGCTGGGCGAGGCTGCGCCACGGTTTGCGGGCGTTGGGGCGTTGGCGTTTCGGAAGTAAATGATACCGAAGATAAGCACAAGAAGTATGGGAAGAAGGAGGAAAAGTTTTTGATTTTTGGGTGCGTTCTTCATTACGAAAACTTCGAGCAAATTCAAACGTTCAAACAAAGATTAATTGCATCCTATAAGAATGTCTATCGCATTCGTCAAGAAAAAAAATGATGCAATCAAAATTTTTTTTAACCTTTTTTTGAGGACGAAAAATAAGGCTATATATTGCTGAAAACTTGGGAGATACAATTATTTTAATAGAATTTGTGGAATTGGTTCGGGCTTTGAAAACGTATAAAATGCAGATAAAGGATGGCTGGTTCAGGCTGATATCCGGCAGTCGTAAAATTAATAATGCCGCAGCGATCGCTGTATGGTCAGCGGGATGTAGCTGAAACGTTTAAAATGTTGTCGGTTTCATCGTGCGGCGTTTGTATATAATTTCTTCCCTTTTCTTTGATTTTTACCTCTTTGATTTTGGTTGACGCCACAATCGCTTTATTGATACGCAGTAAAATAATTCGGCTGAGAAAGGATTGACGGCGTTCTATTATGCCTATTATTAATTATAAGACAAAGGAAATCAATTGCAAAATAGTTTATGTGGGGCCAAGCCTTGGCGGCAAGACCACAAATATTCAATTTATCCATCATTCCGTGCCTTCGGTTTCCCGCACCCCTTTACAATCCATTAATACAGATGGCGACAGGACGTTATTTTTTGATTATTTTGCCTTAGAGATTGCCGAAATTCAGGGCTTTAAGACCAAATTCCTAATTTACGGCGTGCCCGGGCAGCCTTATTACAAATCCACGCGCAAGATGGTGCTGAACGGGGTGGACGGTCTTGTTTTTATTGCCGACTCTGATAAGTATCGGATGTCCGACAATCTGGAAAGCCTTTTGGATATGAAGTCCATGTTGAAGGATTACGGTTATAATTATAACGAAATACCGTTGGTTCTCCAATATAATAAGAGGGATCTGCCGAGCGTTACGCCGGCAAATGAGATGGAGCAGGTATTGAATGATCGGCAATGCGATTCTTTTGAGGCTGTTGCGATTCAAGGCAGGGGGGTCATTGAGACATTCAAGGCGATATGCGCAAGCGTTGTTGAGCGCTTGAACAAGACTTTGTCTGTAAAAAAGTGACGAGGATGGTATTCAAAAACTTGTTGAGCAAAAACAGACGGGGAACTTATGACGAATGGTCTTTTAATATCCGAGAGCGATTTCAAGGTTCTCGATGAAAATCTTGAGGAGTTGATACGGGTTACGCAATCTCGCAGCGCGGTATTGATAAATAAGAGCGGGGCGTTAATCCTTGCCAAGGGGCAATTCAATTATGTCCCTCCGGATGATATGAGCGTTATGGCGGCGGGGGCGTTTTCCGCACTGGGCAACATGGTTGATCTGGCAGCGACGCATATCACAACCTCGTTCCACTATGCCCATGCGGAAACGATTCACTTTTGCGTAATCACGCCGCAGGTCTTTGTCTTGCTCCTTTATGAATCTTCCCCGGGCGAGACGAAACCGAAAACGGAGCAGATTATTCACGCTTCTAACAAATTTGCAGAAAAAGTCCGCCCCATTCTGGAGAAAAAAAACACGTTTGTTCCCAATGTTGCCTCATTTAACTTCATAAATGATAAAATCAATGAGATATTCAAGGTTTCATAAGCGGCTTTCCGGTTGCGAACGCTGAGCTGCGCGATATGGGGTTTTGAGAAAGAGTTATGGCGATGCGTCTTTTATTCGTGGATGACCAAGAGGAGAATCTCAAGAGTCTTGCCTTGGGATTTCGGCGCTCGGATTATGAGATTCTCACGGCGCTCGGCGGCAGTGCGGCGATTGAGATTCTAAAGGAAAACAATGTGGATGTCGTGGTGACAGACCTGAAAATGCCGGAGGTGGACGGCATGCAGGTTCTGAGCCATTGCGCAAGTCTGACTCCGCCAGTTGCTGTCATCATGATAACGGCATTCGGCACGATTGAATCCGCTGTGGAGGCGTTGAAAGCCGGCGCTTTTGATTACATCACCAAGCCGGTGAATCTGACGGAGCTGCGGGTTCAGGTTGAAAAGGCATGCGAGCACCGCAGGCTGCAAAAGGAGAATATCTATCTCCATTCGGAGATAAACAAACGTTACGGTTTTGAGGGGATGATTGGTCAAACGGGCGATATGCAGCAGATTTTTGAGAAGGCGCGTCTGATAGCGAAAAGCAAGGCGACTGTTTTAATTGAGGGAGAAAGCGGCACAGGGAAGGATCTTTTAGCCCGGGCGATTCACTATAACAGCCCGCGTTCGCGCCATCCTTTTATGCCGATTCATTGCGCGGCGCTGCCGGAGACTCTGTTGGAAAGCGAGCTTTTTGGTCATGAAAAGGGGGCATTCACCGGCGCAATCGCCCGCAAAGAGGGCTTTTTTGAACTGGCGCATAACGGCACAATCTTTCTGGATGAGGTGGGCGAGATTCCGGCGTCCATGCAAGTCAAACTTCTGCGTGTCCTTGAGACGAAGGAATTCATGCGAGTTGGCGGAGTCAAACCAATTCAAGTGGATATCCGCGTCATCTGCGCCACGAACAAGAATCTTGCGGAAGAGGTTGAAGAGGGGCGATTTCGCGAGGATTTGTTTTATCGCTTAAACGTGATTACATTTCATATCCCGCCGCTGCGCAATCGGCGCGCGGATATTCCGTTGCTTGTCAAAACTTTTGTAGATGAATTCGCCCGCGAAAACGGCAAGACCATCACCAGCATTACCAAGCGCGCCATGGCGCAGTTGACGTCCTACCATTGGCCCGGCAATATCCGCGAGCTGCGCAACTGTATTGAGAGCATGGTTGTTTTTGCGCAGGGCGAGGAACTTGACGCGGATGCGCTGCCGGAACATCTACATCCAGGCGCGGGGCGGGAGATGGGGGATTTTTTCAGCGCCCCGATAGGGCAGACGCTTGATGTGGTTGAAAAGAAATATATTCAGGAAACATTAATCGGCGCTGAGGGCAACCGCACGAAGGCGGCGGAGACGCTTGGTATCAGCCGCCGCACACTTCAGCGCAAAATCAAAGAGCTCGGCATCGAGAGCGGTTAAAAAACAACAAACCAAATCAACTCAAATCAACAACCATACGGTGAGGCGCGACAATTTGGCGCAGTTCGTATTTTGAAAATCCCGCCATTTATATTTTCTTTCCTTGATTTAACGATAGTTATACTTACTTCATCCTGCTTGAAGGTTGATGGTATGTTTTTTGTTTATTCTTTGAGGAGTATGGTAAAAACTTTATTGGAGGGATGATTTATGAAAAACAATCAAACGTCTGGCATCAGGCGCCTGTCGGTTTATTTGCTTTCGTGTTTTATTTTCTTTGCTTTTGTTGCGGGGGTTTCGTCTGAGCCAAAGCCTCTGACGGAGGATACCTTTATCGAGGTTTCGGATCTGACTCTGCCTGCGGTTGTGAGCATCGAGGTTAAGAAGTCAGTTGAAACACCGATGGGGCGCGGCAGGTTCAAAAACCGCAACGAGATGAGGAAATTCTTTGAGGATCGCGGGATGAATCCCAATGAGCCTATATTCCCATTTTTCTTTTTCAATTATCCGGATGAGGATGCGGAAATTGAAGTGCCCGCCTCAGGTTCGGGCGTTATCATCCGCGAGGATGGTTATATCGTCACAAACTATCATGTGATTGCGAACGCCAAACCGGGAAACATCAGCGTTAAATTAAATGATGACTCGACAATTGATGGAGAAAATGTTGAGGTTTGGGGGAAGGACACATTTTCGGATCTTGCGGTTTTAAAAATCAAGTCGGATAAAAAATTACCGGCATTGGAATTTGCCGATTCAGAGCAGGTCAAGATTGGGCAGTGGGTCGTGGCGCTGGGCAATCCGCTGGAATTGAAGGGAAGCGTTTCGCAGGGCATCGTGAGCGCCAAGCATCGGGTTATAGGAAAAGCGGTGATTGAAGACCTGCTTCAAACGACAGCGGCAATAAATCCAGGGAATTCTGGCGGACCGCTTGTTAACCTTGATGGAAAAATTGTTGGCATCAACAACGCCATTGCCTCCAACACGGGATTGTGGCAGGGCGTGGGTTTTGCAATTCCTTCCAACACAGTTAAAACTGTTTGCGAATCTATTATTGATACGCGCAATCCGAGCCGGGGCTGGCTCGGCATTCATATGTCAGACGTGACGCCCAGCATTCTGAACTATTACGGTCTAAAAGACGTGCAAGGCGTTGTAGTGGCAAAGGTCCTGAAGGATAGTCCGGCAGAAAAGGCGGGGTTGAAGCCTTATGATATTGTGACAAAAGTGGATGGGAAAAAGGTTACAACGCGTCTGGAGTTGTTGCAGCAGATTGCGCCGAAAAAACCGGGCAGCGAAATCAAAATCGAGATTTATCGAGAGAAGAACAAAAAGGCAAAGCAGATGACGCTTAAGGTGGTGTTGGGCGAACGTCCATCTGAGGAAGAACTTAATGAAAACCCCGCCGATACAAAAGAACCCGCCGAGAAAGAGAGCGTGTTTGAGGATATGGGGCTGCGTTTAAAGGAGAAGGACGCCAACAGCAAAGAGCCGGGTCTGGAGATCGAGGAAGTCCAGAAGGACAGCCCTGCCGCAAAGGCGGGCATTAAGGCTGGAGACTGGATTCTTGAGTTGAATCGCATGAAGGTAAATTCATTAGATGAATTTCACTCCGTTCTCGCAGAAATTAAAGATGAAAAAAATATCCTTGTCATGTTCAGCAGAGGCAACGAGATTATGTTCTCAACGATTGAGAAATAATTTATTGCCAACTGCTTTTTTTGTTGGCTGGAAAGAGAAGAACAATGGTCAAAATCGCCGCTCGTAATTTATTGGCTGTCCTTTTGGTATGCTGCCTTGCGGGACTTGTGCCGGCGCAAAACACTTCTGAAAAGGTGAAGACTAATATTAAGGCGCTGGATATGGAGAATCCGCCCACTAAGGTGGACGTCCTTGCAGGCAAATCCCTCGCCCTCAAGCCGACGCCCACGCCTGAGGAGCCGGAGCCGGCGGAAATATCCAAGCCGGGGCATAGCGAAGCGACGATTAAGCTGAGTCATCCGGGACTGGAATCCTTCGCCATTCGCGGCGAGGGATTCCTTGTGCCGGCGGAGTCCATTCATGCGGGGCAGTCGTTCAAATACGTTGTGCAAATCAGCTGGGAAGGCAAGCTGGGCGATATCGAGGTTGACGAGCCGGATCCCCCCTTGCTGACGAATATCCGACTGTTGAAGGTCGTTCCATCAAATAAGGTGAGTCCGGAAAATAAACGAGCAATTGCGGAGTTTGCGTATCATCTTAAAGGGCTGGACAAGGGGAAGGCATATATTGGGATGGTAGATGCAAAATACCGTATGAAGGATGGCAACGGCAACGGCTCTTTTCGTCTTAAGGAACTGCGTTTTGATCTGATGGCGTCCCAGCTCAACTGGGGCAAAATTATCCTGACGGCTCTTGCGGCGGCAGGGTGTCTGGCGGCGTTGGCTGTTATATATTTCGGCATCAGGATAATCATGCGGCGCAAGCCGCCGATTCAGCCGGCTGCGTCGGACGAGATATCATCCGCACATGAGCGCATTCGCGGCGAGTTGGCTTCTATGCGGCTTTTTCTGATAGATGGCGAGGTTCGCAGTTTTTACGACAAGATGACAAAGCTTGCCAAAGGTTTTATCGCGGCAACAGAGGGTAATGAGGTGTTCAAGATGTCCACCGACGAGATGCTCGCCTATCTCACGGATAAGAATTACAATCCTGAGAATCGCGACCGTATTTTTCAGATACTGGAATTATGCGATCGGGTTAAGTTTGCCGGGCATATGCCCACTCAAAGCGAAAGCGACCAGATTATCAAGGAATTCGAAACGCTTCTCAAAGCCCCTCATTAAAAAAGAAATGGCACAGCGGCGCCGGCGGCGCGGCAGAATTTTGAAGGAGGTATTACTATGGATGCGGAGATTGCGGCAATCAACGAAAAGGTCAAGGAGGAAAGCCGTTTTGTTGACCAGTTGACCGCCGAGGTTGGCAAGGTCATCGTGGGGCAGCGATACATGATTGAACGGTTGATGATTGCGCTTTTGACCAATGGTCATATATTAATCGAAGGCGTGCCGGGGCTTGCCAAGACGCTCGCTGTGAAAACGCTTGCCAAAGCCATTGATGCTCGGTTTCAGCGCATTCAGTTCACGCCGGATTTGCTGCCCGCCGATTTGATTGGAACGATGATTTATAATCAGAAAGACGGGACCTTTTATCCCAAAAAGGGCCCTATCTTTTCAAATCTGATTCTTGCGGATGAAATCAACCGGGCTCCTGCCAAGGTGCAGAGCGCGCTCCTTGAGGCAATGCAGGAACATCAGGTAACCATCAGCGACACGACGTATCTTCTTGAAGAGCCGTTCCTTGTTCTTGCCACGCAAAATCCGATTGAGCAGGAGGGAACTTATCCGCTACCGGAGGCGCAGATTGACCGTTTTATGCTCAAGCTCAGCATCACGTATCCGAACAAAAAGGAGGAGCGGGATATTCTTGATAGGATGGCAGGCGGCGCTCCGAAGGAGCTGGCGGCGGTGATTCATCCGAAGCAAATCCTTGCCGCGCGTGAGACGGTGAATCAGATTTACATGGATGAAAAGATAAAGAATTACATTATTGACCTTGTGTTTGCGACGCGAAATCCGGAGGCATATAAAATTCAGGCGGGCAAATATATTGCTTATGGAGCGTCGCCCCGCGCCACGATTTATCTGGCGCAGGCTTCGCGGGCTTATGCGTTTTTGCGACATCGGGGACACGTGACGCCGGACGATGTCAAAGCAGTAGGGCTGGATATTTTACGGCACCGTGTCATCATCACTTACGAGGCGGAAGCCGAAGAGATAACCAGCGAGGATATAGTGCGCAAGATTTTTGACGAAGTGGAAGTGCCATAATCCAATAAAAAAATGATAATTCAAAATCGCCAATGAATACAACAACAACCATAGACACATCTGAAGTCCTGAAAAAGGTGCGGCGGATAGAGATTGTCACGCGCCGATTCGTCAACGACGTGATGGCGGGGGAATACCATAGCGTCTTTAAGGGACGCGGCATGGAATTTGACGAGGTGCGCGAATACCAGCAAGGCGACGATATTCGCACAATTGACTGGAATGTGACCGCGCGCACGGGTTCGCCGCATGTGAAGCGTTACGTGGAGGAGCGCGAGCTCACAGTGATGCTGATGGTGGACGCCAGTTCATCGGGGCGTTTCGGCACCACGCGATGGCAGAAGGGGGAGATGGCAACGGAGTTGTGCGCGGTGCTCGCCTTTTCCGCCATCAAGAATAACGACCGCGTTGGGCTTATGATTTTCACGGATCAGATTGAGAAGTTCATTCCGCCAAAGAAGGGACGGCGGCATGTGCTGCGCGTTATTCGCGAGATAATCGCCTTCCGTCCGACGCGCGGGCGCACGAATCTGACTGTGGCGCTTGATTACATTAACAATATTTTGACTCGCAAGAGCGTGGTTTTTCTAATATCCGATTTTTTCAACAATGATATTCGCTCCGCGCTTGCGATTACCAATAAGCGCCATGACCTTATCGCCGTCAGCATCAACGACCCGCGCGAGACAAGGCTTCCAGCGGCTGGCATTATAGAATTTGAGGATGCAGAAACGGGCGAACTGGTTGCGCTCGATACATCGTCGTTGGGCGTGCGAACGTCTTTTGAGGGCATGGCTTCGATTGAGCGGCAGGAGATGACCGCGCTCTTGCGTTCGCTGAACATTGACCATATTGCCCTTTCCACGAGCGAGGATTATACCATTCCGCTGATTCGGTTCTTCCGCGAGAGGGCAAAAAGATTCTGAGGTGCGGGGGATGAATTACATATTTACATTTGCAAATTACAGATTATGGCTGGGCGCGGTTATTACGGCGCTTGTTTTGACAGGATGCGGCTCGAAATCCCCTTCCAGCGATGAGGCGATGACGGCGCGGGTATCTCTGGCAGCGCAGCTGGCGGACAAAGGCTTATTCGAAGATGCCGCCGATGAATATCGAGAGGCGCTGGAAATCAAGGGACTGCCGGACAAAAAGAAATCCAATATCTGCTATCTGCTCGGAAATCTCTATTTTGAAAAAACGAAGAATTATGAAAAAGCGCTCGCCTTTTATGTGCGAGCGAATTATTATGATGCGCAAAGCGCGGTATCCAAACAGATAACCGAACGTATGGTGACCTGCCTTGAGCGCATCGGGCGCTCGCTGGACGCGCAAAACGTCCTTTCGAACGCGACCTATCTTGCCGGGGCGGAGACGCGCCGTCAGCCGGGAAGGATTGTGGCGCAGATAGAGGGGCGCGATATCACGATGGGAGAACTTGATGCCGAGATTCAAAAACTCCCCGCAGAAGAGCAGAAAAAATTAAGAGACGACCCGCAGGCAAAACTTGATTTTTTGCGCCAGTTCATTAATCAAGAGCTGCTTTACCAAATGGCGGAACGCGCCGGTTATAAAAAGGATGCTAGACTGCGGGATCAGGTGGAACAGTTCGAGAAAATGATGATGGTGCAAAGGATTTACAAAGAAAAGGTTGCGGACGGGTCCGAGGTGAAGCCGGAAGACGTGCAGCTGTATTTCAAGGCGCACAAAGATGATATAGCGAAATCTTTGGCAAAGGCGGACGCCTCGACATCAGGGACGAGCGCGGTGCCGCTTTCAGAAAATGAACTTTTTGAAAAGAGCGCATCCGGCATCGCGGCTATGCTCCAATCGCAAAAGGCTCAGGAAAAACAGGCGCGCCTGCTTGAAGAGCTTATGAAAACTCACAAGGTTGTGATTTATGATGGAGAGTTTCAGAAATAACAGATAACGAATTATGAAACACGAAAAAGGTCATAACTGTTTCCAATATTTTATCCGCCATTTGGCGCGCGTTCTATTTTTTGCGCTTTGCATTTTTGGGGCGCGGGCGGAGACGGAGCCGATTGAGATTTCCGGCGCTGCCAGCGTGAGCGAAATGTTCATCGGGGATCATATCATCTATGAGCTGCGGGTGGAATGGGACAAGGGTTTTGAAGTTTTGCAAATTGAGCCGCCCGCGGAGCTGGGGCAGTTTGAGATTTTGGATGTGAAACAGGCGGTTGAGGAAAAACGCAAGGACGGGCGTTTTGCAAAAACCCAAACCTTTACGCTTTCCACCTATGAGACAGGCGAGTTCGAGATTCCCGCTTTCAAGGTCTTTTATCAGACGCCGCAGGGCGAGAAAAAAACGGGCGAATCGCAACCGATTAAGATTCGCGTCAAACCTGTGGCGCGCACGGCGGAAGATAAAAATGATATCCGCGATTTGAAGAGTCCGCTAATCATTGCGCCTAAGCCATATTTGAGGAATTTTCTTTTAATTACGGGCGGTGCGCTGTTTTTGATTTTGCTGTTCGCCTATATTATTTATCGCAAAATTCAGGCGCGAAAACTGCGCTGGTTGGCAGAAGAAACGCCAAAGCGTCCGGCATGGGAACTGGCTCTGGAAGATTTAGATGCGTTGGAGAATTCGTTGCTCATTTCGGAGAAAAGGTTCAAGGAGTTCTATACACAAGCGGCGGATATTGTCCGCATTTATTTAAGTAGCCGCTATCGCATCAATGCCATTGACATGACATCTTGGGAATTGCTTTGCGCGCTTGATGATACGAATATGGACGCGGCGGCGCGCTCCCTTCTTGAGCGGATGCTGAATCGGTGCGATCTTGTGAAATTTGCCAAATATATCCCACAGGAGGCGGAGCATTCCGCGACGCTTGATGAGGCTCGGCAGATTGTGCGGATGACGACGCCTGCTCCGGAGCCGCAAACGGCGTTTGAGACGCCGCAACCAGCGCTGGAAGGAGGGGCGGGTTCATGACGCTTTTCCAACCGCAAAACTGGATTGCGTTCATTCGGGGGTTCCGCTTTGCATCGCCGTCGTATTTGCTTTTACTGTTTTTGATTCCAATTTTTGCGGCGGCGGCAATTGGGCAGCGGCGGCGCAAGGCGGCGGCTATCAAATATTCGGATATCAAGCACATGAAAAAGATAGCGCCCTCGTTGCGTGTGCGTCTGCGTCCTTTGCTTACCCTGCTTCGGATGGCGGCGCTTTCGTTGCTCATTATTGCGATGGCGCGTCCGCAAAGCGGTTGGACGGAGAGGAACATCAAGACCGAGGGCATTGACATTATGATGGCGCTTGATTGCTCATATTCGATGAAGGCGATGGATTTTGAGCCGAACCGTCTTGAGGCAGCAAAAAAGGTTATTGCGGAATTTGTGACGGGACGGGTTTCTGATCAGATAGGCTGTGTTCTTTTTGGCACAACGGCATTCACGCTCTGTCCGCTCACGCTCGATTATGGAGTCATCAAGGGATTTTTGCAGAATGTTGAATTCGGCATTGTGGACGGCAACCGCACAGCCATTGGTCTGGGACTTGCAACATGCGTGAACAAGTTAAAGGATTCGAAGGCGAAAAGCAAGGTTATCATCCTTGCCACAGACGGCGAGAACAATGTGTGGGATATTGCGCCGAACAAAGCCGCCGAGGCGGCAAAGGCGTTGGGCATCCGCGTTTACACCATCGGCGTCGGCACTATCGGCAGGGCGATGGTGCCGATGGATCGCGGAGTGTTCGGCATTGTCAACGTTCCGATGGAGGTGCGGATTGACGAGGCATCATTGACTGAGATTGCCAAGATGACAGGCGGTCGTTATTACCGCGCCACAGACAACAAAAAACTCAAGGCAATCTACGAGGAGATTGACCGTCTGGAGAAAACGAAAATCGAGTTTGTTGAGCATCAGAATTATGACGAGCTAATGGGGTTATTCGGTTGGACGGCGTTTCTTTTGATTCTTATGGAGATTTTGTTGGCAGGAACTTATTTTCTGAAGTTGCCTTGATAGCCATTAACCATTAGCCGTCGGTTATTAGCGGGAAAAAGGAGCGGTATAGAATATTAGGCGGGATGCCTTTGCCGGAGATACAATGGGCAAAACATCGCCGCGTCTGTTTTTTTGCTGATGTCCAATGACTGGTGACTGATAACGTTTGAGGGAAAAGATGAATTTCGGAAATCAAATAGCGCTTTATGGATTGTTTGGGTTGCCCGCTCTCGTTCTTTTTTATGTGTGGGTGTTCCATCGAAAAAACAATCTTTTGGCGCGCATGGGGGAGCTGGAATTAATCAAACGTTTGCTGCCGACTGTGAGCCGAGCCAAACAGATAGCCAAAGCCGCCCTTTTAATATTTGCGATCTCGCTTTTGATTTTTTCGCTGGCGCGTCCGCAGTATGGGAGCATCGAGCGTCCCATTACGCGGAAAGGCGTGGATATTTTTATAGCTATTGACACATCCATCAGCATGATGGCGCAGGATATTCAGCCGAATCGCCTTGCCCGCGCAAAAGAGCAATTGAAAGGATTAATCCATCGGTTGAAAGGCGACCGCGTCGGGATAATTACATTTGCGGGGACGGCGTTTGTTCAATGTCCTCTGACGCTCGATTACGCTTTGGCGCAAAATATTCTTGAAACTATCAACACTGATTCGGTTCCCGTTCCCGGCACAGCAATTGGGGAAGCGATCCGAGTGGCAACAAAGTCGTTTGAACAATCGGCGCTGGGCGAGCGTGTGTTGGTGTTGCTGACCGACGGCGAGGATCATGAGACAGACCCGCTGGGGGCGGCGCAGGAGGCAGCCAAATCGGCAGTGAAGATTTATTCCATCGGCATCGGTTCCGAAAAAGGCGAACCGATTCGCCTTGCGGACGGCTCATTCAAACAGGATTCCCAGGGGCATGTGGTCAACAGCCGTCTTGACCTTATTCTGCTGCAAAAAATCGCTCAGCAGACCGACGGAAAAACAATCAAAGCCAACCCGACAGGCGGACTGGAATTGGATGTTCTTTATGCGGACATCGGTCTGATTCAAAAAAAGACTCTTCGCTCTCAGACTTATACGATTTATGAAGAGCGTTTTCAATATTTTTTACTGCCGGTCATTTTGCTCCTTGTCATTGAGATGCTGATGGGAGATCGCCGCAGGCTTGGGACAAAAAGGGATGCGCGGATGCTGGCGGCTTTGTTGATGATGCTGCCATTCCTTTTTGGCTTCACGTTGACGGACAATCTTTCAAGATTGAACACGCTGGGCAATGATTCTTTTCGCGAGGGCAAACTCGACAAGGCGCTGGAATATTACAAGAATGCGCAGGTTGAGGCGCCTGAATCACCGGAACTTCATTTCAACATTGGGAATGTGCATTTGAGAAATAAAAAATATGAGGAGGCTATCAAAGAGTTTGAGCAGGCGGCGGCGCTTTTCCGAGATCCGATACGCATCGCCGATGCTCATTACAATATCGGCGTGGCGCAATACCGCATGGCAGAACAGATGGTTGCGGCGCAGAATCTTCCCGATGCTGCCCAAAAATTGGTGGAGTGTATGGCGTCGAATCAGCAAGCCATGAAAAAAAATGCGGAGGATTCCGACCCCAAGTTCAACTATGAGCAGGCAAAACGCCTCTGGAAAGAGCTGCTCGACCAGATGAAAAATCAGCAGCAGGAACAAGAGCAGAAGCAGCAACAGAACCAAGAACAGCAAAAAGAGCAACAAAAAGAAAATCAAGAACAGCAACAACAGCAGGGCGAACAGCAGAATCAGGATGGTCAAAAAAGCCAAGAAGAAAAACAGCAGACGGCAAAGGAGCAGGAAAAAAAAGAGGAGGCGGAAAAGCAGAAGGAGGAAGAAAAGCAGGCGCAGGAGCAAAAAGCCGAGGAAGCAAAGGCGGAAGAAAATAAAAAGGACGAGCCTGAGAAGGACGAGCCCGAAGAGGGCAAAGAGGCGCAAGCGTCTCAGCAGCAGGAAGCCAAAATCGGCGAGATGAGCAAGGAGGACGCCCTCCGACTTATTAGCACGCTTCCCGAAGAAAACAAGGAGGCGCTGAAAGAGGCGCTTAAACGCCAGTACGGCGGACAAAGAGGAACAGGAAAAGACTGGTAAGTTAAATTGAAAATCAACCATTTATTTGCCCGAGGCGGAATGACGGTTAAAGAGATGATGAAATCACATTTGAAAATCATGGCGCTTGTTGCTGGGTTGTTGCTTTGGACATTGGGATTATGGGCGCAGAATGTGGACATTGCAGCGAGCGCGGAACCTTCAACTGTAACTCCCGGCGAGGAGTTCATCTATTCCGTTCGGGTTCAGGGGGGAATTTCAAATCTTCCAAAACCACAGCTGCCTGCATTAGACCAGTTTGAAATATTATCAGGACCGAATCAATCGCAATCCTTCCAGTTCATCAACGGACGCATGTCGGGCGAGGTGCAATATTCTGTCGGCTTGCGGTGCATGAAGCCGGGGGATTACAAGATTGCCCCAGCAGAAATCAAAGTGAACGGCAAAACAATCAAGAGCAACGAGGTGATAGTCAAGGTTACTCAGACGTCCGCTGCAAATATCCCCTCGCCGCTCAAGGATGAGAAGATTCCGGCGCCCAGCGCCTCTAACCCGGATCTTCGCAAACAGCTGGATGGTAAACTCTTTTTGCGGACGGAGGTCAGCAAAGCAAATCCTTTTGTGGGAGAACCGGTGACCGTGAGTTACACTCTTTATGCGCAAAAAGGTCTGCCGTTGGTGCAATGGGGGCTGGGCGAGCCGCAGCCGCAATTTAGGGAATTTATGAAGGAGGACATTTTTCAGGCGGAACGGCTTAGCTTTCGGGAGGTTGCAATCGGCTCAGAAACTTTTCAAACGGCGCTGGTAAAAAAGATTATTTTAACGCCGACAAAAACGGGCAAAACAATTATTGACCCGATGAGTGTTGTTATTGGTTTGCAAACGCAGACCCAGCAGCGCCGGCGTTCATTTTTCAATGACCCTTTTTTTGACGACCCTTTCGGGGATCCCTTTGGACGCCGAGCGGAACAGGTAAATGTGCCGTCATCGTTTGTGGAGCTGGATGTGCTTCCGCTGCCGGAGCCGCGTCCCGCCGACTTCACGGGAACGGTGGGCGATTATACTTTCAGCGCCAAGCTGGACCGCGCAAGCGCCACGATGGACGACCTTCTGACGCTTTCGTTGATTATCAGCGGCAAGGGTTCTGTGGAAAGCGCTCTTCAACCGAAGCTGCCGCCGATGGATGGGTTTGAGGTTTATGAAACAAAGGCAAAAACAGATAAAAAAATTATAGCGGACGCTCCCAGCGGTTCGCGCTCATTTGATGTGGTGCTGCGTCCGCAAAAAAGCGGCGAATTGGAAATTCCTTCCGTGAGTTATTCGATTTTCAATCCGGAGAAAAAACAGTATGTCTCGCTGAAATCCGAGCCGATTAAAATCAATATTGCGGAGGGAACATCAAAAGCGCCGCTGGTTATTGCAGGGCATGTCTCGCAACAAACGACTGCGGGAAACGGCGGCGCGGTTGTTGAAATCAACGCCGACATTAATTATATCAAGCAAGCGAAAGAGCTTCGAGCGGGCGGCGGACGTCCGCTCATTTTGCGGGGATGGTTTCTTCTCACGCAGATGCTCCCGCTGGTTTTTGCCGCCTCAACGTTTATGTTCAGCCGAAGGCGCGATGCGCTGGAATCGGATAGGGGTCTTGCGCGGCGTTTGCGTGCTCGGGGCGCGGCGGCAAAACGCCTCAAACAAGCGGCGGCGGCTTTAAACAAAGGGGATTCAGACGCCTTTTATGCGGAACTGGGATTTGCCCTGCGCAGTTTTTTCGGAGATATGTTCAATCGGGAGCCGCATGGTTTGACGATTGATGAACTTGTGAACATTCTTGAGGAACGCAACTCTTCGCAGGATGAATGCGATGCGGTGCGCGCGCTTTTGGAGCAGGCGGATTCTGCGCGTTATTCGCCATCGAATCAATCGCGCGATGAAATGCAGCGCGATTACGAAAAGGCTTTTCATGTGATTCAAAATTTCAGGAAAAAGACATGAGGCGAAGAATATTAATATTACTAAATAGCATCGCGCTTTTTTTGGCGTTGGCGGTCTGCGCAAATGCTGCGCTAACCCGCGCCGAAATCAAGGCTCAATTCGAGCGTGCGGCGGGGCTTTATGACCAGAAGCAATTTGCCAAAGCGCTGGAGATTTATGAATCTCTTGAGCTGGCGGGGGTGCATGATGCGGTATTGCTCTACAATGCGGGAAATGCCTGCGCGCGGCTGGGAGATATCGGGGGCGCAGTTCTTTATTATATTCGCGCCAAACGCCTTGCCCCGCGCGACCGCGATATTAAAGAAAATCTGAACCGTCTTCAACCTGCTGTGAATCAAACAAACGCGTTTTTTCTTTTCAAACCGCTCGGCTGGATTAAGAATAGTTTGAGCCTTGACGAGTGGTCGCTCTGCGTCTCGATTTTATTGTTCCTTTCATGCCTTGCGCTCGGGGTCCGATTTCTTGGTCGGAGCGCTCGAGTTATCGGCGCGGCGCGCTCGATTTTTGTATTGTTTGCTATTTTGTTCATCCTTTCTGGCGCGTTTCTTTCATTCAAGGTTTATGAAGAGGTTATAGTAAAATCAGCGGTTGCTATGAAAGCGGACACTCTGGCGCGGAGCGGTCCGGGAGAACAGTTTGAGGAATTATACAAATTGCCCGCCGGGACGCATGTGCGTGTGATATCCGCGCCGCAGGGCGGCTGGGTTCGCATCCGACTGATGGACGGACGCAGCGCCTACCTTCCGTTGACGGAGATTCGTCCAGTCAACATTTTCTGACCATTCCTCATACGAAAATCAATATTGACAAGTGTGTGAACCCGCGGGTTCAATCGTTTCAAATTTGCGTATGAAGCCTTTGCGGCGGGAGTTGAAAATGCTTGTTTCTTTTATGACCGAGTATTTCCCCGGCATCTTGATGTTGATTGTGTTTCTGATTATGATGGCGGGGATGTACTCTCGAAAAATATCGGCTCTTCTGGCGCTGCCCATCATGGCTTTCCTTTTTGCTTTAATCGGCGTAGTTCGCTATGTGGATTTATTCTCCCTTGCTATGAAATACATGGGAGAGAAATCATTTATTTTGCTGCTCTGGAGCAAGGCGGTCTGGTTTGTGATTTTGACCGCGCTTGTTTATCTGACAACAAGGAAAAAAATCAGCGCAGGCGCCGCCGTCCTTGCCGCGCTTATTTCATTTTTGATAATGCTCATCCTAAATATTTCGGGGCTTTCCAGAATCATGGGGTTTTCAATTCTGGGACAACTTTTGGACTGTCTTCAGTCGAAGGTCATTATTAAGGACATCCTTGCCGACGGCGCCGTGAAGTTGACCAACTCTTATACTGTGGCGATATTTGGAGGGATGCTGGCGATTTTGGTGAAGGAGAAAAAAATCGCGGAGACGTTTATCAAATATGCGGCGGAGCTGGCGGGCGATAATCCGGTCTATGTGGCAATTATTATGATGTTTGTGTGTTTCACGCTTTTTACCACTTTGGGCGGACTTGGCGCCATCATCATGATAGGCACGATTATCCTGCCGATTATGATGTCGCTGGGGATTGAGCCGCTTGTGGCGGGGGGCGTTCTGCTAATCGGGCTTTGCGCGGGCGGGACGTTCAATCCGGGAAACTGGGCGCTTTATGAGGCTTCGTTGGGTGTGGAGACGGGTAAGGTTCAGCTCGCTGCAATCATCATGATTGTAATGTATCTGGGGATGGGTTGTATTTTTATCATCATAAACACGCGGGGCAGACGGCGCCGGCGCTATTTTGCATCCGGGAACATGGAGTATGCCGATGCGGGGCAGAAGGTGCATCCGGCGGCGCTGCTCTCCCCTATTGTCCCGATATTCCTTGTTTTAAGAACCAAGACCTTTGTGGATTTGCTGGGATGGGTAAAAGGATGGTCAGCGGGATTGGACTCCGGCATCAATTTTCTGGGACGCGCGGCGACATTCTGGGATGCTTATATCGGCGGATGGGAATTTATCCCCGCCTTTATCGCAGGGATTCTCTTTTGCCTTTTTACCACGTGGGACAAAAAGGGCGATAACATCAAGATGTTGACAAAGGCGATGATTGAGGGGGCTGAGAGCGTGATGCCCGCCGTGCTTTTAATGCTGGGGATCGGAATGCTGTTGAATGCGGTTTGGAACCCTGATGTGGGGCGTTACCTTGATCCGGTAGTAAGAGGCGTAATTCCCTCCACGCGCATTCCCTATATTTTGATATTCGGACTTTGCGCCCCGCTGGCTCTTTATCGCGGACCGCTGAATTTATGGGGGCTGGGGCTGGGCGTGGCTTCGCTGATTTACAAAGGCAGCCCGCTTTCTGCGGCGGCGGTGATGGGCATTTTCATTACGACCGGCGCCATGCAGGGCATCTGCGATCCCACGAACACGCACAATGTCTGGATTGCGACATATATCAACGAGGATGTGATAAAACTGACCAAAAAGCTCTTGATATATGTTTGGGCGATGATATTTGTCGGATTGCTTTTGATGTCCGTTTTATTCCCGCTTAATAAAACTCCACAGGAGCTGGAGCGGCTCAGCAAATCAGGCGCGCAGTCGGCACAGATGAAGTAGCGATGAAGATTATAAAAAAACCTAAAGAGATGCAAAAGGCTGCTCTTGCGGAAAAGAAAAAAGGGCGGCGGATTGCGCTTGTTCCCACGATGGGATTTTTCCACGAGGGGCATTTATCGTTGATGCGCGAGGCGCGGCGCCGGGCTGATATTTTAGTCGTGAGCAATTTTGTCAACCCCACGCAATTCGGTCCCAAAGAAGACTTGGCTCGATATCCGAGGGATTTCAAACGGGATTGCAAATTGGCGGAGCAGATCCCCGTGGATATTATGTTTGCCCCGCGCAACGAGGATATGTATCCGACGAGTTTCCGAACGTTTGTGGAAGTGGAGGGATGGGGCAAGGTTTTGTGCGGCATGACGCGACCGACGCATTTTCGCGGTGTTACAACGATTGTCCTGAAGCTCTTCAACATCGTTCAGCCGGATGTGGCGGTATTTGGATGGAAGGATGCGCAGCAGTTTTTGATTTTGCGCCGGATGGTTGAGGATTTAAATCTGCCTGTGGAAATGGTCGGCGGGGAAATTGTTCGCGAGAAAAATGGTTTGGCAATGAGTTCGCGCAATAAATATCTCACGAATGAAGAGTTCGAGGATGCCTCTGTAATTAACAAGACGTTAAAGAAGGCTTTTGTGTTAATCAAGGAGGGCGCGGATATTGATGCTGTCAGACATTTCATTATAAAGAGTATTTCACAAACCAAATATGGCAAACTGGATTATGTGGATTTTGTTTCGAGGAGCACGCTGGAGCCTTTGGAGCAAATAAAAAAGGGCGATACGTTGATCGCCCTTGCTGTTTTTTTCGGCAAAACCCGCCTGATTGATAATTTGCGCGTTTGATTAATTTTTTATCTGAATCTCGAGTCTGTTTTCTTCATCTTTCAATATGTGCATACGGGGATAGGAAGAGCTTTGAATAACTTCAAGCAGGCGTTCGCGATTGCCTTTGAAGACGAGCGTCACCACGGCAACGTCGGCATATTTGCTTTTGACAAAAACTTGGGAGGCGTTATTCAATGCTATTAATTTTTTTTGGATCAGGTCGAGTTTTTCATCAGTGACGCCCGAAAAAAGGAACATGTAGTCGCCTTTGTTGCGCACCATTTTATCCCAGTTGGAATGATAATAATCCGCAAGTTGAAAAACGGCTTTTTTGACGGCGCTGACAGTGGAGAGATTGATCGCTTGATTTTGGCGGACGCTGCCGGCAAGGCTTGTTGCTGTGGCTTCCTGAAGCAACTCGCCGGTATCGGCGCGGTATAATTTCAAATTCACGGTTGTGCGATAGAAGACGTATGTGTCATAGTAAAGTTCTTCTCTTTTTTCTCTGAGGGTGGAAGATTCGCCGGTGATGATAACTTCGGCGCCATTTTTTTGTACGGCGCGAATAGCTTCGGCAAGAAGGGCGGGCGATTCGGAGACATCCACGTTGGCGGGCGGGTCGGCAATTTCAGACTCTGTGGGGCGCTGCTCAGTAAGGTCTCTCCACGCGCTGCGAATGGCATCCCAGCCGTCTTTGCCTGCGGAGGGTTGTTCATCCACGATTTCTTTTAAGAATGCGGCAAAAAGCGGGCGGACGGCGGGGCGGAAGAGGAACTTTTTTTCTTCAAGGTCTGCGAGCAGTTTTGAGTAATTCACAAAGACTTTGAGCGAGAGTTGGAATTTATCCCCCGTTTGTTTTTTGCTATCCACAACAACGGAATAGATAAAATTTTTGTAATAGGTGTCCACGTATTTTTCAAGGAGAGGGCGCGCCATAACGCTCATATCCGAGAAATAGACCCGACCGGCGCAGCTCTGGATGGCTTCGCGCGCCGCCTGTTCTCTGCCTTCCTGTTCGGAAGCCGCCTCAAGCGAGCGCTCCACAACAATCAAGTCGCCCCCTTCAAGGGGTTTCATATCAGCGGCGGCTGTCATAACCGCCATAAGGACAATCAAACCGGCAAGACAGATAAGTCTATGCATCCCACACCTCTCCCTGCTGTAATATTGGGAACAAAACCTCGCGCAAATTCGCAAACGCTCTCAAAGTTCAAATAATAGAAGAATTTAAATTCGGTCTCCCGACGGTGTCAATAGTTTATTCATTTGTTTACAGTGTTCGCAACCACCGCCCTGATAAATTCCCTGAACAAGGGATGAGGGTTCAGCGGGCTGGATTTAAACTCTGGATGAAACTGAACGCCGACAAACCACGGGTGATTTGGCATTTCGATGATTTCCACAAGTTGGCTTTGTTCATTGATTCCCGCTATGCGCAGACCTTTTTCCTGTATCAGGGGCAGGTATTTGTTATTGAGTTCGAAACGGTGGCGATGCCGCTCGGAGACAGTATCCGCCCCGCCATAAGCGGCAGCGGCGAATGTATCTTTTATCAAACGGCAGGGATATGCGCCAAGTCGCATTGTGCCGCCGAAGTTGGCATTTTTTTTCTGCTCTTCCATCAAAGAGACGACCGGATGGGGTGTTTCGGGGTCAAATTCGAGGCTGTTTGCATTTTCCAATCCGCAGATATTTCGAGCAAATTCGATAAGGGCGCATTGCATTCCAAGGCAGATGCCAAGGAAGGGTTTTTTATTTTCACGGGCATATTGCGCGGCGCGGATTTTTCCTTTTATCCCTCGCAAACCAAAACCGCCTGGGATTAGGACGCCTGTCACTTTATCCAGTGCATCAATCAAAAAATCCCCATTTTGGGATTCTGAATCTATGCGGACAACATCCACGACAACGTCATTGGCAAAACCGGCATGTCGAAGCGCCTCATAAATGCTTTTATAGGAATCTTGCAATTCGATGTATTTGCCGACAATACCGACAGAGACACGGCGGGCGCGCGCCTTAGAGCGGTTGACCATATTTGTCCATGCGGAAAGGTCGGCGACGCGCTCGGGCAGATTCAGCCTTTTGACGATTATCTCATCCAATTTTTGCTCGTGGAGCATGAGGGGGATTTCGTAGATTTCGGCAAGGTCAATCGCCTGAATGACCGCCGCCGGATCAACGTTGCAGAAGAGCGCTATTTTATCTCGCGCCGATTCTGTGAATTTCTTTTCCGTGCGGCAGACAAGGAGGTCGGGTTGGATGCCGATTTCGCGCAGGTCTTTGACGCTATGTTGCGTGGGTTTGGTTTTCATTTCGCCGGCGGCGTGGATCATGGGGATGAGCGTCAGGTGGATATAAAGGCAGTTGGAGCGTCCGACTTCAAAGGGTATCTGGCGGATAGCTTCGAGAAAGGGCAGACTTTCTATGTCGCCGACAGTGCCGCCGATTTCCGTGAGGACAACATCAACATCATGTTTTGTTGCCAGTTTGTAAACACGAGATTTTATCTCATCGGTGATGTGGGGAACCACCTGAACGGTTCTGCCAAGATAATCGCCGTGGCGCTCTTTGGCGATGACGGTGCTGTAAATTTGACCGGTGGTGGCGTTGTTATTGCGGCTCATGGTTGCGGTGGAGTATCGTTCATAATGACCAAGGTCAAGGTCGGTTTCCGCGCCATCGTCCGTGACAAAAACCTCGCCGTGTTGGAAAGGGCTCATCGTGCCAGGGTCAACATTGATGTAAGGGTCGAATTTGAGCATGGTGACTTTGAAGCCGCGGGCTTCCAGGAGGCAACCGATGGAGGCTGTGCAGATGCCTTTGCCGAGAGAGGAAACCACACCGCCGGTTATGAATATGAATTTGGTCATGAGTTCACCTCAGAATTTTTTATCATATCTTTCAGGGATTGCAGGTCTTCCGGCGTATCAATCCCCGTTGAATCGTGGGTTGTTTCCACAACTTTAATTTTGTATCCATTTTCAAGAAATCGAATTTGCTCCAGACATTCGAGACGTTCCAGAAAAGTCGGTTTGAGTTTAGGAAACGCCAGAAGGGCTTCTTTGCGATAGACATACAGTCCCAGGTGTTTGAAGCCCCAAAAACCGGCAAATTCAGGCAGCGCGCCGGCGCGTGCGCGGGAGGGAATCGGCGAACGAGAAAAGTAGAGTGCGATGCCATCTGACGCGCAGACAGCCTTGACCGCGTTGGGCGATAGGTAAGTTTTTTCGTCTGTGATTTTTATCATTGCTGTGGAGACGTCGCAATAGGGTTTGGATTCGAGGGCGCGGACGCTCAAGTCCAAAGTTTCGGGATTCATCCACGGCTCATCGCCCTGAAGGTTCACAACGGCGTCGCAATTTATGTCTTTGGCGACATCGGCAATTCGGTCTGTTCCGGATTGATAATCGCCGACGGTCATAACTGCCCTGCCGCCGAAGGATTGGACGGCGTCAAATATGCGCTGGTCATCGGTTGCCACAATAACGTCCTGGATGGTTTTAGCGCTTTTGGCGCGTTCATAAACCCATTGAATCATAGGTTTGCCCGCCAATTCTGCAAGGGGCTTGCCGGGGAATCTTGTGGAGGCATAACGCGCGGGAATAATGCAAACGGCTTTCATGAATGTAGTCCTTAATTTAATCCTTTTATACGGGGCGATGGGTTAGTCTCTGTAACCAAGGGCTTTAGACTTTTCGACGATTTCTGGGTTCATCTGCCCTACGATTTTGATGGGCGTTCCGACGGTAATCAAATCGAAGAGTTCCTCAACGTCCTCTTTGAGCATACCCACACATCCGAAGGAGGAATAGTATCCGATGGTTTCGGGTTTGATGGTTCCGTGAATGCCGAGCCGGTCGTCTTTGAAGGACATCCAGCGCGTGCCGAGTTCATTTTCCGGGTCGCCGGCATTGTAAATTTTGAGGGTGCGGGGATTGACCCATTTGGGGTCGTGTTTTTTATTTTGGATTTTATATTCGCCGAGCGGCGTCTGATTTTCATAAGCGCCTGTGCGAATTATATATTTTTTAAAAAATTTGCCGTCATTAAGGAGGGTGAGGGTGTTTGTGTTTTTATCCACGAGGATGCTGAAATTGAGTTTGGGGATTTTGAGTTTTTGCCCCAGAGGCAAACGTTTTGGATCTGTGATGCTATTGACTTTCATAAGGAGTTCAAGCGAGATGTCATATTTTTTTGCCAGTTTGTAAAGATAGTCGCCCGTTTGGAGCTCGTGTGTTTGGTCATCGCCATAAAGCTCTTGAGAGTTGAGCATCCGAAGATTGAGACTGCCGAGGGAGTCCTCGACCATCTGGCGGAGAACATCCGGGATGGAGCGCTCAAGGAGAGCATCCATTTTGCTTTTAGCTTCGGGGAATCTGCCCTCATCGAGGTCAACAAGGGCGAGGCCGTATTCAGCCACATAGGAAGCCTGTCTGCTGGTTGATTTTTTTGCCATTTCGGTTAAGACAGGTTTATTTTCATCTTTGATGGGGCGCTCTTTGACCATGCTGAGGGCTTTATAGTAGAGAGCTTGCGCGGCAAAGGGCGAATTAGGGAAGTCTTTGAGGATGCGTTCGCAAAGAGCGAGGGCGTCTGTGGAATCCGCCTTTTGTTCGATCTGGGTTTTGGCAAGAAGGAACATAGATTCGGCGGCGGTGGCGCCTTTTGGATATTTGGTTATATGTTCCTTCAACAGCCGCAAAGCCTCCTCTGTTTGTTTGTTTTCGAGGAGTCCTTTGGCTGTCTGGAATTCTTTTTCCTCTTTTTTCTGTCGAGAGGAAGCGACAAGGAAAGAACCGCCGATGGAGAGAGCCGCGATAACAATTGCCACAATAACAACAACCGCAATAACCTTAGCCTGACTCATGGTTATCCACCTCTGCGCTATGAAATAAATTTAACAGGAATGGGATATTTTGCAATAACCGTTTGTAAAGAAATCGTAAAATGGCATAGGGGTTTGTCAACATATAATCGTGGATAAAAAAACATTAGCCGTCTGATTTTGCATTTGAGCGTGATGATTGGAGATTATGTTGAAATTCCATCTATTTGAGCGGTGCAAGAATTCTTTTTATCAAATCGGCGATGTCAATCTTTTTATCTTTGTTCAAGTCGGCGGACGCCTTTTGCTGCTCCGTGAATGAGATTTTGCCCGTAAGATAGTCTTTATATTGCACAAGCGTTATCGGTATGGGCGTGGGAGTGGGTGTGGTTTCTGGCGCCACGTTGCCCGAGATGACAACGGCAAAAGGTTGGGGACCTTGCGCGATATTATTGCCCTTGACGGAGATTGTGTATAGACCTGTCTGCGGCGCCGCCAGTTCTATTCCCTCGACATTGTTAACACTATCGTTGCCTGTTGTTTGAGTTGGACCTGTGCCGATAACCTCGATGCCAAGGTCGGCGGCAGCATCCGATGCCCAGGGATGCCACACAAAATTATAATAATCCAAATCAAAATAATAGTGAAAGTCGTTGCCTGTCTTGATGGGCGGCTTTGTTCCGCCGATAAGACGCGTGTTGATGTCATAAGACCATTGGAGCGCCACGTGGAAAGGACCATTGAATGAAAGGATGTTGAAGGGGACGCTGCATATTCCAAAGTATGCTTTAGTTGTCGGGTCTTGCGCCTGAATGACGGTTTTAACATAGGTAACTTTCCAAATAATATCGCCGGGCATTCCCTGATTATCAGCAAGAATAAAAAGGTCAACGTAGTATTCGCCGGGATAAGCAGCCACAAGGGCAAAATTGACCATCTTTAAAATCATGGGCGTTTGAGCAGGCACAAAGCGCACACCCATGCCTTCGTGCACCATGCCGAGGTTGGGAATAACGGGCGGTGTTGTGGAATCGCTGGGGGTGTTTATTAAATGCTGGACAATGCCCGGGCGTCGGGGGTTGAGCGGCGTGAGGACATTGTTATCGGGTTGAATGATTGAGAGATTCAGATCGTTGACGAGACCGCCATCAGCGGCTGGGCTTCCGGGAAAATCTGTCCAGACGAGTTTGGCGCGGAGCGGGATGTCATTGTTTTTGACTTCAAACTTGTATTTTATTTCTCCATTGGCGGCAATCCCCGTTGGGTTATCCACAAGAAGGATGTTTCGTGTGCCGCCCGGCAGGGATTTCTGGACGCTTGCGCGCCCCCAGCCCTGAATATCGTTGGGGGCGGCGGTCGGTTGTTCTTTTGTGTCGCCGGTTGCTCCATATTGTCCGGGAGCCATATCAACAGCGCCATTGAGGAGTAGGGCTTTAACAAGGGCGGATGATGGACTTGCAATGCCCCTATAGCGTACGAGGTATTCGCGGAGAAGGGCGCACATGCCGCATGTGAGAGGCGATGCCATAGAAGTTCCGCCCATGAAGGCGTAGTCGGCGTTGAAAGCCGCCCAAAAGCTGGAATCGGGGGCTTCGGTGCTGCGGGTGGAGAGGATGTTAGTGCCGGGTGCGCAGATATCGGGTTTGTAGCGTCCATCCCAGCATGGACCGCGGCTGCTGAATGCTGCCATGCCGTTCACATTATTGGATTTGGTATCTGATTTGATCGGTTCATTTGCCCAGCGGGGATCGCCGCCAGCGCCATAATTGCTGGTAACGCCGGAATCGGGGCGGTTGTTTTCGGACGCGCCCACGGTGATGCAGTTTTTTGAAGAGGCGGGCGCCCCCAAAGAAAAGTCGTCAATCATGCCGAGCACGGGGATCATGTCCACACCTTCATTTCCCGCAGCGTAAAGAATGGTGTAGTCTTTATTGTTCCAGCAGAATTCGTCCACATCCTGGCAGTTGCCGAGATAGCTGCCTTTTGCAGCGCCGCCCCAGCTGTTGTTATGGACGCGCGCTCCGGCATCTCGGGTTTGTTTAAAAAGGATGTTGAGGTCATCGGGAATACCGCTCAAACCGAGCGTTGAATTATTGCCGACCGCTTGAAAGACGAGGGTGGCTTCGGGCGCGGAGCCGGAGTGGCAGGCTGCGGGATAGTTGTGGGCGGCGGGATTGCTGCCGGATTTTAAGCCGTTGCCGCAGACTGAACCCGCAACATGGGTTCCGTGCCCGTGTTTGTCGTTGCCGCCATCGCCGACCAGATCAAAAATCTGAGCGATGCGCGAGCCGCCCGCGCCGTTTTTGAAATCGGCATGATGGACGTTTGGATCCGTTGACCCTTTATCAACGCCGGAGTCTGTGACGGCAACAATCTGCCCCGCGCCATAAAGACCGTAAGTCTGGGAGGCAGTGTCCACATCGCAAACGCCGGCGCCTCGCGCCCGCTCATTGAACATCTTCCATTGCGGCGCTGGCTCAATCCAATAGACTTCCGGAATCTGCGAAATGCCTTCGAGCATCGAGGGCGAAGCTGCGATTCTAAATTTGATTTTCCACTCGGACTGGGTTGTGTTATTAATGATTGCGCCCGCGGATTCGATTTTTTTGCGCACGGCATCAATATCAACATCCCTGAAGCACAGGAGAATGTATTCCTTTGAGGGCTTTGGGGCGGCGCCTTTGATAAAGGAGGAAAGATTAACATCATTAAGCGAATCAAAGGATAATTTATAATAGGGTCGCCAGGGGATAATCGCTCTGATGAAGGGGTGGGCATCTTTGAGAGATTTCGCATCGCCGGGAATTTTAACAATAAAGGCGAAGGAGGGGATGTAATCGTAGAAAATCACGCCCCCATTTTTGAGGGCGGTTTTCCATTCTTCTTGGATGGGACCGGTAAATTGCAGGACAAAATAGGGGGATGAGATTGCCTTGCCGCCTTTCAAACTTTCGCGGGAAATTGTTTTAAGGAATTGTTCCTCGTCAACAGGGTCGAGCGTTTTTTTGGAAAGAAAGAGATAGCGGGAATCAACGGAATCGGCTGATTTGATTGCGGAAAATTCAAGCGTTGGCGGATTTTGAGCCGAAGAATTCGGTTGGAGAATGAACATCTCTCCTGATTGAACGAGTATTGAGGGAAAAGACAGAATAGCAATAATAAGGGCGCACCGAAAAAAGGCACGCGAGTTTTTCATAAAGGGTAAGCTCCTTTTATAGACACTGAAAAATATTATATCTTTTTGATTGGGCAGATGATACGATGTCAAGAGAATTCAAATCTTGCAGCCAGCGGCATCGGGAGCGCTTATTTCTTTTGTATTACGACAAGGGCGGCGTCGTGTTTATCCTGCGCAAGGAAGATGGCGTTAATGACGCGGTCGGCGCTGATGGTGTATTGACCGTTTACATTTGGAATGGGTATATTATACCATGGATCGGTGACATGGAATGTGTTGCGTTCGGGATCATAACCGTGCAGGACAACAAAATGAGTGGAGCGGCTGTTGGAATATAAATCCTGAAAATGAGCGCAATCATACAGAAATCCCATATCAAGGGCGGCAAGAAGCGGCAGTCCCATATCGAATTGCGCCAGTATCATTTCTTTGGAGAGGGGACAAAAAAGGAGTTCGCCGCCGGCTTTGAGATACTCGATGTAGCTTTCAATCGCAAGTAAATAGGGCGCGACTTCGGCTTCAAGTTTTTTTAATTCGAGGTTTTGGATGATTTCATTATGGGTGAGGTGATTCCAGAGGGGGTGAAAAATCTGATAATTGTATGTGAAAATGGTGGAGGAAAAACCCATCAGCATTGCGAGGAGTCCAACATGAGAATCGTAAAGCCCGATATCGGCGCGGGGGGGCATGAGGGTTAACAGGTCATCAAGGGGAACATCTTTGCCGTGATAATTCATTACCATGCGCAGACAGCAGAGCCCGCAGGTGTTATCCTCCGTCTGGCAATACGGGTTGATAGGTATGAAGAATTTTTCCATATTCAAATGCAGGCGCCAAGGTATTTTCATATTTTGCGAGCCGTTTTCCATTTTTACATCGTTCATTTTTTTTCACCGCCCTTCATAATGTCCAATCAACTTGTTTATTCCTCTTATCCGTTGATTAAACGATTTCTAAAAAATTATATACCGCATAATATACCGTTGTGTGAATTGCAAGTCTTTTTTTATTGAGTCGCCGCAATGGTTTGCGGTGTAATCATGGCGTAGGTCAGAAAAAGACGGGAGCGAAAAATGATACCGCTTAAGGATTTAATCAAACCGCGGCGGACGCCGTTCATCAATTGGTTGATTATCGGAACAAATGTGGCTATGTTTTTATATCAGATAACGCTGCCGCCGCATGCCGTCTATCAGATGTTTCATTTGTGGGGCGTTGTGCCGGCGCGTTATTTTCGACCGGGATGGGCGGCTGTCGCGGGATATCCCAAGGCGACCTTTTTGCCGTTTATTACGAGCATGTTTCTGCATGGGGGCTGGCTGCATTTGATTTCCAATATGTGGGCGCTTTGGATTTTTGGGGATAATGTGGAGGACAGATTGGGTCACATCGGATATTTGGTGTTTTATATTGTGTGCGGGATTTTCGCCAGCGGACTGAACATGATATTTCATCTGAACTCGCAGTTGCCGACAATCGGCGCCAGCGGGGCGATTGCCGGGGTGATGGGGGCGTATATGATGCTTTATCCGGGGGCGCAGATATTGGTCATCTTTCCGATATTTTTTTATCCGTTGTTTTTTCCGGTGCCCGCCGTATTTTATTTATTATTCTGGTTTATCACACAATTTTGGAGCGGAACAATTTCGCTTGTGACGGGCGCGGGAAAGCTGGGAGGCATAGCCTTCTGGGCGCACATCGGCGGATTTCTTGCCGGCGTTTTTTTTGTCAAAAAATTTATCCGCAAGCCAAGGCGGGAAATTTTATATAGATAGCAATTGTGGCAAGGCTATAGAGCAACGCCTGTTCCCGCTTCAATCCCCTCAACTGAAAAAACGGGACCTTCTTGCGTGTAGCCGCCTTTGCATTCAAAAGGTTTGAGGAGATAGACGGAGTCGAGGTCGCAATGGGCGAATTCGCCCAAGCCGCAAGCCAGATGGACAGAGGCGGCGAGCCCGATTTTCGATTCCATCATACAGCCAATCATCAGCCCTTTGTTGGCGGCGCGGCAGATTCCTGCAATGTCCAGCGCGGCAGCCAGCCCGCACTTGGCAACTTTGATGTTTATAACATCTACAGCGTCCATGCGGATAAGACGGATGGCGTCATCTGCGGTGAAACAGGACTCATCGGCGGCAACGGGAACGGCGCAATGCTCGCGCACAAATTTGAGACCTTCAAAATCGTCCTTGCGGACGGGTTGTTCCATAAGGTCAAGTTCGATGCCTTCGGCGTGGATGCGCCGCGCCAGTTCAACGGCATCTTTAGGCGTGAACGCTTGATTGGCGTCAAGGGAAAGCATGGCGTTGGGCGCGGCTTCATGGACGCGAATGATACGTTCAGTGTCTGCGGCAACGCCCATGCCAACTTTGATTTTGATTTTATTGAAGCCATCCGCTACGGCTTTTTTCGCGGCGGCGAATGTTTCATCCGGCGAGCCAAGCGACATGGTCAGATCTGTTTCGACCTTTTTAATCGCCCCGCCGAAAAAGATGTGCATTGGAACGCCGATGAATTTTGTAAAGGCGTCGAGGACGGCGATTTCGAGTCCGCTATGAGCGCCCACATTGGCGCGGATGAGTTTGCGGGTTTTGGTAAGCAGGGCGCGCCACTGGCGGATATCCTGACCGACCACCGCCCATTTGATGTGGTTGAGGACGGCGATGCAGGTTTGCTGAGTATCGCCGGTGGTGTATGGCGAGGGGGCGACTTCGCCGAAACCGGTCAGCCCGTTGTCGAGGATGATTTTCACAAGGACATTATTGGCGGCGTCCTTGCGACCTGTTGCGATAATAAAAGGCTCCTTAAGGGGAAGGTCAAGCGCTTCCACCTGTATATCTTTAATAATTCCTATTCCCATTTATATCCTCCTTTTATAACTTCCCGCGCGAATATTGATATTCCCATATTGGCTGGCATTAATGAGTTCAAGTTAAATATTCAAGACTCTTTCCTTTACTAAGAAAAGAAAAAGGTTATGATTTTTGTAAGGGATTAGAACGATAGTTTTTTTAATTATCGGCAATTATTTTTTTCCATTAGGGCGTTTAATATGTCCGTTAATTTGATGAACATCATAACAATCAAAAACGCTTTTACAGAATTCTATCATACGGGTGTCTTGTTTTTCAACAGCCTGTTTATAAAGTTTGATAAAATATTTTTTACCCGTTTCTGTCTGTGAATAATTCTTTTTTATCAGATTATGCTCTGTGCACAAAGTTTGCCCATTATCAATCGAATTGTCGCCGCCTTTATCTTTCGGTTTGATGTGGTCAGCGCAAATTTCAACACCATCATTTATGCCGCGTCCACATATAACACATCTAAATCTATCTCTTTGAAAAATCGCTGTTTTAGTTGCGGGGGAAAAATCGTATAAATCTACTTTTTTCACAAGTTCGGGATCATAACGATAAACTCCTTTTCCGATTTTAATTAATTTCCCTTCTTGATGAAGTTTGCGAATTGCTCTCCATGGATCTCTTGGAGGTTCCGGATTCTCCAATAAATACTGTTTTGTAACCCAATCAACAACGGGTCCATGTTGAATATCTTGTTTGGGGTGTTGTTGAAAATATTCCATAATAAGTTCGCTAATACTTTTTCTCATTACATTCCTCAAGATGTAATAAATAATTTTAGCTGTTTCATTTGACCTTCGTTTAATAGACGCTTCTTTGCCAATTCACAGTATTTAATATCAATCTCTATTCCAATACCTTTTCTGCCTGTTTCCAAACAAGCAAGCAATGTTGAACCGCTTCCAAGAAAGGGATCGAGAATCGTATCGCCAACAAAGCTAAAAAGTTTGATACATCGTCTCGGCAATTCAACAGGATAAGGCGCAGGATGACCTATCCTCTTTTTGCTTTCTCCGCTGAAGTTCCATACTCCATTCGTCCATTCCATAAATTCTTGCTTTGTTATATTTGATTCTCTGCTCCCGCTGGTCTTTTTCCATACATTTTTATAAAAAACAACGATAACTTCAACTGGAGCTATTACATATGGAGCAGTTGCCGAAAGCCACGAACCCCATGCCGTTCTCCTTGAAATATTTTGTTCGTTCCAAATTATAGTTGAATGGTATTTAAAACCAATTTCTTTAGCAATTGTTGTAATGTCTGCACACATGCTCTGCTGACCGCCTTTATTCTTATCTAAAGGGATGTTAAGGCAAAACCTCCCATCTTCTTTGATAAATTTAAAGCATTTCTGAAGCCATTTTCTGGTAAAAGAAAGATAATCGCTATAAGTCATGGTATCATTATGGGAGTTATAATTTATATCCACGTTATAGGGCGGGGAGGTGACAATTAAATCAACCGAATTTTCTTCAATATTCTGAATGCTTAAAATGTCTGCGTTATATATCCATATCTGTTCCGAATGAAAAAACAATTCATCTGAAACGTTATTGATATTTTTCAAACCATATACTGCTTGTATTTCCTCGGCATATAAATCGTTATTTTGAGCTTCATATAATTTGCTTTTTTGTTTGATAGGCTGGGTTTTCTTAAGAAATTTTATTAAATCTTCTTCATTAAATCGTCTTTGCCCTTTGGGTGTTTTAACTGAATTTATCAAGCCTTGATTAATTAGTCGGTATATCTTAGAACTGCTTATTTTGAGGTATTCGGACGCTTCTTTAATTGTCAAATATTTGGTTGTCACCATTGCATTATCCCCGAAATCCGACGCTTTAAAATTTTATTTTATTCTCAATTGTTCAAATGACGAAAAAGACCATGTTGGGGTGCGTTTCGTAACAAATAACGATTTTCTTTTTCTTTACAAACTCATACTCTTTTCAATCTTACATATATTCAAGAGGCTGTCTTGAATTCTCGTTTTTTGTCAAGTTTATTTAGGCATATTATCGGGTTCAGTATAAAAACTTTAACTCCACATTTTCATAAACTAATCTCTTTTCAATCATGTGGTTTGGCTTGACACCTTTTTGGCTGGGGGCATATCGTTTTGGAGTTAATGAATATGGGAAATGGGTTGTATATTAATATGATAATTTTTTACGTTCGTCGAGGACGGGTATGAGCGGCAAAGGAATGGGCAAACCAGCGGAATTTATCATGGCGCTTGAGCCGGCAGAGATAACAGATTTTTGCGGAGAGGGGGATTTCCGTATCCGCGAAATGGAGCAATCGCTGAACGTTCGCATGATTTTGCGGGGGAATGAAATCAAGGTCGTCGGCGATGAGGAAGACGTAGGCAAGGCGGCGGGTCTCCTGAATGATCTTCTGCATGTGCATCGGAAGGGGAATCTTGAGGATAAGATTACGCGGAAGCGAAGGCTGCAATACGCCCTGCGAACAGCCGGCAACGGGCAATCGCCGGATTTGAAGAGTATTTTTCTTGATGAAATCCCTGTGCCGCTGAAACGCCGGCGTGTGACGCCTTTGACGGCGGGGCAAAAGAGGTATGTGGACGCCATTCGTCATTCGGATATTGTATTTGCAGTCGGTCCCGCCGGGACAGGCAAAACGTATCTGGCGATGGCGATGGCGGTGACGGATTTGATGCAGGGAAATGTGCGGCGCATCATTTTGGTGCGTCCGGCTGTTGAGGCGGGGGAAAAGCTCGGTTTTTTGCCGGGCGACCTTGCCGCCAAGATTGACCCTTATCTCCGCCCTTTGTGGGATGCGCTTTATGAGATGATGGAGGCGGAGAAAATTAAGAACAGCATAGAGACGGGCGTTATTGAAATCGCTCCGCTCGCCTTTATGCGCGGGCGCACGTTGAATAATGCTTTTGTGATTCTTGACGAGGCTCAGAACACCACGCCGGAGCAGATGAAGATGTTTTTGACGCGGCTGGGGTTTGATTCGAAGGCGATTATCACAGGGGATATAACGCAAATTGACCTTCCGATGGGGCGCCAGTCGGGTTTAATCCATGTTCAAACTGTGTTGAAAAATATCGAGGGAATCTCGTTTATATATTTCGACCAGCAAGATGTTGTGCGCCATGAGCTGGTTCAAAAAATTATCCGAGCTTATGAACAGGACGAGAAAAAGCATCTCAACCAAGATGGCTGAGTTAAGAAGTTAAAAGGGGGCGAGGAAACAGTCATTGGCAAAGACGCGAATAAAGGCTCGTTCTGATACGGAGATGAAGCTCGCCCGGCAACGGCGGCGGACTCGCGTTATTCATACGTGGGGGTGGGTGGCTTTTTTCTTTTTAGCCATATACACATCCATACTTATTTCCCGCGCTTTTTTTTCCCCGCCTATCAAATATGAGTTGGGCAGACCTATCAAACAGACAATACGCGCCCCTTTCCCTCTTGAGGTGGAGGATCGAGAACGTTATAATAAAGAGATTCAGCAAAGGACGGAAGATTCTGCCAAGCACATTCCTCATTATTATGAATACGACAGCACGGTTGAGGAGCGGATCCATGACCTGCTTCGGAAGATTAGGGATGAAATTATTAGCGGCGCATTTCCGGAAAACGTCCCTCCTGATGTGCTTTCAAGAAATTTGAAAAGGAAGCATGGATTGGTATTGAGCGAAGAGGCGACAACGCCACTGCTCTCTATCGGCTACGACCGCAAGTTTTATAGCAATCTTGAATTCGTCGTTTCAGATATGATGTCCAAACGGGGAATCATTGACGGTCGTTATGTGTTTGAAACATATGAACGGGAGGGGCTGGTTAAGGTTGTGAATGCGAAGCAGCCGCCGCCCTCTCCTATTGGCAGCCAGCGCCTTGTGGAATATCCGGAAGAGTTGAAGGATGCGGTGTGGCGGAGCATCATGGATTATTTTGAGGGCAGTTCGCCTTTGCAGATGAAAGCCGCGCAGGAATTATTAGTCAACCTTTTAGAGCCGAATATACGCGAACG
Organism: candidate division BRC1 bacterium ADurb.Bin183; assembly: GCA_002070185.1. Classification (GTDB taxonomy): domain Bacteria; phylum Sumerlaeota; class Sumerlaeia; order MWCT01; family MWCT01; genus MWCT01. The sequence goes on from MWCT01000013.1 coordinate 64,614, forward strand.
TCCGGATCTTTATCAGGAAGAGCGAACCAAATACATCAATCAGATAAAGAAACCGAAGCAGTTTTACAAACGCGGGGACATTATAATCAGTTTTGGCGAGCAGGTCAGGATAATCCATGACTCGGCGTTGACCCGATTGAACGAGCGCATCCGAACCGCTAACCTGATGCAGCTGCTGGCGAACTTCACGCTTGTTCTTATCATATTCGGATTTGTGGCTTTTTTTGTAAAAAAGGTCAGACCCACCATGGCTTTCAGCGCCGCGAATATCATCCTTATCAGCCTGCCTGTTTTATTGTCGCTGAGCATCGGGCGTCTGATTGTGCAAATTTTGGGGAAAGAGGATCTTGTTATCGGATATTTATTTCCGGCGGGCGTCATCGGAATTCTGGGCGTGATGCTTTTGGATGCCCGCATTGCGTTTTTTCTTGTGAGCTGGGGCGCGCTCTTTTTCGGGTTGATGATGGACATGAGTTTCAAGGTGACGCTTTTGGCGTTAATCGGCGGCGCCATGAGCGTATCGAGTCTTTACAATGTGCGCGAGCGCAAGGATATGTTGATGGCAGGTTTCCGCATTGCGCTTGTGAATTTTATCAGTATTATAATCTTTGAGTTTATGGACGACCCGACGGGCGAGTTATATACTTATGCGGCGCGGGGGCTTTGGGGGCTGGGCAACGGCATTGCCTGCGGCATTATCGCCTTTCCGGCTCTTGTTTTTTTCGAGACTTTTTTTGGGCTGGTGACGGACGTCAAACTTCTTGAACTGACGGGCATACGTCAGCCGCTCCTTTCGAAGATGGAGGAGGAGGCGCCGGGCACTTATCAACACAGTCTGAACGTTGCGAAATTGGCGGAGCCCGCCGCTATTGCGGTTGATGTGAATTATCTTCTTGTGCGCACGGGCGCCTACTACCACGACATCGGCAAAATAGCCAAGCCGAAGTATTATTCGGAGAATCAGACCTCCCTTGAGGATAAAAAGATTTATCAAACCATCTCCCCAAATATGTCTGTCCTGATTATCAAAAAGCATATCAAAGAGGGTATTGAGATTGCCCAAAAAGCCAAATTGCCCAAAGAGGTTATTGACTTTATTCCGGAACATCATGGAACAAGCCTCATTCGATATTTTTACAATCAGGCTTTGAAGCGCGCGGAAGAAAGCAAGTCGTTTGATATTATTCGCAAGGAAGATTTTCGGTATCCGGGACCGAAGCCGCAGAGTATTGAAACCGCAATTGTGATGCTGGCGGATATTGTGGAAGCCACATCAACGAGCAAACTTTCACAGTCTTATGTGGATGAAGAGGAAATCCGACGCATTGTGCATGAATGCGTTTTGAACCAGTTCAACGACGGACAGTTTGACGAATGCGATATGACATTGAGGGATTTGCATTTAATCGAGGAGTCGTTTATCAAAACACTTGTCAGCCGATACCATCATCGGGTTCATTATCCCTCCGCGCCCAAAACGCAAGCGCGCGAGGAAAAAAATGCTGAGGGCGAAAACGGGATTAAAACTCAAATCAATAAACCGGAAAATGATGGCAGATCCCAAGGCTGAGCGTTTTTAAAAAATTTTAGGAGACGTTGATTGAAAAAAATTATCATGGCGTTTGTTTTAGCGATGATTGTCTTAGGACATGTCGTCGCGCAGGATGCGGAAAAAATGGTTGAGGCAAAAACAGAAAAGTTGAAGGAAATCCACGAAAAATGCGGAGATCTTGAATTCTGGTATCGTCCGGAAAAAGGGGCGCAGCTTAATGTGTTTGGCATGCCTATTATTATCGGTTCATCTTTATGGGTCATGAGCCGGGATTGGTCAACGCGCTATTACGGTCCGATAGATCAGCCGGAACTTCTAATCAAAGCCTCCGTTGACGCATATCAGGGCGGTGTCAGAATTGTTCTGCACCATACACCGCCGGAGGAAAAGAGTTCTCCTTTTGCTGGAACGGAGACGTTTATTCTAATGCCGGACAACTCCTATAAGGCGACGCTTGAATTCTCATTCACCAAAAACACAACGGCGGTTTTTGAATGGGGCAATGAGATTCATCCGCTTCTTCTTTTGAACAGTCCTTATGTTGCAAGCGAGGATAGAGCGACGACGCGGGGAGTTATTCCGCTTTTTTGCGCCTCAGGCGACATGAACAAGAGCATGGTGGCGCGGGCTTTTAAGAATGTGGAGATTTCCACGCGAATCGGGGGCATAAGCCTTTTGGCGCAGCCCAAATCAGACATGCTCTTTTTTGATTACCGAAAAAACAAATGGGCGCAAACGGACAAACCGATTTTTTGGCTGGGCATTTACGAAAGAGACATTATACCTGGAACGCGAAGCGCCCACTCTTTCACGCTTCGCTTTCCCCGCGGAATGAGGCAGAGCGGGAACGTTGACAAACCTTCGCCCAAAAATATGAAGCCTGAGTTGGTCAAGGACGCCCTTGCGCCAAACTTCGACAATTCTTATATTCTGCCGACGCCCAAAGAGCTCGAATGGACGCCGCATCTATTCCCGCTTTCTTCCAAAACGAAAATTTATCTGGGAGAAAAACCGGGAACGGAGACTCGCAAGGGTGTTGATTTTTTTCTCCGCGAATTGAAAGAGCGATACAACATCAAACCTAAAGTTATCGCCGGCGAGCCAAAATCGGATGAACTTGATAAAAACATAATCATGGTTGGAGAGATAAAACGCTTCCCCCATCCTGCTGTTTATTGCAGAGAGCGCGGGTTGGCTCATCCTGAACATCATGAAGGGTATGTTCTGACCGTTGATGAAAAAACGGCGGCAGTATCGGGCAATTCCGAGCGCGGGGTTTTTAATGGATTGATGTCCCTTTTGCAAATGGTCAAAGTGAACGAGCGGGGAATTTTCCTGAAAGGCGGAAGAATATCCGATTTCCCGGCTTTGGATTTTCGAGGCATTCACTGCTTTTCGGGCAGGAACGCCTCCGACCAGATTATCAAAGCGATACGCAAATTGATGGCTTGCCACAAAATCAATAATCTGGTCTGGGAGTGCGAATATATAATCTGGGACTCTCATCCCGAATTGGAGCATAAAGAATATGGGATGAAAAAATCGGATGCGCGCAAAGTTATCAAAGCGGCGGATGAGTCGCTTATTGAGGTCACTCCCCTGATTCAATCGCTGGGGCATTCGGAATGGATTTTTACGAATAGAAAGAATCTGGACATCGCGGAAGATCCGGAAAGTCCCTACGCCTACAATCCGACTAACCCGAAAACGTATCAATTTATTTTCGGCGTGTATCAGGAGGCTTTGGATTTTTTCAAGCCAAAGGCATTTCATATCGGTCATGACGAGGTGACGATGACCGGTCGGTTTCCCTATCGGAGCAAAGCCAGCGGGAAGTCTGTGACACAGCTGATTATGGATGATATTCATACGCTGCATCAATGGTTCATGGAGCGCAATGTGAAGGTCATGCTCTGGGGCGATATGTTCATCTATCCGAGCGAGGGGACGGATGCGTGTCTTGCGCCCAGCCTTGAAGAGGCGAAAAAACGGCGCGCGCAACTGCCAAAAGATGTTACCATCTGCGACTGGCATTACGTGCCTAATCCGCCCGAATCGCAGGTATCTTTGAAGCTATTCAAAAAAGATGGATTCGGCGTGATTGGCAGCGGGTGGTATTTGCATGATGACATCCGCAATCTTGCCAAGGCATGCGTTCTTTACGGCGCGGACGGCTATCTGCAAACAACGTGGGCGGGGTTCAGCTTCAATGTTGATGGCGCAGAGGATTTATGGCTTCAATATTGGGCGTATCTCTGGGCGGCGGAACATGCATGGAGCGGCGAAAACACACCCGCCGATGAACTGCCTTTTGATGCTCGCCAGCTTTTCTTTGACCTTTGGTTTGGATTCAAACCCCTTCTTAAAAATAAAGAAGGCTTCACGTTGGATTTGAGTCAGTTTGTCAATCGCTCTTTGGAGGATAATGAAAACTGTTCGGGTTGGATTGGTTATGGCGCGGATTATGATTTTTCCTCTTTCCCAAAAAATCAGACAAGATTTGGAGAAACGCGATTTCAGATAGCAAGCGGCGAGGATGGCTCTTCCGCAATCCTTTTCCACGGCAAAATCAACCCTCAGGGCGCCTTTCCAAAAGAGATTCAGCTCAACTTGAATCAGGTTGAAATGAGCGAGTGCCATTTTTTGATGAATTGCGCCTTCCGCGCGCGGGAGGGTGCGGAAATTGGCGAGATTAGATTTGATTATTCCGGCGGGCGCTCGGATGTAATGAAGCTTGTATATGGGCGCAATATTTTTTCCTTTGATGATGTGAGATGCAGTCCGGTGACGCGGATTGCTTGGAAAGGCAAAGCAAAGAGCGGGTCTGTCATCGGTGTTTATGATATTGTCTGGCAAAATCCCGAGCCGGGATGGAAGATAACAAAAATCACCATCCGTTCCGCCAGCACAGAGGCATCGCCGATTCTTTTTGCCATCACAGGCGTAAAATAATTATAATCGCACGTTAACGGGCGCAACGCGTAATTTAGGCATTGTCGCTGGGGGGAGAGTTTTAACTTGACCTGCGGCAAAACAGATTTCATTATAACTTGCATAAATTACAAAATAATTAGATAGAGGAGAAAAATGACATTTGATGAAAAAATGGCGCAAGAGTGCGAAGTATCTGTTGTGATGCCCTGCCTCAATGAGGAAGAAACCATCGCTGAGTGCGTGCGCAAGGCGTTGGATTCTTTTCGCGAGCATGGGATAAAGGGCGAGGTTGTTGTCAGCGACAACGGCTCGACGGATCGTTCCGTAGAAATTGCAACATCGCTTGGGGCGCGGGTTGTCCATCAAACAAAAAAAGGCTACGGCAATGCCTATCACAAAGGGATATCGGAGGCGCGAGGGCGGTATGTCGTCATCGGCGATTCAGACAACACATACGATTTTGGGGAGGTTCATAAATTCATAGAGCCGCTGCGCCAAGGCGCAGACTTTGTGATGGGGACGCGTCTCAAGGGTAAGATTCTTCCGGGCGCGATGCCTTGGCTGCATCAATATATCGGCAATCCATTCCTTTCATGGTTTTTGAATTTTCTATTTCACACAGGTATCAGCGATTCGCACTGCGGGATGCGCGCCTTCACCAAAGAGGCGTGGGGGCGGATGCATTGCAAAACGACTGGGATGGAGTTTGCCTCCGAGATGGTTATCAACTCATCCAAGGCGGGTCTCAAAACGGCGGAGATTCCTATCACCTATTACCCGCGCAAAGGGGAATCGAAGTTGCATTCCTTTCGCGACGGCTGGCGCCACATGCGGTTTATGTTGATGTATAGCCCCTCGCATCTTTTTTTGATTCCGGGATTTGCCATCATGCTGCCTGGGATTCTTTTAATGCTCCTGCTTCTGCGCGGACCGGTGTATTTATTCGGCCATGGATTCGATATCCATTTTATCGTTCTTGGCGGAGTGATGACGTTGCTTGGCTATCAGATAATTCATCTGGGCATTATGGGAAAGGCTATATCCGCCGAGAAGAACATCCTTGTTGATGACAAATTCATTCGTTTTATGAACAAAAATTTTACTTTGGAAAAAGGCATCTCGATTGGACTTCTTATATTTTTCATCGGGTTTCTGATTAATGTTTATATTCTGGCATCTTGGATTGGCTCTGGATTTGGCGAGTTGCGCATGGTTCGCCCCGCCATTCTCGGATTGATTTTAATTGTTATGGGAATTCAGACGTTTTTTTCGGCTTTTTTGATGAGCATGATTGGCATGTCAAAAGCAGATTGAAATGACGACGGATGTTCTCATCATCAATGAGCCGTTTGTGAAGGATTTCTGCCGGACTCAGCGATGGGCGGCGCGCACGCGCGGCAGGGTTCTGCGCGCGCCGGATTGGCTGGCTTATGCAACGGCTGTTCTGGAGGAAGCCGGCATCCCCGTTAGGCTTTTTGATTTTCCCGCGATGGGCTGGGATAAGAAGAACCTGCGGGAGATTGTGCGAGAGCATCAGCCGCGATTTGTGGTTCTTGATTCAACAACGCCTTCCATTTCTTCCGATATTGACTGCGCTCGGATATGCAAGGATGCCGGCGCTCAAATAGTCATTATGGTTGGACCTCATGCCTCCGCCGTTCCTGAGGAAACTCTTCGGGATGCCGCCGGCGCTGTGAATGTTGTCTGTATCGGCGAGTATGACTACACCGTTCGGGATGTAATTCAGAATTATGGCAACCTCTCCACTGTTCAAGGAATTGCATACATAGAAAACGGCGTCCCTGTCCGCACGGCGCCGCGTCCTCTGATTGAGAATCTGGACGCCCTCCCTTTTCCCGCGTGGCAACATCTTGACCTTCTCCGTTACTTTGACGGCGGGAAACTGCATCCTTATATTGACATGATTGCGGGGCGGGGCTGTCCGAACGCCTGTATTTTTTGCCTTTGGCCTCAGGTGATGCATGGGATGCGTTTTCGTCTCCGTTCGCCAGAAAATGTTGTTGATGAAATCGAACGGGATATCAAACTGTGCCCGCAGGTTTTAAAAGGCGGGGAATTTTTTTTCGAGGACGACACCTTTACGGTGAGCAAGCCTCGCGCAATGGGGATCTGCGAGGAGATTCTTCGCCGCAATTTGAAAATCACTTTTTCCGTCAATGCCCGCGTTGATACGGCTGATGACGAGATGTTTGCGCTCATGAAGCGGGCGGGCTGCCGCGAGCTTTTGGTGGGGTTTGAATCGGGCAATGAGGAGATGCTGAAGCGGATGCATAAAAATGCAACGCTGGAGGATGCGCGAAGTTTTATGAGAATTGCCAAAAAGGCGCGTCTTGATGTGCATGGCTGTTTTGTGATGGGGCTGCCGGGCGAGACGCGGGAGACGATTGAGGAGACGATTAATTTTGCGCTGGAACTGGGGCTCCATACGGTTCAATTTTCAGGGGCAGTTCCCTTCCCCGGCACGCGCTATTATGATTTATGCCGGCGCGAGGGACTGCTCACAGCCAAATCATGGGCGGACTGGCTGGAGGGCGGCGAGCAGGCGCAGGTTGTGAGTTATCCGGGGCTGACCAAGGCGGAGATTGACGCGGCGGAGAACATCAGTTTGAAAAAATTCTACTTCCGCCCCGCCTATATGATTCGCTTCCTTTTTCAGACGCGCAACCGCAAAGACCTATACCGCAAACTTCGCGGCGCGAAAAATTTTTTTTCCTATCTTTTTTCTAAAAGGAAGGACAAATGAGCGGCGCTCCTCCGCTTATCAGCATTATCATCCCCTCCTATAATTGCATGGACGTGGTAGGCAAATGCGTGGACTCGCTTTTAAAGCTCAAATGGGAAAACAAGGAAATCATAGTTGTGGATGATGGCTCGACCGATGGGACGCCGGAGGTTCTGGGGCGATACGGCAAGGCTATTCGGGTAATTCGCATATCCAACGGCGGGCCATCGCGGGCGCGCAATATAGCGGTGCGGGAATCGCGCGGCGAATTTATCGCCTTCACGGATTCTGATTGCATCGTTTCGCCCGATTGGCTTGATGAGCTCATGAAAGGGTTCGGCGATGAGCGCGTGGCTGGCGTCGGCGGAGACCAGCAAAGTCCGGAGGATGAGAGCGAATTTGGCAAAAAGATTCACGCCCTTTTAAAGGCAATCGGTTTTACCGCTGATTATGTGAAAGGGCATAAATCAATCGTGCGCACGCGGCACAATCCGACATGCAATGTGCTTTATCGCAGGACGGCGTTGATGGAGGCGGGGCTTTTTGACGAGAATCTTTGGCCCGGTGAAGATGTTGATATTGATTTGAAGATAGCGCGTATGGGGTATATCTTTTATTACAATCCAAAGGCGGTCGTTCATCATTATCGTCCGAAAAATTTGCGCTCATTTGCGCGGATGATGAGGCGTTACGGCTGGGCGCAGGGGTATCTTGTGAAAAAATACGGGGCTTTTCGTCCGATTCATTTTGAACCGTTATTGGGCGCGGGGCTGGCAGCGGGGCTGGTTCTTTTTGCCCTTTTGGCATCGCCTGCGGCGGCGGGTCTTGCGTCTTTGGCGATTCTTGCGGCGGTTATTTTGTTTTTCATCATCAAGGCAAAAGGTGTTGCGTCGGGGCTGAGTTTATTTCGGCTTTTTCTGGTATTGCTTTTTGAGTGGAACGCGGGATATCTGAAAGGAATAATAACAAAGGTTAAAAAGTGAAGCAGCCGAAGAACATCCTTGAGGTTTATTATGAGCCGGCGTTTAGCGGCATCACTCGGCATGTTGGCTCGTTTGTGAAACGACTTTCGAAGGAGAATTACAAATTTCATGTGGTTTGCGCAACAGAGGATGAGCAGATCGAGCGCTATTTTCAGGATATGGGGATTGATATCCACATAGCGCCACCCGACCGTTTTTTTGCTTTTCTTGGAATGGTCAAAGTTATCCAACTGATCTACAAATTCAAAATTGATATTGTCCACGTGCATAACCTTCAATCCATATTCTGGGGTCATCTGCCGCGCCTGTTTGCCCTGAGGACAAAGTTTTTTTTCACCCCGCATGTGATAAATTTTGAAAATAAATATTTAGAGAAAGCGTTTTTTATCGTTTGGAAAGCATTTGCCTTGCTCGCGGACAAAATCATAGTTTTGTCTCCTGCTCAAAAATCGGCGCTCGTTAAAAAAGGGGTCAAGCGTGAGGGAGGCATCATCGTGATTCCCAATTCCATTCCGTCGGAGGAAATAGCCGCGGCGGAAAAAGGGGATATCATGGCGCAGTCGTTGGATACTCTTTGTATTTTAAGCGTGCTTCGTCTTGTGAGCCAGAAGGCGCCGCTGCGGCTTATTGACGTTGCGGAGATTGTATGTCGGCAGAATTTTGACGCGCATTTTTATATTGTCGGGGATGGACCGATGATGGGCGACATGGAGCGCGCCATTGCCCAAAAGGGTTTGCGCGAATCTGTGCGCCTGCTTGGTTTTCGCAAGGACGCTCTGAATCTTATAGCGCAGGCGGATATTCTGCTTTCCACGGCGCAATGGGAGGGGTTGCCCTACACGCTTTTGGAGGGGATGGCGCTTGCGAAACCGATTGTGGCAAGCGCAATAGATGGTCATGAGTTTCTCGTGAAAAACGGAGTGACGGGGTATCTTTCTCATTCCACAGAGGCTCTTGCAGGCTCGATTCTTTTGTTGCTGAAGAACGAATCTAAACGGCGGGAGATGGGGCGGATGGCGCATCAGCGATATATGGCGGAATTTTCGTTCGAATCTTTTATTGCGAAAATGCGAGGTCTTTATGATATTTGAGAAGAAAAACGAATCTGTTGAAAACGATACATTTTATCCAAACTTTCTTAATCGCTCTCCTCATTTTGCCAATAAGACGCCGGGCGGGGCTTCGGGGATTATTCTGGTCGGGTTGATTTTGATTTGGACGGTGTTTGTTTTTTTTCAATATGTCAATAATCACGACACTCAATTCGACAGCGTTATCATCGCCTTCAAACTATTTGACACCGCGTTTCCGCAAATGGCGTTGATGGCGGCGCTGGCGTTGCTTGCCTATTCCGCAGGGCGGACGTTTATTATAAATACGCTAAAAGTTGAGATTGAAACCGATTGGGACTTTATTTTTTCCAGCGCGCTGGGATTTATGATACTTTCGTTTGGCGCCATGTTCATCACGATGGCGCAGGCGCTTACAAAGGCGTCGGTTTTTATTTTTTTGGGACTGCTGATTATTTATTCGCGAAGGGAGATTCTCGGGGCAATCAAACGGCTGCAGATGCCGGTGTTGAGATTTTCCAGCCCTTTTGAGTCGTTGCTTTTTTTTCTGATTCTCTTTGCTGCCGGCATCAATTTGCTGATGGCGCTGGCTCCGCCTTTTGGTCTGGATGAGCAGCAATATCATTTGAATGCGCCGCTGCATTATATTCGGCGCGGGGGGTTTTACATCCTTTCGCATCTTGGGGGTCAGACGCGCTATCCGCAAAATATGGAGATGCTTTTCACGTTGGCGATGGTGGTAAAGGACGACATTTTAGCAAAGCTCATCAATTATTATTTCGGCGTAATGACTTTGTTCGTCATTCGGGCGTTCAACAAAAGATTTTTCCAAAGCGAAAGCCTTTTACCATGCGCCATATTTTATTGCAGCTGGTTGGTATATTATGTGAGCGCGCAGATTCATGTGGAGCTGCCGCTGGCGTTTTACGAAGGGGTTGCTTTGTTCGCCCTGCTTTTATGGCTGGATGATTTGCCGAACTGGTATATTCACGGCGCTCCACTGCGTTTTTTGTTTTTTTTCTCAGCGGCATGCGCGGGCTTTGCGCTGGGGATCAAATACACATCTATGTTGAGTCTCATTGCTTTTTTTGCTTTGATTATCATTTACTTCAAGGCATGGCGATACACATTTAATCGCAGGGTTTTATTGTATGCGGCGGGTTATGTTTTTTTTGCCCTGTTATTATTTTCGCCATGGATTATCAAGAATACGGTATATTATCGAAATCCCATTGAGCCGTTTCGGATACGGCTATTGACGGCATATTTGAATGACCTTGCGGGGAGAAAGGCTGCGGAGCCGGCACCGCCGGCCGCGGCTGAATTTACAAGGCGATATCAGATTTTGAATCGCGCTGTTTATCCGCGCTCTTCGCTGCGGGAATTTTTGCTGATTCCCTATAATTCCACGATATACGGCGAATGGGGGCGCCAGGTTTTTGATATGTTGATTTCGCCGTTTTACTTAATGTTTTTGCCGTTTCTTTTTGCGATGCGTCGGAAGGGATGGGGCGTCAACGCGCTGCTCATCTATGTTTCGATTTTTTATATTTTGTGGTTAATACTTCAACCGATTACGCGTTATTTGGCGCCGATTATGCCTGTGATGGCGATTCTTATAGCGTTTCTTTTTCAGCGATTGGAGTCGGAGCAGGAATCGCTGGCGCGAGTTTTCACAAACATATTGAAGGGCATCGTGGTTTTTATGCTTTTCATTATCATGATGTGCGCGCTCTTAACGCTTATTTGGCGCAATCCGGTATTTTATCTGATGGGGCGCGAATCAAAATCGGCGTTTCTAACGCGCAACAGTCCGGGCGGCATTCAGAAGCTGATAGATTTGGCAAACAAGGAACTGCCCGCCGATGCAAATATTTTGCTCTTGTGGGAAAAACGCGGGTATTATTTGGAGCGGAAATATCGGGAGGATTCATTTGGGTTTTTCTTTGTCAATCTGATGTATAAATATAAAGACCCCGCCCGCGCGGCGGAAGAATTGAAGAAGCTGGGATTCACGCATATTTTGTGCGATACGTATATTCCCCGCGCTTGGTTTGGTTCATCATATAAGGAAGAGCATAAGAACAAGGAGGCACAAGCCATCGGGGAAAAGGAGTATGGTTTCTTGATGAAAATGGTTGAGGAGGGGCTTCTTGAACCGCTTGGAGAGAATACCTCTCTCATTCTTTATAAAATTCGGTAGTTTTTTTCTGCGATAACAATTTATTACAATTTGAACTGCGTTTCGCCTGTGAGACCCATCAGGGTTATGTTAAGGGGTTTGGGTCCGGCTGATTCATCCGGCGGTTTTTGCGTTTGGAAAATTTCGAGCGGCGATTTTTCCTCGATACGGTGAATCAAGTCCCATTTGGAGAGTCCCGCCTTGTAGGCGGGTTTGCCGACCTGCACATCAATAACAAGCAAGCCCTCTGTGAAAAGGGCGCCGAGTTTTTCGCCGAATTTGGCGTCAATCGGCAGAAGGCGCATTCCATAAACCCGTTCGTAATAATCGAGCCAGAGTTTGATTTTTTCCGAATCCGGCATAGGCGTTTCGACCTCGATTGGTTCTAATCCGGGAGAAAAAGATGAAGACATCCTTTTATAATCGGGCGAGTTTTCCATGAGAAATTGAGCGGTGGTTCTGTTGACGTTGAGGGTGGCGACGTTTTCCGTTCCGCGCCTAACGCTGATTTTTGCTAAAGTGTCGGGTTCGCCGCGGAAGAGGTTGACAACCTCCTCCAAAGATAGCGACCCAACATCAACATCCGCAACGCGCAAAATCACATCGCCGGGTCTAAGTCCGGCGCTTTCCGCCGGGGAGTTTTGGAATACGTGCGCGATGAAATATTGCCCATCTTTTTGCGAGAGTTGTATTCCTACCATACCCTGTTTTTCAGAGGGGGTTTGCTGAGAGGCGTCCTGAGCACCAATAGCGGCAAGGCACAGGACGAACAGTCCTGCCAAAAATAAAATTTTGTTCATAGATTATTTATTCCCGATAGATACTTTAAATGGTTTGCCCTCTATGTTTTGTTTGGGGGCAAAAAAGGAGAAATAAATATTAAATGCCAAACCAAATAGAACAACCAGCAGGATAATCATGTTTATAAGATTGGCTGTTTTTTTGAATTTTTTCACAGCGTCCTGTATCACTGGGTTGACTTTTTTTTCAAATTCCTTATCCACTTCTTGTCCGATTATGCTATTGACAAGTTTTGGGATGGTGGATTCGGCGATAACTTCGAGCTGTTTTTGTGCCATTTCTGGGAGTCGCTCGCGTGCGACTTTGGGAACTTGTCTTTGGGCGGTGTTGTCCACAATGGCAACGATGTCCTGAGAGATTTGCTGGGTCATATCCTCGATGGCTTTTTCCACTCGTGTTTGAACTTCCCTCGGGAGGAGGAGTTCCAGCTGGTCGCGGATTTTATCGCGAACCATTTCCGGGAGCAAGCCATCGGCGGAGCGTTTGACGGTTTTTTCCGTTTGCTCGACCAGAATGGTATCCATTGCCTCTGTGACTTTTCTCTCGGCGAGTTTTTCGACCATTGACTTGGCGACTTCATGGACGGTGATTTTGACCAGTTCCTGTTCTTTTTCTGTGGTCAGAGCTGTGACGCGCGCCTCGACTTCGCGGCGTGCGCGCTGGTCAATGATGCTGACGACGTTGGCGATGGCGCGTTCTACAATAATTTGAGTTTTTTTCTCAACGGCTTCCTGGATATGGTTTTCCGCTATTTGCCCCATGAATTTATCCGCCGCTTCGCGTATAAACTCCCTTGCCCTGATGCGCACAAGGCGGGCTTCAAGAAGGGCGGCAACTTTGATGACGAGGGAGGCGGGGTTGAATGGTTTGATGATATAACCATCCGCTCCATAGAGCGACTGGCTGGCTCGTTGTTCCGCTTCCTCTTCTGGTATCAACAAAAGGACGGGCTTTTCAAAATAATCTCTGTCTGTTTTAATGGCGCGGGTTGCGTCAAAACCGCTGATGCCTTCAAGCGACGCATCCAGAACGAGCAGGTCAACTTTTTCCAATTCAGGATAGGTGAGCGCGGCGAGACCGTTGGAGGCTTCAAGAATGCGATATCCAGCTTCTTCGAGGGTGTTTTTTGCAATTTGCTGGATGGCGACGCTTTTATCTGCCACGAGTATCAATTCACCAGCCATGGTTTAACTCCCGTTATATTTTAATCAAATCCTGAACCCATGTTCTGAAATCAAATCGCTCATCATGTTTATAGCGGATATTGGCGCCAAACTCGTTCAGCGCGCTGTTGGCAATGCGGGAAAGGGTTTTGTCCCCGAGCCGTTCCAAGGCTATCTGATGAAGAAGCGCAATTAGTTCGTTAAGCGTCACCAGCGTTTCATCATAGCATTCGCTGATTATTTTTGAAATGCCTTCTTGAATCTGAATGATATTTTCCAAAGGTTTGGCGTTGATGCGTCCGTTTGTGATTCGAACCAGATCCGCCCGCGGATGGCGCATAAGGAGATTGCGCCAGTTGAAAGCAAGCATGATGTTATCATCTTCCGGAGAGCGAACGAACCCTTCGGTTGCCATGAGCGATTCATAGAATGAGTTGACAAAGAAGGCAGCGGCGCCGAGCGGCGAGACGAAGTCGAGTTGGATGGAGGATTGGGGCGTTTCTTTGATAGTTGGTTTGGGACGGGAGAAAAGCGAGCTGAGTCCTTTTTTAGACTGGGCTGCGCCAAACAGCGTTTCCGCAACTGGGGAATCGGCTGTTTTGAGAGACTTGAGCGTGGCGACGCCGGTTTCGCCACCGGGTGGCGTGGAGAAGAATTCCTCTTCAATCTTTCTTTGGGGTTTGCTGATTATGAGTCCGGCAGTCAGGAAAGAATTCAGTATTCTGTATGTTTCAAATTTGCCCAAACCGCTTCTATCCACAATGGAGCCCACTTCATAAAATCCATTGACCAGCCCGAGCACAATCCATTCATCTCGGCTGAGAGTGACTTCATTTTCCATCGGGTTTTCTTGTTTGACACAAGTGAGGACGATGGAGTCATCGGTGAGGTTTTGTGATATTTTTGTCCATTCATCCTGTCGGCGGCTTCCCTCCATCATAAGAGGCTCGATGTCAATTTCCACGACTAGGTTAGAGACGTCAATATCGCCGCGTTGTTCAAATTTAAATTGCCCGTCCTGCCAGAAGAAGAGTTCCCAGATTTCCTCCTGCAATTGAAGTTTGAGGGCGTCCCTGAGGGTGTTTTTGGAGATGAGTTCTCTTTCCACGAGAATTTGTCCGAGGAGTTTGCCTCTGTCGAGCCCCATCTGGGCGCGAAGGACTTCCTGTAAGTCGCGCCTTTTAATCAATCCGCGATAGACAAGCATTTCGCCAAGTTTGCGCATGCGGTCGAGAACTGAGGAGTTGACGATCCTGCCGTCTTTAATAGTCAGGCTAATATTATAGGCATCGCGCCAGATGCTTAAGATGCCTGTCATTTTTCCCATGGACAAGAATTGAAGAATATCAGGCAGGCTAAAAGCCCGCAGGGTTCCCTCCAATTCCATGTCTTTTTTTTGCATATATCATCTCCCCCGTATGCCCCTTGGGGCGATATGATAATCCTTTAATCGCCAAAAAGGTCGTCGAGCCGCTCCCCCGCTTCTTTGGCGATATCCACATTGCCGTTTTTTTGTGTATCTACGCGGACCCCGGCAAGGATGTCTTTTAATTTTTGAGCCGCTGCCTTGGAATAAATACGCACCATGCCGATGGTTGTGCGGTCGTCGAAAATGACAGTCAAAATTGTGTCGTCATCCACCAAAACATTATGAATATGGTCTTTATCGCCTTGATGAAAAAGGACGGAAAAATCGCGTTCGCCGACAAGTTTTGCCATAGCGCGGGTGGAGGAAAAGGCGCCAGCGATAAGGGCAGAGAGCCCGTCGGTGTCAATGGTTTTAGTAAATCCAGTTTTTGCCACGCATTTTCCATCTTGGTCCACCAGTAGACCGCATTTGGCGTCTGATTGTTTTAGCAATTCTTGAAGAGTCTTATTAATGCTAGTCATAGCATCTTCTGTCAGAACAAGCGGTTTTTTAGGCATTCTGTTCATCCTTTCAATTTCATTTCAAATAACTGCAAACGAAAAGAACAAACAAAACTGGAATTACGTTATCGGCGGCGCGCCCGGAGGGGATAACTGCGCCGGACCGAACCTGCTGGCATAAGAAATAAAAAGGCTTTTATCTTTCTCATCCACCCAGACGCAAAAAGGTTCGGCAAGAGGCGGCCGGGATTCGGGTAAATCTGTGAGAAAGATCAGCTCTTTTTCTATTTTATTTACCGTTTTTCTTTGTTTGCCTCTTAACAAGAGTTTTACATCCAACATTCGGCGTATGAATGCAAGGATAATTATGGAGCCTTTTAGTTCGTAAAAGATTTTTGTTTCAGACTTATCGCTGCGGGAGAGGGTTAAATCCGCCGAGCCGATTTTGACGCCGCGCCAATAAAAGGCCATGGGACGCTTCATAGGGAGGTCTGCTTCAAGGGGGTCGGAGTCCATAAATAATTCGCCGGCGTCTTTTTTTCTTTCGCGGAATAGGGCGCTTTTTTGAGGAAACTCGGATTTTTCTTCTGGGCTTTCAGCGGGCGGTTGAGCCGTTTGTTGTTCTGCGAGAGTTGAAAGAGAAGTTTTTTTATGCTCCGGCTCTTCGGCTACTGTTTTCAATTTATTCAGAACGAGCGAGGAGATTGCCTTGAGGGTTTGCTTTACTCCTTCACCGGTGACAGCGACGGCTTCGAAATAAGGCGCTTTATCTGGATTCAGGGCAGCTTCAAGCTCTTCAATTGGGCAGGCGTTGGGCATATCGCGTTTGTTATATTGCATGACCCAAGGGGTTGTTTTGAGGTCGTAGTTGTATTCGCAGAGGTTTTCTTCGAGGTTGTGGAGACTTTTGATGTTCTCCTCCATGCGGTCGCGTTGGGAATCCGCCACAAAAACGATTCCATCCACGCCGCGCAAGACGAGTTTGCGGGTGGCGTTGTAGTAAACTTGACCGGGCACTGTATAAAGATGGAATTTGGTATTGAATCCTTTAATCACTCCCAGATCCATCGGAAGGAAATCGAAGAAAAGGGTGCGGTCTTGTTGGGTGGCAAGGGAGACAAGTTCCCCCCGGTTCACCTCGGGGAGGGTTTGATGAATAAACTGCAAGTTTGTGGTTTTGCCGCCCAGACCGGGTCCATAATAGACGATTTTGCAGGAGATTTCTTTTTGGGCATAGTTAATTGTCGCCATATATTCATCGCACCTGCGGGCATTGAAATCCCTTTATCACAGGGATAGCCCCTCCATTTTTTTAGCGGCGTTTTTGATTTCCACGCGGATTAGCCCCAGATTTGCTTCGCTGCCTGTGAGCACGACAAGAAAACCAAATTTGCACCGGGCAAAGAAAAATTTGCTTTTGTCCGCTTCAAGTATGAGTCCTTTAATTTCGCCCGCGTCCATTTTTTCGGATGCCATTTTTGCGGTTCGGACAATGGCGGAGATTAACGCCCCGATAAGTTCGGCATCCAGCTGGGCGCTGTAATCCGATGCGACCAGAATGCCATCTTCCGCCACCACGCAACTCCCCAGAATATCCGGGGTTTTGTTCAATTCTGCCAGAATGTGTTCCATTGCCGCCCCCTTTCTATTGTAAAAGCAGAGAATATCTCATATCAAGAAATTCCTTGATTGAGCGTTCCTGCACGGAAATCCGGTTCATAACATCCCCAAGGTCTGTTTCTTTTTTCAAAATCATGACGCCAAAGAATCTGGTATCTATGGCGATGTGAACAAAGCGATGGTCGGATGTTTCAGAGATAAATTTTCCGGGTTCGCCAAAGCCGGAATCAATCTGAGAATCCCTCAAATGTTGCCATTCAAAAAGAGAGCGAACAGCGAGTTTTTCTTTGTCCACGCGCAGCGGGCAGTTTTCCCACAGAATCAACCCCTCCCACGTGTAGAGTACGAATCCTTCCATGCCGATGATGTTTGAGAGGTGGCGTCCGAGTTCATCGAAGTTGAAGATGTGGACAAATCCGCCGATGGGCGCGGCGCCGGAATATGGAGGAATAACCGCTGGACGCGTCTCTTCGCTCAATTCGCATCTGATGTTTTTTTCGCTTTCATCATTTACCATTTGAGTTCCAAGACTAATGGCAAGATGCGGTCCGTAAAACATCAAAATGAATATCTGAATAAGGGCTAGCGGGGGATTGCCAACCCAAAAAAGGATAACGGCGTAAGACTGTGGAAGGATTTTAAAAAGGGCAAAGATGATGGCTGCGAGGAAACAGATAATAAAACGGACAAATACCATGAATATGCTGTATTGTATGAGTTTCAAGATCGAGGCAGCAGAGCCGGAAATCAAGCCAAAGAAGAAATACACAAAGATTTCAACAAGGACGATGATGGGAATCAGCCGTGAAATTTGCGCGGTCTCAATATCGCCGGCGCTCATCTGGACGGTTCCGAAAGCGGGCACCATGAGCGGGATTGCCAACAGGGCAAAAAAACCCAAGATAAAGAAAAGCCGGTTCATTTTCATGAGAAACATAGAGCCATCTCCGGTATTTAAAATTTAATCGAGTTTTCCACCTGAAGCCGCAACATACCGATATTAACCTCTGGCGTTGTCTCAATTGTCAAAACCGATTCTTCCAAAACATAAACGAGGAAACATTTACTACCCGCTTCAAACATCAGACGTTTCAACTCGCCATAACCGCCTTTTTGGCACTCTTCATCAAGTTCCATAAAGAGAATCCGCAAGGGGTCATGCGCCGCCTTTTTATCCTTCTCTTTGGGGAGCATTGACATTTTATAGCGTGTGACGCCGGGGAAAGTTCTGAGGTTTTCAAGCAGGGTGTTAACCCGTTCGTTGAGGGCGCCGATTTTTTCCGCCGGCTCGCTGGATGTTGAAATATCGCCGACGGTTTCCACTGTATGGAGGTGCGCGATGACAAATTCCTCCAGCCTCAGCAATTCGGAGTCGTCTTTGTTCAATGTTTTGATTTTTTTGATGATATCCATGGCTTCGCTGAATTCTTGTTTTTTGACAAGGATGCGAGCCGTGAGGAAATTGGCGCTAAAGGCGTCCGGCGCCAGTTGAAGCACAAAGCCCAATTCTTCAAGGGCGTTGTCGTAACGCCCCATATCGAACAGGATTCTGGCAAGCAGGGTTCTTCCGGAAACGGAGTAGCTGTCTTGTGCGAGCCCTTCTTTGCAGATGTCAAGCGCTTGTGCAAGCGCTTTGGCGCGCCGAAGGGCTTCGGCATAAGGGATATAAGCAAGGGGATTTTTCCCGGACTCATAAAGAATTTTAAGGTTTTCGAGAGTCATATCCTCTTCGGCTGTGAGTTTAAAATCCTCCATAAAAACCATTTCCCCTCAAATTTAATTCAAACAAGATTGAGAGAATCCCATCCCAAGACTGGCGTCAAGCAAATGTTAATATCCATTCTGCAATTATGTCTATGTCTCTAACACCCTGAGATAACGCTTGACAAGAGAAAGTTTAAAAAAATATGCGTTATTTCGATATTTGAATGGGGAGGTATTCGTGGATGGAAATTTACGGAAACGCTTTGGGGTTGATAGAAACAAAGGGGCTTGTTGGCTCCATCGAAGCGGCTGATGCGATGGCGAAGGCGGCAAATGTGCGTCTGGTCGGCAAAGAAAATGTGGGCGGCGGGTATGTGACTGTGATGGTTCGCGGTGATGTGGGCGCGGTCAAGGCAGCCACAGATGCCGGCGCGGCGGCAGCCAGAAGAGTCGGCGAATTGGTTTCTGTCCATGTCATCCCCAGACCTCATAATGAGCTCGATAAGATACTTCCGGCGGAAGAATCGTAATTCCAATTATTTCTCATGGCTTTGGACAGGAAACAAATTGAAGATATCATTCGGGAAGAGATACTGAAATATCTTGTATCGCCGAGGCATGCCTCTCCGTCCAAGGTTCCAGACATACTGATTATTTTAACAAACCAGCCCGACAAGCAAATCGTTGATATTTCCGGCGTGCAGGAGGTCATGCGGCGGTTTTGCTGTTTGTGTTTTTTCCCGCCTTGTTGCAACGATAATTTAGCGGCTCTTTTTGATATGGCTCACAATGAGGCGGGCGCTGCGGCAGACGCGGACGCAATATGGCAAGGCGCAAAAGCGATTTTGCTTTTTCAGCCTTCGCTCCCCTTTTTGGCGGGAATTATTACAGGCGCGGGCAATGATGAGATCACCATGCGGCTTATGCGGGCGCTTGTTTCTGGAAAACCAGTTCTGGGAATTGAATGCGGGACTGTTATTCAATCCTTTGCGCCTGAGGATGGTAAACCCCGCGAGGGGTTGATAGCGGCAACCGCGGCTCGAGCAAAGGAGGGGTTTGAAGCCCTTTATAGACAATATGTTAGGACGCTCGGCGGCTGGGGCGTTGAGTGGATTAAGCCTGAAGATTTGTATAAATTCGTTGAACGGTTGGCGTGCAGCGAGTCTGCCGCCGAAAAATCTTTAAACGCGTCCGCCGCAAAGCAACGGTTGATTATCACAGGCGATGATGTTATGCAGCGGATTCGGCAGGGCGAGAAAAACATGCCGCTGCCTCCTGATGCCATCATTACTGATGTTGCGCGGGAGATTGCCGAAAAACACGGGTTCAAAATGGGTTCGTCATAAATGGGAAATTTTTTCTGGAGAGGTTTGAGTCATGTCAGATTCAATTGTAATCAACGGGCATTATGAAGTGTTAGAATGGGAGGATGAGGATGTTTGTCCGTTTTCGCATGTGTTCGACGACTTCATATCTCCTAAAAGTTCTTTTTCGCTGAACCGAATCCCGTGGAATCCGCCGACGGATATTTATGAAACGCAGGATACCATCGTAGTCAAGATGGAGCTTTCCGGCGTTCGAGTGGAGCATATAAAAGTTTCCGTTCAAAATAACGTTTTGACTGTGGAGGGCGAGCGTTTTGAAGACTCGCCGGTGAAAAAGAAAAAATATCATCTTATGGAGATTCACTACGGTGCGTTTCATCGGGCTTTTAAACTAACGCGCGAAATCAGCCGAAATGAAATTGATGCGAATTTCAAAAACGGCTTTCTTGTGATAAATATTCCCAAGCGGCTCGGAGCGCCTGAGCCTATAGATATCTTTGAGTAATCTGAACCGGACAGAGCAAATCCGGCAAATCAAACACAGGGACAAAGAATAATGACGGAAGAATCCAACATTTCCATAGATGACATGACAAAAATATTCAAGGGTGAGGATATTGAAATTCCGAATGAGTTGCCGATTCTGGATTTCGATAATTTCGTCCTTTTTCCTTTTATGATTGCGCCGCTGGTCGTTTCCAATTCAACGCACAAGACGCTTATTTCCGAGGCGGTGCTCGGCAATCGGTTTGTTGGTGTTTTTTTCCGCCAGCCAAAATCGGATACGTTTCCCGAAACTACGCGAGAGGAAAAAGGCTCCGAAGATAAAACCGATGCCAAGCTGGCGTATGTCGGGTGCGCCGCCATGATTTTGCGGATGCTGAAAATCCCCGATGGTTCCATGCGCATTATTTTGCATGGCATCAATCGAATCAAGATTCATGAGGTGACTCAAACATCGCCTTATTTAAAAGCCCGCATTATACAGTTTAGAGATTATCAAACAGAAGGCATCACAGTTGACGCCATGATGCATGAGACGCAGAAATTGCTTCAACGAGCCATATCGCTTTCTAACTTGCCGGAGGAACTGGGCGTAGCTGCCATGAATATCAGCGAGCCGGGAAAGCTTTCCGACCTTGTCGCCACCAACCTCAACCTGAGTCTGACAGAACGTCAAAAAATTTTGAACATTATCCCCTCTCAGGACAGGCTGGAGTATGTGATGGGAATTCTGGCGCGCGAGGTGGAGGTGATGGAACTCGGCGACAAGATACGGACAAAGGTCAAGGGCGAGGTGGAAAAAAATCAGCGGGAGTTTATTCTTCGCGAGCAGTTGAAGGCGATTCAAAAGGAACTGGGCGAGGGCAGCGACGGACGCGATGATATCGTTGAATTCCGCCAGCGCATCGAGAAAAAAGCCATGCCGGAAAACGTTCTTGCTGTTGTGAACAAGGAGATGAAACGCCTTGAGATGATGCCGCAGAGCTCTCCTGAATACACTGTTTCCCGAAGTTATATTGAGACCATTCTTGAACTTCCGTGGATGGAGAGCACAGAGGACAGCATTGACATCCGCAAAGCGGCGGAAATTCTGGACGAGGATCATTACGATTTGGATAAGATAAAGGAGCGGATTCTTGAATATCTGGCGGTTGTGAAACTCCGCAAGAGCATCAAAGGTCCGATTCTTTGTTTCGTAGGTCCGCCCGGCGTGGGCAAGACCAGTCTTGGAAAATCCGTCGCGCGGGCGCTGGGGCGGAAATTTTTTCATTTCAGTCTCGGCGGCATGAGGGACGAGGCGGAGATTCGAGGGCATCGGCGGACTTATATCGGCTCAATGCCCGGGCGCATCATAAACGGATTGAAGGTCTGCGCCGCCAACAACCCTGTCATGATGCTCGACGAGGTGGATAAAATCGGCGCGGATTTTCGAGGGGATCCGGCTTCCGCGCTTTTGGAGGTGCTGGATCCGGAGCAGAATTATCATTTTACGGATCATTATCTGGATCTGCCCTTTGACCTTTCAAAGGTCATGTTCATCACCACGGCGAATATTCTCGACACAATCCCGCCCGCCCTGCAGGATAGAATGGAGGTTTTACGCCTGCCCGGCTATACGCTTAATGAAAAGAAAAAAATAGCGCGGCGTTATCTGATTCCAAAGGAATACGAAGCCAACGGGGTAACGTCCAAGAATGTGACATTCACGGACGCGGCTTTGGAGACTATTATAGAGAAATATACGCGGGAGGCGGGTCTGCGCAATCTGCAAAGGGAAATCGGGAGCATCTGCCGCAAGGTTGCCCGAAAGGTTGCCGAAGGGGAAAGCAAAAAAATTCAGATAATTGTGAAGAATGTCGCTTCGTTTTTAGGTCCGCCGATCTATATTCCCGAGTTTGCAAAAAGACCGCTGCAACCGGGCGTGGCAATCGGGCTGGCGTGGACACAAACCGGCGGGGAGATTTTATTCATCGAATCGAGTTTGACGCATGGCAAGGGGAAGCTGATTCTGACGGGGCAGCTGGGCGATGTGATGAAGGAATCGGCGCAGGCGGCGTTGACTTGGATTCATTCCGTCGCACCCAGACTCAAAATCGAGGAAACCATGTTTTCCTCCTATGACATTCACGTCCATGTGCCGGCGGGCGCCATTCCAAAGGATGGACCGTCGGCGGGGATATCCATCTGCTCATCGCTTGCCTCGCTTTTCATGAACAAAAAAACCTGCGCGGGGGTTGCGATGACCGGCGAAATCACGCTGAAGGGCAATGTTCTGCCGGTGGGCGGCATAAAGGAAAAGGTTCTGGCGGCGCATCGGGCTGGCGTTCGCGAGGTTATCATACCGGCGGATAATGAAAAGGATCTGGCGGAGATTCCGGCAGAGATAAAGAAATCTATTAAATTCCGTTTTGCCAGAAAAATGGACGACGTTCTGAAATGGGCGATTGAAAAACCATGTTCTTGAGGTCGGGGAGACCGGCTTTTGAATTTTAGGAACAACCACAACGGCTATCTTCTGAAGATATGCGATTTAAAAAAGTTTTATCCCATCAAAAAGGGCATCTTTCGTAAAACGCGGGAATATATCAGGGCTGTGGACGGCGTGTCCTTTGAGCTGGCGGCGTGCGAAACGCTGGGACTGGTCGGCGAAAGCGGATGCGGAAAAACCACGTTGGGGCGACTTATTGTCCGATTGGAAACACCGACGGCTGGGGTCATTCAATATAGGGACTCCCCTAACATTGCCGAGCTGGACGAGCGCGAGCTGCTCCCCTACCGGCGTAAAATCCAGATGATTTTTCAAGACCCTTTTTCTTCGCTGAATCCGCGCATGACAGTTGGGGCGATAATCGGCGAGGCGATGACGATTCACAATCTTGCGGCGGGAGCGGAAAAACGAAAACGGGTGGCGCAGTTGCTGGAATCGGTGGGATTGCAGCCCGATTATGCGGGGCGATTTCCGCATGAATTCAGCGGCGGACAGCGCCAACGTATTGGGATTGCGCGAGCGCTGGCGGTGCAACCGGAAATCATAATCGCCGATGAACCGGTCTCCGCGCTGGATGTTTCCATTCAGGCGCAGATTATCAATCTGATGAAGGATTTGCAAACGCGCCTCGGGCTTTCTTTTATTTTCGTTTCTCATGATTTATCTGTGGTGAATCATATCAGCCATCGGGTTGCGGTTATGTATCTGGGTCGGATTGTGGAGATGGGTAAGCGGAAAGATGTTTTTCAGCGCGCTTTGCACCCATACACGCAGGCTTTGCTCTCGGCGGTTCCGAGCATTGAGCCGAATAGCGGCAGAAAGCGCATCATCCTTGAGGGCGATGTTCCCAGTCCCATCGCCCCGCCGATGGGGTGTCCTTTTCGTCCGCGATGTTCAAAACGGTTCGAGCCGTGCGGCAAGATTATTCCCAAATTGAAAGCGGACGAACAAGGTCATCTTGTTGCATGCCACTTATACGATTCCTCTGTGTCATAAACTCATGCCAAAACGTCTTAAAATAATTCTTTTAACAATATTTTTTATCGGCATGCTGATTTTGTTCTTTGTGATTTATCTGGAAAGGCGGGGCGGGGATGATTATGCGGGACATTTTGCCGAACTCCTCCCGCCGGAAACTCTCGCCTTTGCCTCGCTTCATGACCTTCGCGGGATTTGGGAACGAGCGGCGGCGCTGCCTCTTTTGCAAGAAATGGAGCAGGGGACGGAGTGGGAAAAATTATTCGCCTCGGATAAAATGCTTCGCCAGTGGAAAAAGCAAATCGCCAAGTTGGAATACAAAACGCATCTGAAACTGGGAAGGGAATTCATCCTGAAATGGTTCGGCGATGAGGCTGCAGCGGCTGTTTTGCCTCCGATTGATTCTGGGGCGCCTCCGGGCATCCTAATCATGTCGCGGACGAGGCTGGGGTTTGAGGAAAAGCTGGCGGAATTTGTCGCCCAGTATTATCCCGACCTGCGGCTTGAATCCGTCCGCTATCAAGGCTTTCGCATCAATCGCTATGTTTCCGACGAGGAGCATCGCTCTTTTTCATACATTCGTTTTGGGCGCACGGTGTTTCTTTCGCTTTACACAAGCGGCGTTCAAACGCTGAAAAACATTGCTGATAGGCGTTTATCCCCAACCGTTGAATCGTTATATAATGAAAGCGATTTTAGAGAGTATCGCACGGCAAAAATATCCAAAGATGATTTTTCCATTTTTGCGCGTCCTCAGGCTCTGCGCGCGCTCTGGGAGGAGATTCCCGAATCGCTCGCAAATATGATTTCCGAATATCAATATATCCGATTTGAATTGAACCTGCGGCGCGAGATTCGCGGCGCGCTAATATTTAAATCGAAGACTCCGCACGGCGCCGCCTCAAAAAGCCGCGCTTTTGCCTCGCTGCCTCGCGCATCTTCCCGCACGCTGCTTTTTTTTGGAATAAGGGATGCGCTTCTTTCAGAAAAGATTCTCCCCTTTCTTAAAATGTTTTTTTCAAATGATGAAAAGATGGCGGAGGGCATGGCAAAACTGCTTAAGGATGAACTGGCTTTGTGTGTGGAACGGCTTGAACCGGGGGTTATTCTCCCGCTTGCGGAGGCGTGGATTTATTGGGGAACTTCCGATGTTGAAACGGCGTCAAAAATAGCAGCCGCCTCTTTTGAGCCTTTCATGATGAATCAGAAGAAACAAATGTTAACGCCTCTGGGATATTGGGGCGTTATCAAACAAAAGGACGGCGTATTCATCTCGTTTCACCCCGAACGATTCAGCGAAGTTTTGCGCGCCGCCGAATCGGATATTGAAAAATCATATTTATGGAAACAACTTTTTCCGAGGGGTATTGAAAAATCGAGGCTGATTGTTTATATCAACTGCCGCCGCACAAAAAAAGACGGCGAACGTCTTTTGGAAAACGCATTCACATGGAACAAGAAATCGCGCAAGGCGATTGAGAAGGTAAAAATCTGGACGGATATTATCGGCTTTTTGCCCGGCATCGGGTTATACGAAGAGGTTGAGCCGTTGTATTTGACATACCATCTGGTCGCGCCATTAGAGCGCGGCAAAACGAGTGATTAACCCCGCCAGCAGAAACTGTCCCTCCAAAAAGGCGTCATATAAAAGGCTCTGGTAAATGCCCTGCCTGCGGCTTAATGGGTAATGAAGAAGCAGATAAGGCAAAAGGAGGGCGAGCGCAAACGCCCGCGCAGGCAAAGCGCCAGCGATACTCCCTATCAACAAAATGGCGAAAATGAGGGCGAACATGGCGCGGATGAAATGCTCCCTTCCGCGCGAACCGAGAAGAATTGGGATGGTTTCTTTTCCGAGGGCGATATCGCCTTCAAGATCCCGCACATCCAGAAGGATGGAGCGGTTGAGCACCAATAGAAACACAAAACCCAACGTAAATAAAAATCCCTGCCAATTTTTTTGCGCGCTTAAAAGATAGGGAATTAGAACAACAACCATGCCCCAGCCGCCGGTCATGAAGATATCTTTGGAGCCGGGGATGTCCATCAGCCGCCGGTAGCGAATTTTAAACGGCAAATTACTCGGCAGGATGGTGAGCGTGTAAATCAAACCTAAAACCCCGGAGAGAAAAACGAGCGCAAATATCAGGTTTCCCATGAAATAAGATAGGGCAAACGAACCGGCGGTGCAGATGATGGAAAGGGCGGTGAAGGCGTTTTTATAATGGGCAAAACTTTTTTGACTGCCGTATAGAAGCCTCTCATCCTTCGGGAGATTCAGCCGTTTGTTCATCAGGTGCATGGCAAAGACAAAAAGAAAGGCGAGAAAAACTTCCGAAAATTGAACAACCTGTCCCATCATGTGCGCGGAGGTATAGGTCAAAAGCGCGGCGCTCAAAGCAAGGAGCAGCGAGCTGTAAATTAAAAATCTCAGCAACTGAATTCCAATTCGTATGAGCGGGGTGTATTGTTTTTTTAACTGATGTTCCTGAACCGTTTCCACAACGTTACGGATGACCCAGTGAGGCGTTGAGGCGCCGGCTGTGATGCCCACAACATCTTTTGGTTTTATTTCCGCAAGGTCGAGCTCATCGGCGGTTTCGATGTGGAATGTGCGGACGCCGACTTCGCGGGCGATTTCAGCAAGGCGTTTGGTGTTGGCGCTTTCGCGTCCGCCGACAACAATGACCACATCCGATTTTTTAGCTATTTCGAGAAGTTCGCTCTGTCGTCGGGAAGTTGCGTTACAGATGGTGTTGAAGACTTTGACTTCAGAAAAAAGATTTTGAGCGAGCGCAACAATTTTCTGGAAATGTTCCACCTCTTGGGTTGTCTGCGAAACAACGCAAACTTTTTCCAGCGGGGGCAAAGCGGCGAGGTCGCCTTCATTTTCAACCACATATCCCCTACCTGCGGCGTGTCCCATCAACCCATCAACTTCGGCATGCCCGCGATCTCCGATGATGAGAACCGCCCATCCATCGGCGGCGTATTGAGCGACTATCTGCTGCGCGCGTGTGACATGGGGGCAAGTGGCGTCGTAAACCTCCGAACATTTGGCGGCAAGCATGTCGCGCACCTGCGGCGTTACGCCATGAGCGCGGATGATTACACGGCTTCCTTTTGGGACATCTTCCGCTTTTTTAACAATGGTAACTCCGCGGGATTTCAAAAGGTCTATTGCCTGCTGGTTATGGACGAGCGGACCCAGCGTGACAAGCTCCGCTGAATCTTTTTGAGAGGCGTTAAGGGCAAGTTTGACCGCTCGGCGGACGCCGTAGCAAAAACCGGCTGTGCTGGCAAAAATAATCGGCATGATGAAATTTTTCCAAAAGTATAATATAAAAGAACACATCTCTTGCGGGCGGGTTGTCGTCAACTCTGATTATAATACTTGACGAGGAAATCCTGCATATTAAACGTTTCAGCTGTTGTCTGAAAAAAATAAGGAGGAAATAAAAAACGAAAACCTTATATATAATTTTTTTGGTTCTTGTTTCGATGCAGGCGGCGGCGCAGGTGCCGGTGCTGATGTATCATGCGCATCCAACGATGGGATTTTCGCATGAATCATATTCCGAACAGGCTGCCTTTTTGAGTCAAAACAGTTATCATACGATAACACCGGACGAGTTAGCGGCGTGGATACAGAGCGATGAACCGCTGCCGATTCGTCCGATTGTGCTGACGATTGACGATAATTATATCATGGTTTATACAGTGGCGTATCCGATTATGAAACAATACGGTTTATGCGCCGTTAATTTTGCGCATACGCATTATGTTGGAGTTATCACAGGCAGCGGAGATCATTGCGATTGGATAGAAATCAAGGAAATGGAAGATAACGGCGCGATATTAACGGAATCGCACACTATAATGCATCTTAGATTGACATCGATGGATGAGCAATCTTTGAATATGGAAGTAGCGGGCTCCAAAAGCGCAATTGAATCCAATGTTGCCGGCAAGACATGCCGCCATATCGCCTACCCCTACGGCGATTATAACGAGGCTGTGATTCAGGCGTGCCGAGATGCTGGGTATGTGTCGGCATATACGACAAATACGGGTTTGAATTACCGCACAACGCCCATCTTTGAGATTAAAAGATTCGCAGCCGGCGGTGAGGCGTTGAGCGTTTTCAAGGACAAAATCGGTTTTAACAATCTTGCGCCGGCGCCGCCGGGAGATGGCTGGACGATTGACAATAAAGACCCGAATTTTACATCCTATCACACAAATTGGACGCCGCAAAAAACGCCGTCAGGTTTTTATGGCTCTGATTTTCTGCTTCATGCGGCGGGGGACGGGACGCATCGGGTGCGCTGGGCTGCTTATCTGCCGGAGGACGGATTCTACAATGTGTATGCGTGGTGGGTATCCGATGTCAATCGTTCGCAACATGCACCGTATGAAATTCATCACGCAAACGGCTCCGACACAGTGCACGTTGACCAGCGTGTAAACGGCGGGAGATGGAATCGTTTGGGGACGTTTCAATTCTCCTCCCAGATTGCCGCGATGATTTTCCTTTCGGAGCAGGCTGATGGCGCTGTGGCGGCGGACGGCATCTGGTTCGAGCCGATCACAAGCGGGGTTTTGGGGTGGCAGCTATATTGACACGCCGCGAGCGTCTGGCATTATTTGCCGTTGTTTTAATCGGTTTATTATTTCGTATCCTTTTTTTAATTCAATTCAGCGCAACCCCTTTCTATCGGCATCCCACTCTCGATGCCCGATATTATCACAATCTGGCATCAAACGTGTCAAAAGGGCGCCTGATACAAGAGCGGGCGTTTTTCATGGGACCTCTTTATCCATACAGCGTGGGGTTGTTATATCGTTTGTTTGGCGAGGCGCCGATTGTGCCGCGCCTTTTTCAGATGGCGCTTGGGCTGGGGTGCTGCCTTCTGCTTTATTTTTTGGGGAGGCGCCTGTTTTCATCAACGGCTGGGCTCATCGCAGCGGGGTTGTATGCCGTTTATAAACCGGCGCTTTTTTATGAGCAGACGCTGTTATCCGAAACGCCGATGGCGTTTTTTTGTTTGGTTTTGATTTTTTATTTAATCCGGATGGATGCGCAGAAAAAAGCGCCATGGTTTGCCGCGGGGCTTCTGATAGGCATTGCCGCGTTGTTCAGGGGAAATATTTTGCTGTTTGCTCCATTTTTATGCGTTTGGCTCCTTATGGCTTCTCAGAAAGATAAATGGGCAAAGGCGGTTTTTTTGGGCGCGGGAATTGCGGCGGGGGTTGCGCCGGCGGCGCTCCATAATTATCTGGCGGAACGGGATTTTATTCTCATCACTTCCAATGGCGGATTCAATTTTTTTATCGGAAATAATGAGCAGGCGGACGGGCGTTTTGTGATGCCTCCTCGCGTGAATATGGAGCAAGACCCGAGCGGGCTGCGGATTGCAGAGGCGGATTTGAACCGCGCCTCGTTAAAATCTTCCGAGGTGTCGCGATACTGGAAAAACCGCGCAATGGCTTTTATCAAGGCGCATCCGGCGCGTTTTATGAAATTGCTTTTTATGAAGATTTATTATTTTTGGGGACACGCCGAGATTGCCCAGATTTACAGTTTGCAGCAAATGAAGGGCATTATGCCGATATTGAATTTTCCGCTGGCAGGATTCTGGCTCATCGGTCCGCTTTCGCTTTTATCTTTGGGGATGCTTGCATGGAACCGCGAAAAATTTTGGGGGGTGTTCTTGCTTTTTGCGATGTCATATATGCTTTCGCTTATTCCCTTTTTTATGACTGCGCGGTATCGGATTCCAATTATTCCCGTTTTGTGTCTTCTTGCGGCGGGCTCTGTTGAATCGCTGATGCGATGGTTCAGGCAGCGGCGATGGAAAGAGGCGGGATCTTTCGCAGTCGGATTTGCGGCGTTGTGGTTGCTGCTCAATAATACGGGCGTTCTTCTGGAAAAGGAGGAGGGCGCGCAATTTCACAATGCGCTGGGATTGATTTATAAATCGGAAGGAAAAATCAACGACGCTCTGGCGCAATATGAAAAATCGCTCCAATCAAAGAAAACGCCCTATGCCCTTGCCAATCTGGGGAATCTTTATTATGATGAAAAAAAACTTGCCGAGGCGGCGAATCAATATTCAGAGGCGCTCAAAATGGAGCCGGACAACGCGCGTATTTTATTCAATAGGGGTCAGTGTTATCTGGCTCTGGGGCTTTTGCGGGAGGCGCAAAAGGATTTCGAACAGGCGCTTGTCCTTGATGAGCGAGTCCAGCCGCTGGCGCATTTCAACTTGGCGCTTATTTATATAAAAGAGGGCAAAAAGGAGCTGGCGAAATCTTCGCTGAAAAGGTATTTGGATCTTTCGCCGGGAGATAAAACCGCTAAGGCGCTTTTGACGCGTTTAGCATCAGGCGACTAATTCAAAATTTTCCGCTACCAGAGGATATCATCGCCTTTGATTATCTCCACCTTTGTGCGCTGCTGGGCAATTTTGCAATTGGCATAAACAGTGGCGGCGGTCTGAAAAAAAATTGGGTTGTTATTGGTATCCGCCAGTCCCCATTCATGCCATGGCGGCGAAGGGTAAAGTTGTATGGACGTGCCTTTTGATGAGATGAAACGTCCGCTATCCAGATTGCCAAAGAAATAAAAAGGGTCGTCGTTTCCGGCGAGTATGCCGGGAGTCAGTTTATTGATTCTGCCGTCTGTGGCGTCGGCAGGAATCCAGCCATAATTGGGGAGATAAAATTCGTTCCAGACGTGATAATTCTGCTTTGCCTTGCAGCACCAGTGTCCGTTGGCGACGCGCGCCGGTATGCCTGCGGCGCGGCAGAGGGCGGCGAAGATGAGGCTATATTCTCCGCAATCGCCCGTCCGGCGCGGCAGAGAGCGTTGGATGCCGCGATCGGGCGGATAGACATATTCGATATTTTCCACGCACCACTGGTAAATGGCGCGCGCCTGAAGGTAGGGATTTTTTTCTTTGCCTATAATCTCGCGGGAAAGTTGAATAACCTCAGGCGTGAGTTCGATGAATTGCTGGGTTCTGGTGTAATATCGGTTCTCTGGGGTATCTTCATAAACGTCAACGTTAGCGGGATCTATTCGAAAAGCGGTTTCATAAGCCTTGAACCTGAAATGGCGGGTGATGACGATATCGCCGCCGTTTTGTATTCTGTCGGAAAAATCCCAGAATTCAATTTCATTGCCGTCAATATCCTTTGAGATAATCTGGCGGGGCGCCGGGTCAATTGAGATGTATTCCACGTTTTGCTGATTGGGGTATTCGCGCTGTCTTGCGATATAAAGGAGAAGAATCGGCTTTGTGGATTTTTTTTGCATGACCCGCGAGACCGGCTCTTCGGAGAATTCATAAAGCGTGACGGTGTTGGTATCGCATGCCTCAACATTCTGAAGGGTGTAAGTGATTTTGAGTTCCACCTCGCGGGGATTGATAAAATAGGGGTTCATTGGTTTATGTCTCCATGCGGCGCATCCCGCCGTCAAAAGAAGCGAGATTAGGATAACGGTTTTAGGAATTGTTTTCATAAAATGCCTTCCTTATCCTACGCGGCGGATGCGCGCCCCAACGGCTTCCAGTTTTTTTTCAAGGCGCTCATAGCCGCGGTCAATATGATAAACGCGCAATATTTCTGTTTTGCCCTCAGCGGCAAGCGCAGCAAGGACAAGGGCAGCGCTGGCGCGGAGGTCTGTAGCCATGACGGGCGCCCCTTGAAGTTTATCCACGCCGCAAATGGTTGCCGTTGCCCTATATAAGCTGATTTCCGCTCCCATGCGGGAAAGTTCAGCCACGTGCATAAAACGTTCGGGATAGATGGTCTCGGTGATCGTGCTTTCCCCTTTTGTCAAAGCCAGAAGCGATGAGAATTGGGCTTGCAGGTCTGTGGGAAATCCGGGATATGGAAGCGTGCGGATATTGATGGCGCTTTGACGGCTGTTGGCAAAACGGCATCGCGCCCCGCCGACGACGGGCTCCACCTCGAGACCGATTTCGCGGAGTTTGCTGACCACCACTTCCATGTGGGGCAAATGGCATCCTTTGATAGTCAGGTCGCCGCGCGTGATGGCGGCAGCCACCATATATGTCCCCGCCTCGATTCGGTCCGGAATGATTGTGTGCTCCGTTCCATGAAGTTCCTTCACGCCCTCGATTGTTATTGTGGAATCCTGGACTTCGATTTTTGCGCCCATTTCATTGAGAAAATCCACAAGCGCCATCACCTCCGGCTCTTTGGCAGCGCCATGTATAACGGCGCGTCCTTCGATGAAGACTGCCGCCATGAGCGTGTTGCATGTGGCGCCGACGCTGGAACCGCTTGGACCTTCAAGGGAAAATATGGCGGGTTTTAATTTGGGTTTATCCACAATGACATAGCCGCCTTCCACTTTGACCTTTGCCCCTAAAGCCTCCAATCCTTTGATGTGCAAGTCAACGGGGCGCCTGCCGATAACGCAGCCGCCGGGCAGGGAGACTTTGGCTTTTTTCAACTTTGCCACCATCGGTCCAAGCACATAAAACGAGGCGCGCATCTTGCGCACAAGGTCATAAGGCGCTTCCGCCACATTGAACCGTGTGGGGTCAATAACAAGAGAATCTTTGTCCCTGACCACATCCGCCCCCACATGATGCAACATGCGCATCATAGAATCAATATCCATAAGCGCGGGGACATTGCGAAGCGTGACCGGGGAATTGGCAAGCAGGCTTGCCGCCATAATGGGGAGCGTCGCATTTTTTGCGCCGCTGATGGGAACGACACCGCGAAGGGGAACGCCGCCTTCAACAATAAATTGATCCATAAGCCACCTCACTGAGAACTGGAATAGGTCGAACTACTGCTTGTTAATACTCAGGACTCTGACCAAGCCTGAGTAATCTTCAACGGCTACAACTTTTTTTACATCTTTTTGCAGCTCAACTATATTTTTAAGTATATGAAACTGACTCGGGGCAATTTCAAGAAAAATCCACCCATCCGATGAAAGAATTTTTAATGCCTTTTCGATGAGCGGAATCAGGACATCCAGCCCTTCTTCTCCCGCAAAAAGCGCCTCATGCGGCTCATGGAGGAGGATATCCGGCGCAAGGGTTTGCTTATCTTTTTCGGAAAGATAGGGAGGGTTGCTGAGGATGAAATCAAAAGGTCCTGATTCGTTTCCGAAAAAAGAAGCGCAAAAAAGCGACAATCTTTCCTGAACGCCGTGGCGGACGGCGTTTTTTTGCGCAACTTCCAACGCGGCGGCGCTTATGTCGCTTGCCTTCATTAAAAATTCTGGGAAGCGATGCAGGAGGGAAACGGCAATCGCCCCGCTGCCAACGCCGACCTCGAAAAGCGAGGGCATGCTGTTCGGATGAGCCGCCCGCCACTCTTCTATCCGTTTGATGGCTTCCTCTATAAGAGTCTCTGTATCCGGTCTGGGAATGAGCACGGCGGGGCTTACGTAAAATGGCAGGGACATAAACTCTTTTTCGCCGATGATGTAGGCAACCGGCTCATGTGCGGCGCGGCGTTTCAGGAGTTCGCGATATTTTTCAATTTCGTTTTTTGAAAGCGGCTGGTCAAAACGGAGATATAATTGCAGGCGGGCAAGACCTGTGATGCGGCACAATAGGATTTCTGCATCAAGGCGCGGGCTTGCGCTGCCTTTTGATTTCAGATACTCGGCGCTTTTATCAAGGGCGTCTTTTATTATTAGGGAGTCATTAGTCATCAGTCAGTAGTTGAATGAAGATTTTTTCATAATTTGTAATCGGTGATTCGCAATTCCTCATTCATTTATAAATGCTTTGATTTCTTCGATTAGCGCGGAAAATAATTCGCGTTCAGGGACGCGGCGGATAATCTCGCCTTTGCGAAAGACCAACCCCTCCCCTTTTCCGCCGGCAACGCCGACATCCGCCTCTTTTGCCTCGCCGGGTCCATTAACCGCGCATCCCATGACGGCTACTTTGATGGGTGTTTTAATCGCGGCGAGATACTCTTCCACCTTTTCCGCCAATACGCGCAAATCCATCTGGATGCGTCCGCAAGTAGGGCAGGAAATCAGTTCTGGTCCGGACTGGCGCAAGCCGACGGATTGAAGGATGCGGAGTCCGGCGAAGACTTCCTCCTCTGGGTCTGCTGTGAGCGAAACGCGCAGGGTGTCCACCAATCCTTCAGAAAGAAGGATGCCCAGCCCAACGGATGATTTGATGACGCCCGTCCGCGCTGTTCCGGCTTCGGTGATTCCGGCATGAAAGGGGTAATCGCAGCGCGTCGCCATCAGCCGATACGCTTTTATCGTTGTGGGAACATCGGACGCTTTAAGCGCTACTTTGATTTGATTAAATCCCAAATCCTCTAAAAGCCGTATATGGACGAGGGCGCTTTCGACCATTGCCTCTGGAAGGGAGCATTCAGCGCGTTCGATTTTCTCGCGCCATTCCTTTGAGATGGATCCGGCGTTCACTCCGACGCGGATGGGGATGTTGCGGGCGGCGGCGGCTTCGGCAACGGCTTTGATATGCTCCGGCTGGCGGATGTTTCCGGGATTGAGGCGCAAACCAGCCGCGCCCGATTCAATTGCCAAAAGGGCGAGTTTGTGGCTGAAATGAATATCGGCAATCACCGGCATGGGCGATTCGGCGCAGATTTCGCGCAGGGCGGCGGCGGCTTTTTCATCAGGGACGGCGCAACGGATGATGTCGCATCCAGCGCGGGCAAGGCGGTGAATTTGTTCAAGCGTGGCGGCAACATCGGCGGTGTCGGTCTTTGTCATAGACTGGACGGTGATGGGCGCGCCGCCGCCGATTGGAATTCCGCCGATATGTATCTGCCTTGTTTTTCTTCTCATCTTATTCCCAGCCGCCAGAGATTGCCGATAATATCATTAAAGGTAACAAGGAGAGCGAGTCCAATTAGGACTACAATCATCACGGAATAGATGCGCAGGAGCATTTTGGGGGATATGGGACGGCGAATAATGGTTTCGATGATGGAAAAGAGGATATGTCCGCCGTCAAGAATCGGCAGCGGCATGATATTGAGCATGAGGAGCATGATATTGAACGCGCCGAAGAAATAGAAATAATTTCTGAGCCCGCTGCGCGCTTGTCGGTATGATTCGATGGCGATCGCCACTGGTCCGCCCATGTTGCCGCTGATTTCGCGCATATTGAATCGGGCGAATAA
This sequence comes from candidate division BRC1 bacterium ADurb.Bin183, assembly GCA_002070185.1. GTDB lineage: Bacteria > Sumerlaeota > Sumerlaeia > MWCT01 > MWCT01 > MWCT01. The sequence goes on from MWCT01000013.1 coordinate 99,699, forward strand.
TTTATAGGTGTGGGACACAACGAATCCCATAATGCGGAAGCTGACATTTATGCTTTCGCCAAGGGCTTCGCCGAATCCCATTCGTTTGATGATTTTATCGGGGTCGCCCATGAGGATGCCAAGCTGCCCCACATCCGGCTCATCGGCGCGTCCGGTGGGTGTTGCCACCATGACGAGCGTTTCTTCGCCTCGGCGGACTTGCACACGCAAAGGTTTGCCGACGCTGGAACGGATGATGTCCACCAGTTGATACCAGTCGCTGATGGGCTCTTCGTTAATTTGAGTAATATAATCGCCCGGTCGGATGCCTGCCTTGTCCGCAGGCTGGTTATACATAACATCTTCGATGTATGGCGGATGGGCGGGGTGGAAATATTTCATAAATCCGATGAATTTTTGCGACTTTGGCGTCAGCGGGATGGACACATCAAAAACCTTTTCGTCGCGTTGGAGGGCGATGGTCATGGTTGTGATATTCGATTCATAAAGAGACTCCATCCGTTCGATGATATCATCAAAATATTTGATAGGTTTTTCATTAACTTTCAAAACCACGTCGCCGGAACGAACGCCCATATTTTCCGTGAGCGAATCAGCGGCGACATAACCGACGATTGGTTTTTTAGGATTAGGCGTCTCCATGCCGACCATCATGATGAGCGTGAAGGCGATTATAGCCACGATGAAATTCATAAAAACGCCGGAGCTATAAATGGCTATTTTTACAATGAGCGGTTTATTGCGGAGGGAGATGATGTCATCGGTCGCCATCTCGGAAAGAGATTTGCTCTTTTCTTCAACCGGCAGCGTTCCTTCTTTATCGGCGTCCTTTTTTTTCTCTTCTTCTTTCAGGTGCTCTTCCAATTCTTTTGAAAGGGCGCCTTTGAGAACCACGTAGCCGCCAAAAGGCACAGCGCTCAGACAATAAGTAGTCTCGCCCCATTTGAACTTGAAGATTTTTTTCCCCATGCCGATGGAGAAGGTTTCCACGCCCACGCCAAGAATTTTTGCAAGGAGGAAATGCCCGAACTCGTGAGCGAGAATTGCCACGCCGAAAGTGAATGCAATCGCAATTATTCCGATGATACTCATAACGCCTCCGCGTCCTCCCTTGTGAGGCGGTCGGTTTCTTCGATCGCCTCCAAAGAAGAGGCTTGATGGTTTTTATGTGTGTCCAGAGATTTGCGTATAATATGGGGAATATGATGGAAGGGGATTTCATTATTAAGAAAACGGCGGACGGCAACCTCATTGGCGGCGTTGAGGGCAACGGGCGCCGTCCCGCCCGCGCGCGCCGCTTCGTATGCATAGGAAAGACAGGGGAAACGTTCGCAGTCCGGTTTTTCAAAAGTCAAAGCCGATAAAGCGGAAATCTCGAGCGGCGCCAGATAATTGGGGCGGCGTTCTGGAAACATCAACGCGCTCTGGATGGTAAGATACATATCCGCCACGCTCAGCTGCGCAATCAGAGAGCCGTCCACATATTCCACAAAGGAATGAATGATGCTCTGCGGATGGATGACCACATCTATCTGCTCCAGCGGCATATTAAAGAGATGATGCCCCTCGATAACCTCAAAGCCTTTATTCATGAGCGTTGCGGAGTCTATGGTGATTTTGCATCCCATGCGCCATGTGGGATGCTTAAGGGCTTGCTCGGGCGTGACCTTCTGAAGCGCCTCCTGTGTGAAATGGCGGAAAGGTCCGCCGGAGGCGGTTAAGATAATTCGGCGCACTTTTGAGGGATTTTGTCCCAGAAGGCATTGAGCCACAGCATTGTGCTCGCTATCTATGGGGCGGAGCGAAATCCCTTTGGCGCGGGCGGAAGCCATCACCAAATCCCCGCCGGTCACAAGCACTTCCTTATTGGCAAGGGCGACATCGGCTCCATGGGCAATGGCGGCAAGCGTTGGCTTCAGACCGGCTATCCCCACTGTGGCAACTACGACGATATCCGGCTCGCAGATGGCAACCAGTTCGGAAAGGGCGTTCTCGCCGAATGTAATTTTAATATCGTATGACTCGGCAAGGCAGCGAGCCTCTTTCTGTTTTGCAACATCAGAAACGCTTATAGCACGTGGGCGGAATTGTTCAATTTGCGATTTCAGCATGTCCACCCTGCCAAAGGTGGAAAGTCCGCAGATGCAAAAGGCGTCCGAAAAATCCCGCACAACATCGAGGGTGCGGGTTCCGATGGAACCGGTCGAGCCGAGAAGGAGGATTTTTTTCTGAGACACTTTTTTTTAATTCCTGAAAAAATGAATTATGAAGAAAATCCCCTATGCTTGTCGTTATGTCAAAATTTTTATGAAATTATTTTGGGGGGATAAGGAGCGTGAAGGGATAAAAGGGCAGATTTCGCAAGACGCCGAATAGTAAAAGGGGAATCAAAAGATACCAGATATAGGATATTTTAAACGGGGGATGTTTGCATGTTTTGCCTGTGCATGCAAACCGAATCAACATGATTAAAAACACAATCAAAGGCGGGATGGCAAACGTTGCCAGCGGGTTTGACGAAAAGGCTTCCATGAGGCGTCCGTGGAGGAGATGATGCGCCGCGCGAGTAGAGCCGCAGGATGGGCAGTAGAGTCCTGTTATTTGGTGGAATAGACAGGGCGGATAGAATTTTGAATCGTTGCATGGGGGTACAAAAAAGATATATGCGAGGACGGCGAGGAAGGAAAAAGCGAGCATGATTGCCGCTTGACGGTTTGCTTCAAACGCTTTAATGCAATTGGGTGTTTTATTATTCTCGTTATTCATTATGTTGCTTGTTTCGATTAACGCCTTGCAACTCCAATAAAATCAACAAATTATTTTTTATTTTTTTCTTGACTCAAAAAACAATATATACATATGACACAAGTCATTTATTGGGGGCAATCGTAATTTTATTGTCCCTGCGGGTTAAAACGTTTCGATCACTCTGAGAACCGCATATGGTTTTTCTTTCCCGCCACTTATTTAATTACTTCATACATTTTAAAGAGGAGGCACGATTATGAGGAAGGGGTATTATCTTCTTCTGGCGCTGGCTGTTTTGTTGGTTGCGAGCGTCATGACGGCAGCGGGTGTGACGGGCGGCGAGCAGAAGGCGCTGCCAAAGGTTGAGACAAAGGGTTCGGCGGGGGAACCGTGGAATCCAGTGACGGAGGTTTCGCGTGATGATTCGGGCGATGGAAAGTCTCAGCAAGCGGCGGCGGTCACCCTCTGTTTGCATTTATTAGCAGGACCGACCGACGACGCGTTGGATGCGGGTTATGCGTCCAGAATCCCCGCAGACACCCAATTGGTGGATGTGGAGGTCACGGACACAGAATCGGCAAAGGTGACGATACAATTCCCCGGCAAAAACCTGAGTCCGGGGGATTATAGCGATTATACCCTTTCCCAGATTGGCGAGCAGTTTGCCAAAGCCCTCGAATGCGTGGGCATTCGCAATCTGGAGATGTTCGCCCTGGATCCGATTACGGGCGAGACGCTTTCGTTCAACGATTTGATTGTGCCCGAACTGGGCAATCCGATTGTTCAAGATGAAGGCGAGGACGGTCCGAAAACCGCTCCAAGAACCGCCGTCAATGAACTGATGGGCTCCATCCCTCTGCCCAATCCGGGCAACATCACCGGCTCTCTGACGGGCAAGACCATCTATTTGAATCAGGGACACGGCTGGTTTGACGATGTTGATTTCGGCAGGTGGCGCGTGCAGCGCGGCATTGTGTCCGATTACGGCATTCTTGAAGATTTCTCCAACGCCGAACAGATTAACCTTTACACTGTTCCATACCTCATCAATGCGGGGGCGGTTGTTCTGACTGTGAGGGAGATGGATCATCAAACTAATATGATAATCATAGATGAGGAAGATGGGACATCAAACCCTTCCAACGGGACTTATGTTGAAACAGGCTCGTGGTTTGCTTCCACGCTGAGGGGATTCAAGCAAAAGACAACGGCTTCGTGGGTGGGCGTAAACGTCAACCCGTTCAATAACGGCGGTATCAA
>MWCT01000014.1 GCA_002070185.1 candidate division BRC1 bacterium ADurb.Bin183
CCTTCGTATATTCAAAATCCACGAGCCGCACCTTTTCAAGCGTCTCAAGCGCGTTTTCAATATTTTTTACATCCGTTTTGATGCGGGCATCGGAGTTGGCAAGCCAATTGCCGGCGGTGGATTTTGATGCGGCGCCTTCAACCTCAAGCATGTTGGTGGTTACTGTGCGTCCAATGCCAACCTTGCGCTGGAAGAAGTTGGCGCTGCCAGCGGCTCCAGTGAAATAGGCTGCGTATCCGGTTGGGCTATTTGTGCTGCCTCTGACGCCGAAGTTGACGCCTGAGGTGGCTTCTGCCCTTGCATAAATGCCGCTGCCATTCGTGCTAAAGTTTAGGAATACTCCGCCGTATGTGTCTCCCGAACTGGACGATGCAACGCCATAGATTCCATGTCCTGTATTGCTCTCCGCCATAAAATAGCCGCCGTATGTGGTTCCCGAACTGGACGATGCCCAGCCATAGATTCCACGTCCTGCATTGCTCGATGCCACAAAATAGCCGCCGATTGTGTTTCCCGAAGTGGACGTTGCCTTGCCACAGATTCCACGTCCTTCATTGCTCGCCGCCTCAAAATAGCCGCCGTATGTGATTCCCGAAGTGGACGTTGCACTGCCATAGATTCCACGTCCTGCATTGCTCGATGCCACAAAATAGCCGCCGTATGTTTCTCCCGAACTGGACGTTGCACTGCCATAGATTCCACGTCCTGCATTGCTTGATGCCACAAAACAGCCGCCGTATGTGTCTCCCGAACTGGACGTTGCACCGCCATAGATTCCACATCCTGTATTGCTCGATGCCAAAAAATGGCCGCCATATCTGAGAGCCGTGCCTTTTACTGCGCTTTCGTCACTGGAGGTCCTTGTGACACGCAACCCCACATTCGTACCTGTGATGTTCAAGATTCCGGTCATCGTGTCGCCAGTGGTGTTGACCCAATTGTCCGTTGCGGCGGGCATGAAGGCAGAGGCGTGCTTTCCGTCGAGCAGGTCCGCGTCAAGTCCGCTTCCACTGCCGTCATTTGCCAGGACGATGGTCATGACTTCGCTGTCGCGAGCGATGGAATCGGGGATATTGGCATCTGTCAGGGGCCAGGGGTGATGAGCATTTGAGATACCACGATGAGCGTCTATCATGTTGTTGACTTCCCCATCAAATGCGACAGTGCTGTCAAGGCGCGCCGGGCTTATTGTGCCTGTCTTGATCGCCCCGCCGTCCACGGAACCGCTGCTCGAAATTGTGATATCATTTGGAATTTCCGCATCGGTCAGGGGCCAGGTGTGATGCGCATTTGAGATATCACAATGATCGTCTATCATGTCGCTGACTTCCCAATCAAGCGTGACGGTGCTGTCAAGGCGCGCCGGGCTTATTGTGCCTGTCTTGATTGCCCCGCCGTCCACGGAACCCGAATCGGATATGGTCAACGCATTCGAGACTCGGGCGTCGGGGAGTTCTCCGGAAATAACGTCAGCGGCGTCGTGGAAATGCGATGCAGGGGCAAACGAGGCAGATGTCTGTCCGCCCAGCCGGGCTGAGTCGTGGCTATAAAGGGCATAAGGACCTGCCGTGATTTTTTGCCGCGGCACAAGCTTAGTATAACCCGAGCGGTCGGCGTTTGAGACGCTGCCCGGGCGCACGCTGATTTCGAGCCAACGATCCGAACCCTTGAACCATGAGCTACCGAAATCCAATTCAGCAGAGAACAAACCGTTAGCCACCGCAAGATCGTCCACATAAATCGGATTGGACGCCTCCCCTTCTGAGGCGGCGGTAAAAAGTAAAAAACACAGGTCGTATGTGCCATTGGCGGGATTGGCGCCATCCTTCAGTTGCCCCTGATAAGTGAAGGGGGTGGATTGAGCGACAAGATGAACGCAGAAAAGCATCATGCAAACACAACCAATACAAACCATAATAATTTTTGTCATAATGACGCCTCCTTTTATTCTTTATAATGGAGTGAATAAATCGAAAAAAAGGATAAAGTGTCAACATGAATTGGAATCTTATTTGCGCGCATTCGGGAGGCATTTTATTAAAATCCCTTAAAATATCTTTTTCACACCAAATGAGGTTTCCGGCAGCACATAAAGCGCAAAGCGCGGAAAGTGGCTTGACGGGTGCGCCCCGCCTCTTGCGGCATTGATATTTTGAGCAAATCAACCTTGACGCCGCGGAGGCGATTGATGTCGCTTGTTTTTATCATCGAGTTTCTTTCCGGCGGTTTTTGTATAATACATAACACAAACAGCCGAATAGACGCCGATGATTTTATCCGCTTTATGAAAACTTTTTTACCGCCTTGCAAGAACAAGGTTTTGAGGGGTTTGATGAATCCGCAATCTGTAAATTCAAATCGGAAATTTAACCAAAACTGGCGGACGTTTCTTTCCGTGCAGCGCCCAGGACGTTATGCCTCCGTTGAATGGAACTGCATTATCAAATCGGCTGATGCCGTATCGGTTCGCATGGCGCTTGCTTTTCCGGATGTTTATGAAATTGGCATGTCTTATCATGGATACAAAATCCTTTACGAGCGAATAAACGGCGTTGAAGATTTTGCGGCGGAGCGTGTCTTTGCCCCTTGGTCTGATGCGGAAAGGTTGATGAAAGAACGGAAGGAGCCGCTGCGCACTCTTGAAACGGAAACTCCGCTTGCCGATTTTGAGGTTATCGGATTTACGCTGCAGCATGAATTGATTTATACGAATATCCTGACTATGCTGGATTGCGCGGGAGTTCCGCTGCTTGCGACGGAGCGCAAGCCGCCTTTTCCCCTTGTTATTGGCGGCGGGGAGGGCGCGCTCACGCCGGAAACCCTTGCCGATTTTTTCGATGCTTTTGTCATCGGCGATGGAGAGGATGCCGCCATTGAAATTCTTCAAGCCGTCAAGGAATTTAAAAATTCCGGGCAAGGCGATAAAAAAGACCTCCTGCGGCAACTATCGCGCATTGAGGGCGTTTATGTTCCCTCTTTTTACAAGCCGGAATATCAATCGGATGGCAGGCTTGCCGCGATGAACAAGATTGAGGCGTCGGCGCCGGATGTTATCAGAGCGCGGCGATTCAACATCGCCGATGATTTGGGGTCGGTGGCGCCTGTGGTGCCGTCGCTTCGGGTTACGCAGGACAGGCTGGCGATTGAATTGCGTCGCGGTTGCGTTCATGGCTGCCGGTTTTGTCAGGCGGGCATGACCAACCGTCCGGTGCGGGAGCGTCCTGTTTCTCAAATTCTTGAGATTGCCCGCGAAGGGATTCGCCGCACGGGCGCGGAAGATATTTCGCTCCTTTCGCTTTCCAGCGCTGATTATTCAAGATTGCCGGAGGTTTTGGAATTGTTGAAGGAGGAGTGGGCTCCCCATGGTGTTAGCCTTTCATTGCCCTCCATTAGAATCAATTCATGCGATCTGGAAATACTCGATTCCGTCAGCACCGTGCGCCACACGGGGCTTACATTGGCGCCCGAGGCGGGGACGGAACGGCTGCGCCGAGTTATCAACAAACCGGTGGATCAAGCCATGTTGCTGGATCTGGCTCAGCGCGCATTTTCCGCCGGACGCCAGACACTCAAGCTTTATTTCATGATTGGTTTGCCCACAGAAACGAATGATGACTTGGAAGGAATTGTTCAAATACTTCGCGAGGTGGAAAATATCGCGCGGCGCAAACGCGGGAGAAATTATCAGATTAATGTCACGCTTTCGCCTTTCGTGCCAAAGGCGCATACGCCGTTTCAGTGGGAACATCAATGTTTGCCGGACGTCTTCAAAGAAAAAATCCAATACATCCGTTCGCGCATCAAATCGGGAAAGATTGTCTTCAAGTCGCATGATTTGCAACAGAGCCTTTTAGAGGCAATTCTGGCGCGGGGCGACCGCCGGCTCGGAAGCGCCATCCTCCGCGCATGGGAGGACGGCTGCCGCTTTGACGGCTGGGAAGAACTCTTCCGCTACACAATCTGGGAACAGGCTTTTAGCAAGACAGGCATCGAACCTTCGTTTTATGCTCATCGAGAAAGGACGCCTGATGAGATTCTGCCGTGGGATCACATCCACGCCGGTGTATCGAAAGAGTTTTTGAAAAGGGAGCGTCAGCGGGCTTATGAGTGCGCGCTCACAGAGGAATGCACAACAGGCGCTTGTGCGGCATGCGGGGCGTGTCCTGATGGAAAAGATAACATCCTTGCGCCGGCGGAAGAAATCAAACGCGCCATAAACGCCGATGGAATTACAAAAATTTTTCCCCTTCAAAGCGGCGATATGGAAAAACCTCCCATTCAACGGCTGCGCTTGACATACTCCAAGCATGGGGCGATTTGCCTCATCTCGCATCTGGACCTTGGCAAAACAATTTTCACCATCATGAAAAGAACCGCCATTCCGGTTTCATTTACAAAAGGGTTCAATCCCCAGCCAAAGGTGCAATATGGTCCGCCGCTTTCTGTGGGTTTTGAAAGCGAGGGGGAACTGATTGATATTTTTCTTATTGAGCGGCGGGCGCCAAAGGAAATTTTAAAATCGCTCCGGAGCCAGTCTCCGCGCGGACTGGAATTCATCGCCGCAGAGGAAATCCCGTTGAGCGCGCCAGCGCCCAGCGCCGCCGCCCTTGCCGCTGAATATGAGATGATTCTGCCCGCCGAATGGGGCAGCCTTGATTGGGGCGATGCCCTCAACCGATGGAAAAAATCAATTGCCCTCAGCGTTGAAATTCCCAAACGCGATAAGATTCTTAAAAGAGATTTGAAAAAGACGATTCTGAATCTTGAGCAAATAAAAAGAGCGGGTGAAAATATCAAAAACGCATTTCGAATCGCCGTCGCCCTTGATGAGCAAAACTATCTTGACCCGCGAATCGCCTTTGCCGCGCTTTGCCTTTTACCGCTTGAGAATATCGAGCAGGTACAAGTGCGGCGGTTGCGGATTATCCTTCCTTAAAATCATCGGGGGATTTGATAAACGATTGTCTGGAAACGCTGCCTTGAATATCGAAACGTGAGGGCAAGCGGATTCTGATGCGAAATGGGCTCCTGCATGATGTCTGGCAAGAGCGGGACAAGCGAGGAATCGAACTGCGCCAGAATTTCCGCCCTGTAAATCTCATGCATCAAACGCTTTATCTGCATGAATGATGACATCCCGCCGTAAGCGCTTGTGATAGATACCACCGAACCTGCGGGTATGTCTTTAAGGTCATCCATAGGGAGAATATCGCGCTGCGACCAGTAGCGCATCTTGACCGGTCCCAAATCCTTGTATGTCTCGTTGGAATAAATGACGGCATCAGCCGGAAGGCTTTTCATAAAATTAGCCGCATCTTTTAAATCGGCAAATGACTCGCGCTGGATAAACACACACGTCAGACCAAAACCCAGCCCGTTGACGATTAGGACAAAAAGCAATATTTTGAAAATCCGTTTCCTTTCTCCGAGCCTCTGGCGAATCGCCTCAATCCCCCATCCCGCAAAGAGCGCAACAAAGGGAAGAAGCGGCAGCAGGTAGCGCTCCTGAAATGATGAAAAAGCCGATTGAAGAATCAACAGTGCGGCGGTCAGATAAACAAAGAGCCACAAGAGCCGCGCCTTTCGTTCGTCCCCGTAGTCCATATAAAATAAACCCGCCAAAAGAAAAAAGCAAACAGGGAGCGTCAAAAAATAAGGCGAATAGGCAAGAAAACTTTCCGCTAAAAGCAAGATGTTCAGGAAAGTTTGCCAGACCGTTGCTCCCGCGCGTTCGGCAAATTGCTCGGGATGGCGGAATCCAAAAAAGACAATCCACACCGCGGGCAAAAGCCAGAGAACGCCGGCAATGGCGGCGCGCCGCGTCGGGGTTTTCTCCTTCAGATTCAACCGCCACAGAACATATAGATACGGCGGAATCAAAAGGATGCCCTGATAGCGCGTCAATGTGGCAACGACGGAAAGGACGATGCCCCAGATTAAATATTTTTCGGAAGTTTCATTAAGCGCCCGCCAAAGGCAAATGGCGGCGATGAAGCATAAAAATGCAAATAGGGAATCCGTCATAGCATGAAGCGCCCAACGCAGCGCCATAGGTGAAACGCTGTAAACCAACGCGGCAAAAAATGCGGAACGTTTTTCATATAACGCCCGCGCTGTCATATAAATCGGCAGCACCAAAAACGCGCTGGCGACCGCCGAAACAAGACGCCCCGCGGCTTCCGCATTGCCGAGGATTGGTTTTAGCATTAACGCCGTCATCGTAAAAAAAGGCGGGTATAATTTGTTGGGAACGCCGAAAAGCGTCAGTTGCAATATCCCGTCCGTATATTCAGCCACATTAACCGGCATCAGCATAATCTTTAAAGCAAGATTAAACAGAAGGAGCCCGCCAAGCAAGTTCTCATCCGGAATGCCTTTTTCAGTTTTTTTGCGCATGGATTTGTTCCGCGGTATTTGATTAATCTTGGAAAAATAATCATGGGGTGATTTTTGCCCCTGTCAAGTTGTATGAACGATAAACATTTTAGTTCAAAGCGTAAATCTTACAATGAAGGCTGCTGGGGCTCTGCCGGCAGAAACGCGCTATCAATTCATCAAACGACTTGTGGCTCGAATCTTCCAGCGCAACGATATGCGTCGCCCCCATCTCTTTCAATCTGCGATATATCTCCTCAACACCGAGCCCTTCCTCCGCCCAATAATCGAACTGAAACTTGCCCGCCTGAATAAAACGCCGCCGCATCCAACGCCCCGCTGATAAAATTTCCTTGTCATAAAGAAGCGCCCGCCCATCCGGCGGGATGACCTCATTAAGCAAGAGCGCATCCTGCAATTTGGGCGCCGGCTGCATATATTTTACGAGCGCGGAATGCGAAAAAATAAGCCATGGATATTGCCCCGATTCATAAATGCGCAGATAATATATGCGCCCGGCAAGGATATAAATAAACGCAACGCCGATGACGAGAATGTTGCGCCCCAGCCGCGGATTTTCTTTTATATAACGCGCCAAAATAAGGGCGGGCGCCAGCGCAAAAAGGGCATAGAATCCTTGAAACCATCGAACCTGCGCCACCCTTCCATAAAAAATCAAAAAACCTTCCAGAAGGATAAGAACGCTCCAAAAAAAACGCTCCGATTTTTTTCGGACAGCACAGACCCAGCCGAAAGGGATGATTGCCATGGCGATGACCGGCATCCATGTGGCGTCCCACGCCATGAGCGGCAGCAACCCCGCCATTCGCTCCAACAGCTCGCCCATGCCCTTCCATGCGGGCAGTCCATGCATTTCATGAAGAAGCAGAGCGGTTCTGGCAAGGTCGGGACGTGTGGGTATAAATTTCACAAAAAAGGGAAAAACAGGGTTGCCTGTGAGGAGCGCGTTCTTGATAATCCACGGCGCATAAGCGGTCGCCGCGCCTGCGCCATAAAGAAGCAAATTTGACGCCGTGTTTCGTGGACGCTCCGACCGCATGCCAAAGACCGAGACGCCCAATACCCCGAGAGGAAAAACCGCAAGCGCGGCAAATCCCATAAGGAGTTTCACCGCCATGGCGCCGCCGGCGCAAACGCCCGCCAAATAAAGCCATCGTTTATCCGCGCCGCCGCGCCAGCGCAACAACGCCAGCAACGCCCCCGCAAGGAATGCCGCCGTTGAACAATCCACCAACGATGTCGGCGCCCAGATGAGCGTCAGCGGAGTGGAAATGAAAATGAACGCTGAGGCATAGCCTGCAAGCGCGCCGCCCATCTTTCGCCCCGTCAAAAATAAACCAAGGCACGCAAGAAGCGCCAGCGCCGCATTCATCATAACACCTGCCTGCTCATGGCTCAGACGAATCGCCGCCATGTAAAACATCTCAATCAGCAAAGGATAGTTAAAACAAAAGCTGATAGGAACGCTTACAATGCGCCCCTCCTGCGCATAATAATTCGGGACGGTCAGATGATAAAGATAGGCATCTCCCGAGTCATCGGGAAACATCGCATAAATAAAAATCAAAAAAATAAAAGGCAGCGACAATACCCAAAAGGAAACGACCCCTCGCCGATTTGTTTGCTCACCAACCAAAGGAGAGAGCATCTTTGCCGATAATGCAAAGGCAGCTATTCCCAAAAAGATAATTGAAATAAGCAAAATAGGTTGAAGCAGCCCCAGCGCGCCCGCCGCTAAAAAAAGGTTCCCCTCTATAAGAACCCCCAAAATGCCTGCATAAAAAAGGGTATGCAGGCAGTCGGGCATAAGACGGCGTCCCCCGCTCATCCGCAGCATCAAAAGCCCCCATCCCAGCGACGAGAAAGCAAAAATAAAAAAGAGCGGAAGAAAAATGACTGGGTTAAAATCGAACGGCATTTTTTAATACTTGATATCAAAGTATGAGATGCGGCTCGCATGAATTTCCCGAGTCCCGACTGTTTTTCCGTTGACTGCTATCTTATACTTTCCCGTTGGAACGCCGATAAAGGCGTAAAAACCAGTTCCATCCGTTTTAGCGGACATCTTGATTTCTGGCAGTGAGACGATTGCGCCGTCCAGCGGGTGTCCGCCCCGTCTGACTATTCCCGCGAGCGAGCCATTGGGGTTGGATTCCTTCCATGCCAAAGGCGGAACATCTGCCCAAACGGGGAACGCCTTTTTGGCAAACGCCTGATAATATGAAGATGTCGGTTTGGTATTTTTCGCCGGTTCATTATAGCAATAATATCCAAAGCCGTCGGCGCCATTTTGTCGCGCGTAATCAATCTGACTCAACGTACCCTCCGTCGAGTTCAGGTAAGCGCCGAGCCCGATGGGCGAGAGGCGGAAATACTGATGCCCCAAAGAAAATCGCGTCCAGTTAATGAACTGGCTTTTATGTTTGGGATTGCTTTGATTTTTATATCCCATGCGAAAATTGACATCCAGAATCTGCAGACGCTGCCATTCGTTCCAATCCTGAACCCCGCCGGCGTATGCGTCCGTGCGCGTAAAATCGCCGCCGGGAATATCGCCCCAGCCGATGGTGCAGACAGAAACCTTTAGATTCGGTTTGATGGCGGTGAGCCGGATGTATGCCTTGCGCAGAAAATGCGTCACCTGCTCCCGCTGAAACTCGAGCCATTGCGGATCTCTGGCATTCGGCGTATCCTTGCGGTTGTATAATTTTCTAAAACGCTGCAGGGCGATTGCGTTGTAACCCCAGCCTCGAGCTTGATAGCGGATGTAATCAAAATTAATGCCGTCCACATCATAGCGCGAGACAATGTCTTCAAACACGCTGATATTGTAATCGGTTACACCTGGAACGCCGGGGTCAAGGCAAACTGAGTTTTCAACAAATAATTCGCCCGCCAAATTTTTTGACGCCCATTCGGGATGCTTGCCCAGAATGTGCGGAGAGCGGGGAAGTCCGCTCTTCGCGCTGCCTTTATGAACGCGATAGACAACTACCCATGCGTGAACTTCCAGCCGCTTTTTGCCGCCGGATGTGTCGTGCGCAAGGTCAATGATATATTTCAACGGGTCATACGAGGAGTCCTTGATATTAGATGAGCGCGGCTCAATTCTGGAATTATAGGCGGCATCTCCGACTTTGCGGACTTGCACAATAACCGCATTGAAGTTGCCTTGACGCGCCGTTTGGACAAATTGCCGAGCCTGTTCCGGTGTCAGGAATCCCTGATTCCACAAATCCGCCCAAATAGCACGGTATTCAGTGTTTTTGGGACTCACGGTAAAAGTTTGAGGGATGGAGAATGTCTGCGGTTGATTAGACGCTCCGGCTGCGACAAAGCAGAACCAATAGCCCGGCTCATTTTGGGCGGGGAAAACACAGCCAAAAATGCCGTCGCCTGCCTTTACATCTCCATGCGCCCCGTCATCCTTGAGGCTGACGGCGAATGTTTTATTGTGCGAACGAAAAACAACGGAAAGCGGCATACGGCGATAGGAGGCGCTGATTTTTGTCGTGAAAACGGCGGACTGCCCAGTCTCGGGAATGGCGGGAAGCAGATTCGTCCATTCCGCCATCGTGGCGTCGTAAGACTCGGCATATCCCAAACTGAAAATACTAAATGCTAATAAAACAAAAATCGGAAAATTTTTCATAATTAACCGCCATTATTTTTCTTAAATACATACAGGTTGCAACCCCGACCCCCGCCGATTGCCTATGAATCATCATCAGGGAAAAACGCCTGTTTGATTCTTGCGTCATCCCAAGAGAAAATAAAAAACGCCCAGTTATTTCCAAACTCGAATCTTTCCCCGCATTGAACTTGTTCCTTGCGTATCTTCATTTTTTGCTATTTTTTCATTTTTAATAATGTAATTGGTATTGAAGTTGCATTTTGCCATGCAATACCTTTTTTTGCATATTGTTCTTCTTTTTGAAAAAACATAAAAGTTTAACAAACATTATGACTGGCACAAACAGAAAGATTAGAATATTATTTTTCATTGGAAGCCTGCGGCTCGGCGGCGCGGAAAAGCAAGTGGTGGAACTGGCGCTCGGGCTCGATAAGTCCCGTTTTGATGCGGCAATCTGTTGCATCAACAAAGGCGGGGACATGGTCGAGGATGTGCGCCGCGCGGGTGTGCCTGTCTACCTTGCGGATATAACCCTTTTTTATGGAAAATATAATCCGTTGTCGTGGATTCATCTGCTCAAAAATCTGCTCCGCGTCAATAGACACATCAGGCGGCAGAAGCCGGATATCGTTCACGGCTATCTTTTTACGGCTTATATTATTGGCGCATTATGCGGACGCTGGGCGGGCGTTCCCATTATTTTGGCGAGCCGCCGCAGTCTCGGGTATTTTAAGGATGATAAGCCCTGGCGGCAAAAAATCGAAAATTACGCCAACAAAAAAACGGATTTGATTCTTGTCAATTCAAAGGCGGTTTGGGAGGATGTCCTTGCTCGCGAAAAAAATTGCGAGGGGAAAATCCGCCTCATCTATAACGGCGTTGATTTGCAAAAATATCGCGTCGGAGGCGGCAATCCCGCTGTTCGCTCCGAGTGGCATATTTCTCCCGATGACCTTGTCGTCGGCGTGGTGGCGAACCTGATTCATTACAAAGGGCATTTGGAGATACTGTATGCTGCCGCGCGGTTGAAGCCCGATTTCCCCCGATTGAAATTTGTTCTGGTCGGGCGCGATGGCGGAATGCTAAAACCCATTGAGGAAAAAATTATATCGCTAGGGCTCAAAGAATCGGTTGTGCTCGCAGGGAGCCGCGGCGATGTGGATAAAATAATCCCCGCCTTTGACATCCTGCTTCTTGCCTCTCATCAGGAAGGATTTTCGAACGTTCTTCTCGAAGGTATGGCATGCGCTAAACCCATCGTGGCAACGCGCGTGGGCGGCAATGCGGAATCCGTTGCCGACGGCGAGACAGGATTCATTATTCCGCCGCGAGACCCTGGCGCCATGGCGGACGCCTTAAGGAAATTGTTGAACGATGCCGCTCTGCGCGCTCGCATGGGCGCGGCAGGACGCCAGCGCATGGAGCAATTATTTTCCCGCGAGGCGCTCATCCGCAACATGGAAAATCTTTATCTGGAACTGGTTGAAGAGAAAATTCGCTGACGCGTCTTTTTTTGAGAAACGGCAAGGCAAGCGCCGCAAAAATCAGCCACGAGCGGAATTGAACAAAAAGCATCGCCAATCGTCTTGCCGTGTTTGGCTGCCGCTTGAATAAATATTGCGGCGAGATGATGCTTTTGTAAATTGCGCCGTCGGGAATTGTCCAGTAAAGGTGCATCAACGCTTTGCCAGCATCCTTCTTTGGTTGATAAACCCCTGAAATGGCGTGAAAACCCTTTGCCAGTTCCGGCGCAGCATAATCCCAATGCTGGGGCATCTCCTTTTCGCTGACAAGAAGCGGCGTCCCATCAAGCAGAATTCGATATTTGCCCAGCGCCTTCAGATGAAAATGATATTCGCCAGTCACAGGCGCATAAAGATATCCTTCGAATCGGCGCGTCTCGCCTCGCGTGGAAGATATGTCATCCTCAATAAACATCCAGCGCAAGGTGTCCAGACCCTGCCCAAGCATGATAAGATGCGAGGTAATGAAGATGAGCGGGACGCAGATTATCGGAACGGCAAAAGCCCGCGCATCCGCCATAAGAGCGCTTGCCCAGCCCTTTTTGCCCATTCCCATTTCACGCAAGAGAAGACCGCCGAAAAAGAGCGACGCCGCAAGATGGACGATAAACAAAAATTTGACTGCAACGCCTCCGTTTCTCAACGCCGCGACCCACGCCAAATCCCATTGCCCTTGCGAGATTAAAAATAGATTGCCCTTAATAGTCGCCAGCTGCGGGATAAACAAAAATTCGTTCATGTTTCCATGCATCATTCCCCAAATGTCGTTGTTGAATTTGTTCGGGCTTGCCATGCTCCCTGCGAGCTGGACGAGGAGTCCTGCGCCAATCAACGCAGTTGCGGCAAAACGGGTGTTCCTTGAAAAACCTTGCCAGTTCTCCAAAACATCTATAGCGGGCAGCATCATCAAAGGCATCACCGGCAGAAATAGCCGCGCCCCCCAGCACCACCCGCCCTGCCACGAAAACCACTTAGCCAGAATCGCCGTCTTGACTAGAATCAGCCCGACACACAAGCTGAACAGAGCAGGGTATTTTTTGCGGAATGATGCCATGCCCATGAAAAAAAGGATTACCGGCGGCGAGTAGATGAAAAGTCCCCGCGAAGGACTAATCAATAGCCCAAAGAGTCCGCTCAAAAAAGGCGAGGCAAACGCCTGCCGTTCATATCCCGGCGTGATTGCGCTGCCATAATTGAGATAATTATATAAAAGTATTAATGCGCCAAAAGGTATAAGCCCTGCTATAAACCCGCCCGCCTTTTTTGAGCAATTTAGCAAAAACCAGATGATGACCGGCAAAAGCAAAAAGACGCTGTCAATTTTTGTGAAAGCGGCGGCGCCAAAACAAAGCCCTCCCAAAATCGCCGCCCCGTTTTCTCCCTTGGCAGCTTTCCATAAAAATCGCACGCCGCATAAAATCGCCAGCCCCGTCAGCGGGTCGGCAAAAAATTGCCGGCTGTATGGAAAAAGCGTCGTGCCTAATCCCAGAATCAACGCCCCGCCAATGCTGGCGTTTTTTGAATACCCCAGCTCACGCCCGAACTTGAAAAAGACAAGGCAGAGCCATGCGCCGATAAAGATGTTTGTCAGATGCACAATGAGGAGCGTGGAAATTGGCGAGTCGGCTGGGGGAAAAATTCGCCCGACTGCAAGCGCGGCAAGATAGGCGGGGACACCCGCCAGCGATTGTCCCGGCATGTATTTGGAACATTCATAACCCAGATACGGCTCAATCGCAAGCGAGCGCCGCTCAACAAGGCTCTGCGTCAGACGAAAATAAAAAATCTCGTCGCTGGAATAAAAAGACTCCTTCGAATAATCCCCGAGGAACAAGGCATAAAAAAGGAGGAAGAAAACGAAAAGTCCCCAATGTAGATTCCTCTCGGACACAATCGCAATCTCCCATCAACTATCTTTCGATAAATATGCCCGCGACTTCAAAAGCGATAATCGCGGGCAAAAAAAAGAAAATCTCGCAAACTCCGATTATGGTATCGGATAGGAATAAAGCGAAACTTCGTTGAGCGTTGTGTCGCCTGCTTGGTCGGAGCTGCCATCTGACACGTCAAATTGATAAGTAATTTTATTAAAATCGGAATTGGCATAAAGCGCGGGCATCGTTTCGAACCACACGCTATATTCCGTCCGGTCGCCGGGCATCTGACTCTTCCAGACACTCGGATCAATTTCAATTTCACTGCCCCATGACCCGACATAGTTGCTATTTACGAGACGAATTTTTCCAACAGAGGCTGCCCCGGTTGCGGGTGTGGATGATAATGTGTAAACCGCTCGATAGAGGCGGCTTGGTTCAAAACTATCCGGGCATTTGGCGGGCTCAACAAGACGCCATAAGGCGTAGTTGATAAGGGTTGCAGTGGCGGCGGGTGTTGTTATGGTTAGCCCATTGGCGTCGCTTGTGCATGTGGCGGGACCAAAAGGCGTGGAACCAAAATTGGTTACCGGTTCCCACGCGCCGAATCCTGAATCGGAATTGAATGTGCGAAGCGGCGTATTTTTAGGAGGAGTCTGGAAACGCTCCACAATCACTTGTTCAAGATAATTCGTCCCCTCTTCTTCGGCGGAAAATGCAATATATTCATAGATAAGAGTCACATTGGTTATATCGGTATTTGAGGTCAAATTGGGAGGCCCAAAGTAGATGTTGAACGTTGCCGGTTCTATTGTGTTGATGAAAGGAGCGGGGTCTTCCTGAACCCCTTTAGAAAGATGCAAACCGCCGGCAACTGCAAGATTGGGCTCGAGATTTGCCGGACTGGCTTCATCCACGCTATCGCCGCATTGCATCAACATACGAGTGCTGGGAACCTTTCCTTTTTCCGCCTGAGAAGAGCGAATGGTATATTTGGCGCGATAAACATTGTTAGGCACATAAGGAACATCCGTTGATAAATTTCGCCATCTTCCCCAGCAACCCGCGTTTGTGTTGCGAGGAGTGGGATAATGTGTGCTCGATATCAGGCAGCCATCAACCCGGCGAGTTGCAATATAAAAAGCGCCGTCGGCTGCAGCGATGTATGTCCCGTCAGGATTGTTATCTTCAGGACGTTTCCAACCCTGATTGCCCGGGCAATCGTAATCAATAATCCGCACAACTTTTTCCTTAGGCGTGGGAGTCGGCGTGGGCGTGGAAAGGATGGTAGTTCCGCGGAATATGCCCGTGTGGTCGTAAGTATAACCGGGTTCTTTGTAAGCCTTAACCTGATAATAATAAGTCGAATTGGGACGGAGGTTTTTGCCGTCTTCATACAGGACAGTCGAAGGATTGATGTTGGAATTAATGCGCTGATAACCGCCGGAAAAATCCATACTGCGCTCAAGAATATACTTGGAAAGCCCCGGAAGCGTTGACTGCGGCCATAGAAGGAGGAGATAATTCTGGCGGGTATCCTCATACAGACCGCTCCAGATAACCTTCCCCGGACCAGAGCCGTTTTTGCCGGATATTAATTTTAACTCAATCTTGTAACCTGTCTGATCTCCATAAACATTGGGATCAAAGTTGTGAATCTGCACATAAAAAAAGTTTGTCGAAACAGATTTGGTAGTGTAAGATTCACCCTCGCCGTATCGGTTTTCGTTAATCCATTCAATCAAATCCCAATTATGGCGGCCGATGCGCATGACAATATCGGCGTTAGGCTGGACATCATAAACCTCTAACTCGTATTCATGGTCTTTGAGCATCTGGAAGATATGAATATCCCAGTCGCCTTTTTTATGGAATGTGTGCGTCGTTGGTTCATCCACAATAAGCGGAGTTGCCTGCGCGATGGAATCATCCGGTTCATTGCCGTCTGGCGCTGTATCGGCAAGGCAAAACCCCGCCCAGCAGCAAATCAGCGCGCTATAAAGAAAAATTTTAAAAAGTTTTGCCATTCCACCCTCCGCAGAATTCGCGATTTTTAATATGCAAAAATCCCTCATAAAATTTCATTTGGATTTTTGTTATCCCCCCCCTCCATGTCAAGTCTATTTTGATTAAAATTGAGACGATTCGGGCGAGTCGGCGCGTGAAACTGCATCCATTTGCGATTTGGAGGAGCAGAAACAATAGCATCCATGCTTATACCAAAAACAAAACCCGCCGAGGCAAAGGCGCCGCAGCGGGTCTTATTTCTGGTCGGGGTGAGTGGATTTGAACCACCGACCTCAGCGTCCCGAACGCTGCGCGCTAAACCAACTGCGCTACACCCCGAATTTAATTCTCAATGCAAAAACGTTACTTCCCTCCCACATTCGTGCAAACAGCGTCAACTGTTTTTTAGTCTCAATTTTGCTCTTTTTACTGAGTGGCTGCACGGCTTTTATAGTAGGAGAGGATGCCTTGCACAATGAATATCAGCAACGCCGCGCCGGCTATGACTAATCCCCAATACCCCAGATAACAAAGGAGCGTCACTATCGCCCCCGCTATCAAAACGCCGATAAATATCGAAAGCAGCGACCTCCAATAGGGCATTGCCATGGCAACGGAAGCGATGGCGCCTGTCCATGCGCCGGTTCCGGGCAGCGGGATGCCGACAAAGATGGCAAGTCCCCAGAATTCAAACTTTTCAATCGAGCCGCTTTTGCTTCGCGTCCGCGCAAAAATCCAGTCAAAAAATCGTTTGAAGATGGAAAAGCGGCTGAGTAATTTTACGATTTTTTCCAGAAAGAACACAACAAAAAATATTGGGATCATGTTCCCGATAATCGCAAGTAAAACCGTTTCCCAAATCGGCATTTTGAACAGGTTGATGCCCACCGGCAGCGCGCCGCGCAGCTCTACTACCGGCAACATGGAGATGATGATGACCACCATTTCCGGCGATAGTCCCACTTCTTTTAACTTTTCGGCGATTCGTTCTCCCGTGCTGGCATGGGCAATTCCGAGGGTCAGAAAAAAAATCGCAAAGAAAACAAAGATGCGTTTCATAAGCGGTTTCCTTTCAACAGCGGGGCGCGTGTTGCTCTTTTATGAATAGATAAACTCTGTAATAATTTTTGTATCCGGGTGCATGGTCTGCCGAACGGGGCATAGTTCGGCGGCGCGTTCGAGCTTTGCCTTTGCGGCATCGTCGAGATTCAAACCTGCCGGGAACGTAATCTTTGAACGGATGACGCCGATGCGCCGAACCGGCTTGCTGACCATTTCTTTGTCCACTTCAATACGCATTCCCTTGAGGTCAATGTTGCTGCGTTTGGCGACGATGCCCATTGTGATGGCAACACACGTGCCAATCGCAACAGCGACCAAGTCCGTCGGCGAAAAAGACGCGCCCTTGCCGCCGCTATCCTGCGGGGCGTCCGTGATGAGCGTTGCTCCCGTTGGGGCGTGCAGCGCCGAACAGCAAAGTTCTCCGTCATACACGATTCCAATTTCCTGAGCCATGAAAAACACTCCTTTTGTTTATACTTTGATAAATATTTTTTTGCGGTATAAAAGCCATGCAACAACGCACCAGATTAAGACAAACGTTGCCCCATACGCCGCCGAGCAAACATATTCGCCCGCGACATTGGGAATCCAGCTCTTGTAAAAGTTGTTATAGATAAAACCTTTCAAACGAATAAACTCGTCGGCGCCTATCTGCAACTTGATTCCCGCAATGATGATTGCCATGGCGGAGGCGCCGAAATAAGAGGCAATAGCATTCATGCCATAATACATAAACGGCTTTGCCCATGTCCGCCAGCCCTTGACGTCAATCAGCCAGCAGCATGCGCCAAGGCAAAGCAAGGCGGCGCCTGAAGTATAAACAACATAGGAAGGCGTCCAAAGATGTTTATTTAAGGGAATATCGTGTTTCATCAATTTGCCCGCAATAATCAGCAGCACACCGACTGCGAGTATTCCTGCGGTCTTTTCGACGGTGCTTTTCTCCTTTTTCCGCAGCCACCAGCCGCAAATCCCGCCTGCCAGCGTTGACCCAAACGCCCCCAGCGTGGAAATCAAACCCTCCGGGTCGTGCCACATGTTTAAATCAGCGTCATATTGATAATTCCAGCCCTTAAAAAGTTTTGAATCCACATAGTCCATGATACTCTTGAACGGCTCAAGGCTCGGAGCGGGTTGTCCGGGCGCGCGGACGAATTTCATGATGATGTAATAAACGGCGAGAAACCCGACGCACCAGATTATTTGCGCCTGCGTGCTTCCATAGAGCATGATGAATGAGCAGACAAAATAGCAGATGGCGATGCGCTGGAGCACGCCATAAAGGCGGAAGTGGTTTGCATACGACCACCAGGAAAAGCAATTGAGAATCACTCCTAAGGCAAAGAGGATGACCGTGCGGCGGATAATCTGCCCAATGACCCCGCCCTGCCCGCCGGATTTGGAAAGCCGTCCGGCGAAACTGAACTGCATGGCGGCGCCCATGATAAAAAGGAAAAACGGAAAAATCAAATCGGTGGCGGTGCATCCATGCCAATCGGCGTGACCGAGCGGTTCCCAGACATGCGACCAGTCGCCCGCATTGTTCACAAGCAACATGGCGGCGATGGTCAACCCACGAAAAACATCAAGAGACATCAACCTTCCCGGTTTGGCGGGTTGCAATGTTTCAGCCATTTCGTTCCCCCATTCGAATCATTGGAATAAAATGATTGATATAGAATTGAGCCGAAACAACTCCCATTCTTTGCGCTCAAATCTTTAAGAGATTTACGTTTTCCATTTTGAGTATGTCAAAGCAAATAACAGATAAAAAGGCGAACGTTGTTTTCCGCATTGCATACAAATCTCATAACGCCGACTTCCGGACTGGAAAATATCGCCGCTCATTAGAATCTGCCGGCGCTATTCAAAAAGAATAATACTGATAAAACTCAGCATGATTGGAGCAAATCAACCCACTCTGGAATCCTATTTTTTGTATTATTCAATCAGCGAAGGCTCCAGAAAGAGCGAATATTTGAGCAACGTTTCAGGCAAGCCGCCGTGCAGGATGTGCGCCGCCGCCGTCAGGTCGTGCCCTTGTGTAAAAGGGAAGGGAACCGCCACACACAACCCGATGCCCGACGCGCGGAGCGCCCGCACGCCCGATTCGCTATCTTCAAATCCTGCAACGGCGTTGTAATGCTCCCGCTTGACGCCCATGCGGTGCATGGCGATGCTGTATAAATCCGGATGCGGTTTCAGGCGGATCTCCGATGAATCCGACGCCGTGATAAACGCGTCGTAAGTTTTGGAAAATTCAGTGAAATGAGAAAGGATGATTTCTTTTTTCTCGGATGGAATGTCCCACGAGGCGGCGTCCCTGTATAAAATTTTAAAGACTTCTGTGAGCACAATCCGCGCCTCATATTCGATGGATGATGTGACTATGGCGACTTGCAATGGATGCAATGCCAGCCAGCGACCCAGCCCTGCAAGGCGTCCAATGCCCCTTTCCACCTCGGAGGGCAACGCTTCCGATTTTGGGCGGAGTTTGAGCAGTTCTTTTAATTCTTCGCCAAATAGGGAGAGATGCTCTCCAAGCCATCCTTTGACTGCCGCAAGGAAAATGGCAACGCCGGGCATTGGCTCTATCAAATGTGTCCCCGGTTTTTCCAGAATCTTCGCCGAGATGGAATCGCCGCGCCCGTGAGCAATCAAGCCTAAAATCTCATGGTAGCGTTGATAATAAATATCAATGGCGGCGCGGACCGTGTCCGCAAAAGATTCCAGCCGCGGCAGATTGGGATAAAGATGGAGGAGGGCTGCGGAAAGCCAGTCGCGTTCTTTTTTATCGAATGTTTGCGCGGAAAGGAATTTGCGGACAGAGTCCTCCTTCAACATGTCGCCCAGACCAAAGTTTTGGATATTCGCAATGACCTCATCGCGCCGTCCCGGATCCTTGCCCTCAGTCAGCGTCCAGAGAACGGCGTCGAACCATGAATGGCGGAAGGCGTCGCTTTCAATGCCTTCATGATATTTTTCAATAAGATATTCCACATGCTTGGTAGTGCTGTTGCCGATGATGTGGGGGAGGTCTTCTTTGCGGTTGATAGCGTGGCAGCCATGCTCCACCTTTTTGCCGGAAATTTTGCCGACCATGTATTCGAGGGAATGAACGCAGAGTTCCTCGGTCGTGGTGGTTGTGCCGTCCATGTCTTTGACTATGGCGACGAGTTTGCGGACGGGATTCACCGTTTTTGGCGGCATGGGGTAAATATCATAAGGACGGTAGATATAGGACGGGTTTGCCACGATGGTGAACTCCGTCGCGCCGAGGTCGGCGGACATCTGTTGCAATACATCCTGAGACTCTGTGAGTCCGGCGAATTTTGGTGTATTCATACTGGGCTCCTAAAAATTATATGGTTGTAAAAGGATTTGAATGGATAACAGAATCTGATAATCGTAAAAAAGGAAAGCGTTTTGTCAATTACAAATATTTTTCCGCCGCATTGAAAACCTCATCAACCGAAATATCATTCATGCAGCGAAAATCCCGCGAACAGGTCGGTTTCATGCAAGGCTCATGATCCTGCTGGCGGCGGATGAGCGTCGCCTTTTGCGACCACGGAGCAGTTCGCTGCCAGTCTGTGGAGCCAAAAACGGCGACAATGGGAATGTCCGCCGCCGCCGCCACATGCATCAAACCAGAATCGTTAGTGATAAAAAGCGACAAATGTTCCATGAAAGCGGGCAGGATTTTCAGCGGAACCTTCCCCACAAGGTCAATTATTGGACGCCGGCACATGCCTTTGATTTTTTCCATCAGAGGACGATCCTTTTCTACGCTGGAAAAAACGCAGCGAACCCCATATCTTTCCGCAAGCCGATCCGCAACTTCTGCAAATCGCTCCGGCAGCCATCTTTTGGTATCCCATTGAAAGGCAAATGGATTGACGCCCACAAGCTTGCTTGAGCCATCCCATCCATTTTCAAGAAAAACCCGTCTTGCCTCCGCCCGATCCGCCTCGTCCGGATACAGCTTCATGATGCGCGGAATCTCTGATATGTCGGCAAAAGGCTCTAAAAGACGCATGTAATATTCCACCATAGACTCGCGCATAATGGCATCTGTCAGTTTGAGCGGATGTGTGAGCAGAATGCCCCGCATATCAAGGGCGTAGCCCGCCCGTTCCGGCACCCTGCCGAGCTTGAAAGCGAGCGCCGTGCGGAATGAATTGGGCAGTAAAAATCCCAAATCAAACTTTTCGCCGCGCAAATAATTAATAAGTCCCGATGTGGAGCTGATTGATGCAACAGCATCCAGCGGAGGAAAATGATGCAGAATATCCGATACCCATAGCCGCCCTGCCGCCGTGATTCTGGCATCGGGGAAAACACTCCGCAATCCATGCAAAAAAGGCAGCGCGAGCATCGTATCCCCAAGCCAGTTCGGCAGATGAACCACGATATTTTTGTAATGCGCCGTCATGGCTTGTTCTTCAAACGCTCGTAGAGTTTGGCATATTTGAGAAAAACGCTATATGAGGCGAGAAGGCACAGAATCAGACCCTCTGTGCCGTCCAGAAAACCAAGTTGCAAAATATACTGACGAAAAAACCGAAACGCGGGACGCAGGGCAAGATGGCGCCAGCGAACCTTTTTGGTGTGGCGACCACGGTCGCCCGCCGCCCAGCCCGTATAACGATCCATTTTTTTCAGGAATTGCTCCATCGAAGCAAATGTGAAATGCATCAGTTTATTTTTCAAAAATCGCACACGCCCATCAATGACCACATCGGCGTGAACCTCGCGGTCGAGGTAGCGCCCTTTGTCGCGTCGGAACAAACGCAGAACGTGGTCGCGGTTCCAGCCGCAATGCCGAATCTGTTTGCCCATGAAATGATTGATGCGGTAAATGCGAAAACCATCGCAACCGCCGCCATCGCGGGATAAAATCTCCAAAATCTCATCGCGCAGCGCAACCGGAATGCGCTCATCGGCATCCAGAATCATCACCCATGGATGCGTTGCCTGCGGAATCGCCCAATTTTTCTGCGCGGCGGAGTTGACATATTCATGCTGCACGATACGGGCGCCGAAAGAACGGGCGATTTCAAGCGTCCCATCGGTGCTGAACGAGTCAACGACAAACACCTCATCCGCCCATTTTGCCGATTCAAGACAGTCGCGAATATTCCGCTCCTCATTAAACGCAGGAATTATGATGGTGATTTTTATTGGTTTAATCATTTTAGGTTAATCTTTATTGATATCCGATAAGGCATCTTTTAAAAGTTTTTGATCAACCAAAGATTCGTGAACCTTTTTACCATATTTTTTAGAAAGAGTATTTGCATCTCGTTGGATTCTCATTGGAATGGCATCGGGACTAAGCACGGCACCACTTGTTTCAACTTTCTTTCTGGCTATTTCAAGAAAACATTTTTCAGCTAATAAATCTGCCAATAAAATTTGACAAGGTAAAGTCATCCTATATTTGCATTTATCACCAAGATAATGTCTGATTGAAGGAAAGTTTTCATAAATAATTACTTTTCCAGTTTCATGGCTATACGATATTCTTTCATTTGGCTCTGGCTCATCATCAAATTCCGGTTCGCTAAACATTCCTTTGCGATCTGTTTGATCGCGTTCTTGCTTATCTCTAATTTTAACTCCCAACAAAGCTATTGATTCATTACACTCAGCTACAACTTCTCCATCTTGCCCGACACCCTCACCCCATACATCAATAGGGTATTTTGCTATATGTTTTTCTGCATCAAATTCATCAACAGTTATTTGTTCAACAGAAACATTTATATTGGAATTGTTTGACTTTATTGTTATAATATTACCTCCGGTTATCTTTTTGATATAAACGAATAAATCTACTTTTCGAGGTTGGTGCGGTTTTAACACTATATTGGAAGGGTAAAAATCAAGTCCTTCTTCTAATAGCAACTCTTTTTCGGGAACAACAAATACTTTTGATTCGCAACGGTGTTCTTCAATAGAAGCGTTGACAGAACCACTAATATTAGCCTCTATACCTTTTATTGTAATAAACTTACTTATAATCCCTTTTTCATCTTCTTTGTCAAATTTAATTTCTTTTGTAATATTGATAATTTTGGGATTGCTTGTTGTTATTTTAATTCCAGAATCTATCACCCTTACGATATTTGTGTTTATGCGTAATTCAAATCTATATTTTTTCCCAACCGTTATTTGTGCAGATGAAGGATATATCATAAATCCATTCGGCGGATCCTCCATTTTGGTTGAGACATTCTGCCCCAAAGATTCAATTTCTTCTGCCTCAATTTCCGCTATTTCATTCAAAATGCTAAATGCTTTTTTGTATCTTCTGTATTCTTCGCGGTCAATTTTGCTTTCATCCTCTTTTTGCTTTCGCAATCGCTCCTCTTTTATCTTTAAATCAAGAAATTCTTCAATCTTTTTTACCATTTGCTGACAAAAATCATGTCTAAGATCGATACCATCTCTCTCTTCTTTTAATACAGGTTCTTCATTCTCCAATAATTTTCTGAAATTATTAATTCTTATTTGACCAAAAAATTTTGCTGCAAGCGGTTCGTTTTCATATTTAAACAATGATATTCCTAATACCGCATCTTCATCATCAACCAATAATAAACCACCATCACGATCATCACCAGATTGAATCAAATCGACATTTGCTCTATATATTGATATATCAATCTGAAAATCTCCATAATTTCCATAATTTATAAAGAAACGATCAGATAAAATTTCCTTGCCTTCTGGAAGGGTTACTTTAAGTCGTCTTTTTTTTCCGCTATTTTTGTCTATTAGAAATATTTTTCTGTTTTCATTTTGCAATAATTTTCGTAAAAGATAATTATTTGCAATTTCTTTGTGGACGGTATCATATTGGGGAACTTTTTTTTCCGCTTCAAAATAGGCAATTGTTCCATTTTCATAGATCTCATGCATTTTTCTAATTTTAACCGATGCTTTTTGGGGATCATCGATTTCGTACATAGGTTTCCCGTTTTCAAGAAATACACGACATTCAATGAATTGGTTATTTTTAAAACTACATATTTTCCCGTTTTTCATTCCAGCTAATGCATCTTTTGCTCCTTGTCCAAAATATCCTCGAACTTTATGACCTTTTAATATGCCACTTGTTGCAGAACCATATTTTGTAAAATTATTCTCAATTTCTTTTTCTGTCATGCCCTCCGCATAATCACGAACTGCAAACTTCCCTGAATATCCTTTTTTTTCATAAATGATTTCGATGATCCCTTTTCCTTTTATACCTTTTTCCGCAAGTCTAATATAACTATCATCACTATTTATTATTAATTCAACTAAGGCGCGTATAGCGCTTCCTTGTATTGCGGTTTTTATTCGTCTTGCTGTGTGCCTATCATCAGCTTGAATTATCCCTCTTTTCATTTTTCCCCCCCCAACATCTATTTATTAAGAAAATCTTTAAATTTTATTTCCATTTTCATTAGGAAATCGAGTAATTCTTTTTCATCTAATTCTTCCGTAAAAGTTTTCATCAAAGCCAAATTTTTTTGTAAAATGTATGAAGGGGTGTCTAACGTTCCTTGTAACAAATAACACATATCAGACTCTGTAATTAAATCTTCATTTCGTTTTATATATTTTTGGTATGCTGGAGATTCTCTTATATCCTTGATGATGCTTTCTTTTCTTCTTAAACGGGTTTTGTTTTTTTGTTTTGAAAATACTTGTTCATGGGTTAATTGTTTTTCAACTTGTGTTGCTATTAATCTTGTCTTTTCATTAATCTGGTACCCATGAGGGGTTTTTCCGCCAATCCATTGCCTTGTCTTCCCTTTACATCTCCATAAACATTTCTCAACTCTTGTAGCGTCAGGATATTCGGGATATCCTATCAATGAAAACCTTTTAGGAAAAAGTCTAAATGCTGCGACTATAATATTCTCAAGCGAAAGATCTAATCCAAGCGATTCGATTTTAATAATAGAAAATATTACAAGCCGATCTAAATCAATCATCTCATAGTCTGATGCATCTAAAGTAGTTAGACTCATTATTTTGTTTTGCATGTATTGTTTCCTTTTGAATCTTATTCGTATTTCTATTATAGTTGGTGTTTCCCACGATCTTTATTCATGCCAATTATCCAATTCCAAATCCTATTAACAGCATCAATAATTTCACATTCCTTTTTGGTGGAGAGATTTTTATCCGTCAAAACACCAATATATAAACACTCAAGTATTTCATTAAAAATACAAACTCTCGATTTTGAAAAACATTGACTTTACCTTATGGAATAGGGAGTTGTGCCGTCAATCAAATTGCGGAGGAGAAAAAATGTGCGCCGATAAAAGATATTTCGATGTGGCGATTGTCGGCGGCGGTCCCGCCGGTCTTGCCGCCGCTATTTATGCCGCCCGCGCCAGACGTAAGACGATGATTTTGGACAAGGCGCTCGCCGGCGGTCAAGTGATGTTCACCGCCCTGATAGAAAATTATCCCGGCTTTCCCAAAGGCTCAAGCGGAATGGAACTCGCCGACCTTATGGCTCAACAGGCGCGCAATCTGGGCGTCCCCATCGAAATGGAGGAGGCGCGGGGCATCGAACGCGATAAGAAAGATATTATCCTGCGAACAGACAAAGGCGAAATTGTCGCAAAGGCGTTGATTATTGCAACCGGCTCATCGTGGAAAAAACTCAACGTCCCCGGAGAAGCGGAACTTTCCGGCAGGGGAGTCTCCTACTGCGGCACGTGCGATGCCATGCTTTATCGAGATAAAGAAATTGTTGTTGTCGGCGGCGGCGACACCGCCATAGATGAAGCGCTTTTCCTGACGCGGTTTGTCAAACGGCTGCATATCGTCCACCGCCGCGGCGAGCTCCGCGCTGAAAAAATCTTGCAGGAGCGCGCCTTTGCCAATGAAAAAATCGGTTTCATCTGGGATTCGGTGGTGACGAAAATTGTCGGCGACCAGAAGGTGAGCGGCGTTGAGTTATTGAATAAGAAAACCAACGAAACAAGCGTATTCCCGACCGAAGGCGTTTTCATTTTTGTCGGCAATGAACCGAATACCGGCTTTGTGCCGGAGATGATTTCAAAAACCGGCGAAGGTCAGATTATTGTCAATATCAAAATGGAAACAAACGCGCCCGGCATCTACGCCGCGGGAGATGTGCGCGCCGAGAGCATCCGTCAGGTCGTCTCCGCCGCAGGCGACGGCGCCACCGCCGCTTGGTATGCGGATAAATATCTGGACACGCTGGAATAATAAATCGCCAAGAGAATCATTTTTTTAGATTCTTAAACTTTTTGAGCGCGTCAGTTATTGCCCGGACAATGCTTTCCTGATAACTATCTTTGGCAAGGTTGATATTGTCCGAAGGGTTGCTCACATATCCGCAGGAGATTATCACGGCTGGAATGGAAACGCGTTTCAAAAGGTAAGCCGGCGACGGCATAACCGGTCCCGTTCGGCTGCCTGTGGCGCGCTCCAGTTCCTCGACAAGGGCTGCCGCAAGATTTTGACTTTCGCTCTGGCGCGGGATATAAACCGCCGCCGCTCCCGCCGAAAGCCCCCGTTCCGCTCTGGATTTATCCGCAGTCATGTCAAGGGCGCTGGAAGCCACAACAACCTCGATGCCGCCTAACGATTCGAATTCGGATTCTTCCAACCGCAGCGCCACAAGAGCCGCCGACAAGCTGTTATTTATCCGCTTTATCTTTTCTTCGATTGTTGGCTTTTCCCCCTCTGCAGTTGTCAAGACAGCCTCAAAGCCGCCTTCCTGTTCAAGCGAGGCTTTCAAACGGCGGGCAAGAGAAAGAGTCCATTCCTCGCGGGCAATAGGTTTGGTTTTTTCGTTGCCTATCCGTTTGCTTTTGAACGGTTCCGTTGCGGGATCTATGATAACGCGCATAACGCCGCCCGAAGGCGGTTTTGTGGAAGGCGATGTTGCCGCCGCCGAAGTTGACGCCGGCGCAGGCGCGGGCGTTGACTGCGGAGGCGGAGGCGTCGCAACCGCCGCTCCCTGAATGGCAAACTCCCCCCATATCTCGGCAAGCATCTGAAAAGAAGATAGCGGAATGAGTATTTCCCCCGATTCATTCAAAACCGATTGAGTGCCATGCATGATTTGCGTGTTATGCAAAATGACAGCTTTATCAAGAAACAGGCTGAAGTTTTCCGCGCCATTTGTAATCTTCAGGACGCCGAATGTTTCATCCCAATCCGTTTTGTAGCCGATAGCCTGTTCCAGAAAACGGCTCAGGTCGGGCAGCGGAATATGCGGCGCGTTTTTGACCGTCTTGGTATTTAAAGAAAGAACGCGACCATCTTTTGTTTTGACGGAAAAAGGCTCCTGCCCCGCCGCTCCCGCCGCAATGAGCATGAGCAGCAGACACAAGGCGTGAAATTTGACGGCTTTTCTCA
The DNA here is from genome assembly GCA_002070185.1 of candidate division BRC1 bacterium ADurb.Bin183. Classification (GTDB taxonomy): domain Bacteria; phylum Sumerlaeota; class Sumerlaeia; order MWCT01; family MWCT01; genus MWCT01. The sequence goes on from MWCT01000014.1 coordinate 26,901, forward strand.
ACCCGAAACATCCCATTTTGATGCGATATATAATCCGAATAACTACGTCCCTCCGCCGCCCGCGTCAATGAAGAATCATAATATTCTTGCCTTGCGCGCCGTAAATAGCGGATAGAGTAATTCTAATCGCAAAAAAAGGAGGTTCAAATTATGAGAAATGTTGTGCTTGCGTTTGCGCTGTGTCTGAGTTGCGCCCTTTCTGTTTTTGCCCAGACTGATTCCGTTCCCAATATCATCCATTATCAAGGGCAGCTGCGCGAGGGCAACCTCCGCTATGAAGGCTCGGCAATCTTTCGATTTGCCATTATAGACAACACAACGCCAAAACCTCTGATTCTCTGGTCAAACGATGGAACGCAAACCGGCAAAACAGCGGATAATGTTCCGCTGGCAGGCGTTACGCTTGCAGTGTCTAAAGGGCTTTTTGATGTGCGCCTCGGAGATGCCGGCGTTGCGGGCATGAGCCCAATTCCCGTCCAATTGTTTGCAAATAAAATCATCTATCTGCGCGTCTGGTTTCAGAAAAACATATCCAGCGATATTGAACTCCTCTCGCCGGATGCCCGGCTGGTCGCGGTGCCTTTTGCCTTCCGCTCCGGTTCTATAAATGGGAAGGATATTGACGACAGCAGCATCCCTATGGGCAAACTCGGGCGCGAATCCGTCGGTCCAGAAAATGAAGGTCGTTCCAACACCATCCAGTCGGTTTGCTTCAATGCGGAAGTCAGCCCATCATCCAGCTATGTTATATATAATGTTCCAGCGGGAAAGACCTTTGTCCTGACAGATATTTATATTGCCAACGCCGCCAATTATTGTATTTGGACAATCACAGACCATGCAACGTCCCATCAAAAGCAGAACATCAAATGGGAGCTAGATGCCCGTTTGCCGAACAGCATTCAAAACGCGCATTATTCCTTTAGGGCGGGCATTCGTTTTGAATCGCCCAAAGTGGTCGCTATCTTTCCGCAGAATGCCGTCCCAAGCGTGCCCATCAGAGGCACAATTTCAGGTTTTGAGTTTACAACTCCGACGAATTAACTTGCGAAAAAAAGAATGTAAAAAAACAAGAGGGGACGGTTTTTAACCCGCCCCCTCGCATTGGTGGAGGTAAGGGGATTCGAACCCCTGACCCCTTGGCTGCCAGCCAAGTGCTCTCCCAGCTGAGCCATACCCCCGAAAAATTTCGATAAATTTTCAATAACAGCACAAAAACAATAAGTGAATAGCCATTATCGGTTTTGAGTGTCAATCCCTTTTTGAATGAAATTTTTAACCTTTTGAAATCTTTTCGATGATGGCGCGGACAATTGGCGTTTCCTCAAGCGCCTTGCACGCCTGTTCGTAGTTGTATTTGCCCGTTGACATCAGGAGCGCCTTCGGGACAATCTTCTTTTTCCATGTGGCGTTATTGATATGGGCGGATACCGGCGCCTTGCATTGCTCCTCGGTCGGCGTGTCCGTGCGGTAAATGGATTTCATCATGCTCATGAAAGCCGTCTCTTCATCCGCTTTGACAATATCTTTTATAATATTAATAGTTCGGTAAAAGAGTTTGTTATTTGAGATGTTAAGGTCAATCATGCGATTTTGATAAATCTTGCCCGCCATGATATGCGCCCCTGTGGTGATGGCGTTGATGACAAGTTTTGTGGCGTATTCGCCCAGCGTCTCGTTGGAAAGCACAAGACCGGCGGGGTCAATGTGCAGCTGAACCGCCGCATCAAAACCGGGGAAAACATTATAGACCGGATTAATCAGCACGGCGCCGAGCTTCGCCTCCATCGCCTTGATTTTTTCCAACACGCCTTTAACAGAGTTGATGGTTTCCTCCTTGCCTAAAATGATGACGAAGTCTTCCGGCGAAAGATTGGGGAGCTTCTCTTTGATAAAATCGTCAAGCCCGATATGATACTCATCGCCGGCAAAGGAATAATCCTTTTGATTATTCAAAAGTTCGCCCCATCCGCCTGTCACATATCCGCGCACATCCTCGAACGCGGCGCCAAATGTGGGCGGACACTCGGAAGCGTCCACCGTTCCCAAAACGCCATAAGAATCGCGTCCGATGTAGTAGATGTGCCGTTCGGAGTTTAAGGCAAGCCCGCCGAGTTCAAGCAGACGTGCAATGCCATCCCGCTGCGCATACGTATTAATGCGCGTCGTCTCATACTGGCTAATCATGGCAAAAATCAGGCGATCCATATCCCATGCTTCGGATTTCAATGTATGCGCCAGATAATTAGGCGAGAGCAATTTGGCTTTGACAAAGGCGGCGGTAAAAATGACCTCAAGCAACAGTTTGGTGGCGCTTCCGCCCTTCAACCGCGTCGAGCCGGTGATGGCTTCCGGTCCCACAACAGGATTAACAAGGACACATCGAGGATGGTCTTTGATTTTCTCCACCACGTCCGCAAAAGTTTTATCCCAGTTTTCCACCTTGACCTTGCGGGAAAGCTCGGCGGGGTTGAACCCCAAAAGAATGCTGAAATAATTCGGCTGGTCGGAGGCATAGTCTAATTGACCGGCGATATATGGAGCGGAAAAACCGCAAGTAACGCCGATATAAAGAACGCGGTCGGCATTGTTTGCAATTGCCGCAAGTTCCTTTTGCGCTGTGATAGGGTCATCCTCGGCGCCTTCCTGCGCCCGGATGAGCGCCAAGTCGCCCCCCGCAATGAGATAATGGAAACAGGGCTCAATGCCTATCTGCGCGGCAAGGCGGTTAAAGGTGCGGGAAATAAACATGGCAAGACGTCCGCTTGTGCCCGCCCCGGAGATGATGACTTTTACGCGCCCCTTGTCGGCGAACATAGCGGCGGTTTCATCCACCGCGCGCCGAATACGGCTGAGGATTTCAGGGTCGCACAAACCCTCAAAAGTCCCCCAGCCATTGAAAATCTGGGTATCCGTTTGGCGCAGAATTTGAACAATCCCTTTTGGCGATGCCATATCAATATCTGTGCTCAAGGCATTGGGGATCTCGGTGATGCTGATATTTGGATTAATCATTAAATTCTCCTTGATTCCTTTTGGCGTCAAAAAACAACCGAATGGATATAGGAAGGTTTCATTCTTTTGCAAGGATTAAAAATGCAAGAATTCGAATAAAAGGAACGAGCGGGCTGGGAGGTTCGACCAAACTGAGTGTAACAACAAGGCAGAACGCTTTTGGGGTATTGGGGGTAATCTGCATTCCTTCATGTGAGCAATATTTAAGTCAAGCGCCCTTGATTCTTCAATAAAGTGAAAAAATAAACCTGCCCAAGAGCGAGGAGATTTTTGTTAAGAAAACCATTGCCTTCAAGGTAAGGTTTGTTTATCCCCATTTACCGTTAATGTGTTTTAGAAAAAACGAGATGGATATCAACCGATTTTCGCATTATCCCCCATTTGAGGGGGAGGCGGTTTATTTGGAGGCGCGGGTTGAAAGCGAGGACATCGCCGTCCTCTGCCGCTATATGGATTTGTATGAGGGCGTGGCGTTTGTCCGCACCAAAGACCCGCGGCGTTCCATAGTGGAGTTCTGGGTGGCGCCCTCTTTTGTGGAGGATTTCCGCAAAATCATCGCCGCCCTTGAAAAAGAAATTCGCATGGTTATGTTGGATAAGGAGAAATAAATTCATGAGCAACCCAACGACCTATAAACGTTTTCTGCGCTCGGCTCAAGAAGAGATGCCTTCGGCGGTGTTCTGGCTGAACATCCTTGCCTTTGCGTATCTGGCATTTGTGATTTACGCCTTTACGCCTTATACCAATAATCTGGATGAAATAAAAGTCTCGGCGCTTTTTCTCTGCGGACCTTTATTTTTTTGCGCCTATCTAATTTATGCCGGTCTGGGATATGTCCGCCTTTTCCCCGTCCTGCCTTTGATTCCTCTGGCGGGTTATGCCATATTGATGCTTCCGGGGACGCTGATTGCGGGCAAGCCTTATACATGGATTGGCTGGATTGAGCAGATGCTGAACATCGCCGTTTTGGGCGGTTTCTTTTGCTTTTTTGGTCTGATGAGAACCAAACGGGATGTGCATCGAACTTTTTTCATTTACACCTTGCTGGGGCTGGGAACGGCGCTTTTTGGGTTATTTCATTATTCAGGCGGTTTTAGCGTACTTCATAATATTTTATATGGAGAAGGACAAGGGCAAACGCCCATGTCCGTCCTTTTCAAAACCTTTATGCAATCTCAGGATGAAATGTTTGGAACCATCCTGAACCGGCAGTTTTATGCGGCGTTCCTTGTCATGCTGCTTCCTCTTTCCACAGCCTATGCCATCATCGAAACCAAAAGCCACATTGGACGCTATGCCGCCATTTTCGCCATCATTATGATGAGCGTTTGTCTCTATCTAACGCATTCCAAGGCAAGCTTGGGGGCGATTATAGCCGCAGCCGCCGCTTTCTACATCCTTTACAAATTATACGCAAAGTTTAAAGAAATCCGCATCCCCCATCTGGGCATCTGGATTGCCGGGCTTGCCACTATTGCCATTACTCTGGGGCTCTTCACAATGGATACCGGACCCGAAAAATTCAAGACCGTCCATCGCAGCGTTGCCTCCCGCGCCATTATCTGGAAGGGCGCGTGGGATATGTTCCTTTATGGTCCCGGTCCACAAAACTGGTATGAGGTGGAAAACCCGCCCATCAACTGGCGGAGCGTTCTCATCGGTTGCGGACCCGCCAGTTTTCGTATCTTATTTCCCCGCTACCGCAGCCCGGATTATCACCTCCACGATATCAGCAACGTCACCCTTTCTTCGCATAACCGCTTCCTTGACCTTTTGGCTGAAAACGGACTTGCCGGATTTTTGTGTTACATAACATTTCTCTTTATTTTCTTTGGCTGGGGATTAAAGCTGCTTAAAAAATCAAAAAATGGAGAACTCCGCGTTTGCATCATGGGTATCATGTGCGGCGCATTTGGTTTGTATCTGACCAATCTCTTCTCGCCCAACAGCCGATGGGCGGCAAACGGCATGAACCTTTGGGTTCTTTTAGGCATTGGATTCGGAGTCTATGATGTGGCGCGGGAGGATTGCGAATCGGAGGCTGCCGGCAAACCCAGACGGGGGAGCTTTATCCCCATCCCCAAACCGGCGGTTTCCACACTGATGTTCGCCCTTGCCGTCCTGCTTTTGCCGATTATCTTTTTCAGCGCCCGATACGGCATCCGCTATTTCATCGCCGCCAAATTACATAATAACGGTTTAATCATGGCTACCGTGGGTGAGCAATACATGGACGCCATGAAAGAGCTTAGCGACAAGGCTCAAGCGGAAATGGATTCAAGCGAGGCTACTCAAAATCGCATCAAGGCTTTTGCTAAACGGGGCACGGAAGTTTACAATCTTGCTATTGATTATTACAAGAGATCCCTTTCCTATAACCCAACCTTTATCACAACCTATTACAAAATGGCGCATTCCTATAACTCTTTAGGGGATATGGAAAACTCCCTTAAAACATACCAGGAGCTTCAAAAATACGCCCCAGAATATTCCGAAATTCATTTCAACCTCGGCGTAGTTAACGATTCGCTTGCCCAGAAAAAAAAGAATCAGGCGCTCAGGGAGATGTCCATAGATAGCATGGATATCGAAAACGAAAATTCCCCCAAAGCCGTTCTTTTGCGGGAGGCGGAAAATCACAGCCGCGTTTCGCTGCAAGAGTTCAAAATCGCCGCGCGGATGTCCAACAAAGAAGCCGTTCAGGATATGTATGGCAAAAAACTCATCATGGCAGAAGAATATGAAAAAGCGCGCGACGTTTATCGCACATTATCTCAGAAAAATCCCCATAAAATTGAATACAAACAGGCAATGGTGTACCTTGCGGAAAGACTCAAAGACGACGAGGAAGCCCTCGTTTATCTTAAACAACTCTTTGAATCCGACCCCGCCAACGAGCAATATTCCAACAGAATTGAAGCCCACTTCACCAACCTGAATCGCCCCGAGGATTATGAAAAATTCTTGCTCGAACATATCTCTATCAACCCCTTGGATCCGCAGCCCCGCATGAAACTTCTTGAACTTTACACACGCAGAAAAGATGCGGAAAAAATTCAAACACAGTTAAAAATTATCTCGCGGCTGCCTGAATTGACACAGCGGCTGGCGCGCCAGACCTATACACAACAAAATCTCCTTTGGCAGTTGGCGACAACAGCCCGCGATGTGAAAGACCTCCAAGCGGAAAAATTCTTCCTTAATAAATGCCTCCAGCTGGACGAGGCATCCTCGGCGGGCAAAGCCAGCGCAAAACGCCTCATGGAAATTTCCGGCTGATTTGCTGATTACGAACGAAGAGGCGCAATAATCCAAAAGGGACGAAAAACCTATGATGAAATCCTTTGTTGAATCGGCTCATAATAGAATTCTGGTCTGCGACGGCGCCATGGGAACCATGATATATACCAGCGGCGTCTATATCAATCAATGCTTTGAAAATCTCAACCTTTCCAAGCCCGACCTTATAGAAAAAATTCACAAGGAATATATACTTGCCGGCGCCGATATTATCGAAACCAACACCTTTGGCGCAAACCGTCTCAAACTTACCCCGCATGGTCTCGGCGAGCAAACATCCGACATCAACGCCGCAGGGGTGAAAATTGCCAAAAAAGCGGCGGGAAAAGACGTCTTTGTGGCAGGCTCCATCGGTCCATTGGGCAAACTCTTAGAGCCTATGGGTCCCGTTCCCCCGCAAGAAGCACAACAGATTTATATTGAGCAGGCAACCGCTCTCATAGAAAACGGTGTGGATTTGATTATCCTTGAAACATTCAGCCACCTGCCCACTCTGAAAATTGCGGTGTCGGGCGTCCGAAAAGTCTCAAGCGACATTCCCATTCTGGCTCAGATGACCCTTTCAGAAAATCTGGAAATATTCACAGGTGAAAAGCCCGAACAGACGGTCGTTGAACTATCCGCTCTGCCTGTTCAGGCGGTGGGATTCAATTGCAGCGTTGGTCCTGCGGATATGCTGGAAGCCGTCCGCATGGCTCGTCCGGCGACAAATCTTCCCCTTTCCGCTCAGCCCAATGCCGGCGCGCCGCAAAAAGTCGAAGGACGCTGCATCTACCTTGCCACGCCGGAATATATGGCGGAGTTTGCCAAGCGCATGATTCAGACCGGCGTTAATATTGTCGGCTCCTGCTGCGGTTCCACGCCCGCCCACACACGCGCCATCCGCGCCGCCGTTCGAGCGCTTGTGCCGAGCCGCATCGTCGAGCAAGTCCGCGTGGAGGAAAAGCCGGAAAAGGCGCAGGCGCGTCCGGAACTTCCATCGCCATCCGTCTTCGCTCGTAAAATCGCCGAAAAAAAATTCGTCGTGAGCGTTGAACTTGATCCCCCGGCGGGCACCGACCCTGCGGGTATTGTGGAATCGGCAAAAAAACTCCGTAAGGCAAACGTGGATGCCGTTAATATTGCCGATGGTCCGCGCGCCACAGCGCGTATGAACCCGACGGCGCTTGCCCTCCTCATTCGCGAAGATTCGGGCATGGAGACGATTGTGCATTACTGCTGCCGCGACCGCAACCTTTTGGGGATGCAGTCCGACCTGATTGGAGCAAACGCGCTTGGACTCTATAACATCCTTATTGTCACAGGCGATCCGCCCAAGATGGGCGACTATCCTTTTGCAACGGCGGTTTTTGATGTGGATTCCATCGGACTTACAAAAATCGCCCGCAATCTAAATACAGGGCTCGACCTTGCGGGCAATCCCATCAAAGGACAGACCTCCCTTTTCATCGGCGTGGGCGCCAATCCGGGCGCTCTGGACATAGATGAGGAGGTGCGCCGTTTTGAAAAAAAAGTGGAAAACGGCGCGCGATACGCCCTCACACAGCCCGTTTATGAAGTGCGCCTTCTTGAAAATTTTCTCAAACGCATAGAGCCTTTTCGAATTCCCCTTTTGGTCGGAATCCTGCCTCTTTCCAGCTATCGCAACGCGGAGTTTTTACACAACGAAGTGCCGGGGATGCAAATACCGGAAGCCATCAGAGAAAGAATGCGCCGCGCGGATACCAAAGAAGCCGCCCGAATGGAAGGAATCAATATCGCCCGCGAGTCTCTGCGCGAAGCAAAGCCTATGGTGGATGGCGTTTACATCATGCCGCCTTTCGGGCGCATAGACGCCGCCTTGCAGACGCTGGAGATATGAATAAATCTTCCTTGCAATGCGGGGGCGGAACGTTGGATTATTCCAAATAATAAGGCGGCAAGGCGGCGAAGTTGCTATGGAGATTATCAAAGAAAAGCCGGACACAAATTCGGGTGCCATAACGCAAAAAGATTTTATCTATAAACATGCCGGCAGCCTTTTTTTGATTTTCCCGTTATTGATTTTGAGGGACGTTATGCAAGAAAGCGAGTTGTGTGATTTATCCCCTCAAAGCGCCAAGCCGTAAAAAAAGGATGGAGATGACTTGCGGAGTTATAAACAGTTTCGACGGTTTGAAGCTTGGGAGGAATAAATTCAAAAACCAAATTGAACACAAAAGAAAAAAAATTCCTGATATTTCTTTTTCTTGGCGCACTGGTTGTGCGAATCATTTATCTTTGGGAGATGAGCGCCAGCCCTTATTTCGGCGCGCCGTTTCTGGATGAACTTTATCATTTGAACTGGGCTCGGGACGTTGCTATGGGGCGCTGGCTTCGCCACGATGCCTTCTTCCGCGCCCCGCTTTATTCTTACCTTTTGGGCGGATTTATCAGAATTTTCGGTGTGGATTACTTTTTTATCCGCTTGGCTCAACACCTCGTCGGCGCAGGCGCGGTAATCGCCGTTTATTTTCTCACACGGCGAATATTCTCGCAGAGAGAGGCGCGGATTGCGGGAATTCTGGCAGCCGTCTATGCCCCATTTTTTTATTTTGAAGGGGAGATGCTGGACATCTTTCTCCAATTTCTTTTCTATCCCCTCATCCTGATTCAGGCGCTTCGGACGCTGGAGACGCCCTCTCTGAAAAACGGTCTCGTCCTTGGCGCTCTGCTGGGGCTATCCGCTGTGGCGCGCCCCAACATTTTGCTCTTTGCGCCGATTCTATTCATTTATCTGGCTATAAAATGGCATCGGAATCGGGATTCCTTTGGAGACCTCCTTTTTAGGTTGGGCGTTATTCTTGCGGCGATGGTCTGCCTCATTGCGCCCGCCGCTATTCACAATTACAAAGCCGGACGCTGTTTTGTGCCGATTGCTTCTTTTGGCGGCATCAATTTTCACATCGGCAATAACCCCGATGCGGACGGCTTTACCGCAAGCACCCCGCAACGGATGTATCACTTCGGCAGATATCAAGATTCCGTTGAAATGTTTGCAAAGGCAAAGGCACAGGCGCAGCTCGGCAGGACGCTGAACGCCGCGGAAGTCAACCGTTACTGGTCGGAACGGGCGGTTCACTGGATATTGAACAATCCGCTGGACTGGGCAAAACTCATGGCAAAAAAGTTGGCGCTTTTTTTTGGCAATGTCGAAATTAAAAATAATAAAAACATTTATTTTGTGGCGCAGTATTCGCATATCTTGAAAATATTTCTTATCTTTTTGCCGTTTGCCATTATCGGTTCGCTGGGGCTGGTCGGGATTTATTTCGCCATGGCGCGGAGGGGGGATTCCGGCGCGCAACTCCTTACGCTATTTGCCCTGACATACACGGCGGGAGTCGTGCTTTTTTTTGTGAGCGACCGCTTCTGCGCCCCCATCATGACCACGCTCATTCCCGCAGCGGCTTATGCCCTCACCGCCATGTGGGACGCCGCCAATGAACAAGAACGCGGAACGTTTATCGGCGCAATGGCAGCCCTTTTTATTCTCGTCGGCTTATCGCTGCCGGACTGGTTTCATGTCAGGCCCGCAAATTATTCCCGCGATTTTTGGAGCGTGGGGAATTGCCTGCTCGAAAAAGGCGAACTCGACCTTGCGGAAAAAGAATACCGGCGCGCAATCTTTCTCGATCCGAATTACGACGATGCCCTGAACAATCTGGGCGAGACGCTTTACAAAAAAGGCGAGATTGAATCGGCGATGAATGTTTTCTCGGAGCTGCTCGAGCAGCACCCTGATTATGCCGCAGGATGGAATAATCTGGGCGCATGTTATGAAAAATTGGACAAGTTCGATATGGCGGAAAAAGCCTACCGCCGCGCGCTCGTGATTTATGAGGGGCATATCACCGCCCGGCTTAATTTGGCGGAGACGCTTCTCAAACAAGGGAAAATGGACGAAGCGCGGCAAGAGTATCAAATCGCCCTGCGCGACGCGCCCGACCAGCTGCGTCTGCAGATTAAAAGCGACAAGCGGTTTGAAAAACTCCATCCGCCATCGCCGCCAGATTTGCGTTTTCCGTTGACAAGCCAAACCTCCCCAAATTAAACATCTCATTATACTGAGTAAAATTACTCAACATAGTGAGTTAAATATCATGTTTGAACGCCCAATATTGCAAATACTCAAAAAACGGATGGAAGAACCTCGAAGATTTATTCAGGTTCTTGCCGGTCCGCGACAAACCGGCAAAACCACGCTCGCACAACAGGTTATGAAAAAAATATCCTTTCCCTGCCTTTATGCCTCGGCGGATGAACCGGCTCTTAAGGACAGAGTATGGATTGAACAGCAATGGGAAACCGGTCGTTCTATCCTTCGCGGAGAACGTCGAAGCGAAAATGCTATTTTGATTCTGGATGAAATTCAGAAAATATCCGGCTGGTCGGAAACCGTAAAAAGGCTTTGGGATGAGGATACCCTGAGTGAAACGCCGCTTAAAATCCTCCTTCTCGGCTCCTCGCCGCTTCTCGTCCGCAAGGGGCTTTCCGAAACGCTTGCTGGTCGTTTTGAGATGATACAAGCCGTTCACTGGACTTTCTCAGAAATGCGCGAGGCGTTTGGCTGGACTCTCGAACAATATTTATTTTACGGCGGCTATCCCGGTGCGGCGCCTTTGATTGAAGAACACGAGCGCTGGCGGCGGTATATCCTCGATTCGCTGGTTGAAACAACCATTGCGCGCGACCTCCTTCTCATCCACAGAGTCCATAAACCCGAAATACTCAGACGCCTCTTTGAACTTGGCTGCCTCTATTCGAGTCAGATACTCTCGTATCAAAAGATGCTGGGTCAGATTCAGGATGCAGGCAACACCACCACGCTTGCCCATTATCTTGAATTGCTGGGTCAGGTAGGGATGCTGCGCGGTCTTCCGAAATATGCGGGAGAGCGAGTGCGCCAGCGCGCCTCCAGCCCCAAATTCCTTGCCCTGAACACCGCCCTCATGTCAGCCTTGTCCAATCTTTCTTATGAAAAGGCTCAACGCGATGCAGAATTTTGGGGAAGGTTGATTGAAACATCTGTTGGGGCGCATCTTGCCAATGGCATTCATGGAACAGCAATGGAACTTTTTTATTGGCGAGAGGGAAATCGCGAGGTGGATTTCATTTTAAGCCGCGGCAGAGAACTTGCCGCCATCGAAGTCAAAAGCAGCAGGAGACGTATCAGCCTTCCGGGAATGGAGACTTTCTGCCGAATCTTTCCCGTAAAGCGAAAACTTTTGACGGGCGCGCAAGGCATTCCCTTGCGGGAATTTTTGCAGACGCCCCCAGAATTCTGGGTAGAGTAAAATATGATTATCAAATCCGCTGAATTTGTGAAGAGCGCCGTCAAGCCGGAGGGGTACCCTCAGGAGGACATGCCTCATATTGCCTTTGCTGGACGCTCTAATGTGGGCAAGTCCAGCCTCATTAATTCGCTCGCCAACCGAAAACATCTGGCGCGTGTTAGCGGCACGCCGGGGCGCACCCAGACCATCAACTTTTTCATCATCAACGAATCTTATTTTTTTGTGGACCTGCCCGGCTACGGTTATGCCAAAACGCCGCTCAAGGTTCGGGCGTCTTGGGGTCCCATGATTGAACGCTACCTTGTGGGCAATCCCCGCCTTTGCCTGCTGGTATTTATCCTTGACGCGCGGCGAATTCCCTCGGAGGAGGATAAAACTCTTTTGAATTTTCTGAACCAGCATGGCGTGCCTTATATTCTTGCGGTCACCAAGGCGGATAAACTCTCGCGCAACGCCCTCAACAATCAGTTGCGCGCGATTCGCCAAATCCTGAATCCGCCGGAAACAATTCAACTTATTCCATATTCGTCGAAGACGGGAGCGGGACGAAAAGAGCTCTTGGGTATTTTTGATGTTTTTATCAGGAGGGCGTCAGATTGAAACGTTCCGGGATGCTCAATATCCTTGCGGCGGCGTGCGAGGCGCTGGCAGCGATAGCATTTTTCTGCGCCCTTGCCCTCACTTTGATACTATGGCAGCCGGCAAGACCGGCATGGGGATTTTTAATCCACGTTTTGACGCTTGCGCTCTTTTTGATGGCGTTTTTGGCGAATGTTTTTTACGGCAAAAAAATGCGTCTGCCTTTCAGCGCGCCGGAAATAATCCTTTTTCTGATATTCATCCATGCCTGTGCAAATGCGGCGCTCTCGCGGACGCCCTTTCGCGTTCTGGAGATTCTTCCGTTTATTCTCAGCGGGTTTTTTCTTTTTTATGCAAGCGGCGGGATTCTGGCAAAACGCCATGAGGCGATGATTCCCCTTTTTTATTTATTTCTCGCGGCGTTTATTTTCCTGACATGGCGCGGCGGGCATAAGGATATCTGGATGCCGCAGGGCAGGCGCACCGCTTTTTATCGCGGGGAAAAGATGGCATCGGCGGCGCTGGCGGAAAAACCGCTTCAGGGTTGCGGTCTGGGCTCTTTGCCTCTTTATGCCTTTAAATATCTCCCCATGCCGGATCGTAATCCGCCTGCCTTCCGGAGCAGTTACGGGGTGATACTGGCGGAGTTCGGCTTCATCGGAGCCTTTCTCTGGTGCCTGTTTTTTGCCGTATTATTCTACGCTGTTGTTAATGGTTTGGGGAACATGCCTTCGCCGGCATCAAAGGCATGGTATGTATTTTTTTGGAGCGGCGCCTTTTTGCTATTTTTAATTTTTATGAGCGGCTTTTTCTCGCCGATTCTGTCAACCCCCGCCGGACTTTATATGATATTGCCCCTCTGCGGAATACTTTGGGGCATGACGCGCGGGGATGGCGGCGATGCACGCCAGCCCGCTTCTCACAAATCCCATTCGCGCCGGGCGCGCAAAATATTCGTAATCATTGCAGCGATGCTTATTTTAACGCTTCTTGTCTTTCAGGCGATTCCGTTCATCGCATCGAGTCTGATTCATTTCAGAACGACAAACGAATTGGAAAGTCCCGCCTTTGGCAGAAGAGCGAACTTGGCGGCGCGGCTTTTTCCCTGCCACCCGGAAGTCCACCTTGCCTATGCCAAACACCTTCGCGCCCTGCCCTCTTTGCAAAAAAGTTCAAGCGCCTATGTCAAGGCGGCATATCTGCGCGCCATTCATTGGAATCCCCACGCAGAATCCATCTACATGGAATATGGTCATTTCCTTGATTTGATAAAAGAACAAAAAAGTTTGGCGTCGCTGTTGGAAGCGGGAAAATCCAATTGTCCGGGCAGTGTGGAAATCAGGCTTTTTCTTTTTCGCGCATATATGAATCTGGGCAAACGCAAAGCGGCGCTCGATGAATTGGACGCCCTTTCCTCTTTTTACCCGGTGGATTATGCCGTCCAGTTTCGCATCGGAAAATATTATGCGGAGGCTGGGGCGAATAGCGCCTCGCAGGAGGCTTATGCCCTTGCGGAACAAATGCGCGCTTACACTATCGGGGGAAAAACAGCAGGTAAAGATACAAAAGCGGCAGGGAAAAAATAAGGCTGTCCATGCGATCCAATATCCCGCCATGACCGTGGAGAATGTTGCCGGAATTCTTAACGCCCGCGTCCCTCTTGTAGCCGCTTTCCACAAGGTCGCCAATCTGACCTGTCACGCCGAATAAAACTGCCAGCGAAAAAAGTTCGCCGATTGTGAACAGGGGCGTTTTTATGACGCCCAGAATAAACCAGCAAAAAAGCGCGCCCAACTGGGCAAACACAAGCCCGCCGATGGAACCCTCGATTGTTTTTTTGGGGCTGAGGCGCGGACAAAGTTTATGCCGCCCTAAATTGCATCCAATAATATAAGCGCCGATATCCGTCATGAAATTAATCGCAAAGAGTGTCCCTAAAATAAAATTGCCATTCTTCTGGTTTAATATTGTAATCCCCAGCGCCATGGGCAGCCCAGCCCAAAGCGCCCCGAAAAGCGTGGCGGAGCCGCCGGCAAGGCTCCCCGCAAAGTCAACCGTCAAAACATAGATTGCCGCTGTCATGGCAAGTGATAAAATAATAACATGGGGAAAATGCGCCAGATTGGCAAAATAAGCATCCGCCAATAAAGCCGAGGTTGCCAGAAAAAGAAGAGGCTTATTTGCCTTGACGCCGGCGCGCTCGGCAAGTTTATAATATTCGGAGACTCCGATAATTGCGGATGCGGCAAGGAATAAATACAGAACCCACGCAAGCCATGGGACAAAGATGGCAAAAAAAATCACCCCAGCCATAATAAGACCGGTTATCGTTCGGGGAACTGCCATAGGACCGATTCACACAATCTTTAGGTTTTCCCAAAGCGCCGTTCGCGCTGCTGGTAATCTAAAATAGCCAAAAGGAAATCGCGTTTCCTAAAATCAGGCCATAAAACTTCCGTAAAATGAAACTCGGCGTATGCCGCCTGCCACAAAAGAAAATTGCTAATGCGCCGTTCGCCGCTGGTGCGGATGATAAGATCCGGATCCGGCAGCTCGGGAAGATAAAGCCGCCGGGTAAAAGCCGCCTCGTCAATATCCTTTGGCTTAAGCCTGCCGGAAACCGTTTCTTCCGCAATCTGCCGCGCGGCGTCCACAATCTCCGCCCTGCCGCCGTAGCTTAAAGCAAGATTCAGAACCAATCCGGAATTCGCCCCCGTAATGCGTTTTGTTTCTTCGAGTTGCCTGCGGCAATCATCCGGCAGGCGAAAGAGACGCCCAGATGCCACAAGGCGGATGTTATTTTGCATAAGCTCGGGAATCTCATCTTTAAGAAAACGGCGCAAAAGGGACATAAGGGTGGAAACTTCGGTTTTGGAGCGAGACCAATTTTCCTCCGAAAAGGCGTATAACGTCAGCGCCTTCATGCCCAATTCGGCGGCGGTTCGGGAGGCGGCGCGGACGGATTCGATTCCGGCTCGGTGCCCCTGTGTGCGGCTTCTTAAACCATGCCGGCGCGCCCAGCGTCCATTGCCGTCCATGATGATTGCCACATGCTGCGGCAGCCGGTCAAAGTCTATCTTTTTCAGAAGTTCCTGTTCGGGTGAACCCATAAAGCATTAGACATTCGATTGATGCTCTAATCCGCCTGAGGCGAATGATTTATCCGAAAATCATGAAATCAGACTTTCATAATCTCGTTTTCTTTTTCGACAAGAAGGCTGTCCACTTTGGCAATATACTTATCTGTCATTTCCTGAATTTTTTCAATATCTTTATGCATCTCATCCTCGCCGATTTGGCGCTCTTTTTCAAGATTTTTAATCTCGTCTTTATGTTTGCGGCGGGAGTTGCGGATAGCCACGCGCGCGGATTCCGACATCTGCTTGGCGAGTTTGACATATTCCTTGCGGCGCTCTTCGGTGAGCGCGGGAATGATGATGCGCACTACGCGCCCGTCATTGGTGGGCGTGAACCCCAAATTGGCGGCAAGAATGGCTTTTTCTATAGGGGAGATGGTGGATTTGTCCCACGGTTGAATAACAATCGTTTTGGGATCTGGGATGCTGATGGACGCCACTTGTTTGATGGGAACTTTGCTTCCATAAGCATCAACGACAATCGTATCAAGAACAGCGGGCGTGGCGCGCCCTGTGCGGATGGTGGAAAACTCTTTTTCCAGCGCCCCCAGAGCGGTCTTCATTTCCTCTTCAGTCTTGCGATAAAGTTCTTTTAACATAAACCCTTCTCCTTTTCGCCTGAATTATGTTCTTGCGCGTTGTTCGTCTTTTACCTTGAAGGATGCCTCTTTCTTTAGTCAATACCAAACTACTCGCCGTGGACCAGTGTTCCAACCTCCTCGCCCATGACAACGCGGCGGAGGCTGTCCCTTTTTGTGGCGTCATAAACGATAATAGGCATGTTATTGTCGCGGCACATGGCAAAAGCGGCGGTGTCCATCACCTGAAGATTTCTTTTCAGAACTTCGCTGTATGTGATAGATTTAAAAAACTGGGCTTCCGGGTCTTTTTGCGGATCTGTGGAAAAAACACCCCGCACCTTTGTTCCCTTGAGCAGAACATCCGCCTCAATCTCGTTTGCGCGGAGCGCGGCAGCCGTGTCTGTTGTGAAAAAAGGACTGCCCGTACCGCAGGCAAAAACAACCACGCGTCCGGCTTTAAGATGCTCCAGCGCTTTGCGGCGGATGAACGGCTCGGCTATATTGGGGGAGGGGATGGCGGAAAGGATGCGGATGTGCATCCCCTTTTTTTCAAAGGCATCCTGCAACATCAAAGCGTTCAGGAGCGTTGCCAGCATTCCGATGTTATCCGCAGTGGTGCGATCCATATGAGCGGCAAAAGGGGCGCCGCCGCGGAAGATGTTGCCGCCTCCCACGACCAGCGCCACCTGAACACCTAATTGATTAACTTCCAGTATCTGATCGCCGAACTCGTTGATGGCAACCTCGTCAAATCCAAAGTCGTGACCGCCTTTCATGAGCTCTCCGCTCAATTTCAAAAGGACCCGGCGATACTTTGGTTTTCCGGTCATTTTTTGCCCTCCTGGTTTCAGCGATGTTGCGCCGCCCCATTATTATGACCGCGCGTGTTAACGGATTACTCTTCGCCGACCACGAAACGGGCAAAACGCCGAAGCACCATATTCTCGCCCGTTTTGGCGATCTTTTCCTTGATTAAATCCCCCACCTTTATGTCGGGGTCTTTGACAAATGGCTGGTCAAGGCAGCAGGATTCCTCGTAAAATTTGGCGATGCGCCCTTCTACGATTTTCTCAATGACCCTCTCCGGTTTGCCTTCGTTGCGAGCCTGATTGGCAAAAATCTCCTTTTCGCGCTCCAAAACATCCGCGGGGATTTCCTCGCGAGTGACAAAGCGGGGAGCCGCCGCGGCAATGTGCATGGCGATATCCTTGCACAATTGCTGAAACTCTTCATTGCGGGCGACAAAGTCCGTCTCGCAATTCATCTCAATCATCACGCCGAGTTTTCCCGGCGGATGGATGTAGCAGAAGATAAGACCTTCGCGCGCCGTGCGGAGCGCCTTCTTATCCGCTTTTGCCTTGCCCTGCTCGCGGAGCAGTTTAACTGCTTTTTCCAAATCGCCGCCGGTTTCCACCAGCGCGTTTTTACAATCTAAAATCCCGGCGCCTGTTTTGGCGCGCAGCTCTTTGACCTGTTCCATCGAAACTACCATCGAAATATCTCCTTTTTGAGTTTGTTTAAGGGAATGATGAACGCAGATTATTTTGATAATAACCGCATCCTAACTGTCATTAATTGCCCGCGTCTTCAGAATCTGCGGCAACCGGCTCAGCCTGCGCTTCATCAGCAGGGGCATCCGCTGGGACGCTCTCCGCCGGAGGAACGGGTTGAGCCGCAGTTTTTGCATCAGGCGGAAGAGGAATGCCCAGCGTTGCGGCGATTTCCGGTGTGATGCCCTCGGCGTTCACCCCAGAGATTGCCTGATGTTCCATCAATCCCTCGATGCAAGAAAGTTTAATCTGGTCTGCCATAAGCTTTATAGCGCGGATGGCGTCGTCATTTCCGGGGATAACATAATCAATCGGGTCGGGGTCGCAGTTGGTATCCACAACGGCAACGACGGGAATGTTAAGTTTTTTGGCTTCGCGAACGGCGATCTCCTCCTTGTGCGGATCCACAATAAAGAGGATGCCGGGGATATCTGTCATGCTCTTAACGCCGGCAAGGTTTTTGGACAAAGATTCTCTTTCGCTATCCAAACGGCTGATTTCCTTTTTTGTGTAACGCTTGATGGTATCGTCCTCAATCATCCTTTCCAACTCGATAAGGCGGTTGATACTTTTTTTGACCGTTGAAAAATTGGTCATCATGCCGCCCAGCCAGCGGTTGTTGACATAATACATGCCGCATTCTTTGGCGGCTTGTTCGATGGATTCGCGCGCTTGTTTTTTGGTTCCGACAAAAAGGACTTTTTTGCCTTTGGCAACGTTTTCGCGGACGAACTTCATCGCCTCGCGCAGGAGCCGCAGCGTCTTTTTTAGGTCAATAATGTAGATGCCGTTGCGCTCTGTGAAAATGTAGCGCGCCATCTTAGGGTTCCACCGGCGGCTTTGATGTCCGAAATGGACACCCGCCTCCAGCAGCTGCTTCATAGTCACCGACTCAGTCATCGTCTTTTCTTCCATTTTGGTTCTTCCTCCGTCGCCTTCTTGCGGCGCGGCAACCCGCGCGCGGCTAAAAAAGCCCCATGCGGACACCACCGCGCCGTCCAGCGGCGTGTGATTTAATAAAATTTTGCCTTTCTGGGGTTAATCCCAAAGAAAAAGCGAAAGGTAATTATCAACCCCTAAAACCCCGCGCAAGGAAAATTTTATGAATAAAAGAATTAAAAAAAATTATCAAAGCGTCTATTTTTTGCGCCGCATGACAATAATATATTCTTGCGTCATCGTATTATCATGGGCGCCGATTACATTTGAAGGACTGTTTTTTGATGGCATGCGCTTATTTGGAATTGAACGAATAAACGTATTTATGTAATCAAAACCATTGTTTTCAAAAAAGTCTTTTACGGCAATGTCAGTAGGCAAAACAATACCCTTTACCTTTCTATTCCCAACCACATAACAAGCATAACCATTTTTTCTAACAACTTTTGCAACATTTGAAATAGAGCCTAATAAATCCGCATAAAAAGACGTGACCTCTCTTGCTCTTTTTTCATCGGATTTTCTTATTTCATCAATAGCTTTTTGCAATAATTTGCTTGGAAAAGAAGAAATTTCTTTTATTGTTTTTCCGCCCATTAACTTGCGGTCTATTCTGTCCGGTTCTTCAAGCTCAAGCCAAGCGGCAGATAAACGGGAATATTGCCTGAAATGCTCCCCAAAAACTGGACAACGGGTTAAGGTGGATAATATGATCCTTAACAGTGTTTTGGGAAGGAGCAAAAATCATGAAAGATCGTCGTCGTTTTAGCGCGGAATTCAAATCGAAAGTGGCGATAGAAGCCTTGCGCGAGCAGAAAACCATCGCCGAGATCGCCAGCGAATTCGAAGTGCATCCCAACCAGGTGTCGAGCTGGAAAAAGCAGGCACTGGAGCAACTGGGTGAAGCCTTCAAACATAAATCTGCCCGTGAGCAGAAGCAGAGCATCGCCCTGACAGACCGACTCTATCGCCAGATAGGACAACTTCAGGTCGAGGTTGACTGGTTAAAAAAAAAGACTGGACTGTCCGATTGAGGAGCTTCGCGCCATGATCGAACCGGAAAACAAGGACCTGTCTGTGGGGCGTCAGTGCGATCTTCTGGGGCTTTCCCGCGCCAGTTATTACTACAAACCGGTCAGGGACGAGTTGAAAGATAACCCCCTCAGGCGACTGATCGACGAAATATACACGAAGTATCCTTTCTACGGCGTGCGCCGGATGACAGAGGCGCTGAAAAGGGATCATGGACTGTCTATCAACAAAAAGAAGATTCGGCGGCTCATGCGGGAGATGGGCATCCATGCTATTTATCCGAAGCCGAAAACCAGTCGGCGTGGCGCGACTCACAAGATTTATCCCTATCTATTGAGAGAGGTGAAAATCGAGCGACCAAATCAGGTCTGGTGCACGGATATCACCTACATCCGGCTAAGCCATGGCTTTTGTTATCTCGTGGCTGTAATGGACTGGCACAGCCGTTATGTTTTGTCGTGGCGGCTATCGAACACAATGAATGAGTCTTTCTGCGTGGAGGCTTTGAAAGATGCCCTGGAGGATTATGGAAGGCCGGAAATATTCAATACCGACCAAGGCTCGCAATTCACGGGCGAAGCGTTTACGGGGATACTGCTGGAGAAAGGCGTCAAGAGCAGCATGGACGGACAGGGTTGCTACTTTGACAACATTTTTGTGGAGCGGCTCTGGCGCAGCGTGAAACAGGAATGCGTGTATCTTCACGATTATGAAAGTGTATCGGACCTGAGAAAGGGACTGGAGGTATATTTCCTGTTTTACAATGAGAAGCGACCGCATCAGGGGTTGGGGAACGTATATCCGGTGGAAAAATATTTTTGCACGATAAAGGAGGAAAAGTGTTGCCAGCCGGGAGAGTTGGCAAGTAGAGTTATGGTTGATGTTTGGGAAGGAATGGCAATGGGCGATTCTGCATTGTCAGAAGGACGAATTGCTTTACCACCTATGACTGACAGTGGGGCTTTGCCCCCCAGTTCCCCCCAACATCCCCTTGGTGTTCCACCTTATTTTGCACTCGGTTTGGCCTAACCAATGGGGAGCAGATCAGTTCTTTAAAATCAAAAAAAATCTGGTTGAACATCTTTTTTCTCAATTAATAGTTCTATTCACCATTAGATGACGGAGGAAGAGACCTTGAAATTTTTGCGTTCTGCGGGTATTTTGATGCACCCGACCTCGCTTCCGGGGCGTTGCGGCATGGGCGATTTGGGCAGGGAGGCTTACCGTTTTGTTGATTTCCTTGCTGATACCGGAGTTGGCTTGTGGCAATTGATGCCGTTGGGTCCGACTGGATTTGGCGATTCGCCCTATGCCTGTTTCTCCGCATTTGCGGGCAATCCCATGCTTATCAGCCCCGAACTCCTTGCCGAGGAAGGGTTGCTCTCACCAAAAGATATCGCGTCGGCGCCGCCGTTCCCTGATAATCATGTGGAATATGGTCCTGTTATACAGTTTCGCAAGCAGCTGCTTGCGATGGCTTGGGAGGGGTTCAAATCCGGCGCGGATGCCGCGCTTAAAAATGCCTTTGATGAATTCTGCCGCGTTCAAGCATTGTGGCTTGATGATTTTGCCCTATTCATGGCGCTTAAGGAAATCTTTGGCTTGGCCTGGAATTCATGGGACAGGGATTTGATGCGCCGCCAGCCGGACGCCCTCTGGCGCGCCGCTCAAGAACATGCTCCGTTAGTCCAAGCGCAAAAGTTCACGCAATATCTCTTTTTCAAACAATGGAAGGCGCTCAAACAATACGCCAATCGCAAAGGCGTCCGCATCATCGGCGATATCCCCATCTTTGTCGCTTATGACAGCGCGGACGTCTGGGCGCATCCGGAACTCTTCCATCTGGATGAGAACAGAAATCCGAACGTTGTGGCGGGCGTGCCGCCGGATTATTTCAGCCAAACCGGTCAGCTCTGGGGCAATCCCCTCTACCGCTGGGATGCGATGAAACGCGACGGTTTCCGCTGGTGGGTGGCTCGAATCCGCGCCAATCTGGAAATGGTGGATATTATACGTCTGGATCACTTTCGCGGCTTTGAGGCGTATTGGGAAGTTCCAGCAGGGGAGAAGACGGCTGTCAACGGACGCTGGGTCAAGGCGCCGGGGAGCGAATTCTTCCAGACCATCCGCGGAACAGTCGGCGATGTCCCCATCATTGCGGAAGACCTCGGCGTCATCACGCCGCCCGTCGAAGAGCTGCGCGATGCCTTTGAATTCCCCGGAATGAAAGTCCTGCAATTCGCCTTTGGCGGCGATCCCTCAGACCAATACCTGCCCCATAATTTCATACCCAACTGCGTGGTTTATTCCGGCACGCATGATAACGACACCGCGCTGGGTTGGTATTGGAATTCCGCAACAGACAAAGAGCGGGATTTTGTCCGCCGATATCTGGCGACGGACGGTCATGAGGTCCACTGGGATATGCTCCGCCTTGCCTTTTCTTCTGTGGCGCATACGGCAATTGTCCCGCTGCAGGATGTGTTGGGACTGGGCAGCGAAGGGCGGATGAATTTCCCCGGCAAGCCCGACGGCAACTGGTCATGGCGGTTCCTGCCAGGCAAGTTAAACGGCGAAATCCGCAATCGGCTGTCTGAACTCATCTGGATTTATGGACGCAGGTATGAAGCGGCGGATAGAAAAAAGAAAGAATCGGAGAAAAAATAGATTCGGCTGTTTTAATGCCATATAAAAAAAAGAGGCGCGGATACTTGCTCCCATTAGGATCAATCTTCCGCGCCTTATCTTTTTAACTATTTGACGTCAATGCCTGTTCCTTTGGCGGAATCAACATAGATTCCAAGGAAGAAGAAAGGAAAGCCCATGTAAAATTCTTTGTGAGGCGTAACATTAATCATCGCATTGGCGCCATCTTCTTTGGCGGATTTAGCAACTTCCTCAAGAAGCTTTTCGTTGCTCTGAACGGGATAGAGTTCCATGAATTTCCCGATGAATGGGAGCCCCAATGCGATACCGACTTCCGTGCCCTCATGATAGCCTGTGGCAGTGTAATTTTCGAACGTGCCGTCGCCGGTCGTAATGTTTTTCATACCAGTATCCTTTGCCACCTGCCCCAGATTTGTTTTTGCCGGCAGATAAGCGCACCCCGCCAGCAGCGTCGCCACGAGAATAGCGAGCAATACTTTTTTCATGTTTTTCATCCTCCTTGCTTGACGTTAAAATATAAAGAAGAAAGATATTCATAAGAAATAGCAACGTCAAGAGAATAATTTTATTTGCGAAAGAATCGAAAGGCTCGAGCAACTGAAAGAAATTTCAAAAAACTCTTTTTCCTCTTGCGCGCAAAAGTAGGCAATACTATATCATTACGTTTATTGATTAAATAATGGCGTCCGTTCGCGAGGCTCGCTCGTCGCAAGAGATGTCATTCATGCCTTGAATGGGCTTTTTATTTACGAACAAGGAGGTATAAGTATGGGACATCCTGTTGAGATTACGGATGAAAACTTTCAGAAAGAGATAATCGAATCGCAGCTGCCCGCCGTCGTGGATTTTGGGGCAACCTGGTGTCCGCCTTGCCGCGCGCTGGAACCGATTATGGAGCAGTTGGTTGACGAGTTTGAAGGGCAGGTGAAAATCGGCGCGGTCAATGTGGATAACTGCCGCAATACCGCGGGGAAATACGGCATCATGAGCGTTCCCACAGTTATCTTTTTTAAGAACGGACAAGAGGTCGAGAGGCTGGTCGGTCTGAGCCCGAAGGATGTGATGAAAGTCAAAATTCAGACACTGCTTCTGTAAATACGTCGCCCATCATTTCGGCTTTCATGCGGAGAATGCGCGGCTTGCGTCCGCGCGTTCTCTGTGTGAATAAATAATATGAATGGATTAATCAGAGACAACGGCGGGAGGCGGTTTGCGCTTTTTGCCTTATTGGCAATGGCGGTGTCCGGTATATTCGGCGCAGCCATGATAGGCATTACGCGGGGGCATGCCGTTTTTCCGCTGGATGATTCCTATATTCATTTCCAATACGCCCGCCGTCTGGCTCAGGGGCATTTATTCGAATATACAGACCGCGGCGGTTTTTCAACCGGCTCCACAAGCATTCTTTACCCCCTCCTTTTATCGCCTTTTTTTGTCATCGGCGTCAAAGGCGCTGCCATCATACCCGTCGCCTTTGCCTTCGGCGTCTTTTGCTTTTGCATGACCGCCTATCTTATTTATCTGAGCGGGCGCATCATTGCCCATGAACGCGTGGGGATGCTGGCAGCCCTGCTGTTCCTTTTGAACGGACATCTGGCATGGAGCCATCTTTCGGGAATGGAGACCGGGCTCTTTGGACTCCTCCTTGCGGCGGGGATGTATTATATCGTGCGATGGTGGGTGGAGCGCCGCGGCGGACAGGTCGGGTTGGCGTTTTTCTTTCTGATGCTGGCGGCGCTTACGAGACCGGAGGGGTTTATCATCCTGATTACGGCGCTGATTTATATCCTGCCGAGGGCTTGGGGAATTCATGGCAGCCGTTCTTTGAAGCTGGTTCTTTCTCTTTTGCCTTTTGCGATTTATATGTTGCTTGTGCGGTTGGCAACAGGCGGCTTTTCCACATCGGGTGTTGTTGCAAAAAGCATCTGGAGCGCGCCCTATTACACCGCATGGGAGCGGCTTGCCCGCCTTGCCGATAACTTCGCCTATATCTTTGCGGGATATTATGGCAACCTTTCCAATAATTATTTTCCCGACTGGGCGTTCTTCCCGATGTTCCCGACCGGAGCGCTTTATCCCTTTATGATTTTTCCGCCGGGGTTTTTGCTTTTATCCGTGCTTGGCGCGGCTGTCAGCGGAGCAAGGGAACGGGCGAACGGTCAATTCGGTCCAACGCTTTTGATGGCGCTCTGCCTTTTGGCGGGGCTCGCCTCTGTCACTATTTCGGAGGTTGTTCCCGTTCATTTCTTCCGATATCTTGTGCCGTTCCAATCATTTTTTCTTGTCCTCGCCTCCTTGGGGCTATATGAGTCTGCAAAATTTTTTGAGGCGCACAGCGCAAGGGTTTTCCGCATTGCGGGGTGGATTTTCTCCCTTCTCCTTTTGCCTTCCCTTATTTACTGGGCATATATCTATGGCGAAAACTGCAACGATATCTTTCAGCAGCACCGCCGCATGTCCTGGTGGATTAAAGACAATACCCCTCCGGACGCTGTGATTGGCGTGACGGATACCGGCGTTATCGGATATTTTAGCGAGCGGAGGGTTTATGATTTTGTGGGGCTGACCACGCCGAATCAAGCGCGCCACTGGCGCCAGGGCTTCGGTTCCGCTTATGAACGTCTCGAACACCTTGCCGATGACCAACTGCCCGATTACATCGTAACTTTCCCGTTCGTCTGGGCGGAAAATAATCTGCTGGGGCAGCCGCTCTATAACGCCACTTTGCAGAAAAACATGACCACCATGTCCAATGATTTTGTTATCTATCGTCAGGACTGGTCATTTATTCGCAAAGGCGAACTGCCGTTGAATCCGCCGGAAGGCATGATACTTTCCGACCAGCTGGATGTGGCGGATCTGGCGCAGGAGGCGGCGCATCGTTTTGTGGCGCGCGAGGCGGCGGAGCGACCAACGGGATGGAAATTTCCCAACCCGCGCAATTTCGTTTTCTTAGCCGAATCGGGCGGTCGGCTAATTGCCGACGGCGGTCGCGACTTGACAGAGTCGCAGATATTCACGGTTCGCTTAGCGCCCGGCGCGCCTGCGCGTCTCATCGCTCGCGTGGAGGCGGAACGTTCCGCCTTGGCGGAGGTCTTTATTAACGGCGAACGCGCGGGCAATCTTGAAGCTGCGGATGAGAAAAAGGGCGAATGGCAGGAGCCGTTTCTTGATATCCCCGCTTCCCTCATCAGAGAGGAACAATGCCAAATTCGCATCGTCCATCATCCGGAAAGCCGCGCGCCGTTCCATGTTTATCATTACTGGATCTATCAGGCAAAGTAATGGGCAAAAAAAATAAAGGTAAAAGGCAAAAAACAAAACCGATACCACGCCCCGCTCCCAAGCCTGCGCCTGACGCGCCTGCCGCGCTTGGCGCGCCCGCCGTCTCCAAAACCCGCCCTGCCAGCATTCACATCGCCGCTCCTCAGGCAGCCCGCCCTCTTGAACTTTTGAGTTTCGACGTCTTTCAACGGTTTAGCGCCTTTCATCGCATTGTGGGAATGTTGAACGCGGGCAAGGGCGCAAGCATCCTTGATGTGGGCGGTTATCCGGGCGCATTGACTGATTCGCTCTTAACGGCGTTTCCCGATTTTAAGATGACCATTTTGGACAAACCCGTCTGCAATCGTCCAGATTATGTGTCCGGCTCGGCGGATGCCCTCCCTTTTCAGGACGGCAAATTTGATATTGTCATTTCATCAGACACCCTTGAGCATATTCCGCCGGAAAGGCGCGCGGTTGCGATAGTCGAGATGCTGCGCGTGAGCCGCCGCTGGATAATACTTGGCGCGCCGTTCCAATCGCCGTGCGCGTCGTTTGTTGAGGAGAGCATCAACACCTTGCATCAGAAATGTTTCGGAAAACCCAACCAATGGCTGGCTGAACATATTTCAAACGTCCTGCCGGATTTGGAAGAGACCCAAGCGATATTAGAAATGGGCGGCGCGGCGGTCGGCATCTTGCCCAATGGCTCTTCGCTTTCATGGTTCATTATGGAATCGGCGCAGATTCTCATGGAAGTCCTGCCAATGCTTTCGCCCATAAAACCAGCGCTCAACCTTGGCTTCAATCGCTTTTGGGCGGCGGATGACGATGCCGAGCCCGCCTATCGCCACATCCTTGTGGCTGATAAGGCGGGGCATCCGCCGGTTGCGCCCGATGTCCCCGCCGCCGATGAAAAAGCCGTTTTGCAAAAACTCCGCGCGCTCAATGAACTTGTCCTATCCATGGCTGAGCAGATGCTTGGATTGCTTTCCGACCCTGCGGCAATCAGCCCCATCATAGTCACGCGCTATATTCGCCAGATGGAAGAGATAATCGCCTTTCAGGAAAAAGAGGAGCGCCGTCTGCGCGAGGCAATGGAGCGCCAAGAAGTTTACCTCTCCCGCCTTCGAAAGAGTTTCCTCTATCGTCTCCTAAACAAACTGGGATTAATGTAGCAATCGGGAGTCTGATACTTTAAAAGGGCGGGCGCGTTTTCGCCTTGCGCTCATAAGGGGCAAAAATTGCGCCGCAGCTTTGAAAAAACCCTTCGTTAAACGCAGGGGTTTTCCCGAGGCAACTTCCCCTAAAAGATGAAACGGAAGCATGAGGAAGTGTTGCGTCAGGAGCGGGATATCCGACAGGTTCAGCCATGTGAAAAAGAAATAATTGCGGGCGTTGATATTATTCAACCCCTTGCTGCCTAGCGCCTTAATCATCGAACCTTTGCCCAAGTGATAGGCGAGCGCGCGCGGTTCATAAAGCAGATTATATCCCGATTTTGCGGCGCGATATGAAAGGTCGTAATCCTCCCAGTAGCCGGGCTTATAAAGCGGGTCGAACCCTCCCAGATGCGCAAACACATCTTTGCGCAAAGCGCATGCGCCGCCTTGCGCAAAAAGGGTCGGCGCTGCTTCGAGCGAATCGGCATAATCCAGTTCAATCAACCCGCGGGAAAAATGTGCGGTCATGTTGAGATGATTGGGCGAGCCGTCTAACCAGTTCACCGTGCGGGCGCTGACGCCGAAGAGTTTTTTTTCTTTGTCGTTTTCAAAATGCTCCAAAAGCCGCCGTATGAAATCCTCTTTTGCCACAATGTCGTTATTCGCCAGAACAATAATCGGCGCCTTTGCCGCGGCAACGCCCCTGTTCACGCTTGCGCCAAAGCCTTTGTTTTGTTCATTGCGCAAAAGATGGATATCGGGGAAGGTCTCGGCGATGATGCGCGGCGCGGCGTCGGTTGAGGCGTCGTCCACTACAATCATCTCAAAAGGCTTGCCATAAGCGCGCGCCGAGATAAGCAGCGAAGATATCCCCCGCGCCGCAAACTCCGCTCCGTTCCAATTCGGAATCACAATGCTGAATTCAGGCTTTGAAAAGTTTTCTTTACTCATCATAATCCATTATGCAAGTCTATCTTCCCTTAATATGTCAACTGCATACTAATTTCAATTTTTAGATTTTTGCCGATGACTGAATTTATTCTTACAACCGAATACGCGCCGCAAGGAGATCAGCCTGCCGCCATAGATAAAATCTCGGCGGGAATCGAAAAAAACGAACGTTTCCAAACACTCCTCGGCGTGACGGGCAGCGGCAAGACGTTCACTATGGCAAATGTCATTGCCCGATGCGGGCGCCCCGCCCTTGTGCTTGCTCCCAATAAAATCCTCGCCGCGCAACTCTTCCGCGAATTCAAAGACCTCTTTCCCCAAAATGCCGTGCAATACTTTGTCAGCTACTACGACTACTACCAGCCGGAGGCGTATCTCCCCGTTACAGACACCTACATTGAAAAAGATTCCGCCATCAACGAGGAACTGGATAAAATGCGCCTTGCCGCAACAAAAAATCTTCTTGAACGCCGCGATGTGATTATTGTCGCCAGCATCTCCTGCATCTATGGCATCGGCTCGCCGGATGACTACCGCGAAATGGTGCTTTTTCTGGAAAAAGATTCCCGCATCGAACGCAACAAACTCATGCGCCGCCTTGTGGAATTGCAATACGCGCGCAACGATATAGACTTTTTCCGCGGCACATTCCGCGTGCGGGGCGATGTAGTGGACGTCTTCCCCGCTTATGAAAATAAAGTCGCCCTGCGTTTTGAATTCTTTGGAGACCGCATCGAAAGTATATGGGAAATTGACCCGCTTTTAGGCAAAAAAGAACGCCCCCTTCCGCGCGTGGCAATCTTTCCCACATCGCACTACGTCATTGCCCGCCCCAAACTGGAGCGCGCCGTCGAGGCAATCCGCAGCGAACTCCGCGAACGTCTGCAAGAATTCCGCGCCGCCAATAAACTCCTTGAAGCCCAGCGTCTTGAACAACGCACGATGTTCGACCTTGAAATGATAGAGGAAATAGGTTATTGCTCCGGCATCGAAAATTATTCGCGCCACCTCACAGGCAGAAACGCCGGCGAGCCGCCCTTTACGCTCCTCGATTTCTTCCCGCAGGATTACCTGCTCTTCATTGACGAAAGCCACCTTTCCATCCCGCAGGCGCACGGGATGTTCAAGGGCGACCGCTCGCGCAAGCAGACGCTTGTGGATTATGGATTCCGCCTGCCCTCCGCACTGGATAACCGCCCTTTGAAATTTGATGAATTTGAACGCCGTTGGAATCAAGTAGTATTCGTTTCCGCCACGCCTGCTGATTATGAAATAAAAAAATCCGGCGGAGTTGTTGTGGAGCAAGTCATTCGCCCCACGGGACTCATAGACCCCGAAATCATCGTCCGCCCCGCATCCAATCAGGTGGACGACCTCCTCGGCGAAATCAGAAAACGCACGGAAGCGGGATTCCGCGTCCTTGTCACCGCCCTCACAAAACGCATGTCGGAGGAGCTTACGGATTACTATTGCGAGTTGGGCGTCCGCGCAAAATATATGCACTCGGAGATTGACACCATCGAACGCACCAAACTGCTGCGCGACCTGCGCAAAGGCGAATTCGATGTCCTCATCGGAATCAATCTCCTCCGCGAAGGGCTCGATTTGCCGGAGGTTTCGCTCGTGGCGGTGCTCGATGCGGATAAAGAAGGATTTCTGCGTTCTACCCGCTCGCTCATACAAGTTTGTGGACGCGCCGCGCGCAACGTGGAAGGAACGGTTATCCTCTACGGCGACACGGTAACGGATTCTATGCGCATGACCATCGAGGAGACCAACCGCCGCCGCGCCATCCAGAATAAATTCAACAAAGAACACGGACTCACGCCCGCCACTATCAAAAAAGCCATCACAGACATCCTTGAAAGCATCTATGAAAAAGATTACGTCACCGTTCCGCTGGATGATAAAACCCTGCCCAAAGCGGAGTTCAAAGACCCCGTCAAAATGGCAAAGCATATCGAAACGCTGAAGGAAAAGATGTTTGAAGCGGCGCGCAAACTTGAATTTGAAAAAGCCGCCCGCTATCGCGATGAACTGCTTATGCTGGAAGAAAAAATTGAAATAAATGAATAATACGGGAGATTACCCCGCGCCATACTCCCCAATGGCAAACCGATAAAAATCATCATACACATTCCGCTCGCGCGGATCCGGGTGGCGCGCCATCCGGTGCATGTCGTTCATGCCGGTGAACCATGCGCATGCGGAGTCTTTCATATAGCCGAATTTCACCCCGCCATCCAGATAATTTTTGACGCGCTTGTATTTTTCTTTGCCGACGCCGACAGTTTGATCAATCTCCAAATAATACTCCATCTCAATCCCGCCGCCGCGCGCCCGCGCCGCATCCGCCGCCGTTTGCACATCTTTTAGCCAAGGATAAAAAATATGGTTCGGCTGCAAAAAGGCGCAATCAAAATATAAATCACGCGAGTTGCTCATGATGGTGATATTGTATGTGCTGAAAAAAGGTATCCAGAAAAAACGCATCCCGCGGCTGCGTAAATGTTTGTAAAATTCCTTGATAACCCAATGGTCGTCCACATCCCACGAATAATGAAGCGATTCATAAATCCAGTAAAATCCCAAAAGATTCAGATTAGCAAACTTTCCTTTTTTGAAACGAGCAACCGCTTCGTCCGCAAGCCAACGGCAGGCTTCCAGCCGCTGCTCGCTTGCATGCATCAAGTTCTGCCCGATGATGGAAAAGTTTAACTCGGTCTTTCCGCCGCCCGCCTTTCCAAAACGCGCCTGATTGTGATGCGGATAAGGGACGCTGATGACAAGATTGCGCTTGAAAGGCGGCGCACCTTTCATCGCCGTTTTCATGCCTGCAATGCACTCATCAAGCCGCGCCACAAGTCCGTCCTTGCTGAAAAAACCGTCCAGATAATCTGACCAGTCTTTGACGGTCGCCGGATTGGACGACGGGACGGCAAAGAAATCGCCCCCGCCGCAGCGCGTTGTCCCCATATTGAAATCATAATAGAGCATATTGCCAGAAGGCGCGCGACCGCTGACTATCAGAAACGAATCATAAAACCAGCCGTCCGGTTTGCCCTTTGGATTGATATGCGCAACGTAGTATTTCAGTTCCTCGCTCGTGATATGAGCATGCGGTTCCCATGAGATGATTTCAAGATGGCGCAAAAAATTGAAATCTGGTTGATTGGGGGGAAAGTAAGGCATGATATTTCCTTTTGAGAGATAATAGAAAATGCGCCGCGCTCGCCATTGCCTCGCGGCAGCAAGCGCTCAACCCCGCCGGCGCGATACCGCCGCCGCGCAGTTCCTATCAAGTGCAGCGCGCAAAAGAAGCGGCTTCTGCAATCCGCTCCTCGATATGTTTTCTCTCGGCGCGGGCGTGCTCAAGGCGCTCGCGGGTCTTTGCCACAACATCCGCCGGCGCCTTGCTGATGTAACCCTCGTTGGATATTTTCGCTTCCAGACTCGCCAACTCTTTCAAAACCTTTTCCAGCTCTTTTTGCAGCCGCTTTGCCTCCTCGCGGCGCAAATCATCCGGCAGCACAACCGCGACCGTGATGCCCTGAACCACAGCGGACGATGTGAACGAGCCTGCCGGCGGCGCGTCGCCGATATTCAACGATTTGATATTCAGCAGGCTTGCCATGAGAGGCGTGTTCTTCCTCAATGAATCAAGCGCCGCCGTCTCTTCGCCGCTGATGAAAATATCGGTAGCAGCGCCGGGAGGAACGTTCATCTCGCCGCGGATATTCCGCACCGTGTAAATCGTCTCCTGCACAAGCCCGATCTCTTTTTCCACCGCTTCGTCAATAAATCGTTCCGTAATCGTTTGCTGCCATGGAGCGACCATGATGGAAGGATGCGCAATATACGAAACAAAATGAGCCGCCAATCCTTTTGGCTGATTTGCCGGCGTCCCATAACGCCCTTTTAACTTCTGCCAGATTTCCTCCGTGAGAAAGGGGATTATCGGATGAAGCAGGCGGAGCGTGCCTTCCAACAGGAATATCAAAATGCGCTGCGTGTTCTTGCGCTGCTTTGATACCGCCTCATCTTTGTTGTGCAACACCTGCTTGCTGAATTCGATGAACCAGTCGCAATACTGATGCCAGATAAAATGATAAAGTATGTTGACCGCCTGATCAAAATTGTAGTCGTCAAAGGCGGCGTCCACATCGCGCGCCGTTTTCGCAAAGAGAGAAAGTATCCAGCGATCCTGCGCCGTAAGGAGTTCTTCATCCAGACCCGCCGCCAATTCATCTGCCGTCAAGTCTTCTGTATTGGCAAGGATGAAGCGCGAGGCGTTCCAGAGTTTGTTCATAAAGTTGCGGTAGCCCATGAACCGCTCTTCGGAAAGATATAGATTGCGCCCCTTGATGGCATAAGCGCAAAGCGTCATCCGCAAAGCGTCCGCCCCGTATTTCTCAATCATCTCAAGCGGATCTATCACATTGCCCAGCGATTTGCTCATCTTCTTTTTCGTTTTTTCATCAAAGACCATCGCATGGATGTAAACATCGCGGAACGGAACATCATTCATAAACTTGATGCCCATCATTATCATGCGGGCAACCCAGAAGAAAAGAATCTCATGCGCAGTCACAAGCACGCTTGTCGGATAGAACACATCAAGGTCTTTTGTCTTTTCAGGCCAGCCGAGCGTGGAAAAGGGCCAAAGAGCCGAGGAGAACCACGTGTCGAGCACATCAGGGTCTTGCGTTAGGTTAGCGCTGCCGCATTTGGAGCATTTATCCGGCGCGCCCTCTGCCGTCACCTCGATATTGCCGCAATCGCCGCAAGTCCATGCGGGGATGCGGTGTCCCCACCAAAGCTGCCGCGAGATACACCAGTCGCGCACGTTGCGCATCCAATGGAAATAAGTATTCTGCCACGAGGGCGGGACAAAGCGCGTGCGCCCTTGTTCCACCGCCTCAATGGCGGGCGCCGCAAGGTCTTTCATCCGCACAAACCACTGCTCGGACACATACGGCTCGATTGTCGTGTCGCATCGGTAGCAATGCCCCACGCTGTGATGATAGTCTTCCGTTTTTTCAAGGAGACCCGCCGCCTCAAGGTCGCTCACAATCATCTTGCGGCAGTCGTAGCGGAGCATGCCGCTGTAAGGACCGCCGTTCTCATTGATGCGCCCGTCCGGATGCATAATATTTATTTCGGGCAGATGGTGCTTTTTGCCCATGGCATAATCGTTAGGGTCGTGCGCTGGCGTCACCTTCACCATGCCGGTGCCGAATTCCTTGTCCACCATTGAATCGGCAAAGATGCGCAAAGGACGGTTTAAGAATGGGAGAATGGCTTCCTTTCCCACAAGGTCTTTGTAACGCTCATCATCCGGATTCACCGCCACGCCCGTGTCGCCAAGCATAGTTTCCGGACGCGTTGTCGCTACCGTGCAAAAACGCCCGGGCATATCCTTCACCGGATATTTGATATACCAAAGATGTCCTTTGGTGTCCTTATAATCCACCTCGTCATCGGCAAGGGCGGTGTGGCAGCGCGGGCACCAGTTGATGATGTAGCTGCCTTTATAGACAAGCCCTTCATCATACAATTTTTTGAACACGGTGCGGACGGCGCGGGAAAGCCCTTCGTCCAATGTGAAACGCGTGCGCTCCCAGTCGCAGCTGCAACCGAGCCGTTTGAGCTGTTGGATGATTGCTCCGCCTTTTTCCTTGCGCCACTGCCAGACCCTTTCCAAAAAAGCCTCGCGCCCCAGGTCCTCTTTGCGCTTGTGCTCTTTTTTCAATTCGCGCTCAACAACGTTTTGCGTGGCTATGCCGGCATGGTCGGTTCCCGGAACCCAGAGCGTGGAAAAACCTTGCATCCTTTTGCGTCGGATAAGCACATCCTGAAGCGTGTTGTTGAGCCCGTGCCCCATGTGGAGAATGCCGGTAATATTAGGCGGGGGGATCACAATGGTAAAGGGAGGTTTTTGTGCGGTTTCATCGGCATGGAAATACCCGCAGTTTTCCCACTCGGCATACCATCGGGTTTCAATCTCCGACGGTTCGTAACGAGTTCCGATATCTGACATTTTTACTCCTTTGTATCTTCCACAAAGACGCCCATCTCCCTGTATTTGAGGGCGCGCTGGTTGAGCAAGTCCGGAACGGGGAGGGGGGTAAGACGCTCGAGGTATTTGGCGATATAAGCGCGGACGTTTTCGTATGTTGCGGCGGGATCTCGGTGGGCGCCGCCCAGCGGTTCGGGAATCGTTTCGTCAATCACCTTCAAATCCAAAAGATCCGTCGCAGTCAGTTTAAGCGCCTCAGCGGAACGCGCCGCCATGGCTCGATCTCGCCAAAGAATGGAGGCGCAACCTTCCGGCGAGATGACGCAATACCAAGCGTTTTCCAGCATCAGCACAACATCGCCGACGCCGATGCCGAGCGCGCCGCCGCTGGCGCCCTCGCCGATGATAATCACTATGATGGGAACTTCGATGGTGAACATATCGCGGATGTTGCGCGCGATGGCTTCCGCCTGTCCGCGCTCCTCCGCGCCAATGCCCGGATAAGCGCCCGGCGTATCAATAAAAATGATGATCGGCAGATTGAATTTTTCCCCCGTGCGCATCAGGCGCATCGCCTTGCGGTATCCCTCCGGATGCATCATGCCGAAATTACGGGCGAGATTTTCCTTTGTGTCCTTGCCTTTTTGCTGACCAATAATAGCAACCGGACGCTCCCCAAAATGCCCGAAACCCGTGACCACCGCCTTATCGTCCGAAAAGTTGCGGTCGCCGTGAACCTCCGTCCAATTAGTAAAGATCGCCTTGATGAAATCCAGCGAATGAGGGCGAGCCATGTGGCGCGCCAGCTGAACCCGCTGCCAAGGCGTCAGGTTGCCGTATATCTGAACTTTTAACTCATGGAGCGATTTCTCCAGTTCGGTTATCTTCCGGGATATTTTAGGATTCGATTTCTGCGACGTCAAATCCTCAATCTGACGCTCGACTTCAAGAATCGGTTTCTCAAAATCAAAAGTTGCCAACCCCATAATACAACACCCCCTCAAATTTGCGGAAAGGAATATTTCAATTAAATTATCCGCCGAATAAATGTTTCCCTGATATATTTAACCCATTTAACCATGCAAGCCCAAATTTCAAATCAACAAAAATAAAGAATACTTATTAAGATAAAAACACTTGCGCTGGATTTATAATTTGTAGGACAATCTAACTTAATCTTTGGCAAAGTTATTAACGTCCTGTGTATGATTTGATGGGGTTTTTGCTCACCCTTCTTCAAATTGCGTGAGAGGCGAATCATGGCAAAAGTTTCAAAAAAAAACATAGACACAAAAAAAGAAAATAAATCCCTTGCGAACGATTCCGAGAAACTGCCTCCCGCAGATATTGAAAAACAGATTCTCAAAGCCTTTTGGGAAAATGACGACGCCATTGATGAACTCGTCAATAAAACGCACTCTGTTTATTGGAAGGTGGACGCAAACCTGTGTATGACCCATGTTGCCGGCAAGGGGCTTATTGTTATGGAAGGAATCGAACAAGCCCGCCCCGGCATAAAACTTCAGGATTTCATTAAATCATCCGACATCAACCATCCCACCATCCAGCACCATCTCAGCGCACTGAAAGGCAATTCAGGTCGTTATTATGCCGCTGTTGGCGGAAGAATTATTGATGTTTATCTTGAACCGATTTTTGATGGGCAGGGCAAAGTCGCGGGAGTAAAAGGGTTATTTTTCGATATTACCGAGCGCAGCCGGCACC
The DNA here is from genome assembly GCA_002070185.1 of candidate division BRC1 bacterium ADurb.Bin183. Classification (GTDB taxonomy): domain Bacteria; phylum Sumerlaeota; class Sumerlaeia; order MWCT01; family MWCT01; genus MWCT01. Next base: position 62,138 of record MWCT01000014.1, read on the forward strand.
ATTTAGCAGGGGAGACACTCCCTACAACCATCACAATAAAAGGCATTCCTACCCCTTCCTATATCTGGGAAAAGTCCGGCGATGATTTCATTCTCAAAGAATTTAACGACGCGGCTTATACTATCACGCACGGAACTATAGTAAAAGCCAGAAATGCTCGCTTGCGGGATTTGTATAAAGAAAAGCCCGAATTGATTGAAGATATCGAATATTGTTATAATTTCAAAAACAGTTTTCAAAAACCTGTTGAATACGTTTTTATTCACACAGGCGAAAAACACTTTCTCAACGTTACTTACACCTTTGTTCCTTCCAACATTGTGGCAGTTCACACAGAAGATATTACCGAGCGTAAAAAAGCCGAAGAAGAATTAAAACGAATCCGCCAGATGTATCATCAGGCAATCAGCAACGCCAAAGGCATCGCTTATTTTTTCAAATATTCCAATATGACGTATGAGTTTTTTGAAGAAGACGGCGAAAAACTCCTTGGCATCCCCACCAAAGGTCTGACCTGTCCCAAATTCAACGCCATGATTTTGGAGCGCGAAATCTTCGAACCCGAATATTGCGTTATTGCCGAGCCGTGCGAAGAGCATGTCCATCTCAAAGGCGCAAAGCGCTATGTGGCTAATTACCGCATCAAAACCGCCGAAGAAGAAGATAAATGGCTCATGGACTGCGCTGTCGGCATCCGCGACACTTTCAGCGAGGAACTCATCGGCTCTCTGGGGATATTATTCGAGATCTCGGATAGAAAACGGCTGGAACTGGAACGCGAAGCGCTTCAACGCATCGCAGAAGGTTTGACCACTATACTTGATTTCAAAACTATGGGCTCTTTTCTGGCGGAGGAATTCAGCAAAACCTTTCGCCATGAGGCTTTTCTATTCACCATGTTCCACGATGATAAAAACGAATTTATCAGCATCTATGAAGAAGACACCCCAGAAGGCGCAAAAAAGCCGGTCAAATTCGAACCCGGCAGGATAAACAAATTCAGCAAACACAACCCATTTATGCGCGACCTTAAAACAACGCTGGTTAATCGCAAAGGGGCTCAACTCAAAACTGACCTGTCCATGTTTGGTTGCAAAGAGCGCATTTCCCGTTCCAGTGTGTTTGCCCCGCTCGTCTGGGAAAATCGCTTGATTGGGCTTTTATCAGTTCAGAGCTATACCCCAGGGAAATATGGAGAACGCGACATTCGCCTCATGCGCGGTATTGCAGAACTTTGTGCGGGCGCCGCAGCGCGCATCAAGGTTATCGAAGCCATCCGCATCAAAGACCGAGCCATGGAGTCTTCCATCAACGCCATGCTCATCGCCGACCTTGAAGGCAGGATTACATATGTCAACTCATCCTTCCTGATGATGTGGAATTATGACGATCCCAAAGAGGTCTTGGGGAAAAAGGTCTCCTCCCTTTGGAACAAAGAAAAAGAATGGCAGGCGGCGCTTCAAAAAATGACAGAGCAGGGCGGCTGGCGAGGCGACCTTTCGGCGCAGACAAGAGATGGGCACGTTCTGGACGCTCAGATTTCCCTCAGCGATATCAGGGACGCCGCAGGCAAAAGCATCTGCCTTCTGTGTTCCGTTGTTGATGTGACCGGTCATAACCTGCTCAAAAAAGCGCTGACGATGGCGGAGTTCTCCATCGAGCATGTAATGGACGGCGTGCTGTGGATTGATCCAACCAGCCGCATCATGTATGCAAACAAAGCCATCTGCCATATTTTGGGATATACTCTCGAAGAATTGATGAATCTTTCCATTAGCGATATTAACCCATCGTTCCCAATGAAAAAATGGGGGGCTCACTAGAAGGAAACACAAAAAAAGAAACATATGGTTTTTGAGACCGTCGTCCGCAAAAAAGACGGCGCGCTCATTCCCATTGAAATATCCATTAACTTTATTACCTATAAAGGACAGGAATTCCACTGCTCCTATATGCGGGATATAACAGAGCGGCTCAAAACCGAAGAGGCTATTCGAAAATCCCACCAGATATACCGCAGCGCCATACGTTCCGCAAACGGCGTTGCTTATTCCCAAAATTTTTCTGATTGGACTTATGACTACTTTGACAAGGAAGGCGGAGCCCTGCTGGGTATCCCGTTGGATGGTCTGACGGCGAAAAAATTCAGTGAATTAGTCAAAGAACGAATCGTTCTTGACCCCGATGCGCCGCCCGATATTTATGAATACGGCGCTGCCTTTATGCGCGGTGAAATCGATCAATTCAAGGCAGATTACAGGGTGGTCGTTCCCAGCGGCGAGGAAAAATGGCTCCGCGATTGCTCCGTTCCTCTTAAAGATGAAAAAACCAGCAAGGTCATCGGCTCGCTGGGAATCCTTTATGATATCACAGAACTAAAACGCACAGAGCTTGAAAAAGACGCGCTGCAACATATTATTGAAAAATTATCCACAATTATTGACCCGCGCGAAATGGGAAAAATCATTGCGCAGGAATGTTATAAAATTTTCCGCCACGACGCCTTTTGGTTAAGCATCTGGGACGAGGAGCATAACATTGACTATGGCATTTATGCGGAGGACACCCCTCCCGATGGCAATGCCCCCGTTCCAGTGGAAAATATTATTATGAAGCGGTTGCGAAAAAAACCCGCCTACTGGGACCGCAAACCAAAATTAATCGAAAGGGATGAACCCGTTAGAAAGGACGACTTTCAAACTTTCGGGTATAATCGAATTTCCCGCTCTATCATGCTTGTGCCTTTTATTTGGCAAGACAAACTTCTGGGTTGTCTATCTGTCCAAAGCTACACCAAACATAAATATTCCGAAAGAGATTTGAAATTTCTCAACTCCATTGCCAATCATTGCGCCAGCACAGTGGAGCGCATGGAGGCGATGAAATCCCTGCGCATCAAAGACTGGGCGATTGAATCATCCACAACAGGCTTTGCCATTTCAAATATGTCCGGCAAAATTACCTATGCCAATCATGCCTTTATGGTTCTTTGGAATTTTGACGACATCTCGGATATTGTTGGCAAATCCTTTATTTCTTTTTGGGAGGATAGAAACAAGGCGCAGGAGGCATGGAGAATAATTTGCGAAGAAGGCGATTGGCGGGGAAAACTTAAAGGTGTCTGTGAAGATGAAACAACTTTCAACGCCGATATATCAGCCAGCTTGGTTATTGACCCGGATGGGCAACCCGTTAATATCCTTTTAGCTGTTCACGATATTTCAAAGGCGGAGCTTACCGATGAGGCGCTGGCTCATGCTAAATTCTGCATGGATAACGCGGCGGATGCCATCCTCTGGATTCGCCCCAACGACAAGTTCTTTTATGTCAACAACGCCGCCACAATGCTCTATGGCTATACTCATGACGAATTGATGGATATGCGCGCAGTTGACTTGGACGCGTTTCCTGAAAAAGTCAACATGGCTCGCGAGCAGCTCCGAAAGAAGGGGTTTGTGAAGATGGAATCCGTTCATATAGCAAAAGACGGCAGACGAATCCCCGTTGAACACTTGTATTGAGTTACATTAGATATGGCGATAAGGAATTTATCAGCGCCTTTATCCGCGACCTCTCCGATAGAATTGCAAAAGAAAAATCCCTTCACGAAAACGAATACAAATACAGAATGATTGTAGAAAATGCGGATGCCGTTATCATGTTTTTATCGCTTGACGGCGTTTCTTTGAGTGCCAATCGCGCCGCAGGGCGCCTCTTTGGCGGAAAGCCTCAGGAGTTTGTGGGTAAATCCCTGCATGACCTCTGGTCGCCGGAAGCCGCCGATGCCCTCATCGGTTATATCCGCCAACTGCGCAATACTGGCAACGCCATCTCAATCAATGAATTCCCAGCCATAATTAACGGCAGACGCTATTGGTTCAAAGTTAATCTGCAACCCATTAAGGACACGGATGGAAACATCAGCTGCATTCAGGTTCTGGCGGATGACATCACCAGTCTCAAATCCGCGCAGGAAAATATTATCCAATTCGAACAAATGTATCGCGCAATCCTTGCCAGCAGCCCGCATGGGCAATGCATGATTAATCCCGGCTGGAATATCGTCTGGGCAAACGACGCCATGAAAGGCATATTTGACCCCAAAGGAACGTTGCTTTCCCTTGAAAAGGAATCGTTCAAACAGTTTTTCGAAGGCGAGGAGGAGTTTGAAACGTATCGGAAATCCTCCCGCGCAGCCATCCTCAAAAAAGGATGCGACCGCCGAGATGTCACGCTTGTAACACTCGACGGAGACGCCATCAAATGCAACCTTTCCCTTGTGCGCATGGACCCTTCGCAAACCGCGCCGGGATATGTGGCAACGATAACCGTGCAGTAATTTTTTATAAGTTCATCAGGTTTATAAATATTCGATAAAATCAATCCATGAAAGGCGGGCTCATACCCTCGACGCCGAACTCCTCCAGCAGCTCTTCATATCCGATGAGTTCAACCCCTTTGTCCCTGACCGTCGCCTTAAAACGCGGATTGCAAAGAACATCCGTTTCCGCTTGGCGATGTTTGGACATCTCAAAAAGCCCCGTTGCGTTCAAATCGGTCATAGCCTGCATTTCAGGCGTGTCCATTCCGGGATGAAGGACCATCAGATATACCCCCGGCTCGCCGAGCAATTCAATACTTTGAATCGCCGCCTCAACCTTTTCCTCCGGCGGGACGGCATAAATGCAGTTCGTTTTAACCTCCCCGAAATAACGAGTCAACCCCAGATTATACTCATTGGCGAGTTTTTCCATGATTTCCCGAAACTCCGGCGTGGAGACCGTTGCGCCCATGTGGTTGTCGCAATATGAAATCTTGAGCCCTTTTTTGAGGGCAAGGTCAATCTGCGCCCGCACCTCCGCCTCCACCTCTTCAGGACGGGGCTGATGCGCCATCAAATCCCGCCTTGTGCCGAAGAATTTGCCGAATTTATCCACAAGACTCGGCACTTTATCATAAGGGAGGACCGGTCCCCAGCGGTATTCCCGCCACTCGCTGTTGATATTGGTATGGACGCCCACGCTCACATGCGGATGCCCTTGTAAAATTTCCACCGCCTCATCCAGCCATGGCGTGTTCATAATTACGGAGATGGAAGTCACTATGCCCTGATTGAGAATCTTTTCCAGAGCCAAGTTGACCCCGTGGCAAAAACCAATATCATCCACTCGGATAATCAGCCGTATCTTTTGTTTTCCACTTTTCTCGGAGGTGTATTTTATTCTTGCCTGCGGCGCGGCAATCGCCCCCGCAAGCCCCCTGCCAAAAGATAAACACAAACCTTGAAACATGAAAGCCCCCTTGCAAAGGAATCATTATTATAATACCCGCAAGGTTTTGTATTCGTCAATATAATAAAAACCGCTGCGCCTAATAAAAAAACAAAATTTTTTCATTGCAAGCCCCTCAAAACACCACATAGGAAAACCATCTAAATCTCATTGGAGAGGCTTTAATGGTTGAAGAGAGTTTCAAAACAAAAAAACGCCGCATGATTGCTATTGCCGAGGATAGTCTCGATTTTCATAATGCTAAAACCGCTTGCGGAATTATTCGATACGGTTTCCATGACCTTCTTGCCGTTATTGACAGCACAAAAGCGGGGCGAACAGCTGATGAATTTGTGCCAGGACTGGGCAAAAAAATACCCATCGTGGCAAACCTTGAAGAAGCCCTCGCCTTCAAACCGGACTGCCTCCTCATCGGCATTGCGCCAAAAGGCGGAGCGCTTCCCGAATCGTGGATGGGTGTGATAAAAGAAACCATCGCCGCCGGACTCGATGTTTACAACGGGTTGCACACCTTTTTAACTAACGATGCCGATATGATGGCGCTGGCGAAAAAACACGGCAGGGTGATCTGGGATGTCCGCAAACCGGATAAAAATCTCCCCGTCGCTCTCGGATACTGCAAAAACGCCAAATCCTATCTCCTTCACACCGTCGGTTCGGATTGCTCGGTCGGCAAAATGACCGCCATGCTCGAACTGCGCGAAGCCATCCGCAAACGCGGCGTGACGATTGAATTTGTCGCCACAGGTCAGACCGGTATCCTTATCACCGGTTGGGGACAGCCGGTGGACGCCATCCCCGGCGATTTTATGGCGGGCGCTGTGGAAATGGAGATTATGGCTCTGGACGGCAAGGTGGATATCATCATGATAGAAGGGCAGGGCTCCCTATTGCATCCGGGTTATTCCGGAGTTACCCTTGCCCTGCTTCATGGCAGCGCGCCTGACGCCCTAATATACTGCCACCAAAGCGATCGCCGCGAGATTGCGCGCGGTTATAAAATCCCAATCCCCCCCGCCTCCGTGATGTGCAAAATATATGAAGATGCCGCCGGCTGGGTCAAGCCAACCCGTACCATCGCCGTTTGCCTGAACACCTCTCGGCAAGATGAAAAAGAGGCGCTTGGCGCCATTCAAGCAACAGCAGAGGAAAGCGGGCTGCCCACAACCGACCCCGTTCGGTTTGACTCAACTGCGGTTGTGGACGCTATTATTGCGGATTACAAAAAATTCCGTTCAAAAAAATAAAGGATTGACGGAAAGCGTCAGCAAATACGAAGGCAAAGATTGTATATATTATTCAGGAGGTGTCCCATGTTTTCAGGCTCAATTTGCGCGGTTGTCACCCCGTTCAAGAATGGGATGGTTGATGAGGTTAAACTCGAAAAATTGGTCGAGTTTCAGATTGCCAATGGAACTAAAGGCATTGTTCCATGCGGCACAACCGGCGAATCCGCCACCATGTCCCATGAAGAGCATCGCCGCGTCATAAAGATTGTCATAAACGCCGCCGCCGGACGAGTCCCTGTTATTGCCGGCACCGGCTCCAATTCCACCGATGAGGCTCTTAGTTTAACAAAATTCGCCAAAGATGCCGGCGCGCAGGCGGCGCTGCTCATCACGCCTTATTACATCAAACCGACACAGGAGGGGCTTTACAGGCATTACCGCAAGGTCGCCGATGAAGTCGAACTTCCGCAGATTCTTTATAATGTGCCCAGCCGCACAGGCGTTTCCATCAATCCCGAAACCGTTGAGCGTCTGGCTCAACACCCCAATATTGTCGCTATCAAAGATGCCACAGGCAGCCTCGATTATGCCAGCGAGATCCGCTCCCGATGCAATATAACGATTCTCTCCGGCAATGATTCCTTAAACCTGCCGCTCCTTTCCATCGGGGCAAAAGGCGCAATCTCCGTTGTGGCAAATGTCATCCCTCGCCTTGTGTCTGATATGATTGAATCTTTTCTTGCGGGGGATACTAAAAAAGCGGAGGAAATCCATAAAAAGATTTTCCCCCTGACGCGGACGCTTTTCATCGAAACCAACCCCATCCCTGTCAAAGCCGCCTTAGAGATGATGGGGCTGATGGGAGGGGAAATCAGGATGCCGCTTACACCGCTTTCGGATAAAAACGTCTCCCTCCTCAAATCCGAAATGGAAAAGATCAACCTGCTTTAAAAATTGGCGTAAAAAAATAACAAAATAATTACCCGCAGATAAAAATTTTTTTATCTATTGGGGTGTGTTTTGCATTGACAGAGATTAAAATAAGGTATTAATCTGTGCTGATTTTGGTTGATATACATAGACGAATTCAGGGGTGAAAGTTTTTTCGGACAATACTTTCATGCCTTGAATCTTTTGTTGGATGACTTATGAATTACAATCCTCAGAACCCTGTCATTGTCCAGGGCGACAGAAGCATTCTCCTTGAAACCGATAACCCGCGTTATGAGGAGGCGCGGGATGCTCTGGCGCTTTTTGCAGAACTTGTCAAAAGTCCTGAACATATACACACCTATCGAATAACGCCCCTTTCGCTATGGAATGCCGCATCCGCCGGCATGACAGCCGATGAAATAATCAACGCCCTTTTAGAATTTGCCAAATATGAAGTCCCGCAAAATATCACCCAAGATGTAAAAGATTACGTTCAAAGATATGGACGGCTTAAACTTATCAAGCAGGAACCCGGCGATAATCTCTGTCTTTTCTCCCTTGATGAAGCCCTCATGGTGGAAATCTACAACCACAAAGTCGTGGAGCCGTTCATCGAGGCAAAAATTGACAAAAACAATATCTTGGTTAAAAAAGGAATGCGCGGCAGGCTTAAACAAGTCCTCATAAAAATCGGATTTCCTGTTGAAGACCTTGCCGGCTATGTCGAAGGCGAGCCGCTCAATATTAACCTGCTTGAAACTTCCAGATCCAAGACCCCTTTTAATTTGCGTATTTACCAGCGCGATGCGGTGGATATTTTTTACGCAGGCGGAAGCAGCCGCGGCGGCAGCGGCGTTCTTGTGCTTCCTTGCGGCGCGGGGAAAACCATTATTAGTATCGGCGTTCTCACGCGCCTTAAACAGCATACGCTCATACTATGCACTAACATTACCGCCCTGCGCCAATGGCGGGATGAAATCCTGGATAAAACAGACCTTCCTCCATCGCAAATAGGCGAATACAGCGGCGAGTTTAAAAATATCAAACCCGTCACAATCACAACCTATCAGATTCTGACCTATCGCCGCAAAAAAGACGAAGATTTCGTCCACATGAATCTCTTCAATCTCCAAAGCTGGGGGCTGATTATTTATGACGAGGTGCATCTCCTGCCAGCGCCGGTGTTCCGCGCCGTTGCAGAAATACAGGGCAAGCGGCGTCTGGGGCTGACGGCTACGCTTGTGCGCGAGGATGAAAAAGAGGACGATGTCTTCAGCCTCATTGGACCCAAAAAATTCGATGTGCCTTGGAAGGTTTTGGAACGTCAAGGTTGGATTGCCAAGGCGTTGTGCACAGAAATACGCATCCCCCTGCCGGAGGCAGAACGCCTGCGATACGCGGTCGCAGACACAAAATCAAAGTTCCGCATCGCATCCGAAAACCCCGCCAAAATTGAAGCTGTCAACCTGTTGATTGAAAAACATAAAGATGACAACATCCTCATCATCGGACAGTATCTTGACCAGTTAGATATCTTAGCGAAACGGTTTAATGCGCCGATTATAACAGGCAAAACCCCCAATAAAGATCGCGAGCGGATATACGGCGATTTCAAAAGCGGGAAGTTGAAACGTTTGATTGTTTCTAAAGTGGCGAATTTTGCCATTGACCTGCCTGACGCCAATGTGGCAGTTCAAGTTTCTGGAACGTTCGGCAGCCGTCAGGAAGAGGCGCAAAGGCTGGGAAGGGTCCTGCGACCAAAGGCAGAGGGTAATTTTGCATTCTTTTATTCGCTTGTCACCAAAGGCTCAAAGGATCAAGAGTTTGCCGAAAACCGACAGCTTTTCCTCACGGAACAAGGATATCGTTACCGCATCATCTCCATTGACGGAATGAATCAGTTGGCGGAGAAAATCAATCAGGAGTAAGCATCGCGCGCTACTGTTCAAAATGCGCCATATTTTGAGTTTCCGATATCCGCCTTTGTCGGAACAATGTGGATAAGGAGATAATATTTCAATGAAGTTGTTGAGCCTTCTCAAAACGCTTGATTATTCTCAGCTGGAATCCATCCGCGAATTCTGGGACCTTCAAGTGCCGCCTTTTTCAGTTAACCAGCCAACTGAAAAAGCGCGTGTTAAAAAGCTTTTGGACCATCTATATCACCGCCTGTCACAGGACACGTATTTCCGACCCGCATTCGGTAAACTAAACCGCGACGAAAAAAATCTTATCTATTTTCTCAGAATCCACGGCGGAGACCTTGAAGAATCCGAAGTCGCCGAGCGATGCTTTGGCGGAGATTTCAAGAAAATGAAAAATCAGGTGAACGCCCTGACCTTAAAAGGTTTTGTTTTCTTTGAAGATTTACGAAGCGAGGAAGTGGGCGCTGTTATGGTTGGGATTCCGGAGACTTATCTCCGCTGGGTCGAACTCCCCGCGTACTGGGAGGGCTATTTGGGCAATTTTCTCAAAGACCGCTCAACGGCTCAACTTCGCGCTATGGCTGTTGAAGGTTTGAAACTGAAACCCGTTTCCAATAAAAAGAATTATCTCCTCGTTCTCATCCGGAGATTCCTCCTTGATCCAGCCAATCTCAAAATGTATATTAACAGTCTTCCCTCGCCGGAAAGAACCGTTTTTGAAACCCTCAAATACCGCAACGGCGTTTGCATTTATCGCGACCTGCTTGCAACAGGCTACCAGAAACGCTACGACCATTCCAAGGCGGATTTCGTTAATAACCTCCTTGCAATAAGCGGGCTGATTTTTACTGCCGTCACCGACCAGAATAAATATAATAATCTCCTTATGATTCCTCGCGATATTGATTATATTATATCGCATGATTTTGTGCCGGATAACCGCACACTGAGCGAACTGGATACTGTTAGCCTTTTAGGCGACCAGTCGTCGCCGCCTCACATTCTGGATAATTCAAATTTTCTTTTGCGCGACCTTGTCATCTTTGCCAGCTACATCTTCCGCAACCAAGTTAAAACCCTTGCCAATGGCGGAATCGGCAAAAACGACCTCAAAAAAATTCTCCCATTTCTTTCAGCGCATAAAACCATTAAATACGTTACCTTTCTTGCCCTCTTTTGCATTTCAAAAAAATTCATCCTTGGCGTGAGCGGACTCTGGAAGGTGACCGCTAATTTCACCAAATGGCTGGAAGATTCCCAACAGTGTTATCGCGACCTTTACCAGTTCTGGGTGGAAACCAACGAATGGAATGAGGAATACGCTGATGGGGACACCGTCCATACAGAGTTTTTCCCCAGCAACCTTGTCAACATTGCTGAAATGCGCAAACTGGTCGTCAAAAATATCTCCAACATCCCCCATAGGCGCTGGATGCACTTCTCCTCCTTTGTCAACGGCATCATCCCGCAGATAGATATCAACCTCCCCAACCGCGGCAGCCAATTGGTTCTTGAAAAAAATAATCGCCCCAATTCATACGTTGTGGAATCCATCCTTGCCGAAACCATGTATTGGATGGGGCTTCTTTCGCTGGGGCTCATGAATATACAAGATATCGAACGGCTGGGCAATAGACCCCTTGAAATTCAACAAATCGGACCAAGACGCGTGCGCCGCAAACAGCAGCGCGGCGGAGAAATTGAATTCTATTTCAGGCTCACCGATTTGGGAAAGCATGTTTTTGAAAGAGAACACCCTTTCGATGCCGCAACAATTTTTACAAAAAAACACAAAGAGCCCTTTGAACTGCTTAAATATGAAATCAAGCATTTCGTCGTTCAGCCCAATCTTGATGTCATCACCCCGCCCGACCTTAATCTTAAAACGTTTTATCGCCTGAACGAATTCGCCGATATTAAAAAAATTGACGTCATGAGCACGCTGAGCATTGCCAGAGATTCGCTCAGAGACGGCATGGACAAAGGCTTGAGCGGAAAACAAGTCCTTGAATTTCTGGAAGAATCCTGCCGCCCCAGCCTTCCGGAAACCGTAAAACACCTCATCAATGAATGCAGCCAGAAACATGGCGAGGTTTACATGGGATATGCCGGCGGATTCATCTTTGTCAATGACCCTATCCTGCTGGAAGATTTACGCTCCCACAGAAAGATTCAGAGCGCCATAAAGGATATCGTTGATCAAAAAGTGGTTATCCTCAATACAAACGTCAATGTCAAACTGCTCGCCAGAGACCTAAAAAATCTGGGATTTATGCCCAAATTGGATTCGGAACGCGTCCATGTGACTAGCGACAAAAAATACCATCTAACGCTCAGCAAAGATGACCTTTATATACTGATTTCCTCGCTCAAATTTATCAACGCCATAGAGGAACAACTCGGCAGCAACATCAGCGAAGACAAAGTTGCGCCCCTTGCTGAGCACCTGAAACCAGACCCGGAGTCATACGCCCCCATCAATTACTTTGTCGAATTCACGACCAGCAACTTCCTCAAACGTTTCCAGAACGCGCTAAAGAAAAAAATAGCGGCAGCCACCGTTAAATATAAAAAACAACTTGCCAGCCTGATTGCGACAGCCGTTCCCCGAATGCCGACAAAATATTCTTTTACCGGACCCAATCCCGCGCTGGAGCTGCCGGATATTCGCGCTATGGTTGAGTTTGCCATAGAGCATGATTTCCAGATTGAGATAGATTATCTCACCACCAGCACAAAGATGATTTCTGAATTGGTGAAGCCCGAATCCATTGAAGAAGATAAAATTTACGGTTTTTGTGAAAAGCATGATTCATACAAAGTTTTCAACCTGAAACGAGTCAAAAAATCCAAGTTGATTTAAATTTGATTGCGCCGGGGCGCCAATCCTTTGGAAGATACGTCTTCTAATGAAAAATTAGGAACATCTTGTGGAAGCTCGCGGACGTTTTTATTGCGCCCCAAATGAGTTTTCAGATAATAATGATTTCCCCGCCGCTTAAGGAAAATTTGAATGATGCAAAACAAAGCCAAACCGCGCATCCTTTATCTGAATTACACAAGCATATTAACGCAGGGAATCCTCCTTTCTCAAGTGGTCATCCCGATGAAGAAACTGGCAAGAGAGGGATACCGAATCACGCTGGTTTCCGGCGAAAGAATAGAGGACTTGCAAAAAAGAAAACAAAGAGAAGCGCTGCATCGGGACTTGGAGGAGGCGGGGGTGGAGATTGTCTTTTTCAGAAAGACGCTCAAGCCTTATCTGAGAGTGGATGCAAAACGCGGAGGACACGCCATCTTCCGCGCGCTTTGCTTCGTTTTTGATCTCGTTCGGCTTTTTTTGTTAACGGGGACGCTCATAATTTCCAGAAAATGCCGCATCGTTCATGCAAGAAGCTATGTGCCCGCCCTTATCGGACTCTTATACAAATATGCCCTCGGCATAAAACTTATCTTTGACCCCAGAGGGTTATTGCCGGAAGAACTAATCATCGCAAGAGGGTGGAGCCATTCTGACTGGCGGTTCAAAACGTGGAAATTTCTTGAGCGGATACTCCTCAAACATTCCAACTACGTTATCGCGCTTTCCAGACCTTTCAAACGCCACCTTTTCAAAATTGTCCCGCGCAAAGATATTTTTATTACGCCTTGCTGCATAGACGCCGAACGGTTCACTTACGACCCTCAGCGACGCCGAGATATGCGGATTAGACTTGGGCTCGGCGAGCATTTTACGCTCGTTTATTCCATCGGATGTTTTGTGCCTTATCAGGTCTTTGATGAAGCGATGATGGTTTTTGATATTTTACGAGAGATTAAACCGGATGCCCGGTTGCTTATCTTAACACCTGAACCGGATTTGATTCGCCAATATTCCTCAAAACGCGCCCTCAATCTGGAAAACGTATCGCTTACGCGCGCCCCATTTTCCAAGGTGCCAGATTATCTGATGGCTTGCGACGCGGGGTTGCTGGTACGATTTCCATCAATTGTCAGCGCAGTCGCATCGCCCGTCAAATTCCCGGAATACCTCGCCTGCGGACTGCCCGTTTTGTCCTATAAAGGCATCGGCGACGCCGAACTCATCATACGCCGATATTCCGTCGGCGAATGCATGACACCGCGCGACCCTGAAAGCATCAAGATGGCAATCCGCCGAATCATGGCGCTCATAGAGGGTTATGGCGACGACCTGCGCTCACAGTGCCGAAGCATAGCCCTGCGTTATTTCTCATGGGAATCATATCTCCCGGTCTATCGCAAATTATATGGGAATCACAATGGAGAGCAAAGCGGCAAACAGAGAGAGGAAAAGAAATGAAATCGGTCCTTCATATCTATAAAGATTATTTTCCGCCTGTTATTGGCGGAATAGAAAAACACATCCATCAAGTTGCAGAAGGCACGCGCGATGAATACGATGTCCGCGTTCTCGTGGCGAACACCCGCTCTAAAACAGAAGTGGAGGACGTCAACGGCATAACTGTTATCAAGGCGGCATCGCTCGGGCGAATTGCATCATCGCCGATATGTCCCACATTTCCCAAACTCTTAAAAAAATATGCCGCAGATATTCTTCATTTTCATTGCCCTAATCCTATCGGCGACATCTCCTATCTTATAAACCGACCATCCGGAAAAGTGGTCGTAACCTATCACAGCGATGTTGTCCGCCAGCGAAGCGCGATGATAATCTACGGCGCCCTTTTGCGCCGTTTCCTGCGCCTCGCATCAGTCATCATGCCAACCTCGCCCCAATATATTGACTCCTCTTCGTATCTATCCGATTGTCGGGATAAATGCGAGCCCGTTCCTCTGGGCATTGAAACAGACCGCTTCCAAAAAACGCCCGCCATAGAGGCGCAAGCGGAGGATATCCGCAAAAGCGTCGGCGGACAGCCCATCATCCTTTTCGTGGGGCGTTTGAGATATTACAAAGGTCTTCACTTTCTGATACAAGCCCTTCCGATGGTCAAAGAATCCCACCTCTTTATTGTCGGCGCCGGACCGGAGGAAACGCCGCTCCGCCGTCAGGCAAAAATGTTCAGAGTTGAAGACCGAGTCACATTTGTTGGAGCGGTAGAAGATGGAAAATTGCCGTTATATTATTATGCTTCGGATATTTTTTGCCTCCCCTCGCATCTTCGGAGCGAGGCTTATGGATTAGTTCAGCTGGAGGCGATGACATGCGGACTGCCTGTTGTGAGCTGCAACCTTAAGACAGGCGTTCCATTTGTGAATAAAGATGGCGAAACGGGAATAATCGTTGAGCCCGGTTCCCCTTCCGCTTTATCAAATGCGCTGAACCAATTGCTTTCAGATGTTGACCTCCGCAAGAAGTTGGGCTCTCAGGCGCAAAAGCGCGCCCTGGCGGAATTCGATGTCTCGGTCATGATTCGGCGCATCAAGGCGGTTTATGAGCGTGTGATTAGCTCTTGACTCAAACCAGCCAAATGAATTGTTATTAACCTTCATGGCGAGCCTGTCGAACCATGAAATCAGCGATGATTGGAGTGTTTCATGATTCCTTCCAGAATCAAACGCGTGGAAGAAGCCGTCAAAGAGCAAATCGCTCTAATACTGCAACAAGAAGTCAAAGACCCGCGCCTGAATTTTGTCACCGTTACAGCTGTGCATGTCAGCAAGGATACACGCAATGCAGATGTCTTTGTCACGGCGCATGATGAATCCGAAACGAACATCAAAAACATTTTGACAGCGCTGGAATCCGCATCCGGTTTCATCCGCCGCGAACTGGGCGAACGCGTGACTCTGCGCCTTCTTCCCGCCTTGAAGTTTCATTATGACAAAACGCTTTCTGAAGGAATGCGCATAGACGCCCTGCTGCATCAATTGGAAAAAGAGGAAACCTCCGACGGCAAACGAAATCAAGAAGAGCCTTGATATTGTTCAAGCCCCAAAGCGATACTTTCTTTTCATATATGAAAGAAATTAAACTCGATTATTTTATTTCAGGCGGAGCAAATGGCTGACCCTTACCAGAGCGGTGCCGCAGGAGCGGTGAAGTTTGTCGCAAAGCGTTCCGTGCTCGCTTCCGTTGCGGTGGTTTTGCAGGGAACTATTCATAATCGCGGGCTTGCCTTAATTCACCCGCAATCCCGATGTGTGAGAGAAAAAGAAATCTTTGAATTTATGGTGGCGGAGGATGAAGGCGCGGGACCGGGCAAGATAGCAAACTCCGTTAGATACTTGGGCTTTGCCGAGGTTGCCATCGGCGGCAATATACGCGTCGGCGATAAAGTGCTTTGCGACGGCAAACTGCTCGGCTGGGTTGCGGGCTTTGATGAAACGCACATGCCCAACCATCTAAACGTTGCGTTGAAGGCATCAGAGGAAGCCCCCGCCATCGAAAAAACAATGAACCTGCGCTCCATTTTGCAATTCATCATGGAGGAAAACTCATGACCTTTTCGCAAAAGCTCAAAGAACTTGGCTTAACCCTGCCGGAAGTGGCAAAACCAGTCGCCGCTTATATTCCCGCTGTTCGCACCGATTCGATTGTCTATTCCTCCGGACAACTCCCCATGGCGGCGGGAACGCTGAAATACAAAGGACGGCTGGGAGACAACATATCGTTGGAAGAGGCTTATGAGGCGGCGCGTATGTGCGCTATGAACGCCCTTGCAGCTGTATGCGCGGAGGCGGGCGGCATTGACGCCATCGAGCGCATCGTCCGCGTCACAGGTTATGTGAATTCAACGCCGGAGTTCACGGAACAGCCAAAAGTGGTGAACGGCGCCTCCGAGTTGATGCTCGCGATTTTCGGAGATGCCGGTCGTCATGCGCGGAGCGCCGTCGGCGTCAGCTCCCTTCCCCTTGGCGCGCCGGTTGAAGTGGAACTGATAGTAAAGTTAAAATAACTTAAAAATTATTTTAATGGGAGAAAATACTTTATGAAACGTGTTTTTATTCCTTGGTTGGTTGTCTGCTTTGCATTGTTAACCATACTGAATGTTTCCGCTCAGAATCAAAGGGAAATGCTAAAGTTTGAAGAAAATGAGACTCTTGAAGAGATCCGAATCAAAATAGAACTAAACGGTTATGATTTCAAAGTTGGGCATAACCGAATTTTTGATATGACGCCCGAGCAAAAAAAGGCTTTTTTCAACCGCAAAAAACCCGCGGTTGTTAAAGAAGCCGCGCCCGATGAAGACATCGGTCCGCTGGCGGCTCACCTTGGCAGGGCTTTGCCCGCCTCTTTTGATTGGCGCAATTACAACGGGCATTCCTATATCGGCGACGTGAGCGACCAAGGCAACTGCGGTGCTTGCTATGCGTTTAGCGCTGCCGCCGCCGCTGAAGGCGCTTGGAATTTTACAAATGGTCACTATGATTCTAAATGCCTTAATCTATCCGAAGCCTTCATCGCGTTCTGCCTGTCCGAATATTATGACGGATTTGGCGGGTGCGATGGGGCAAGTTATGATTATGAGGAACTTGCCGCTATTGTTAGATTTGGGCTGCCTCTGGAAACGGCTTTTCCTTACAAAGATACTTTAACCGCCTGCCTTACCTCGGCGTGGAACGCCCCGCGCGTTCATTTCAAATCATGGCATCGAGTCCCATGCGGAGATGTTGACGCTATCAAAACCGCCATCATGACTTATGGCGTGGTGGATGCCGCCGTTGATGTTGTCGCCGCTTTTCAAGCTTACGAAAGCGGCGTATATGATGATACCAGCACCGACTGCCCCGCAAATCCTTGTTATTATACTGAAACCAATCATGCCATCGCCCTTGTTGGCTGGGATGATGACGGCGATGCCGAAAACAGGGGTTATTGGATACTTCGCAATAGCTGGGGGAATTCGTGGGGCGAAAATGGTTATATGAGAATCCGCTACCGCGCCGCTCGAGTATCCTGCGCTGTCAGCTATCTTGTTGCGGAGCAAGTGCCCACACCCACGCCCACGCCTGTTTATGAGCCCGGCGATAACTGCCTCAAACCCATCGCCGCGGCGGAAGGCGTTTACAAGGGCGATACAACAAACCTGCACAACTTTTACGACCCATCCCGCTCTCCTATTTGGCGCGAAACTTGGTCTTTGGCTGGTCCTGAGTGCGTCTATAAGGTTAATATTCCCGACCCCAGAACGATTGATGCGTTATATGTTAAAGTCGCAAGCGCCTCATTTGATAACGCCATTTACGTTATGAGAGATTGCTCAAATCCCTCCGGCTCCCTCCTTGCTTATGCCGATGATTATTCAGATAAAACAGGCGAAATGCTTACTTGGAAACCCGACAAAGCAGGAGATGTTTATGTGGTCGTGGATAGCTATAACCCCAATATCTTTGGCGCGTTCATGCTTCAAATCAGCCTGAGCGGGGATGTCCCTCTGCCAACGCCCACAGCAACGCCTACCCCGACTTCTCCGCCGCCAACTCCGACGCCCTTCCCGGATCTCAAAAACGAGGAATTTATTTATGAATTTGTGACGACCGATAATTATGCCGAAGGCTGGAAACCCACAACCGTCAGCATCTTCTCCCTGCCCCGATTTATAATAACCCCGGGCAAAATCGGATTTTCCGCCAATGGCAGCCCCAATTGCTACGGTTCATGGGAAAGCCCCTATCATAAATTCACAAAAGGGCAAACATACAAAGCCAGCTTCAAAGTCTGGTCAAGCATCAAAGACCCCAAAAAAGTCCCCTCCTTCCGATTCCGCGCAGAGGATAGCACCTTCCAGACCATCGCCACACTGAATGTCAATAGTCACGGAACGGCGGAAAGCTCCCCCACGGACACCGTTTCCCAGACCTATGAACTCATCTATCGCCCATCCAACTCCGCTTTGGCAAACGGGTATCATCTCACATTTGATCTGGTTAATTTTGGAACGGAGGATGACCCCAACGCGCAAATTATGCTGGATTCGGTAGAAATTAAAAAAGTGTCGGTTTATCCCTGACATCAGCCCGGACGGGCAAGAAATCTGCGGGCATATTGTTCATCGCGGCGCAGCTGCTCCACAAGAGCCTCTGCGCCGTCGAATTTCATCTCCATCCTCAGCCGCTGGATAAAATATATCTCAATTGTCCTATCCACAAGATCCCCGTCGAAATCAAAAACGTGAGCCTCAATGCTGAAATGCTGAGGTTCAAAAGTTGGATTCGTCCCGATGCTCATCATACCATTGTAACAATGATTGTCAATAATGACGCGCACGGCATAAACGCCGTATGCCGGTATTAATAAATCATCGCGCGGTTCAAGGTTGGCGGTGGGATAAGAAAGGTGGCGTCCGCGCCCGAAACCTTTGATGACGCGTCCTCGAATAGAGTATGGACGCCCCAGAAATTCCGCCGCCGTCGCAACCATACCCTGCGTGACCATTTCGCGTATCTTGGTGCTGCTGACCACAATCCCCCGAATCTTGACCGGTTCCATGCATTCCACCGAAATGCCAAATTGCCGCCCCATGAGACTCAGCGTTTCCACATTGCCGGAGCCGCCCTGCCCGAATTGAAAATCATACCCGCACACAACATGGCGCGCGCGCAGCCTCTGCGCCAAAATCTCGCGGATAAAAACCTCCGCAGAAAGATTCGCAACCGCGCGGTCAAAGGGAATTAGAACAATCAAACGCAGTCCCAAATCCTCAAAAAGCCGAACACGCAGGTCATCCGGCGTCAAGCGGGGCGGCATATACGATGGCGCAAGCACAGATAGCGGATGATTGGAAAAGGTTAATACAGCCGGAATTGCGTCCGCCGCCTGCGCCGTTTCCACCGTGCGCCGTATCAAAGCCTGATGCCCAATGTGAATCCCGTCAAACGCGCCAATGGTCGCATGCGTCGTCTGCCCTTCGGGCAGCGCCATCAAATCATCAAGATTATTTATGACCGTAATATTATTCATGATTGTTTTTGTTAATATCCCATATTTCGAAATTCATAACCCGCAAACCGACATCTCCGCCTATTTCCACGGGTCATACGCATCAAGCGAAGCCGCCGGACGCGCCATAGACTCCCCGCGGCTGGCGGCGATTTCCAACGTCATGTTAAATGACTGACCCTCACCCTCAAAGATGGGATATTTTCCCCCCGGCAAAAAACGTTTCGATGCGCAGGTTGAATGCGTCGCCAACCAGTATAGATGATCCACGCCCGCCATGCGCGCCAGTTCCTGCGCCCTCTGAATCTCCTCATCAGAGTCGTTCCATTCAAAAAGGATATATTGCCATGTGATGCGGGGGCGGTCGGAGCCGGCGGCATTTCGCGTTGCAACAAGCCCAGCCATATTTTGATAAACCTTTGAAAAATCTCCGCCTACTCGATACTGGACGTAAGTTTCTTGCGAGGCGCCGTCAACCGAGATTTTGACATAATCCACACTTGTTTCAACAAGGGCTTTTTGCATCTCCGCGCCGATGAAGAGCCCGTTGGTCTCTATGCTGATGAAGAGATGGGGGATTTTTTCCCGCGCATAGCGGAGCATATCAACCGATTGAGGATTCATCAACGGTTCGCCCAGCATGTGAAAACGGATATGCTTCAACGTGGGCGACGCCTCGTCTATCACCTTCTTGAACGCCTCAAGGGAGAGCGCCGTGCGAGGACGAATAAAAAAATTCTCCTCCCACATCCGCGTCAAATCGCAGTTCGGGCAGCGGAGGTTGCAGTTGAAGATAGGGTCAATTTGAAGCCATTGGATGCCGCGCCCCTCGACGGTTTCATTGCCCGTGCGGGGGCGGACGCGCAACGGGCAGCGGACGCATTGCGGCGGCAAATCCCCCGATATCATACGGCGGCGCAGATCCCGATACCGCTCGCCGCCGAAGATTTCCTCCAGCGGCTGCGTGTTCACATTGCCCAGCACCCGCCCCTCAAAGATATCCGTGCAGGCGCAGGTGACACTGCCATCGGCAAGGATGGACATGGACTCGAACACCTCGCTGCAAATCAGGGCGGAAGGCGCGGCGTTTTTCCGCGGCGGTCGGAGCCGACTTTTGATTTTAATCCAAAAATTTCGCATCATCGCTCCTTCGCCACAAATATGTTCTGACACAACATCACCCCGAACCAATTGTCCAATATTTTTGTTGAAATCCCGCAAAGAAGTTTCCTTTTTCACCCAGAGCCGGCAAAAAAATTGAGATAACAAATCCGTATGTTGCATGCGGTAAAATCAAATATTTTAAGTTGATGATAAGGTAGGGTAAATAAAAATAAATGGGATAAAAAAACCGGGGAGACTTGCATCCCCCCGGTTTTTCAAAATACTGAGCCAAAAGGCTCGATTAGATTAATACATTTTCCAATCTTTTACGCCTGATACGGCGCCAATCAACGTCCAATCAGAGAAGGTTGTTATACCCGTAACCGTCGCTGTGTTGTTCACAGTGTCAATCGTGGTTGGATAAGAAGTCCAAGTTGCGCCATCCCAAGCCGCCGCTATCATATTGGCTTCTTCCAGACCGCCTGTAACATCGCCGTCGAGATAATGGAACACAAGCGTTGCCGTAACCCCGCTAATACCGGAGGGCGTGATTGTCCAATAACGATCAAGCGTTTTGGCAGGATCTGCAGCATTGGGATGATCCCCATCTTTAACTGAGGCTGCAATCGTTCCAGTGCCCGTGCCAGCAGCGGTAATGTCAATCTCAACCGGAGTAGATTGGGTTGTGCCGATTGGGAAGAGACGGTTGCCGAGTACTGTGGCATCAATGGAGCGGGTTAACGCGCTGATAACATATCCGTTGGCGGGGAGGGCGATGTCTTTTGCTGTGATGATTTTGCCGTTGGTTGTAATTGTGCCTGCCTCCAGTGTAAGCAGTCCGGAAATGGTAACATCACCAGCCAATGAAATGCCGGCGGCAGCGTTCACAGTCATGTTGGGCAGCGTTATGCCAGCCCAGTTGATGGTCTTTGAAGAAGCGCCGTCATGCACAACGGTCAAAAAGGAACTGGTAGGGGGCGTGATTTGTGCGGCATTCTGAACGTCAACATTTCCGCTGATTGTCCATGTGCGCGCCGCCGTAAACGCTGGATCATAAATTAACGATGTTCCCTCGTTTTGGATGATAAAGTCGCCGCCGATTGACCAGTTGCCCGTTTGACCGCTGATATTCATATTGCCCTGGATATAAGTACCAGGTTTGATTCCCCCAGGGGATTTGAGCAGAACGCAATCATTCAACATAACCAGCGGAGAGCCGCCGCCCAAGGCGCGATGAGCTAAATATTCACCCCAATAAAAATTGGCATAAGTTCTGCCGCTGGTTGCCGGGATGGCACACCAAGAGGTATATGATGAGCCGCTCTCAAAAATGACACAGCTATTGGGAGCTGCAAGGGCAAAAGGGTTGGAACCCGTTCCGCCATTAAAATAACCGTCTTTCAAGCCGCCCTGATAATAGTGCGAACCCGACTCAAAGATAACGCCATTATTGACTGAAGCTGGCAAACCGGCTCCGGAAGTTCCGCCGAATCCGCCGCCTGCGCCTGTTGTTGTTGGCGCCATTGCCGCGGTTGAGCCGCTTTTGAACTTCAACCCGCTGGCTTGCATTGCTATAATTCTATTTTGCAAGGATGCAGCTTCAGAATTAAAAATAACATCTCCATAAATCTCGCCGGTGCTGGCATTGTTAATTTCCAAAACCAGATAAGCACCGGCAACGTTGCTGGTAATTTTTAATGTGCTGCCGGCGTTGACGAGCAAAGCCTGAGCGCCGCCGGATACCGTCAGCTGGCATGCGCCGCTTTGGGGACGCAGGGCAACATAGGCGTTACCGGTGATTATCAATTTGCCGATAGTTTGCGTGGGGACATTGTTCAATTCCACAGCGCCGGTTAAGGAAGCGCCATCAACCGTCAGAATATCGGTGTTTGCCGGTGTTGCACGATTGGGATTCCAACTTGCCGCCGCTTGAAAATCGCCAGCGCCTGTTGGGACATTCCAAGTATATGTGTTCTGGGCTTGAACACTCAATGCCAAAGCCATCACAAAAAACAATACAACAATCTTTTTCATAACAATAATCCTCCTTTAGAAAAACGATAAAAACAAATAAGGTAGGTTCCTTCAACCTGCTAAAACGCGCTTACACATCACCTCCTTAAAACAAACAAAAATTTCACGCAATAAACATCGCTGCGAACAAGACCTTTCTTCATACCGTTTTCATAGATTGCAAGTCAAGTTGTTTTTAAGGATATTTTGAACCGTTTCCCCTTACTTAGACCAATCATATTTCAAAAAGGGAGTAGCGCCGCAGAGTTTTTGGAAAAGGCAGAACACAAAATCCCGCTTATAACCACAGCCGTTAAAGCAACCGACAACGGCAAAATATCTGACTCATCATCACCCCGAACCAATTGTCCAATCTTTTTGTTGAAATCCCGCGATGAAGGTTCATTTTCATCTTGCTTTGGTGACGAAAAAATTGAGAAACTCTATTTGTTTGTTACGTTTGGTTAAATTAAATATTTGTTAAGAGGTATCTCATTATGAGATTCATGATTACACTGGATCGGGATGAAGACGGCGTTTGGATTGCGGAATGTCCGTCCATACCTGGTTGCGTCAGTCAGGGAAAAACCAAGGACGAAGCGCAAGACAATATCAAAGAAGCTATTGAACTCTGTCTTGAAGTTCGTGCGGAAAAAGGGTTGCCCCTGACGATTGAAACAAAACAGGTGGAGGTTGCCGTCTAATGCCGCCTCTTCCGATTTTGAGCGGACTCGATATTGTCCGTGCTTTTAACCATATCGGTTGGAAGGTCGCGCGCCAGCGAGGAAGCCATATAATTATGATAAAAGAAGGCTGCAACGTTACATTGTCAATTCCTGCTCATAAAGAAGTCGCTCGCGGGACATTGCGAAGTTTAATCCGCGCGGCAGACTTGACCGTTTTTGAATTTATCGATCTCTTGAAAAAACAATAAAATACTCGGATTCTTTTTGTTCGCCCTCACCACTTCTCTTATATGAAAATGATGGAAAGCATATCGGAAATTCATGCTTTTGGCATGAGCGCTGGTCTTTGAATCAAAATTTTTTGAATAAATATCCTTGCGTAATTCTTGACGTCCCTGTTTTGCTCGTGAGAGGAAAAGGGGTCAATTAGGCGGAGGCAGGGATGTTCGGGCGGATTTTTTTGAAATTTTTCTGGGATGTGTATGATTATTTGGGACGCCTCATTGTCGCTAATATTATCCTCTGCCTTATCATAACTGGTTTAATATCAGCCATCTGGGCGGCAGGATATCCTTTGTATATGGCAATGGGAAAGGCGCTTTTTCTGCCGGCGCTCGGCATCGGGCTCTTTCTCACTATCGCCCTGCCCTTTCCCGCCGCCGCCATGATTCATTTCTTTTCCCTTGTTTCCGATGAGCATGAACCTGAATGGCGCGATTTCAAAGAAGGGCTGAAAACCCACTATATACCCCTTCTCAAAATCACAGCCGTTTTTATCATTGCCTTCGAACTGCTTTTTCTCAATATTCTTTTTTACATCAGACCCCATGGTTTTGCGCCAGCCCTAAAAATGGCGGGAATGGTTATTGTCGGTTTATGTTTTTGGATTTTTCTTTACCTTGCCGCAATGATGCTTTATGCATATCCCCTTTATGTGCATCAACGCGTGGGAATGAAAAAAAATTTTATTCGTTCATTCATCCTTGTGATGGACAACTTAGGCGTCAGCGTGTTGGCTTTGCTCCTGCTGTTGGGTTTTTGGGGTTTGGGTTTTATGACGCGCGGCGTCCTGATTTTTCTTTTGAATCTGGCGATGACCGCCGCTCTTTGCAACAGCCTTTACGTGAATGTCATGGAAAAATATGAGGCAAAGGAAGCGGCAAAAAATCAGGACGAGTCTCTTGAATCCAGACCCGCCTCGTGGAAGGATATCAAACATGAGGAATTCATCCATGACCGGCACAAACGTTACCAGCGCACATTGAAAGATATCCTCAAACCGTGGGAATATTAATTTTGTGATTAATTAAATTAACGAATAGATGAAGTGAATTTCCGGAAAAACAATAAAAAGCATGCCCTTCGATGGGAATGGGAGATTCGGCAGCATTCGGCGGAGGCGGTCAGGCAGCTTCAGGATTCTATGGGTTTGAATCCCCTGCTTGCGCGCGTTTTGATCTCCCGCGGAATGAAAGAACATGCAGATGTTGAGTCTTTCCTAAATGCTCAACTGGCAAATTTAAGCGACCCATCTCATCTTGTGGATATGGATAAGGCGGTGGAGCGTCTGCTTCGGGCGCTTAATAATCGCGAAAAAATCTGCGTTTATGGCGATTATGATGTGGACGGCATCACCGCAACAGTCCTTCTGGTGCGGTTTTTTAAAAGGTTTGGGCATGATGCTGTGGATTATTGCATCCCCAATAGAATCAGCGACGGATATGGTCTCAAGCGCTCCGCCATTGATAGAATTGCCGGCAGCGGCGCCAAACTCCTTATCACCGTAGATAACGGCATCGCATCGCTGGATGAGGTGGCTTATGCAAATTCGCTGGGGTTGGATGTTATTGTGACAGACCATCATCAACCCGGTCCGCAGCTCCCTGCCGCTGTGGCGGTTGTCAATCCCAATCGGATGGATGCCGGACAAACGCCCAACCCCTTGGCGGGCGTCGGCGTCACCTTCAAACTCCTCCACGCCTTGCGCCGTCATCTGGACGTGGATATAGCCGAAGTCAATCGCTTCCTTATTTCCATGCTGGATCTGGTGGCGCTGGGGACTGTGGCGGATATTGTGCCGCTCGTTGGCGACAACCGCATCTTTGTCAAACACGGCATTCAGCAAATTCAGAATACAGACAAAGTCGGGCTTCAATCGCTTCTGGAAAATGCAACGGGAAGGGATGTGGTCGTTTCGCCTAACTCCATCAGCTATTATCTCGCGCCGCGTCTTAATGCCGCCGGACGCCATGATAAAGCGTATTTATGCGTGGAGCTTCTTCTCACGGACGACAGAGACCAGGCGCGCTCCTTGACTCGGACGATTAATGATTTGAATGACGAACGCCGATCTATTGAAAACGACATCCTTGAATCTTGCCTTGCCTATATTGAAAAAAATCTTGTTGTGGAAGACCAGAACGTAATCTTAGTCGAAGGCGAAGGCTGGCATATCGGCGTTGTCGGGATTGTCGCATCGCGTCTCCTTGAGCGTTTTTATAAACCCGCCATTGTTTTAGTGGTGGAACGGGACCTTGCGCGCGGCAGCGGACGCAGCATAGACGGATTTGACCTCTATAAAGCGCTTTCGGCATGTCAGGAGCATCTGATTGAATACGGCGGACACAAAATGGCAGCCGGTCTGACCCTGCAGGCAAAAAATATTCCCCTTTTGCGGGAAGCAATCAATCAATATGCCGAAGGCGCAATGGACGAAGTTGTCCAGACTCCCCGCATTTATGTTGATGCCGAGGTCTTTGCGGAAGAACTCACGTTGGAAAATGTGTCCGCGCTATCGCAAATCGAACCATATGGAACCTCCAATCCGCAGCCGGTGTTTTTTATACGCGGCGTCAGCCTCCTTGAACCTTACAGAGTGGTGGGGAACAATCACTTGAAACTTCAACTGTGCAAAGATGGACTATCCTTTAACGGAATCGGTTTTTCCCTTGCCTCGTGCTATCCCGAACTGGAAGATTCCAGCCGGACATTTGACGTCGCCTTTACGCCTGTGATTAACGACTGGCGCGGCAACCGCAACGTTGAAATGGAAATCAAGGACATTCATTTCAATTAGCAACGCGGCTGTTGCCGTTTTTTTTATTTGCATTGCCTACAGGCGTTTGTTACGCCATCGAATGAATATTGTTAAAAATGTGAACAAAAAATTCAAAAAGATGTCAGACAAACCTCAAGAAAATACCGAGTTTCATAGCGAAGAAACAACTTGTCCCTTTATGGATTTTTCCAAAAATGCTGATACAACAGGCGTAAACAAACCTCGTTCGCAAAAAGAAGGGCGGGAAGAAATCTCATCCGAAGGAGCTCGATGGTATCCGCTTTTGTTGCTCATCAAAGGAGAAAGCGTCTCCGAGCGCTACCTGTTAGATAAAGAAGATATAAAAATCGGACGCGACCCTGCGATGGATATCAGCATTCTCTCCGATGACATGGTTTCCAGACGTCATGCTCGCATCATTTGGAATAATTTTAACGACCCGCAAGAATATCCCTTATGCACCATCGAGGATTTAGGCAGTCGGAACGGCACCATTCTCAATCGCGCTTTGATAAAAAATAAAACAAGGCTCTCCGATGGCGACCGTTTCCTTATAGGAAGAACCGTCTTCGGCTTCTACATCAAGGACGACCACGAGGTTAATTATGACAATAAGATGATTAGTCGGGCGCGGTTTGACGGGCTGACCGGTCTTTCCAACCGCCGCACCTTTCAAGAAGATGCGCGGCATTGTATCGCCCAAGCAATCCGACAGAACAACCCGCTGTGTCTCTGCCTCATGGATGTTGACAGTTTCAAGGAAATCAACGATAAATATGGACATGTCGCGGGCGATTATGTCCTGCGGCAGGTCTCGCGCGATATGAATTTGAATTTCCGCGAGGGGGATATTATCGGACGGCTGGGCGGCGACGAGTTTGCCATCCTGATGCCTCAGACGCCTGTTGCAGCCGCGCAGAGCGCCGTGGAGCGTTTCCAGCAAGATATTGCCGGGCGCCCCCTTGCTATTCAAGGCAAACAAATCAATATCAATCTCAGCGCGGGCATCGCCGCCATCAATGATGAGATTACTAAATGGGGCGACCTTTACAGGGCGGCGGACTCCGCCCTTTATGAAGCCAAAAACAGCGGGCGAAACCGCGTTTGTGTTTTTGCGGGAAATATGATCGAACAAGACGTCTCCGATGTTGGGGATGAATAAATAACATTTTATTTTTTGCAAGGAAAAGGACGCTGCCGCTCCTGATTTTTATGACGAGTTCCTTTCATACCAACGGTTATATCGGCGCTGCGCTTTTTGATCTCGACAGCACCCTTTGGGATCACAACCGCGCCCAGCATGGCGCCATCAAAAAAATCTGCATGGATCACGGCATCAACTTTCCAACTTTTTATCCCCTTTATCATCGCCATAATCTGGAAGTCTGGCAAGCGCTTGCGCGAGGCGAAATGCAGATTCAGGATGTCCGCATCGCAAGATTCGCCCGCACGCTGGATGCCCTCAAACTGCAAAACCTTTCCCCCGCAAATCTCAACGACGAATACATGCGCAACTATGCCACAGGTGTTTATCTTATGGATGGAACCGTCAACCTGCTCCAATCGCTCAAACCGCATTACATCCTCGGCATTGTCACCAACGGAACCTTTGATGTCCAATGGAATAAAGTCTCGCATTCCCCCCTCAAAGACTTTATGGATTTTATGATTACGATAGATGACGCCGGTTGCAGCAAACCTGACAGGGAAATCTTCCAGCATGCTTTTGAGCGCTCCGGATTTCCGGCGGAAATGGCAACCTTTATCGGCGACAATTATTACGACGATATTATCGGCGCTACGCTGGCGGGAGCGGGGCGCACCATCTGGTTTAATCCAGACCGCATCCCCATTCCCAATACATTCGATATTCGCCCCACGCATGAAATCCGCCATCTGAACGAATTGATCCCCATCCTTTTAAAAGAGAGCGAAAAACAATAATGGCAACCTTTGATGCGGCAATCCCATTCGACTTAAATGGATTGACAGCCCTTTTGCGGCGCTGATAGGAAATCGCCAACATGATTTGGAAATCTTGTGAACGGGCGGGCTTTTCTTTCGATGGAAAATGCTGAAATTATTTTAATGATACCGGTTTTGTTTTTTTCCCTTTCGCTTCATGAGTATGCCCATGCGCGTGCAGCCTTGTGGGCGGGGGATGACACCGCGCTCCGTGCGGGGAGATTGACGCTTAACCCCATCGCCCACGTTGACCCTATCGGAACGGTGTTTCTGCCGTTGCTATTCCTCGTCCGCGCCCTCAGCGGCGGCGGCGGTTTTTTCTTCGGCTGGGCAAAACCCGTCCCAGTCAACCCCGCCCGTTTTAGAAAAGCAATCTGGGATGTTTATGTCAGCTTTGCCGGACCCGCCTCAAACTTCATCCTCGCCATTATCAGCGCCATTATCTTTAAAATTATCTTCATGGCAAATATTCCCCAGAAAATTGAATTGAATCCTGAACTCTGGCAGGTTCTCATGTTGCTGATATTTAACTTTATAGCCTTGAATGTATTGCTGGGTTTATTTAATCTTATACCTATACCGCCGCTGGATGGCTCCCACATCTTTTTTCATTTCTTTGTCCGCCCATTGACGCGCGATCATATCCTCTTCCAACTATTTATGTTTTTGGAACGATTTGGATTTATTGTTCTTTTATTGTTTTTTTACGGCATTCCCTCCGGTCTGAATCCCTTTTCTTATTTATTCAAACTGACCTTGCAGGGACTGGTCTGGTTCATTCATTTATAGAAAGGAATAAAATGGGCAAGAAACGCATTCTTTCCGGCAATCGTCCCACCGGGAAACTCCATCTGGGCAATTATGTGGGGGCGCTCGAAAATTGGGTTCGTTTACAAAATGAGTATGAATGTTTTTACATGGTGGCGGACTGGCACGCCCTCACCTCCGATTACGCCGATACCTCCGCCATGCGCGGCAATATTGATTCGATGGTTCTGGATTGGCTCGCCGCCGGTCTCGACCCGGACATCTGCGTCATGTTCATCCAATCCAAAGTCAAACAACACGCCGAACTCTCGCTCCTTTTGAGCATGTTCGTCCCGCTCCCGTGGGTGGAGCGGTGTCCAACTTACAAGGAGGCTCTGGCACAGATACAGGATAAGGATTTGCGGACGCACGGCTTTCTGGGGTATCCCATTTTGCAAGCGGCGGATATCCTCATCTACAAAGCGGATGCCGTGCCGGTCGGCGAAGACCAGCTGCCTCATCTCGAACTCACGCGCGAAATCGCCCGCCGCGTCAATTTTATCTACGGTAAAATCTTTACAGAGCCGCAAGACATCCTCTCCCGCGTCCCCAAATTGCTCGGAACGGATGGACGCAAGATGAGCAAATCCTATGGCAACTGTATCTATCTTTCCGATGATGAAAAAACCGTGAACGAAAAAGCGAGTCTGATGGTCACCGACCCCGCGCGGGTGCGCCGCTCAGACAAAGGGCATCCCGAAGTCTGCAGCGTTTTTGACTACCATAAAGTTTTCACCCGTGAGCGCGCCGCTGAAATCGAGCAAGGATGCCGCGACGCTGCGCTGGGTTGTGTTGAATGCAAAAAAATCCTTATGGCTTCGCTGAAAACGCTCCTCGAGCCCATGCGCATCCGACGCGAGGAGCTTTTGAAAAAGCCGGATACCGTCCGCTTTGTTATCGAGGACGGCAATCGCCGCGCCAGCGAAGCGGCGGAAAAAACAATGATTGAAGTGCGGGAAGCCTTGCGACTTGTGCCATGATTGTAATATCAATTAGCAATTATCAAATTGATTTATGACCTATCGAGTTAAAATCCGCGTCTTTGACGGTCCCTTCGACCTCCTGCTTCATCTCATTAAAATCAATGAGATGGATATCAACGACATCCCCATTGCTGAAATCACAAACCAGTATCTCGAATATATCCAGATTATGAAAGATTTGGATCTTGATGTGGCGGGGGAGTTCCTTGTTATGGCAGCCACGCTCATCAACATCAAGGCGCGCAGCCTCCTGCCGTCCCGCGAGGACGACAGCGATGAGGAGGAGATTGACGAAATCCTCTCCGCAAAGGAGTTGATGCGCCAACTCATTGAATATCGGAAATTCAAGGAATTGGCGGAAAATCTGCGCGGACGCGAAGAGCAGTTCTCCCGCATGTTTTTCCGCACAGAAGTCGTCCCGATACTGCCGGGTCTTGAGCGGGAGGATGAACCGCTGCGCGAGGACATCAAAAATCTTTTCAGCGCCTTCTCCCGCGTTTTGCGTTTTGCTGAGGAACGCGGATTTCACAAGGTGTTTGAGGAGGAATTCTCGACGGAGGAAAAGATAACGCAACTCCTCGAAATTCTATCAAGGGAATCATCGGTTGATATCCTGAACGTCTTCAAACAATGCCGGAGCAAAGGCGAGATGTTTGCCTATTTTCTGGCGACGCTGGAGCTATGCCGGCTCCAGAAAATTCGCGTTGTCCAATCGGCGCTTTTTGACTCCATTTATGTAAGTCTGGCGGAGGAAGAATCTCCGGAGGTTCCGGAGGAAACCGGCAACAGTCCGGCTCCGACCGCATGAGAGAGGAGAATGATATGAACCGAATCATGCCGGTTTTTCTGGCGGTGGTCATGCTCGGCGCTTTGTGCGCTTGCCATCGGGAACCGATTATAATCCCCGATTACCCATCGGCAACAGAGCAATATCTCTTTGCCAAAAAACAAAAGGAAACGGCGTTTCTGGCGCCTTCGCGCGATACAAAAAGAAAAGAACAAATAACGGCTGCCATCATGGCTTTTGAGCGCGTCATCGAACGTTACCCCGATGATTTGCGCGTGACGCCGTTAGCATGGATGGACTTGGGCGATATGTATCTCCATAATAAGGATTACAAGGAAGCGGTTAAAAATTATGAAACCGTCCTTCAAAAATATCCCGATCAGGATGATGCCGTTTGCAAATCCCTTTACGGCATGGGGCGCGCCTATGACGGATTGAAAGATTACGAAAAAGCCCTTGATTATTACAAACAGTGTTTTGAGCGGTTTGAAAATGATAAAAATCAGCTGCTTGCTATGCTTGGAAGGCAGGCAAGACAATCCTACGGAAGGATAAGAATTAAGAAATGAAAATGAAAAAGGGGTTTATTTTTGGATTTCTTTTCGCATTTATTTTATGCGGATTTCTTCCGGCGGGCGAACCGCCTATCACCGGCTTGCGGCGTTCAATTGAACGCTATAACAAAGACTCCCTTGCCGTGCGCTCGATGAACCCGGTGTTCGATGAGTTCCCCGACTCTTCTCTTGTGGATTTCAGCTACTTGCTCGACCCGCCCGCAGGCAAGTTTGGATTTGTCAAAACCGGCGAAGACGGGCACTTTCACTTTGAAAAAAACAACCAACGCATTCGATTTTGGGGCGTGACTGTGGCGGCTGCCCACATTGATATCCCCAAAGAGCGCATCCGTCTGGCTGTGGACACCATCGCCCGTTCAGGATGCAACCTCCTTCGCCTCCACGAAATTGATAACCGCGGCGGGGAAAAATATAGCCTTGTGCGCCGCAATATCATAGATGAAGCCTGGCCTAATAATGATAACTCCCGCCACTTTGACCCCGAATACCGTGACCGCGTGGATTATTGGATTTCTTGCGCCAAGGCGCGCGGAATTTATGTCTATCTGGTTGTGCGGGCATACCGCACCTTCCGCGCCGGAGACGAGGTGGCGGCGGCGGATAAACTCGACCGCAAAGCCCGCCCTTATGGATATTTCAACGCCCGTCTTCTTGAACTTCAGGATGAATATATCACCCAATGGCTCTTCAAACACAAAAACCCTTACACCGGTCTGCCCAACGGACTCGACCCCGCGGTCTGTATGATTGAGTTAATCAATGAGGATAGTCTTTTTTGCGATCCGAACGAGTGGGTAAATTTCATCGAACCATACAAGTCGGAGTTTCGCCAGTTATGGAACGAGTGGCTGAAATCGCAATATGGCGACACGGAAAAGTTGCGAGACGCTTGGTGGCTGCCCGATAGCTCGTGGTCGGCGCTGACGGCGGATGAACGGCTTGAAAACGGCACCGTCCAAATCCCCGATATGAAGACGCGGCAGATGAAAGACATCAAACCAGAAAAATCCGGCGAGGCGCTCTCTCATCCCCTGCGTCAAAAAGATGGGGCGAAATTCGCCGTTTATCTCCAGCGCAAAATATTCTCCCGACAGCGCGACGTGATTCGCGCCGCCGGATGCCCCATCCCTCTCACCGCTGTGGTCAACAGCCAGGTGGCGCCTGATACATGGAGCGTGATTCAAGAGCTCGACTTCACCGGCGAAAACGCCTATCAAGACCATCCCGCTTTTAAAGGCGGAGAGGAATGGGTGGGCAAGGCATTTTATCAAAATGGTAATTATCTCAAACAACGCGGCGCATGGAGCGCCGGACCTTACATGGCTCAATATAAATGGGCGGGAAAGCCGCTTGTCTGCCGTGAATGGGCGCTCTGCTGGCCTAATGAATTCCGCAGCTCTGCAAACTTGAACATGGCGGCGCAGGCGCTTCTGCAAGATTATGACGCCATGATTCATTTTGCCTATTACACAATGGGGGATCATTTCGCATGCAGCGCCTTTGCCCCGCAGGCTGACCCCGCCCGTTGGGGAACCTTTGGCTATGCCGCCGACCTTTTCATCACCGGCGACATCAAACCCGCCGAAAGAGTTGTCGAAGTTGTTTATACCGACGACGACCTTTATTACTGGGGCGATTATATGAACAGCCTTTACACGCTGGCATGGGAATGCCGCGTCCAGAACCGCCATTTTTCCGGCGCCGCCGCCTCGGATGCCGATATTCGAATCGCTAGCGGTCGTAGCGGGCTGGGAGTTTTTGCGGGTTCGCATAATATTCTTTGGGATGGGAGATTTGACCGCTGGGCGGATTTTCCCGCCGATGCGCGCCGCAAGGGGATTTTCTTCTCCAGCGGCTATCAGGAGCCGATTCTTTTCAACGGCGGCGACTTTCCCACAACAGCCGTGTTGCGCGCGGGCTTTGAGCCTCTTTGGGAGGCGGAGGGCTCTTGCGCCGCATTCTTTGACCCGCGCCAGAAAAACATCCTCTCCATCAACCCAGATTCCGCAAAGACAATCGAAGCCGCGCGCGGATTGCTTGATATGATTGAAAAACAGGATACAAAATACAGCCCCGTGCCGGAGCCTCAAACCGTTGTCATCCGCTCCGGTGAAATCATCCGCGATTTTAAAAACGGGCGCATGGTCATCAACACGCCGCGCTTTCGCGCCTTACAGGGCGAATTCAAAATCACCGACCGCGTTCTGGCGGGCTCCCTTGCCGCTATATCGCGTTCTCCTGTTGCCTGCATTGCCGCCGTTTCGCTGGATAAAAAGCCCATCGAGGAATCAATGCGCTTCTCTCTTAAAATGGTCACGCAGGCAATTAACAGAGGTCAATTGCTCAAACCGATTTCCGGAAGAGATGTCCCGGGCAACTTTATCCTCGAACATCAAGGAAGCGTGCCCGTGCAAACGCTGGGCAAGGCAACGGAAACGCCGACTTCCATCTGGCTTGGCGCTGAATTGCTTGTCGAGGTGTATATGATTAACGGCACTTGGGAGATAATTGTTGACCGTGAAAAAAAAGAGGTCTGCGTTTTCTGCGACACTCCGAACATGCGGTTCAATCTTGGCAAGGCGGCTTTTGGCGAGTCCATGCCGGAAAATCTTTACATGCAAAAATACTTCGTAGAATATCCGCCCGCTGAAACAGTCGCCGTCAAACCGGACTTCATCTATCCCGGTTACGCCAAATACGTCCGTTTAACGGCAAAGCCCTGATTTCGCTTGAACGTTTTTTTGGCTATTTTGCATATTCAAATTATTACACGGGGAGGAGATATATGGTAACAGCCATCGTTCTCATTAATGCGGAGCGCGACAGCGTCCGCGAAGTGGCGGAGTCCCTCCATCAGCTCAAAGGTGTTGCGGAGGTCTATTCTGTTGCAGGGCAATATGACCTTGTCGCGATTCTGCGGGCAAAAGATAACGAAGAGATTGCGGATATTGTCACTTCGCAACTCTTGAAACTCGAAGGCATCCAAAAAACGGAAACCCTTATCGCTTTTGGAACTTATTCCCGCTATGACTTGGACCATCTTTTCAGCATCGGGCAGGAACAGGAATAATCGTCCTTTCGGATGGAAAAACACAACAACAACCGATTGCTGATGCTGGCGCTGGGCGTTCTGCCGGGCGCAGGACCCGCCCGCCTCAAAGACCTTTGGGAAAGCCTCCGCATAGAAGGCTTAACATGGGATGACCTGCCCAGCCTAAAACCTGAAAAAATTCGCCGGTTGAGCCTTTCTCTCCCGATGCAGAAGGCGATTGAAAAATTGCCGCTCGCCCTTGAGGAGGCGAACGCCCTGCAAGAAAAAATGACCGCGCAAGGCATCGGCTGGCTCTCTTGGGATGACGAACTCTATCCGCCGCGCCTCCGGCAATTCATATCCCCCGCCCCGCCGTTTCTCCTTTTTTATTCGGGAAATCCCGACCTTTTGAAAAGCCGCCATATCATCGGCATCATTGGAACGCGCAGACCCACCGCGAGCGGGATCAAGGCTGCCCAAATGGCGGCGGAGGCGACCGCCAAACGGAAGGTTGCGGTGGCAAGCGGGGGAGCAAACGGGATTGATGAGGCGGCGCATAAATCCGCCCTGCAATTCGGCGCATCCATTTTTGTGCTGCCTTGGGGACTTTTTTATCTGGAACGCATGAAGCGCTTTTCCTATTTATTGAACGGACTTAATCATCTGTTTCTTTCCGAGTTTCATCCGCGAGACCGCGGGACGCGAATCACGCCTATTCAGCGAAACAGAACCGTTGCCGCACTCTCGGACGCCTTGCTGGCGGTCGAGACAGGCGCCGTCGGCGGGACACTTCATACCGTGCGTTTTGCGCGTGGATTCAAAAAACCGATTCTTGCTGTGGATTATTCGCCGGAAAAAAATCCCGCGGGCAACGCCTCGCTTCTTTCCACTGTGGCGCAGAAAATTCCCGCCTCAAAACTGGATGATAAAATCGCATGGGATATTTTGCGGAACGCGCTTAAACGCGGCGCGGCGCTTGCCTTGCGAAAACCGCCTGAACAGGCAACCTTGTTCCCATAAAGACTTTAACCCCGAAAGGATTTTATATGGATGGCTCGGCTTTGATTTTTTGCGAAGGGGCGCTGGGAGCCCCCTGCGGCAAAACGGCTAATGGACTTGTTAGATTTACCGAGCGGTATAAAATCATCGGCGTGATTGATTCGCAATATGCCGGACGCGATGCAGGCGAGGTTCTTGATGGACGCCCCAACGGCATTCCGATTTTTAGCAGCCTGCCTGAGGCTCTTCAATCGCTTCCCGAAAAACCGCGTTACCTTGTGATTGGTCTTGCGCCGGATGGCGGAAATCTGCCGGAGCATTGCAGACCTGCGGTCGCAAATGCGCTGCGGCATGGCATTAATGTGGATAGCGGGCTTCATGTCTTTTTAAGCGAGGATGAAGAATTTATCCATGCCGCAGAAGAAGGCGGAGCGCAAATCCGCGACGTCCGCAAACCGCCCCCGCGCGATAAACTCCGCTTCTGGTCAGGCAAAATTTCAGAAGTGAAATCTTTTAAAGCGGCTTTGCTTGGCACCGATTCAGGCATCGGCAAACGCACCACAGCGGTTATATTAAATCGCGCTTTGAAAGAATCCGGCATCGCAAGCGCATTGGTCGGCACGGGGCAAACCGCATGGATGCAGGGCGTTTCGCATGGAATGATTCTCGACTCCACCGTGAATGATTTTGTAACGGGAGAATTGGAGCATGCCGTTTGGAGCGCATGGAACGACCTTCAGCCCAAGGTTATCATCATCGAGGGACAAGGCTGCCTTACACACCCCGCCTATCCCGGCGGCTTCGAAATCATCGCCGCCTGCCGCCCCGATGCCATCATCCTTCAACACGCCCCTATGCGCAAATACTATGATGGATTTCCAGACCTGCCTCTGGCGGGCATCGAAAAAGAGATGGAGATTCTGCGTGTTCTGACGCCGGCGCCCATCATCGCCATCGCCCTCAATCATGAAGGTATGGACAGCGCGCAGATTGAGCAAACCATCGCAGAATACGAGCGAAAATACGGCATTCCCTGTTGCGACCCGCTGTCAACAAACACACAAAAACTAATAACTGTGTTTAATAAATTTCTCAAATAAATGCAAAAAAAACATTGAAATTTTTTTCACTGGATACCATCATCCACCCGCTTAAATCGAGAATTGGAGGTTGCTATGAATATATTTTTTATTAGCAGAAAGACCCTGTGTCTGGCATTTGTTATGTGCTTTGTTTTATCTTTTGCTGTGGCGCGCCAAACCGCGTTTGATTATTCGTTAGTAACAACTTTGCAAGGCGGCGTGCGTTCGGTGGCTTATGCAGATATGGACAAAGATGGCGATCTGGACATCATCGCCGTTGGCGGATGGAAAACTACACATCCTATTGTTAAATATTATGGCGAAATTTATTGGTATGAAAACAACGGTTCCGGCGGCGGATGGACGCAGCATTATGTTGATGAATTTTTGGATGCCATATCTGTTTGTGTTGCCGATGTTGACGGCGATGGCGATATGGATATTATTGCAGCGTCGTATCATCTTAATGAGATTTCCCTATGGAAAAATGACGGCAAAGGCGGCGGTTGGGAGAAAACGCAGATTGTGGCTGATTTTGCCGGCGCTTGCTCCGTTTTCCCCGCAGATGTTGACGGCGATGGCGATATTGATATCGTCGCCGCCGCAAAAGACAGCAACACCGTTGCATGGTTTGTTAATAACGGAACCGGCGGCGGATGGAAAAAGAATATTGTAACCACTTCATTCAAGGGCGCGGCATGTGTTCAAGCCGCCGATTTTAATAACGATGGGAAAATAGATATTGTCGGAGCGGCGGAAATAGATGGCGAAATCGCATGGTGGCGCAATGACGGCGGCGGCACGACGTGGACGAAATCTTTTATAAAAAATTTATTTATCGGCGCTAAATATGTCCATGCCGCTGACGTGGACGGAGACGGCTTTTGCGATGTCGTCGGCGCTGCGGCAGACATCAATACAATTGGATTTTTCAAAAACCCGGGGATTGATGATATGTGGACATATCGTGTTGTGTCTTCGGACGTTGAAGGCGTTTCCTCGGTCTGGGTTGCCGATTTGGATGGCGATTGCGATGGCGATATTCTGGCAACAGGTTTGACCCAGCGAAGTCTTTCATGGTTTGAAAATCAGGATAAAAACGGAACGGTCTGGAAGCGTACCGATCTCTCATTGTCATTTTCCGGAGCCAGCGAAGTCAAAGCAGCTGATTTTGATAATGACGGAGATTTGGATATTATCGGCGCGGCTTCTATCATCAACACGATTAGCCTTCATAAAAACCGCACCATTCACCGAAGCGCAATTTTTCCGTTTATGGAAATTATTGATAATTCCTTACCCAGCCCGCGCGCCCTTGTTCAGGCGGACATCAACCGCGACGGTTATCTTGATTTTATCGCCGGCTCTAATTCCAGCGGCGAAATCATCTGGTATCGCAACAGCGCCGATTATTTTACCTCATTCACACAACATGCCATTGCATCGGATTTGAGCCAAATATCCGCGCTTGATGTTGGGGATATTGATAACGATGGCAACCTTGATATCGCCGCAGCGTCTATCGCCGATAAAAAAATCAACTGGTATGAATCCAACACCGGCGGCGCAACATTTAATAAATTCACAGCCGTTTCCAATCTCGGCGGCGTAAGCGCTGTCAAACTCGCCGATATTGACGGCGACGGATGGCAAGATATTGTTGCAGCCGTTAATGAAAATAGGGATAATATCTATGGGATTGTCTGGCTGAAAAATGACGGCACGCCCCAAAACGGCGGCTGGACGGTTTCAACAATTTTTGAAAGCGATAAAGGACCCGTCTCGCTTGCCATTGCCGATATTGACCGCGACGGACGCCTTGATATTGTTTCCGGTTATGATGCGGGCGGCAGTATTTATTGGCACAGAAACCGCAGTAATTCCGGAGCGGTTGTTTTTGATAATTATAAAATTGCCGAGCTGAATAATGTCCCTGCCATCGCAGTTGCCGATATAAACAAAGACGGCTGGATTGATATTCTTGCCATCAATCGTGGCACATCAGCGGGGATTCCTCCGGTCTCCTTTGAGCACATCCTCTGGTTTAAAAATGAAAAAACTCTCGCAGGCTCTTGGAGCAGATTAATGATAGAAACTTCAGCAAGCGGAGCCAGAACGCTTGCCGCCGCCGACCTTGATGGCGATGGCGATATAGACATCATCAGCGGCTATCGAGTCGCGCCTGTTTTGGGAGTCCACCATTCCGGTTTGAAATGGTATGAAAATGACGGCGCCAAAGACCCCTCATTCAAAACTTATACTGATACTATGTTTATCGGACCTTCATCGCAACTTATAAACTCCGTTGCGGTTGGAGATTTTAACAAAGATGGAAGAGTGGATAAAATATGCTCCGCCACAAATAACACTATCCGCTGGAAACAAAATCGTGGCGGTCAGTTCGCCCTTTTCACAGACAACACATCCACGGATACCATCAAAATGGGCGCTGTGGACGACGTTTTTAAGATTAATGTCATTCACAAAGGACGCACCGGAGACCTCGACCTTGAGCCTTCCATGTTCCACCTTATTTTCAAAGATAAGGAGGGAAATCCCTTGACCAGCGATCAAGCCACTTCGCTAATCGCGCAGATATCCCTTTACGGCGACGACGGCTCCGGCGTTTTTGAACCCGAAACCGACACCTTGATTGCCTTTACAAACTCGTTAAATCTAGAGCCTGACGGCTCTTTTCAATTCGTTTTACCCGCGAACGATGATTTGTTGAAAATTGTTTATGGAGCGCCCAAAACATTTTTCATAACCGTTCAAATAGCAGATAGAGCTGTTCTGGCAAATCCCAAAAGTTTCCGCATCACACATGCAACAGAGTCCAGCAGCGCCGCCCGAGAACGCATAAATGATATCCCGCTTACCCTTGAGTATGCCCCGAACAAAACCACAAAAATCATCACAGCAACCGGAACAATCCCAGTGAACATAGTATATCAAGAACCAAACATGACCGACGGCTACGACACCCCATCATGGCAGCAGGGGCTCTTAAACGTGAACAAAATCGCAAATGTCTGGGTCTGCCCGGACAACGACCCCATTGTGAAAATCAAATGGTGGGGCTCTCATATCGGTTGGCAAAATACCACATCCAGAGAAGTCCAACCGCCTTCCAATGAACTGCCGGATTTGTTTACCATCCGGATTTACAATTACGACCTCCAAAAATATCCCCAGCCCGGAACACTGGAGAAAGAGTTTTATATTAAAAGTTACTCGGTCAAATGGTATGGCGCGCAAAGAATCTGGAACGATACAAAAAAATATGAACATGAATTCGTTTATGAATACCAACTTGAAACCCCATTCCCGCAGGAAAAAGACAAACACTACATGCTCGCCATTCAGGCAGTCTATGGGGATGTCGAACCGCGTTTCCCCTGGGGTTGGCTTAACAGCAAAGTAATAGGCAAAAGTCTTGGCGCGGTTAGTAAAAAAGGAATGAGCGCTTGGGTTGCGCTCGTTTGGCCCAAGGGACATCCTCTTGCGCCCGAAACCATGCAAATGGCATTTGAACTTACGCCGGTAACCGCCGTGACACCCACACCCACGCCGCAGCCGCGTCAGGTCATTGACCACCTCCTTGCCAAACCCGGCGGCGTGGCTGTTGATTACAACTCCGATACAGTCGTGGACATCGCCGACGTCGTGATGATGATTTTACTCGGATATTAGGCAACAACCAAATTGCGAAGGGAAATGCGGAATGGACTTTATCTGTTTCATTATTATCGGAATACTTGCCGGCTGGCTGGCGGGACACATCATGAAAGGCAGGGGATGGGGAATCATCGGCAATCTGGCAGTCGGCATGATCGGCGCAATTTTCGGCGGATTTCTTTTCAGAATACTTGGGCTTAAATCTATCGGATTCATTGGAGACCTCATCATAGCAACCACCGGCGCCGTAGTCTTGCTCTCTATCCTCCGCGCCTTTACCCGCCGACGGAGATAGCCGCCGCATCCGCCTCTCCATGTTTGACACGCGACTAAACATCGGCAATAAAACGTTCTCCTATCAATACGACACGCTGAACCGTCTGACGCGCGAGACGTATCCCAACAGTGACTACATCGAATACACATACAACACGGCGGGGCGGCGCGCCACGCTGCGCCTGCCGTCGGGACACACGCAGACCTACTCCTACGACACGCGCAGGCGGTTGTCGTCTATCGTCCACAGCCTCGGCAACAAGACGTTTTCCTACACTTACAACAGCGATAACACGCTTGCCTACACCTTCTATCCCAACTTGATTACGAATTATTTCAGCTATGACAATCTCTACCGCCTCAGCACAGTGAATGTTAAAGACGACAATCA
The DNA here is from genome assembly GCA_002070185.1 of candidate division BRC1 bacterium ADurb.Bin183. Classification (GTDB taxonomy): domain Bacteria; phylum Sumerlaeota; class Sumerlaeia; order MWCT01; family MWCT01; genus MWCT01. The sequence goes on from MWCT01000014.1 coordinate 102,816, forward strand.
GGATTCGGTCTATTCGATTGACTACGCCTATGACGCAAACGGCAATCGCACGCAGGCATTCTGGGACAGCGGCACGGGCGTCAACACATTCAAATACAAAAAGTATTACACTTATGACGCGCTGAATCAGATGAAATCCGAGAAAAAAATGAATCAGGCGTTGACATCGCGGCTGTATGAATATCAGTATCAATTCGATGCGGCGGGAAATCGGACGCAGATGAAATATTTTAACGGGAGCACGAACACGACAACTTCATACGCTCATAAC
>MWCT01000015.1 GCA_002070185.1 candidate division BRC1 bacterium ADurb.Bin183
CAAATGCCAAATTGAGGTACTTTGTAATTTGGATTTGGGTATTTGACATTCCTCATGCCCGATCTATTTTTAATGCTACGTAGCGCGCGCTTGTCCCGAGGTAGTTGTCGGGGACGTCCGGGCATGAGGGTTTCTCTCCTTGTCGGTTTCCTCTTTCGGGATTTTGAAATTTCATGGCGAATGGAAGCCGGGGATGAAGTCCATTGATTCAGGAGCAGCTTTCAATCCGAGGCCATCAGCCGGTTGATCAATTCAAGGATTCCGGAACCGTTCGGCGCCTCCAGGATCAGATCGACCGCCATCTTTACCCGCGGTACGGCGTTGGCGACGGCTGCGGAGTATCCGCATGAAGCGAGAAAATCAAGATCGTTTTCGGCATCTCCGATTCCGATAACATCGCCCGCCGCAAAGCCCTTGAGCCGCGCGGCTTTCCGCAGAAGACTCGGCACAAGAAAGCGAAGCCCTTTCAGATAATCCAGCGGATTTTGCCGCGCCAAAAAGGCGTCCTTCGAATCAAGGATGACGCCCTGTTCCCCGCTTGGATAATTCCAGACGGCGCTGGCGGCTTCCTCGCCGGTTTCGATATTGACCAGCAGCGCCCGCACGGAATTCGTTCCAAAATCAAGCCCGATTGTCCACTTTGCCATCATAAAAAACCTCCCGTTATGCGCTTAATAAACGCCCCATGAAACCTTTGTGGGAGACGGACTGGGTTGCGGCGTGGCGGTCGGGACGGGCGTCGAAGTTGCCGTCGGCTGCGGTTCGACCCTTGTCATTCGCGCCTCGTCAAAATAATAATATGCGCTGGTTCCGCCTGTTGTGCCCGTATGCCCCGCCCGCGCAAAAACCGTGATTGCGTTGCCCGTCGCCTTTACCGTTTGAGTGTAAGACGCCCATTCATTATAGGCGGTTTTCGCAAGACTGGTATAAACCACCGATGTGCCCATGCCGTCCGTGCCGCCGGATAAATCATACCCCACATCCATCACATTTCCAGCAAGATAGGATTGATGCTTTATCCATGCGGAAATGCGATATGTTTCGCCGGGGACAACCGCTACCTTTTGATAAAGCCCGCCCTGAAACGCCAGAGTGTCGTTGCGCGCCCAGTATTGAGAATTCGCGCCGTCGTGCACATTCTTTGTCGCAACGCCAAAAGTGATTGCGCTCGAACCGGCGGCTTCCCATTTTGTCCAGAAGTTGCCCGTCCCGTTCGTGAAACCCTCCTCAAAGCTGCCATTCTTAATCAGATTCTCCGGCAGCGGCGTCGGCGAGGGCGCAGCTGTCGGCGTTGGCGATTGCGTCGGCGTCGGCGTATAAACCGGCGCGATTGTCAGGCGGTCAGCGCGGAAATTATCCGCATACGTCCCCAGCATGTTTGAGTTCGTCTTGAAATATTCATGATACCCGATGCCGCACTGCCCTTTAGAAAATGTATTGTCATCCACATCAAGAATTGTTTCTCCGTCGCATTTGAACACAAGATTATTCCCCAACGCCTCGATGCGGAAACGGCGCCACGCTGTTTCGGGGCGATAAACTGGACTCGGATTGAGGTCGGCAATGACGCCGTTTACGGACTTGAAACACCAAAGCCGTCCGTCGCCGGAGTCCCACGCCATTCCGTAGCAAAACCCTCCGCCGCCGGTTGTGTGTTCGAAGGCGCCGTTGCCGTTATCGCGCAGAAAAATCCCAACGCGCTCATAGCCGTCCGCCGCCAATGCCGGACGATAATTGCAATAAATATCGCACTGAACATAATAATCCTCATCGCTCAAAAAACCGATGCGCGTGGTATCCGCGCCGCCGCTTGCGTCCATCACAACAAGGACAGTTCCGTCGCCATCGGGCGAAACGGGCGAAAACGTCTTCAGCACAGGCGCGGTGAATTTATCCACCCACGACTTCAAATGCCGCCCGCCGGCGGGAAAAGAGTCCACAAACGGCATCACATCCGGCGGGGCGGTAAAAGGATAATAGGGCTTCGTCATGACGCCCTCATCGTTCAAAAGCACGTTGAGGCTGGCATCCGCAAGAATCTGCGCCATCGTTTTTGGCTGCCCGTCCAGAATCATGTCCTTCTCCACCAACCGAATGCCATGGCTGTAATCAGCATAAGTGCTTTCGTGCCCCAGATAAAGCGGCTGCCATACCGAACCATCCAGTTTATGCCATCCATATATCGCAACGCGCGCCGGCGGCGGCATTGTGTATATTTGCGGCGTGATAACCACATCCTTTTTGTCTCCGGCAACCAACGACCCGAGGGGATGCTGCGCCAGCTTTGTCTTCCGTTGCGTCCAGACCATTGTGTTGTGGTCATTAAAAACCGGCACGGTCGTCATCTGCGGGCTGGGATTAATGGTTTGCGGGCTCATCTTCACCGCAGCTTTTGTCCAGATGTCATTGGATATTTTTCTGGTGGGGAGGCTGCAACCGAGATAATCCGCAACCTGTTGAGCAAGAATCGGGGTCATCGGGCAGAGGAAATAATCAGCGTCCGAGCCGATGGCAAGAAAATCCGGCGTAACATAATAAGTCAGCGAGCGCACAGAGCCGCCGATGCTGGCGGAAACGGTAATGGGGCAGAGCGTCCGATAAAAATTCGGGATGTTGCCCATCGTTATCTGATTGTAGATATTTTTTTCACGTTCTTCAAGGGACATGGAAACGATATAAGAAACAAACTGGCTGCCTGTCATGGCGCCGGCGGGGCGCGGAGGAATGCTCAATGAAACGGCGAAAAGGTTTTCCGCCGAACAAATTAAAAGCAATAAAACAATAGTCAAAAAAAATTTTTTCATCCGCCAAACTCCTTGTAAAAAATAAATCAAAGCGATACAAAACCCCCGATAAAAATCAACATCATAAAAAATTCTCATTAAGGCATCATTTTTTTCTTGCCTTTGTTTGATGGCATGAACTATGGAAAACCAGTTTGTGTCCTGAAGAAAAGATAAATAGCCATTCGCTTTACGAATTGGGTCTTTGATACTCAGGATACAAGTTGGAGAAATATCTGGGAATGGCTATGGCAGAGGTTCGAATCGAAACGATAGTTTCCCCTTCCGTATGCGATCTCCGAACGCCGCCGCACGATTCCTTAACCCCAATCGGGAACATTAAAGAATCCAGCGCTTGTCTGGCTGACCCCGGATATAACAAATTCGCCTTTGGCGAATAGCATTGAAGGAGAGAATGAATGAAGATTTATGCAGGAAACTTGTCTTACGCGATGACCGAAGACGATCTTCGCGCCGCTTTTGGGGCTTTTGGAGCCATCAACGAAGTCACCATTATCATGGATCGCTTTAGCGGCCGCAGCAAAGGCTTTGGGTTTGTTGATATGCCCAACGCCGCAGAGGCTGAAAAAGCCATCGAAAGCCTGAACGGCAAAGAACTCAAAGGACGCGCTATTACTGTTAATCAGGCTCGTCCTCGCGAAGATCGCCCGCGTCGTCCGGAAGGCGCCCGCGGCGGCGGAAGCAATCGCTATTAATTTTCCGTTTCGGTTCGTTCGTTAATTAATCTGCCGCCCGTCCTGATTCGTCCTGAAGGGGAGAGGTTTTGGGACGGGCGGATTTCCTTCCCGCTCATCAGCCATTATCCCAGTCTCCCTTTTTGCCACCCACAAACTGAATTTCCGCCATTCGCGCCATTTTAACCTCCCCGTGATTAACCGCCTTCAGCTTGTGATTTTTATCCTTACCGTTCCCCATTAGAAAACTTTCGATAATCATATACAAAGTCTCAAACGCTATCGCGCCCGCTTTTTTGCTTGCGCCTGCGGCGTATTTTCAAAAATAATCCGCCATAATTTGCTGATGCGATGGCGATGAAAATTTCCCAAAATCAAAACATAAAACCGCCCGGCTGCGGCACTGGCGGAAGCGGGCTGGACATCTTTTCGCCTTGCATTATTTTCCCCGTCCTCTGGATACCCTGCGTCGCCATCGGCTTGCGCATCATTTCCATAGAGCAGGCTCCGTGGAATCCGATGCTCTGGATTTGCTGCATCGGGGCGCTGTTTTTTTATCTGGCGGGAATCTTTGCCGCAGATGTTTATACGGCGGGGATTAAAAAAACCGCCCGCGTCAAAGCCGCCATTCAGGGGCAGTGGAACAAAGACAAGTTCCTCCTTATCATGACGCTCTGGCTCGGCGCCGCCGTTGCCTGCATGGCGTATGAATTCAAATATATGGTCGGCGGGATTCCCCTTTTGAACCGCAACTGGGAAATTGCCCGGCTGTATAGTCCCGAAGGATACCTTTCGCGGCTCATCCACCTATTCGGATATTCCTTTATGCTGCACGCAATAGCGGCGCAGGTTTTCATTTATTCGCGACCGCGCCTTTTTGCGCCGGGAAATCTGCCCTTTTGGGCGATGCTCGGCGCCGACCTTTTTTGCGCGGCGCTCTGGGGCTCGCGCCATACGCTGTTCATCCCGCTGGCATCCGGCGTTATCGCCTTCCATTATCTCCACAAACGCCTGCGCCCTTCCCACCTGATTCTGCTCGGCGCGGCGGCGGCGCTCTTCATCGGCGCGGTCGGCTACATCCGCAAAACCTCCCACTTTGAGGAAAGCGATGTGGACTATCGGGAGGTGCTGGAGGAGCTCGGCTACAGCGCCCGATACCCCGTTCTGGATCAGGTTCACAACACCCTTGCCATCAACTTTGAAACATTTCGCCAGATTACGGAAACATTTCCCAGATTCGAGCCATACCGATACGGTCGCCAAACCTTTTTCGCCTTTTACAGCCTTCTGCCGGGAAAACAGGAATCGCTCGGCGAAATCCAGAACCGTATCTGGAACACCGATTTTTACGGCAACCTCACAGCCACATATATGGGCGTCCCTTACGCCGACCTCGGCTTTATCGGGCTTGCAGTATTCACATTCCTGTTCGCCTTTTTCATACGGCATCTCTACCTCCGAATGAATCGCTTCCCAACAATTTTCAATATTATGATTTATAGCTATTTTTGCTATCATCTGATTCTGATGCCCTACGATAACACCATTGCCAAACTGAATCTCATCTTCGACCTGCTCATCCTATCTTTATTGAACCTTTTGGCAAGGCAGAGCGGGGCATCGCCCATAAATACGAAAGGCGGGCAAATGTCATGAAAGTTCTTATCACCGGCGGAGCCGGCTTCATCGGCTCCCACATCGCGGACGGCTTGATTGAAAAGGGGCATAAGGTGCGCATCTTTGACATCCTTCATCCGCAGGTGCACGGCGAAAAGCGCCGCATCCCCGACTACCTCAATCCCAAGGCGGAATTTATTCTGGGCGATGTGTGCGATTACAACGCCCTCAAAAAAGCCGTCGCCGGCATGGACGCCATTTACCACGAGGCGGCGGCTGTCGGCGTCGGGCAGTCCATGTATCAAGTGCGCGAATACACAGAAACAAACGTTTTAGGAACGGCGAACCTCCTGCACATCCTCGCCAACGAAAAACACCGCGTCCGCAAACTCATCGTCGCATCCTCCATGTCCATCTACGGCGAGGGCAAATACGAATGCCAGCGTTGCGGCATTATCCATCCCGCCCTCCGCCGCGAAAAGGACTTGCAGGCGCGGCGATGGGAAATGCGATGCCCCGTCTGCCGCCGCAACGCCAAGCCCGTCCCCACCGACGAGGAAAAACCTCTGCGCCCCACATCCGTCTATGCCGTCACAAAAAGGGATCAGGAAGAACTCTGCCTTTCCGTCGGCATCGCCTATAAAATCCCCACCGTCGCCCTTCGTTATTTCAACGTCTATGGACCGCGGCAGGCGCTCTCAAATCCATACACCGGCGTCTGCGCCATCTTCTCCAGCCGCATCCTCAACGGCAAACCGCCTGTCATCTGGGAGGATGGCGAACAAAAGCGCGACTTTGTCCACGTGCGGGATATTGCGCAGGCAAACCTTCTGGCTCTCGAAAAACAGGAGGCGGATTACCAAGTCTTTAATGTAGGAACGGGCGAAGGCGTCTCCATCGGAACCGTAGCGAAAAAAATCGCCGAGCGCCTTGGCATGCCCTTCAAGGCGGAATATCCCCGCAAATTCCGCGCGGGCGACATTCGCCATTGCTTTGCCGACATCTCAAAAATCAAACGCATGCTCGGCTATTCTCCTTCGGTTTTCTTCGACAAGGGGGTTGATATCCTTATCGAGTGGGCGCAGGAGCAAAAGTGCGAGGATAAAATGGAGCAGGCAATGAAAGAACTCCGCAGCAAAGGTCTGGCAAGTTGAATATCCAATCGCAAAAGATGAAAGCAAAATGAACGCTGCCGGCAACACATCAAAGCCGCTTGTCGGAATTGTCATCCCCAATTACAACGGCACGCAAGTCACATGCGATTGTCTTGGCTCCTTTCAAAATTTGGACTATCCTAATTTTCGTATCTTTCTTGTGGAAAATGGCTCGGACGATAAGCCGGCGGATTTTTTTCGCAAAAAATATCCGCATGTCCGCGTCATCGAATCGCCCATCAACCTCGGCTTTGCGGCGGGATGCAACCTCGGCATCAAACACGCGCTGGCGGAGGATGCCGAATTCATCCTCTTGCTCAATAACGACACCATCGTCGCGCCGGATTTTCTTTCAAAAATGTTAAATACGATAAAGCCTGACCCTCATGGGAAGATGGTGGGACCGAAGATTAGATATTTTGAACCGAACAATCGGTTCTGGTTCGCAGGCGGCTCATACAACCTTTGGCAAGGCATCCCCGACCACATCGGCGAAGGCGAGGAAGACCGCGGTCAATATAATTCACCCCGCGAAGTTTCATTCCTGACCGGCTGTTGTATCCTTATCAGCCGCGCCCTCATCGAAAAAATCGGATTGCTGCGCGAAGACCTCTATATGATTGCCGAAGACCTCGACTGGTGTCTGAAGGCGCGGCGCGCGGGCGCGCGGCTCGTCTATTGCCCCTCCGCCGTCATCTGGCACAAGGAAAGTTTCACCACCCAAAAGGTGTTAGGCAACCCCCGCCAGCTCTACCTTGCCACGCGGAATCTCCTGCTTGTGCATCAGGCGCACGCGCGCTGGTATCATAACATCGCCTTTTATCCATGGTTCGCCATGCGATGGATGCTCTATCAATCGCTCAAGCATCTCTTGCGCGGAAAGCCGCTCATGCTGAAGGCGCTCTGCCTTGCGGCGAGGGATTTTTTGAAAGGCAGGGCTGGTCTGCCGCCGGAGATTTAATCAACGGCTTGCCTTAAGCGCGGGAGCGCCCCGCCAAAAGAAGCAATTCCTGAATGCGCCGCTCAACGGCGAGTTTGTCCATGTCCCGAAAGGGCGGCGGCAGAAAGCGGTCGTCCGTGCATTCCTTGACGGCGTTCAAATCCATCAGCTCCAAAAGGGCTGTATGCGCGGAGGGACGGAACTCATCCAGAATCTTTGCAAGGATGTCCTTGATGGGTTGCTGCGGCTGGCATTCAGGTTGAACCTCAAACTCGCGCACGGCGCGGATGAGCAAACCTTCTATTTCGTTGCCGCTGATGGGTTCTTTGAAATGAAGCGGCGGGATATCCTCCGCCTTCAAATCGAGTTTCGCCTTTTTGCCCATGGCAATAAAAAGGTCGCGGATCTCATCCTCCTTTGTTGGCGGGAAAAGAGGGATGTGCACATCAAGGCGCCCCTGCCGTTTCAAATCCACCTCAAGCAAATCTGGGCGGCTGGTGGCAAAAATCCAGAGAATTTTGCCGCGCTGTTTTGTATCGGACATTTCCTTTGCAAGCATTCCGTAGATTCGCCCCGAAAGACCGGAGTCCCCTTCGCCCGCGTCGCGGCGTCCCGTCGCTTGGTCCGCCTCGTCAATAAAAACCACCACCTGCCCCAAGGCGCGCAAGATGTGGAATATTTTTTCCAGATTGCCTTCTGTGGCGCCCACCCATTTTTCGCGGAAATTTTTCATTGCCACAAATGGGATGCCGCACTCGCCGGCGAAACATTCAATAAGATAGGTCTTGCCCGTGCCGATGCGCCCGCAGATTAAATAACCCATCGGAATCGCCCGCAGGGCGCCCCGCTTCAAAAGCTGCGCATCCTGCCGAAGCCACTTCTTCGCCTCCACATGCCCCGCCACATCGTCCAGCGTGTGTTTTGATTCGATGAACTCAATCAGCCCGAAGGCTTCCTTTTCGATTATCTCCCGCTTCACTTGCGTCAGATATTTTTGCGTGATTTTTTCATTCTTCTTGATAGCGCGCATGAGAAGCGTTTTGACGTTGATGCGGCTCAAACCCACGAGCCGTTCCGCCATTGCTTCCAGCGGGATTTCGGAGACCTCCTCCGCCTTTTTTTCGTCTTTCAAAAGGAACTTTAGGTATTCTTCAATCTCGTCTCTATCCGGCAGGCTAATAGCCACTTTTGCGCTGTATGGACTTTCCACAATCATCTTGTTCAGGTCGGATAAATTTTCCGTGAGCAGCGTCGTGATGATGTTGCAATCCTGCAGCACAGGGTCTTTTGCCCAGTTGAGAATCTTGACCAGATTGCAGGCGATTTCGCTGTAGATATAAAGCGACTCGCCAGCCGGCGCGATGAAATTCGCATAATCAATCACAACCGCAACCGAACGCGCCGCCGGCAGGTTCGGCGTCCGCGCCACGGCGGCGATGTTGTTGATGAATCGGTCAATCAGCTCCAGCGCCTTCGTCGGGTCGCGCGGCAGAAGCCCCGGCGAATCCAGCGCCTGCGCGGCGTTTTTATAGACGCCCGCATCGCCCGCAAACCGCGAGCCGTGAAAACCGTCAAACACCTCAAGATATTTTTGAAAATGCTCCATCCCTTTGGGTATTGTAATCCCCTTGCCCCTGTCGTAAAAAATCACCACATCAAAGGGGATGAAAAGAACATCCGTCATAAACTGCCGCAGCGGGACAAAATCCGTCCCGCCGCCATTGCTCTTGACAGGGACAAGGTCGTGGATGCTGCCGGAAACGACAAACTGGCTGATGGTCTCCGAGCGGAAGATATCCTTCATATCCTGCGCCCATTTGGGCAGTGCTATGGGAGACATGGCAATATTCCTTGAAGTGTTAATTTATTGCTTTTCCATTTTCGGCGGCGCCGGCGGCGGCGCGGTTTTTTTTGCCTGCGGTTCAGTCGTCATTGTATCAAAGCGGGGAGCAACCGGCGAAATCGGCGGCTCGCCCTCTTCCAGCGAGCTGAAAAACTCCGCATGCTCCCGCATCCACGCCGCTGTTCCCTGAAGCGATTGCACCACGTTGTCCACACGCATCGAGAGCAATTCGGGATTGCGGCTCAGCGCCGTCTCCTCAGCTATCAGGCTGATTTGCTTCTCGATGCGCTCCAGTTCCGCCTCCGTCACGCTCAAACTTTCCCGAGCCTTTTGAAGATTTTCCACGCGCCGCATTTGAATATCAATCGAGCCTTTGAGCGAGCGATACACCGTTGAGCTTTCGTTTTCCTTTTCCATGCGCGCCTTGATAGCCGCCATGTCCCGCTCGATTTCCGCCGCATTCACCTTGCCGATAATCTCCAAAATATTTTTGCGCGAATCAAGGAGGGTTATGAATATTCTCAGGAGTTGATTGAGCCCTTCCATTTTGAAATTTTTCACGCTGGAAAAAACGTCCGCATCTTTCCCGCCAGCGCTTTCTATCTCGCGGCAAAGGCTTAAAAGGTTTCCATATCGCTTCTGCGAATTAACATCCAATCCTGAAAGAATCCCCTGCTGGCGTTGCTGCCAGTCTTCCTTCACCTCTTTGAGGCTTGTGGCGCGGACAAAATTCTGGAAACGCCGGCTGCTCGTCAGAAACAATAAATATGCGCATTCGTAAGCAAGCCCTAAAAACCATAAACCCGGGCAACCGATTCCAAGAATGCCAAACCCCGCAAGGAGATATTTATTAATCGGCATTTTCCCCATGCCGGGCAGCCGCACCTTCAGATGAAATGCCGCTTTCACAATATCCCAAAATGTCAGATTTTCACGGGGCATCATAGCCAGCCATCATTGAAGCCGTCAGTCATTAGAAAAAAATTTGCGGCTTCTTTAACAATCCGTAATTCGCTATTCTTTTTTGCTTTTTTGTATCTTCATAAACTCTTCGGCGACTTCGTCCACGATGGCTTGAAACGACGGCTCTTTCTGGCGTTTAATCGGCGACTCGCCCTGAGCAGGCAGCGGCAAGTCGTTGAACTCTTTCACAATTTTCCCCGGCGCTTTCGAAAAAAGCCAAACCCGATCGCCCAGATAAACCGCCTCCGCAATTGAGTGCGTTACCAAGAACACAGTCGCCTCGTGGGAATACCACAACTCCACAAGCAGACGCTGCATCTCCAAGCGCGTCGGTTCGTCCAGCGCCGAAAAAGGTTCGTCCATCAGGAGAATTCGCGGCTTGAGCGCAAGGCTGCGGGCGATGGCAACCCGCTGTTGCTGCCCGCCCGAAAGCTGGCACGGGTATTTGTGTTCATGCCCCGCCAGCCCCACCTTGCCAACCCAGTCCATCGCCATATCGCGGATTTCCGCATCCGAAAGTTTCATTTCAGCCTTGTTTATTTTCAAACCAAAACTCACATTTTCTAAAACGGTCATGTGCGGAAAGGAGCTGTATTTCTGGAACACCATCCCCCTGTCTTTGCCGGGACCTTTGATGTTCTGCCCCCGCACAAAAATCTCGCCCGTTGTCTGCGGATACACGCCATGGAAACCCGCCAGAAGGTTCAGCATGGTGGACTTGCCGCAGCCCGATGGACCCAGAATGGTTATCAGCTCTCCGCGGCGCGGCAAATCTTCAATCCGAAAATTCAAACCGTCCAAAGCCTTAAATTCAAGAGATGTGCCCATATTGAAAATCTTGCTCACATTCTTGAATTCCACAACAGGCGCAACGGGAAGCAGCCCGCCGCCTTGATTCAGAATATTTTCCATCAACGCTCCTGATAGGGAAAAAGCCGGCAACCCAGCCGAACCCAGATTTTATCCGTCACATAAGCAATTAAGACAATCACAAGAAGAACAAGATAGATGTGTTCGCGGGGACCCCGCCGCTGCGCCACGATGATAATATGCCCCAGCCCTCTGTCCGCGGCGACCATCTCCGCCAGAATAATGTAAGTCCAGCCGATGCCGAAACCCAGCCGCATCGCGTGAAAAATCTTCGGCATCGAAACCCCGAGAAATATATCCTTCAAAATATGCCGCGTCCGCGCCCCCAGCGTCAGCGCCGTTTGAAGATATACATTATCCACTTCCTCTATGGCTTTGACAAACATCGGAAGCAGATACACAATAAACGCCAGCGCCAAAAACATAATCTTTTGCAATTCGCCAATGCCAAAAAGACTCATCGTCAGCGGAATCAGAGCCGGTATCGGCGTATAGGCGCCAAAAATTGTCAGCGGATCAAATAACGCTTTAATCCTTGTGAAGGAGCCCATCAAAACCCCAAGAGGAAAGGCGACCGCCAGTCCCACAAGAAATCCTAAAACGACCCGCACCGCGCTTGCCAGCGCGCTCCGGCTCAACTCCGCCTCGAACCACAAGCTCTTGATGGAAAGAACCACCTCCCACGGCGAGGGCAAAATCAACGGGGATATAACGCGGTGTTCCGCCGGTCCTGCTGTGACCGCCGCCCAAGCCTCCAAAAGCAAAATAATCGGGATAACGCCGAGAATTATCCTCTTTTTCAGAGGCATCTCATCCCGAATCATTAGAATGTCTTCAAAAATAGTATTCTTCATTTGCCTATCATTTTTTAATTTTATAATTTGCTATTGCTTATTTTTCCGGCGGAAAGATGGAAATCTCCACGCGGCGGTTCAGCGTCTGATTCATCGGGTCGGAAGGATCCGCCGGAACATCCCACGCCTTGCCGGAAACCACGAATTTATTCGGATCAAAACTATATTGTTTGATAAGGGCATTCTTAACAGCGTTGGCGCGATCCTGAGAAAGTTTTTCCACTTCGCTGCGCGGAACCGAGCCCTTCATCGAACTATCCGTATGCCCCACCACCGCGATAACCGCGCGTTCATATTGTCCAGAAAGACGGGCGACTTTTTCCAGCGTGGCGGCGGCGTTTGGATCATAGAGCGTGTTCTGTATAATGTTGCCCAGCTCGTCATGCTGCGGTTCGAATATGTTGGCGGAGTTGGGATAAAAATTGATGCGGATGGTCTGCGTGATAATCGGCTTTTCCGCCGAGACCTTGCTGTATGAAATCGGGGAAAAACTCGTGATGTATTCATTTTTCATATCCGCAAACGCGCCCTTCTCGTCCAGTTTTTTAATAACGGAAAAATCCATCACCTCATCAAAGCGCACCGGCGTTCCGAGCAGCCCCAGTTCTTTATAGACAAACGTGATATTCTTCCATGTGCGCTCAAAATTAGTCGGGGAATTGGCGTTCATGAAAAAATCTTTGTTCTCCGCAAAGTTGGTTGTATGGGCGTCCTCAATCATCCCCTTGACATCGTCCACGCTCATACCATAGCCCTCCGCCATCCACTGGAGCGCCTTGCTTTTGAGGGTGTCATCCTTCAAAAGCCTCACGCCTTCAAAGATGCCCGCCACGAGCCCCTCGATAATATCGGGATGGTCTTTGCCGAAATCAGCGCGCGCCGCCCAGACGTCGGCAATCAATTTATTCGCCTCTGCGGTTGTGGTCAGGATGCGCGTATTCTTCACATTTTCCGGTATCTTGTAGATATCCGGCGCCCATGAGACGCAGGCGTCAATCTTGGGGTCGGAAACAAAAGCCGCCGCCGCCTCAAAGGCTGTGGCGGTATATTTGTGCGTCACCTCGCTGGGTTGAATTCCCGCATTCAAAAGAAGGTTGTTGATGAAATATTGCGAAGGACTATTTTGCGCATAGACAATGGTCTTGCGTTTCAAATCGCGAACCGAGCTGATGTTGCTCCGCACCACAATGCCGTCGCCGCCGTTCGACCAGTCAACCTGCTGGTAGATGCGGGGAGCCGTGCGCGAATCCTTCATCAGCTCCGGCGCAAAAAGAACCATCATATCCAGCGTGCCCCAAAGGACGTGGCTGTTGCCGGAGGCAAAAGCGTCGCGCGCCGCAACAGGATCGTCAATCAGTTTCAAATTCACCTTGAAGCCGTATTTCTTGAAAAAAACGCTCTCCTCGTTTGGGGCAAAGCCGTTATTCGCCGCCACAATGGGAAGCCAGCCTATCCAAACATTTATCGGGAACTGGACAACCTTTTCTTTCTCGTCCCATTTGTAATTGCTGACGCCTTTGACTGGCGGTAGTTTTTCCTGCGGAACATATTTATATTCCGAAACGGTTGTGATGCCCGTGGGGTCAATCGCCTCCGCCGCTTTTTCCGTCGAGGACTGGGCGGGATGCTGCCCAGCTCCCGCCGGCGATTGCGGTTTTTGCTGGCGCGCAAAATCGTCCAGATTCACGCTTTTTTGAGACTTCGCTTTTGGAAAAAGCGTGTCTTTGAAAAAATACCCTGCTAAAACGATGCAACCAATAATAAAGAGAATCCCAACCGCTTTTCCAAATCGGGTGGGTCCGATTGGCTGTCCGTTGCTCATCTCATTCCTCCTTGCTTTTATTATCAATGGTCCATTTTCAATATTCGATTATTGAGTTGTCTTCGGTCCCAAATCCTTCTGCGGCAGCGGCTGGGACTCGGCGGCGGGTTTCTCTGCGGCGGGCGAGACAAAGCCGTAGCTTGCCTCAAATTCCGCCAGCGCCTGTTCGGCGAGAGCGGCTTGTTCCGCTTCCTTCATCTCAATCTTTCTCGTGTCAATGCCGCTTGCGGCGACGCGAGCTCGTCCGGCGGCTTTGTCTCGGCGTTCGTTTAGGTATTCCTCAAGACGGTTGAGCGTATCGCCGGAGTTCCCGACGCCGGTAATCATCCCTTTTGCCATCTCTTGGAGCTCCGCCTGCGCCTCCATCATCTCCGCCTCGGAGATCAGCCGTTTGAGTTTTTCGATTTTTTCCTGCGCCTCCTGAACGGAAACATCGCGCGCCTTTTCCATCTTTTTGAACGAGGCGTCTGCGGCTTCAAGTTGCTGTCGGTTTTCTTCCAGCTGCTCTTTGACGGTCTGAAGTTCTAACGCCATCTGACCTGCAATCGCGCGGTTGCCCGCCTTGATATTCGCCGAAATCCGCGCCGTCAGTTCCCGCTCTTTCTGTTCCAGATTTTTCACTTGGCGCATCAGCCGCTCGATAAAACCCGCCTGCGATGCCAGACTGTCATTGAACTTGCCAATCTGCTTGCGCAGATTCTCCTTTTCCGCCTCAATCAAGGCGCGGGGATTTTCGCGCTCCAACCCGGAGATAAAAAGACTTAAAAAACCGCGTATAAGATTTGACAGTCGTTTGAACATGATAAAGAGCCCCCTTTTTTTCCCATTCATATACGAATCAATAGAGATTTTGTAGTTGCTATCGCCGCTAAATCAAGCTAAATGCGACAGACGTCGAAAGCTCTTTGTCGCTTTATTCAAGCACCTGAACCTGCCCCGGCGTTGCGTCCAGTTGCAACCCTTGACCTGAAAAGGTTTTTATCAGCGCATCCGCGCGCTTTTTTCCCAACGGCTTTGATAAGGCGCGGACAATGGAGCTCCGATGAAAAGAAATCTGCTGACGTTCCACTTTTTGCTCGGGCCAGACCTCTTCATCAATGATGCGGTAGGAGACCATTTCGCCCGGACGTTGCGCCAACGAAAGCAGCAGCTGCCAAGGCAGCGAGGTCAGCCGAACCCGCGCGCCATTGCATATCACAAAACCCGGCTCCGACTTGCGAATAATCAAAAACGGTTCGCTGTTGCGGCTCTCATCTGCCGGTTGCGACTGAATAACCTCCGGCTCTTTAGCCTCTTTTTCGGTTGAATCGCCCTCAGGCAAATCCGCAAGCAGCGCATCCGCCACGGCGCGCGGAAGCAGCGCGCGCAGACGCTCCGCATCCGCCCCGCGCAAAGATTCGGGAGTGTTATATCCCTCATAGATTAGCGCCTGAAGATGAATGCGCTCCAACCCCTCCGCGCGCAAAAGCGCCAATTCCGCCCCGTCGTCGCCAACGCCCGCCTGCACCCGCAGGGCAAGGCGCATGAGCGCCGACGCAATATCTTTCGGCAAACCGAGCGCATCGGCAATGGACGCCCCGCTCACAATCAGCCACGCAAAATGCTCAGCAAGTTTCGCCATCGTCCCAGCCATAACGCCCCTCGATGGCGAGCGTCTCCGCCGCGCCTATCCATTCATGCAGCACAACCGCCTTCTTGAAGGCGCTGAAATCGGAATCGCTATACCCGCCCGGACGATTGAATATCTCCCGCAGCACAGAAGATTTCTCGATGCGCTCATCGGAAAGATGCCCGCGCGCCGTTTCCGGATAATTTATCTCCCGCCGCTCCCGCCTTGAGACCGGCAGCGAAAACTCCGCCGCATCCGGCGTGAACGCCGCCGCTATGAGCGCCTCGAAAGGAAAAACATCTCGAACTTCTCGAAGCCAGCGGAGCAAGAGCGACGCCGTGCCGAGACGGATGCCGCTGGCTGCCGTGATGGCGCCGATGCCTGTGGCAAAAAGCCCTCCCTCCTCCCGCGCCAAAAAATGCCGCTGCGCCAACCTTTCTATCTCCCGCGCGCAAGCCGCCTCAAATGATTTCGGCTCGCCGCTCCACTGAACAAGCCCCGTGTATGTCTGAAGCAAAAAGGCGCGCGCCCCTTCTTCGCCGCGGCAAACGCGCGACGCCACAAGGTCGAGTATTGCCGGACCAAGGTCTTCCTCCCTCATCGGCGGATTTAGCGGCTCCAGCTCGCCGTGAATATATTCGCGCATCAAACGCTCCGCCTGTTCCCTGCCCGCCGCCACAAGAATCGAACGTCCGAAATCGCTCACCCGCCCAAAACGCCCCGCCCGTCCGCCCTGATTGCGAAATCGCGCATGGGAAAGCGGGACAAAGTTCAACCTGCCCGTCCATTCATCCTGCGCCACCATCTCCGGCACGTGAATCACATTGCGCCCCGTCAGATTCACCCCCTCGCCCAGTGTGGACGTTGAAACAAGCAGGCGAATTCCCCCCGAATTATACTGCTCCTCGATGAGCTTGCGCATGCCCCACGTCAAATCGCTGTTATGAAACGCAGTCCCTTTTTGGAAACAGGATGCCAATAACCCACGCTCGCGCGTCTCTTCATATTTGCCAAGCTCTTCCAGCGCGCCCTCCGCCGGTTCCAGAGCCGTCATGGCTGCAGCCTTCTGCGCCCAATTGCGCGACATGGCGCGAGTCGGAACAAATATCAACACCTGCTCGCCGCGCTCTGCCGCCAGATAAACCGCCAGACCCAGCGCCGCTGCCGCGTAGGATTCCTCATCTTCAAACGCCCCGCGATTATCCGCGCCCGGGCAGAGCGTCTCGCGGCTCTCAACCCCAGAATTGAATTCTTTGTAATAAAACTCGCCATCCTCCGCGTCAAAAACGCCTTCGCGCAATTCCACCGGACGGCGCGATTCCTTCAGCAAATCGCAACCAAGCCACTGCGCAAGACGCAGCGCATCTCCCAACACGGCGGAAAGACCGATGAACTGCGGCTTATATGGCGAGCGCGTCACCTTAGTCAAAAGCAGGTCCGCCACGCCGCCGCGCTCCGGCTCCCCCAACATCTGCACCTCATCCGCAACCGCCAGCCCCGCGCGGCTCAACATCTCGGGACGCTGCACCAGAAAGGATTTCATCTTTTCATATACGGCGATAAGCAAATCAAAACGCCCTTCCATCGCCGGCGCATCGGCATCGGGTCTTTCCCGCGTGGCGACAAGGACGCGATAGCCCAGCGGGGCATAAAGCCGCCTAAACCGGCGATACTTCTCCTCTGCAAGCGCCTTTGTCGGGACAAGGTATATCACCTTGCGGTTCGCCTCTAAGTGCTTCAATGCCGCCAACTCGGCGATGAACGTTTTGCCGGAGGATGTGGGAGCAAAGACAATCAGGCTCTTATTTTGTAAAACACCGGTTCGCATGACCGCCTCCTCCTGCAGCGGCAGCAAGGCTTCAATCCCGCTCTGCCGCCAGAGGGCGACCACACGCTCGGATATCCCGTGCGATATCAATTGCTCAATTGTTATTGTCATATCGTCCTCATACAAAGCATCTCAAACAATGTCTATTCCCTATCATAGCCGCCCATTCTGGCAATATAAAAAACCCGCGCCTGACAATTCTTTTCTTGCTTTTTGCAAAACCGTTGAAGCAGATATCAAAGCGAATAATCACGGAGATAAAATCTTTTATGAAATATCGCGACGCTATTTACGGCAGATGCCTTGTGGGCAGAATCGAAAAAGGCGAAGACCTGCTGGACGCCTTCAGCAGTTTTGCCAGAAGCAATCAAATCCGTCTCGGATTCATCACAGCCATCGGAGCGCTCCAAGAGGCGCGCATTGCCCTCTACGACCAGCAAAAATTCGAATACATCACATGGGATATCAAGGAAGAATCCGAGATTGATAATCTCACCGGCAATATCTCCGTCAAAGATGGCGAGGTCTTCTGCCACCTTCACGCAACGCTCACAAAACCGGATGGACACACCATCGGCGGACACGTCTGCCGCGGGTGCGTCGTCTTTGCCTGCGAATTCATTGTTCAAGAGATTATCGGCGAGGATTTTGTCCGAATCCCCGATAAAGATACCGGTCTTTCCCTATGGCAAATTTAAACCAACCAAAAGAATTTTATGGAGCAAAAAATGTCACAACCGAGACCTGAATATCCCCGACCCGATTTTGTCCGCCCCCGCTGGCTGAACCTCAACGGCTGGTGGGACTTTGCCTTTGACGATGAGAATAAAGGTCTTGGCGAAGGGTGGTTCTCCCGAAAGTCATTCCCGCAAAAAATCCTTACCCCTTTCCCCTTTCAATCGGAAAACTCCGGCATCGCCGAGACCGGCTTCCATGATATCTTCTGGTATCGCACCCCCATTCAGATTCCGCCCGATTGGCGCAAAAACGGCAGAATCTTCCTCCATATCGGCGCCCTTGATTACGAAGGCGCGCTCTTTATTAACGGCAAAGAAGCGGGCGTTCATGTTGGCGGTTATGTCCCATGGTCAACGGACATCACGGACTTTCTAAAAGGCGACGAGGCGGAGATTGTTATTCGCGGCGTGGATTCCCAGAGTAAATCCCAGCCGCGCGGCAAACAGCATTGGGAACTCAAATCCTCAGGCATTCAATACACCCGCGTCAGCGGCATCTGGCAGCCCGTTTGGCTCGAGCCCGTTCCCTTCTGCCGCATCCGCTCCATCCGCGTCATCCCCGCCCTCAATCCCGACCGACTCATCATCTCCGCTCATATTCAAGGCGACCTTTCACACGGGCGCCTTGCCATTTCTATTTCCGCTCAAGGAAAAGATATCGTCAAAGCCGAAGCCCCCGTAGAAAACGGCGTCGCAAAAATCGAAGCGGCGATTCCATCGGCGCGGCGCTGGTCGCCCGATGACCCCTTCCTTTATGACTTAAACTTCAAACTTGTTTCCGGCGAAAAGGTCAGGGACGAAGTCCAATCCTACGCCGGCATCAGCGTCATCGCCCGCGACGGAAGAAAAATTCTCCTCAACGAAAAACCTATCCGCCTTAAAGGCATCCTTGATCAGGGCTATTTTCCCGGCGGCATATACACGCCCTCAACAGATGAGGAGATGCGGCGCGATGTGGAACTCACGCGGCAGCTCGGATTCAACTGCGCCCGCAAACATCAAAAATTGGAAGACCCGCGATGGTATTACTGGTGCGACCGGCTCGGGTTGCTCGTCTGGGGCGAGATGAGCAGCGCTTGGGAGTTTACAAATCAATCCTGCGCCGCCCTTGCCAAAGAGTGGCAGCAAGCTATGCAGCGCGATTGGAACCACCCCTGCATTATGGCTTGGGTTCCTCTCAACGAAAGCTGGGGCGTCCCCGATGTGGCTAATAATTCCATGCAGCAAAACTTCACCGCCCGCATGGCGCAACTCACGCGTTCGCTCGACCCCACGCGCCCCGTTGTGGATAATAGCGGATGGTGCCATGTGGATACAGATATCGTGGACATCCATCCCTACACAGGCGACCCCGTTGAATTAGCCGCCATGATAGAGCAGATGTTGCGCACCGGCGAGCCGGGACATTCGTATCCCGCCCCCGTCTGGGTCGGCGGCGCAAAAGACGGCGGTCAACCCATCGTTGTCAGCGAATACGGCGGCATCGCCCTTGACGCCGATGTTGAGCCGGAAAAAGGCAATGAGGGGGGGTGGGGCTATGGACACGCCGCCCAAACGCCGGAAGACCTTCTGCGACGTTTTGCGGAATTAACTAAGGCTATTATACAAAATAAGGAAGTCGCCGGATACGTCTATACGCAGCTCACGGATGTGGAGCAGGAGAAAAACGGTCTATTGAAATTTGACCGGCAGCCCAAGGCTCCCATCGAAGCCATCGCCGCCGCTCAAAAAGACTGAATTATTTAATCGCCTGTCCGCCGCTTAATAATTTTTTGATTTTTGCCGCTGCGCCGATCGGGATTTTTTTCATCCGTCGACTCAGTTTATAGAGCCTTCGCCGCGGCTCGCCCCAGTTTTCCATATCAAGATAAAACTGCGGGTCGCAAAGGTAATAATTGAACGCGCACGCCGCGCGCTCAAGGCAGAGCGGATGGATGAACCGCGCCTTGCGGGGCAATAAACGGCGGTCTGCTTCCGTTAAAAGCAAATGCCGCATCTCCCGCCGATAGGCGTTTGCGCGTTTGCCGTGCCATATCTCCTTCAACGACCGCTCATGCAGATTGCCGAGACTTTTGGCGGCATCGCATGCAAAATGGCAGCACGAATAAATATCGCCGCTTGCCTCAATTACCGCCGCATACCAGCCGATGTAACAATACTCCACGCGCCGCGTCCCCGGACAAACATCGGGCAGGATGGCTGATTGCGGAAACCGCGCATACAACTCGCTTTCGGCAAATTGCTGCAAACCCTCCGCCGAAAGATTGAATTGCAGCCGCGTCCCATATCGCTCAATCGCCGACCGCACAATCGGACGGATCTCCTCTTTTTGCGCCGCTGTCATTTTCAAATCCGTCGGCAGGGCGTCAATCGTGTTCACATAAACAACATCCACATCCAAAGCAACCAGCGTCTCGAGCATAGCGGGCAGCCGCTCGAAATTTTCCCGCCAGATAAAAACCTGAGCGCTGATTTCGCATAAAGATGCCCGCTCCTTTTTCATGCGGACGATGTTCCCGATGCCCTCCATCGCGCGATAAAAAAGCGGCTCGGGACATCGCCCCATCTTCGCGTATGCCGCCGGCAAGGTCTCGTTCAAACTGATGGTGATGCGGCTCAAATCGGATTGAAGCAATCGCCGCGCAACCGCCTCCGTCAGCGCCGTTCCATTCGTTTTGATGGAATCTATCTTCAGCCGATTTTCCTCGATGAAATCAAACAACGGGTTGAGATGGCGATAGATGAGCGGCTCGCCGCCTCCGCCAAGGCTCACGCTCTTTACGCCCATCAAAACGCCCTCGGCAAGAGCCTTTTTCAAAACATCCCAATCCAACTCCTTCGCCGCGTCGCGCAACACTTCCGTGTAGCAAAAAAAGCAATCCAGATTGCATCGGTCTGTGGGGAAAAGGACAAGATGATAAGGTCCGCCCAGCGCCTTGCCGCGTTTGATTCCCTCCGCTATTAGGCGCTTTTCTTTTTCTGTTATCATTTCCCAGCCGTAGAGCATCGCCCGTCCTTTTATATGGCGGCTTTTCCCTTCGCAGGATCTGTAACGCCAATCTGCGGCGGTTGAGGCAGAATAACGCCCCGCGCCTCCAGCTCTTTTGTGTATAGCTCATTCCCCCGCGTGATGCCCCACCAGAGCGTGCAGCCGCGGCAGAATTCCGGCGGATTGTCGCTGTTCACATGCTCGCGCAGCCTTATGTAATGGACATCGTTCCAGATTTTGCGGAACGGCTTTTCCAGTATATTGCCCATGCCAATCCAGACCGCGCGGCAGCATGGACGCACCCAGCCGTCCACATCAATATAGGCGGAGCGCCAAGGATCCAGACATGTCCCGGGGAAGAGCCGAAAAGGTTTTTCTTTCCTCCCCGCATCGTTTTTTTGCCGCACATTTTCCGTTTTTGCAAATTCCGGCGAAAATAACTGAATTCCTTTTGCGCGCGCCGATTCCTTAAGCAGCGGCAGCTCGCGCCGCAGCAACTCCGGAAATCGGCTGATAACATCTTGCGCGTAATCATCTTCGCGTTCGCCCACGCCCGGACTAATCAGCGTCAGGCACAAAATTTTGCAGCGCGCCCCGATCTCAAGAATCTCCCGCAGCTCGCCAACATTTCGTTTCGTCACCACAGTGTTCAGCGAAAGATGGAAACCGCCGTCTTTATATTTTTCGCCCAGCTCGCTCATGATTTTCATGTTGTCCATAATAACTGAAAAACTCGAACCCGTCCGCGAATCCTCATGCGTCTCCGCGCAGGCGCCGTCCAGCGAAACCGTCACATCAGCCCCCGCCCGGACAATCTCTTCCATCAGCGAGGCATCCAGCATCATCGCATTGGTCACAAATTTAATCTTCAAACCGAACGCGCGCGCATCCGCAACCATCCGCCGAAAGAGAGGCGAAAGCAACGGCTCGCCCAACCCTTGAAGATTCAGAATACGGATAGTGGGGAAAAGCTCGTTTTTCACACGCTCATAAACATCGGGGCTCAAATGTCGGTTATCGGTGGGATAATGCGTCTTGGGGCAGGCGCGGCACCGCAGGTTGCAGGCGTTTGTGGGCACGAGCTGCAATTCATATGGCAGCCCGAGCGCGCGGCTAAGTTGCCGCGTTCGGCTCAAACGATTCAAGCCGCCGTTTATTTTTCGCCGCAGGGCGTATGGCGGAAGACCAAACATTTAACAAGCGGATTCCTTTATCATATCAGACAAAAGAGCTCCGTTAAGAAGCCTCGACGGGTCAAGGATTATCTTGATTTCGCGATTGGTTTTCGATTTCAAACCGCTGAATAAAATATTTAGGTTGCCCTTCATCCGACAAAAATAAAAAAATATTACATATTCAGCAAAAAATATCAAGCATCGCTATTTATCCGCAGATTATATCATCCCTGAAAGGTTGCGCAGTGAAGGAAATAACGCTGAAAATTTACAAGGAACGCATTCACAAAGCGCTGGTTTTTATTCAGGAACATCTTGATGAAGAAATGGAGCTCGAAACTCTAGCGCGCGTTGCCCATTTTTCGCCTTTCCATTTCCACCGCATCTTCCGCGGCATGACCGGCGAATCCGTCAAGGAACACGTGCGCCGTCTGCGGCTTGAGCGCGCCGCATTTCATCTGATACATTACAAATGGACTGTCATACGGATCGCGCTCTCCGCCGGCTTCGATTCGCACGAGGCGTTCACACGCGCTTTTCGCGCCATGTTCGGCGATTCGCCCTCCCGCTTCCGTTCTAAGCGCGGGAGAATCCCTTATGTGGAAGCCCCTTCAGGCGTTCATTACCGCGTCAACGGCAACCTGAAAAATTTCATGACGGTGAACAAGGAGGCAAAAAAGATGAACGTGGAAATCAAAACCATCAAACCGATGCGCGTGGCATTCATGCGCCATATCGGACCCTACAAAGAATGCGGAAAAGTGTGGGAGAAATTTTGCGCATGGGCGGGCGCGCGGCGGCTTTTATGTCCCAACACCGCTTTCCTCGGCATATCCCACGACGATCCCACAATAACCCCGCCAGAAAAACTGCGCTACGATGCTTGCATACCTGTTGATGAAAAGGTTTTGCCCGATGGCGAGGTCGGCATTCAGGAAATCCCCGGCGGCGAATATGCCGTCATTAGGCATTTGGGGCAATATGAAAAACTCATTGATACCTATGCCAAAATTATGGGCGAATGGCTGCCCCGCAGCGGACGCGAACCGCGCTCCACTCCATGCTTTGAGGTCTATATCAATTCGCCGGATAACACAGACCCAAAGGATTTGATAACAGATATATACATTCCGCTCGAATCCAAGTGAGAGAATGTCTTTATGCGCCTGAGCGCGGCGGTAAATCATTCTCTGGAAAAATTTCTCCAAATAAATTCCATTCAATTTATCATTGAATTGCGCCGCCGCGCTGCGCCATGTTTATTTTTATGTGCGGACGATTTGCCCAAACAAAAGAATTAAGCATGCTGATGAGCCGATTCAATTTCATCGTCAGCAATTGGGTAATTCGCCAACATCATAACATCGCCCCCGGCGAGGACTGCTCCATCATTGTGCAAAAAGACCAAAACCGAACCTTGAAAAATTTGCGATGGGGGCTGATTCCGCGTTGGGCAAAACCGAACGCGCCGACAAAACCCCTCATCAACGCCCGCGCAGAAACGCTCGCCGAAAAGCCCAGCTTCAAACAGGCGTTCGCCGCACGCCGATGCCTTGTCCCCGCCGATGGATTTTATGAATGGCAAAAACTTGAAGGAGGCAAAAGAAAAAAACCTTTTCTGTTCGCCCTCAAAAATCGCGAGCCTTTTGCCTTTGCCGGAATTTGGGAGGAATGGCAACCCGCGCCGGACGCCCCGCCGCTGCAAACCTTTGCCATCATCACAACATCCGCCAACGAGCTTGTTGCCCCGATTCACGACCGCATGCCCGTCATCCTTAAGCCGGAATGCGAGTCTCTCTGGCTCGACCCGCGCGTCAGCGACCCGCGCCGGCTCCTGCCGCTTCTTGCCCCCTATCCGTCCGGTGAAATGGAACGCGCCGACGCCGCCATCTGATTCCGCCGAACGCATCAATTAAACCTTTACAAATTCAACGTTCGACCCATATATTGTGTTTGCGATTTTGAAAAAAAGGAGAGCATAATGAAAAAATATTATCGGGCGATTATCTTCTTGTTAATCGCATTTCTTGTTCACGGCTGTATCCAAATTGATTCGCAGGAAATATATTGGATGTTATCAAAAAATAAAAAAGACCTTTATGCCTTGATTATATATCGAGATATTTACGCAACAATTGACAAAGACTCCAAAAAATCCGCATCCGAGCAATTAGACTCAAGTGTAAAAGAGATTGAAGAGGATTTTTTCAATGGCAATAAAATTTTTATATTATGTAATGAAAAAAAACACGAGTTTGATTTAGAGCCTTATAAAGACGGTTTGCCCGAGTTACCTCGTTCCGGCGAAACAAAAAATGAATTCAAATTTTTTAATCATTTGGTTAACAATACAGAAATTCGCGGCGGCGCTCTCTTCAAGGAGAGATCCGAAGATGAAACCTCATCACACGTTTTGTGCGCTTATCAGGTTATTCGTTTGAAGAATGTTAAAAAATTATTCCCTCTCATGAACGCCCTTCTTTCCGATGCTATAATAAAAGGCGAGCCTTCTAATGAGGACTTCCCTCTGTCATTTAACCAATGGCGCGAAATTGCAAAAAAAGGGAATTGGCGTTGGTGCCAAATGGACAAAACCTCTTTTATCGTTAATCTCCCCATGCATCAAGATGAGTATTTTTCTTACAGGAATCACATTTTAGGCGATTATGGTTACATCATGGCAAATAATTTTTTTGGCATTATCCAAAAAGCCGACCGCATCCAATTGGTGTTGGGAGACCCGCAACTAAAAGTGAATTCTTATAAATATGATATCAATAAACACAATGAATATTCAAACCTTCTGCCGCTTATTGAAAAAAGCGTTTTTTGGGATGATGAAATAGACCCCCAAGAAATAATTCAGCAATTCACAAAAGACCCTCAAACCTTTTTCAATTCCATGAAAAAGCGCGAGCCATAAATTAGAAAAATAATTGAAAAACGTCCTATTAAATACGGGTTCAGAATTTGATAAATCTCCATTCCCTGTCGGACGATTCGCCCGATTGTCTCTATCAAATCTTGGCTCATTCCGCTCTCATTGTTTTTAATAACACCCAAAATTCCGACAACATAAAAACACTGGACAAAGATATATACATTTCTTAGGGTTTATTCGTTTTTATGACAATTTTTTTAAGCAGGGTGATGTTATGAAAAAGAAACTGCGCGGACATTTTATCCCCAATTCCCATCTCGACCGCGAATGGACGCTCGATTTCCAAAAACACCGTTTCTTGCTTGTCCAGTTCATTGACCGACTCCTTGAAATATTTGAAAAAAATCCGGAGTATACTTTCCTCCTCGATTCGCAAACCATCCCGCTGGAGGATTACCTTGAAATTCGTCCGGAAAAAGAGGACGCCATCAAAAAATATGTCCGCGCCGGACGCCTCTCCATCGGTCCGTGGTATTCCGCCCCAGACGGGCAGACCCTCTCCGGCGAATCGCTTGCGCGCAATCTGCTAACAGGCCACCGTCTCGGCGAACGATTCGGCGGCGTTATGAAAATCGGATATACGCCTTTCGGTTTTACGCAGGTCTCCCAGCTCCCGCAAATATACGCCGGATTCGGAATTGACTTCATCTTTTTTTATCGCGGCATCACAAAGCATGAATCTCCCTCTGCGGAATTTTTATGGGAATCGCCCGACGGCACGCGCGCCACATGCAGCCGTTTCGGCGAACGCTCCCGATACAATTTTTTCATGGAAGTCTGGCGTCCGGTCGTATTTGGCGGCGGCATCAACGACCGCATTTTCCAATGGGAAAAAGGCGGCGTTCCTTTCAAACGCGCAGACGCAGCAGCCGAATACGACCACTACTTTTTATTGCGCCACCATCTTAAAATCAATAACGATGCGATTGCGCCTTCATGGAAAAAACTCCTTGAATTGGAACTGCCCCACTACACAACGCACATCATCCCGCTCATGCAGGGCATGGACACTACCATGCCCGATGAGCTGGAGGCGGAAGTCCTGCGCCGAATTCAAAAACTGCTCGCTCCCGGCGAGGAGGTATTTTTCAGCACTCTGCCTTTGTATGTCGAAGAACTTAAAAAGGCGCTCAATAAAAAAAATTTGCGCATATTCATGGGCGAAATGCGAATGCCTGGTCCGCCCTCGCCTTATGTGACCAATCTTGAAAATGTTGTATCCTCGCGCATCCGCCAAAAGGTCAAACAGGCGCGCGCCAGCGCCCTTCTTCAGCGGCTTGCCGAGCCTTTTTCCGCTATCGTCTTTGCGATGGGCGACCCCTATCCCGCTCCCTTTCTCAACCTTGCGTGGAAATATCTCCTCCAATGCCACCCGCACGACACTGCGGCGGGATGCGGGCTCGACCAGATTGAACGGGACAGCCATCACAGGCTGGAGCAGGTCTCGGGAATCTCCCGCGCCCTCCTTGATGAATCGCTCGGACGGCTGCAGGCTCGCGTGGATACATCAAAAATTTTAAAAGATGAAATCATCATCACAATATTCAACCCGTCGCCGCACCCACGAACTGAGGTTGTGGATGTTTTTCTGGACACGCCCCACAATCTTAACATGCCCGATTTTGAAATCCGAACAGCGGAGGGCAAGCCGGCGCGCTGGACTTTTGTCCATCGCAAACCATCTGAAAAAACCGTGCGCAATAACACAGACCTCACTATGGCGCTGGTCGGTTGGATGGCGCACGTGCAGATTCTTGCGGAGGATGTCCCGGCATTGGGATACAAAACCTTTATCCTCCGCCGCGCCGACGTCATGCCTGCCTCCATGGAAAGAATCGCCCCCAGCGCAACGAGCCTTGAAAACGAATACATCCGAGTTGATTTCAACGCCGACGGCACGCTGGATTTATACGACAAAGAAACCTCTTGCATTTTTACCGATCTTCATTACTTTGAGGATCAAGGAGAAAAAGGCACCGGCTGGGAAAGCCGCCAGCCCGCGTTGGACAAAATCATCAGCAGTAAAGGATGTCCCGTCGAAATTTCGCTTGTGCAAAATACTCCGCTTGCCGCCTCCGCGCGCGTCCTTTACAAAATGTCCATACCCACCGGCATCATCCACGACGACACATTTCACTATACCCGCCGCGGAGAAAAAGAAGTCCCGTTGGAAATAGAAACCACCTTCACCCTGCGCGCCGGATCGCGCCGACTCGAATGCGTCACTCGTTTTGAAAATCGCGCCCGCAACCATCGCCTGCGCGTTTTTTTCCCAACCTATTTAATTGGCGCAAAAGAATCGGCTGCCGAAGCCCCCTTTGATGTCGTGCGCCGCCCCATCGAGCGTTCGCCCAAACACCCATACAGCCAGACAGCCAATCCCCAATACCCCTGTCTTAGATTTGCCGACATCTCAGACGGCAGCATCGGTCTTGCCATCATCACGGAAGGCATCCACGAATATGAAGCGACAGACGACCGCTCCCGCGCTCTGGCGCTCACGCTGCTGCGCTCCTTTGAGGTTACCCTATGCACGGTCTCCTACCGCTGGGAGCGCCGCCCGGATCAAATTCTTTCGCATCAACTTGGCGCCCATGAAATGCGCTATGCGATTTATTTCCATAAAGGCGATTGGGCAGATGGGCGCGTCATGCAGGAGGCGGAGCATTTTTCTCTGCCGCTCATCCCGACGCAATCGGGTTCGCTTGACAAGCCGCCCGCGCCCGATGCGGCGCTGCCGCTGGCTTCAAAAGGGTTTTTAGAAATTAACCCGGACGCCCTCGTTCTTTCCGCGTTCAAACGCGCGGAGGATTCAGACGATCTTATCTTGCGCCTTTATAATCCGACAAAACGCCTCCTTAAAGGCAATGTCAGATTTTTCCGCCCTGTCAAAAAGGCGCTCATGACAAACATGAACGAGGAGCCGCAGAAGGGCGGCGCAATAAAAATGACCGGCAATCGGATTCATTTTGATGCGCCCGCGAAAAAGATAATCACAATAAAGCTGGTTTTATAGATTGTGCTCAGTTGAATTGCCTTGAATCAACTGAATCCATTCAAGGGGAAGAGAACCAATAAACTTTATGCCCACAAGCGTGTAGCCGTCCGAGATGTTTTTCACCCAGATTACCTTCCCAAGCATCTTGATGCCGCTGCTGTCTTTCGTCAGTTTGAGATATATTGAGATAAGAGAGGGGATGGTGAACTCGCCTTTTGCCCGGAAGCAAAGCCCGCCCCCGCTGATATCCAGCAAAGAGCCGAATTGATAGATTGAGAGTTTTTTCTCCGTGCTCTCATACACATCCAGCGAATACGCCAGCGATACAAAATACTTCATTCGAGCGCATCTGCGCGCTCTGTATGCCTGCTCGGCTGACGTTTCACACAAACCCGTCGTTGACATTTCCCTGTGCCTCCTAAGAATCGGAAAGGCGTCATCAACAGGATGGGAACAGGAACATTAAACCTCCAAACCAAGCTCCCTGCAAAATACCTTCCCCCAATTTAAAACAAACAAATAAATCCCACATCTAACAGTTCTTCATTAATAAGCAGATTATTTGCATAAACTTTTTTTGTGCGTCAAGTATAAATGTCACAAAATGTAAAAAGTTTTTACATTTTTCTTCTTAGTGTAATCTTGCTTGCAATCTCCAAATGACGGGAATAACTCTCTTCCTCGCCAGATTATTGAAAGATAAAAACCTTCGCTAAAACTTAAATTTTTAGGAGCGTCTCCATGCCCAGAAGAAATGATATTCATAAAATACTCATTATCGGCTCAGGTCCTATTGTTATCGGGCAAGCCTGCGAATTCGACTACTCCGGCACGCAAGCCTGCAAGGCGCTCCGCAAACTCGGTTATCAAATCGTCCTCGTCAATTCCAATCCCGCCACCATCATGACAGATCCCGGCATGGCGGACGCCACATATATCGAACCGCTCACCGTTGACTCCATCGCAGAAATTATCGAAAAAGAACGCCCGGACGCCCTCCTGCCTAATCTCGGCGGGCAGACAGGACTCAACCTCTCATCCGAACTCGCCCGCAATGGCGTCCTTGAAAAATTCGGCGTGCGCATCATCGGCGTGGAACTCGATGCCATCGAACGCGGCGAAAACCGCATCATCTTCAAAGAAACCATGACACGGCTCGGCATTGACATGCCCCGCAGCGCCCCCGCCTTCAGCGTGGAAGAGGCGGAACGAATCGTTGCGGAACTCGGTTACCCCGTCGTCATCCGCCCCGCCTACACGCTCGGCGGCACAGGCGGAGGGCTCGTCTATAACCGAGAAGAACTTCAGACTATTGTCGGGCGCGGAATCGCCGCCAGCCTTGCCCATCATGTGCTTGTCGAGGAATCCGTGCTGGGCTGGGAAGAGCTCGAACTCGAAGTTGTCCGCGATGCTAAAAATCAGATGATCACCGTGTGCTTCATTGAAAATGTTGACCCGATGGGCATCCATACCGGCGACTCCTATTGCACTGCGCCCATGCTCACCATCGCCCCCGAACTTCAAAAACGCCTGCAGGATTACTCTTATAAAATCGTCGAAGCCATCAACGTCATCGGCGGCACGAACATCCAACTTGCCCACAATCCGGAAAACGGGCGCGTCGTTATCATCGAAATCAACCCCCGCACCTCGCGCTCCTCCGCCCTTGCCTCAAAGGCGACCGGTTTTCCCATCGCCTTTGTCTCCGCCTTGCTCGCCGCGGGTTTGACCCTTGATGAAATCCCCTACTGGAAAGAGGGCACGCTCGATAAATACAAACCATCCGGCGATTATGTTGTGGTCAAGTTTGCGCGCTGGGCGTTCGAAAAATTTCGCGGCGCAGAAGATAAACTCGGCACCCAAATGCGCGCCGTCGGCGAGGTTATGTCCATCGGCAAAAATTACAAAGAGGCGTTTCAGAAATCCATCCGCTCGCTCGAAATTAAACGATACGGACTCGGCTTTGCCAAAGATTTTAATCAAAAAACCCTCCCCGAGCTTTTCGGGCTTCTCAAAAATCCCACCAGCGAACGGCAGTTTGTTTTGTATGAAGCGTTGCGCAAAGGCGCGGATATTGATGAACTTTACAATCGAACGCGCATCAAAAAATGGTTCCTCCAACAGATGAAAGAACTTGTGGAACTCGAAGAGCTAATCTTAAAACACAAAGGCGCGACGCTGCCGGACGACCTCCTCATTCAGGCAAAAAAGGACGGCTTTGCCGACCGCTACCTCGCCCAGATTCTCGACGTTTCTGAAGATGAAATACGCAACCGCCGCATCGCCCTCGGCATCCAAGAAGGATGGGAGCCCATCCCAGTCAGCGGCGTCGAAAACGCCTCCTACTACTATTCCACCTACAATGCGCCCGATAAAACGCCCAGCAATAAAAAAAGAAAAATTATGATACTCGGCGGCGGACCCAACCGCATCGGGCAGGGTATTGAATTCGACTACTGCTGCGTCCACTGCGCCTTTGCCCTGCGCGATGAAGGCATCGAAACCATCATGGTCAATTGCAACCCCGAAACCGTTTCGACCGACTATGACACATCCGATAAACTATACTTTGAACCGCTTACAGTTGAAGACGTCCTCAGCATCTACAACAAGGAAAAACCCGAAGGCGTCGTTTGCCAATTCGGCGGTCAAACCCCGCTCAATATCGCCGAGGAACTCGCCGCCGCCGGCGTTCGCATCCTCGGCACATCGCCCGAAACCATCAACATCGCCGAAGACCGCAACCTCTTCAATAAAATGATGCAAAAACTCGGCATCCCCCAGCCCGATTCAGGCATGGCGATCTCCGTGGAGGAGGCGCTCACTATCGCCGAACGCATCGGCTACCCCATCATCGTACGCCCCTCATTCGTCCTCGGCGGGCGCGGCATGGAAATCATCCACGATGATAATATGCTCCGCGAATATGTGACCGCCGCCGCCGCCGTCTGGGCGGATCGCCCCATCCTGATTGACCAATTCCTCGAAGACGCCCTTGAATCTGAAACTGACGCCATCTCCGACGGCGTGGATGTTTTCATCCCCGCCATCATGGAACACGTGGAGCTCGCAGGCATCCATTCCGGCGATTCCGCCTGCGTCATCCCGCCTGTCAGCATCCCGGAAAAACACATCAAGACCATCTGCGAATACACGCGGAAAATCGCTCTCGAAATGAAAGTCGTCGGGCTCATGAATATTCAATTCGCCATCGCCAACGACACCGTTTATATCCTTGAGGCAAACCCCCGCGCCTCTCGAACCGTCCCGCTCGTCTCCAAGGTCTGCAACATCTCAATGGCGCGCATAGCCACCCAGCTCATCATCGGCAAAAAACTTGCCGACCTTGGTTTGAAAGATAGAAAAATCCAACACTTCGGCGTTAAAGAATCCGTTTTCCCCTTTAACATGTTCCCGGAAGTTGACCCTGTTCTCGGACCCGAAATGCGTTCCACCGGCGAAGTTCTCGGCATGGCGGATTCATTCGGGCTCGCTTATTTCAAGTCGCAAAAAGCGGCGCAGCAAACCCTCCCGCTGAAAGGAACCGCGCTGATTACCATCGCCGACCGCGACAAGGAGAACCTCTTCAAAATCGCCGCCGAATACAACCGGCTCGGATTCAAAATCCTCGCCACGCGCGGAACGCATGAAGCGCTCAAACAGAATAACATCCCCTCCGAGCCCATCCTGAAAATGCACGAAGGACGCCCCAACATTGCGGACGCCATCAAAAACGGGGAAATCCATCTGGTCATAAACACACCCGCCGGCAAGCAGAGCGAATTCGATGACTCCTATATCCGCAAAACCGCCATCAAACACAGAATCCCGTATATCACAACAATCGCAGGCGCGCTCGCAGCCGCGCGCGGAATCGAGGCATACCGACGCGGCGCCGCAAAACCCAAAAGCATTCAAGAATACCATAAGGATATCTCAAATTAAAACCAAAACGCATTCGAGCGATTGACATGTTCCCGCTAATTGTGCTCGCCATTGTCTTTATCCTCACAATATTCATGACGTTTTTCGGCGTTCTACTTAAACATATCTCCGCATGTTTTTTGGGGAAATAAAGGGCGGATAGAAAAACAGGTTGCGCGCCAATTATCGGTTGGTATAAATATTGCTCAATTTATTGTTAATTTCGTGTTTTGATGTTTTTTTGGCGAGGTGATGTTTTTATGAACCAAGCAAAAACCGCATTACTTATGGCTGCCCTGACCGCCCTGCTTGTCGGCGTTGGGCACATTATTGATATTCGCCTCCAATCCAATGTCTTTGCCTTCATCTTCCTCATTTTTGGATTGGGAACGAATCTGGTCACCTATTGGTTTTCAGATAGAATTATTTTTGCCCTATATAGGGTGCGCCCAATTCAGGAACAGCAGGCGCCGGCGCTCTTTAACATGGTCGAACGCCTCTCTCAACGCGCGGGCATTCCCATGCCAAAGATTGGCATCATCCCAGTGGACATACCCAACGCCTTTGCCACGGGTCGCAACCCTTCTCATGCCTCCGTTTGCGTCACAGAAGGGATAATGCGCTATTTGCCCCAGCGGGAATTGGAGGGCGTTTTGGCACATGAAATCAGCCATGTGAAGCATTATGACACGCTCATCATGACTTTTTGCGCCGCAATTTCGGGCATCATCTCGTTCGTCGGACGTATGGCAATCTGGTCTCTCCTTCTTGGCGGAGGCGGCAGGGATCGCCGCAACGGTAACGCCCTTGGCGCGCTCTTTGTAATGATTTTAGCTCCGCTGCTTGCGGTAATGATTCAACTGGCTATCTCGCGTTCGCGGGAATTCAAGGCGGATGATGGCGGCGGACGATTGACAGGAGATCCGGATGCCCTTGCCGATGCGCTGTTGCGTATTGAAAAATACGCCAGCATGGGCAGCATCCAGTCCGTGCCTGCAACTCAACACATGTTTATCATCAACCCGGCGGCGGGCAATCGGCGCGGAGGCTTCGATTTGTTCAGCACTCATCCCGCCACGGAAAAGCGGGTGGCGCTTTTGCGCGAGCTGGCGCGCCGCATTGGCTAATCTTTTTTGATGGTTGGTTGAATGAAAAAAAGACTTATTAAAAAGAAACAGAAAATGCAGACACTTGCCGAACAGAAAATAATCCAAACGGGGGCGCAATCGGGGGCGGAATCCGCGCAGCCAATGCTTGAGCAGATTTTGCGTCTTCGGGCGGATTTTGATAATTATAGAAAAAGGATAGAGCGGGAAAAAGAAAGCGCGGCTGACCGCATCCGCATGGGCGTTCTCAAAGACTTTCTTGAAATCTGCGACTCCCTGCGCCAAGCGGCAGAAAACAAAAGTCCAAACGAAAGCCCGGACGCCGCCGCTTATCGCGAGGGTATGGAGCTGCTTTTAAAAAAATTCGAAGCCTTTCTGGAAAAGGAGGGTGTCTCACACATAGAAACCGCCGGTTGCCGCTTTGACCCGCGCCTCCATGATGCCGTCATGCTCGAGGAGGGCGAACCATCCCAATCGGGCACAATCTCCCGCGAACTGCTCAAGGGCTATAAATTTAAAAACGAAGTCCTCCGCCCCGCCCGCGTTTCTGTTTTCAAATAGCATTCGCGAATTTAAGTATTTCGCAACTCATACTTCTATATTCATAATTGGAGTTTTGTTATGTCTCCCGCGGAAATAAAAGATTATTACAAAATACTCGGACTGAATGAAAAGGCGTCCAAAGAGGAAATCAATAAAGCGTTCCGCAAATTAGCGGTTAAATATCACCCCGATAAAACGAAGGGGAATAAAAAATTAGAGGAACGTTTTAAGGAAATTAACGAAGCGCATCAAATTCTTTCCGATGATGAAAAACGAAAACAATACGACTTCATGCGTTCCAATCCCTTCGGCGCTTCGGGTTTTGATCCGAACATTTTCACCGGCGCCGGCGCGCAAAACGTTCGCTTCAATATGGACGACCTCGGCGATCTCTTCGGCGGGATGGGCGGACTGGGCGACATGTTTGATTTCTTCAGCTCCAGCCAAACCCGCTCCGCGCGCTCAAAAAAACGCCGACCCGCACGCGGCAATGACATCCAAACATCGGCAGTCATCCCATTCCTCACCGCCGCTCTGGGAGGCAATTACACAATCACCCTTCTCAAGGAGGAGACATGCGGACGTTGCGGCGGCAGCGGCGCCGAACCGGGAACAACCGCGTCCGTCTGCCCCAGATGCGGCGGCGCGGGAACCATCACAGTGTCGCAGGGCGCCTTCGGCGTCTCACGCCCCTGCCCCGAATGCTTGGGCTCCGGCTCCAAAATAACAAAACCATGCCGCGATTGCCGGGGACGCGGCAGACGCGAAACCCCGCGAACCATCACAGTCAAAATTCCCGCAGGCATCAAGCACGGGCAAAAAATCCGTTTGGCTGGCGAGGGCGAACCCGGCGCGGCGGGAGGTCCCAAAGGCGATTTATTCATCCAGATTAACGTGGAAAAAAATGCGGAGTTCTCCCGCGACGGGGACGTCATCCAGAGCGAGGCGTGGATAGACCTGCCCGCAGCCGTTCTCGGCGGGCAAACGACAGTGAACACGCTTCAGGGTCCGGTCACGCTCAAAATCCCAGCGGGAACGCAATCAGGCACGAAATTCAAACTCAAAGGACGCGGCATTAAATTTTCAAAAGACCGCATCGGGGATCATTACGTCGTCGTCAAAATCAGAACCCCCAAAAATCTTACCCCCGAACAGCGCAAGCTATTCGAAGCCTTTGCCAAATCGCTGTGATTTATTTCGGATTTATTAAATCCGAAACTCAATCCCCGCGGGAAAACCAAGCGGTTGGCGGAATGATGCGCAGCTCTCCCGGCTCGGCGGCAAACTTCATCCCAATATCCGCCGTGGTTAAGAAGTCGCCCTTCCCATCCAAATCCGTCAGCTCAATCAGATGAGTTCCCGCGGGTGCCTGCGGCATAATTTCCAGAGTTAGGGTCGCCAGCGGCGCATTCTCTAAAAGAACCCCGTCGGGATATGCGCCCGAACGGATAATCGTCGCCGAGTGCTTATCCGGCGCAATGACCGCCGTTCCCATTCCAGCCGCCACCTGAATGGACTTGATGGATACTGCCGAATCCACAGAGATTTTGAAATCGCTCGAATAAACCTTCATCCGCCTATTTGGCACAAGCGGGACTTGAATTGTATCGCCACCGAAAACCCGCTCCGGCGTCTGAAACGTCAGACCAATCTGATAATTATCCGGCGGTTTTGGCAAGAAGTTATAGAGCATCAGATTTGCCGACCCGATATCCACAGTGAACCGTTCATCCTGCTCCGTGATAGTCAACGAGCGCTGGAACCAAACAGCGCTGATGCGTCCGCTGGAACTTTCCCATGCGTTGATGAACGTTGTCATATCAGAGCCGCTTCCGACGCCCACAAGCCCCAGAGTATTTGTTGTTGGGTCAATGTAATCATAAAACGTATCCGGTTTGATGTTGCCTTTAT
Source organism: candidate division BRC1 bacterium ADurb.Bin183 (assembly GCA_002070185.1). Taxonomy (GTDB): domain Bacteria; phylum Sumerlaeota; class Sumerlaeia; order MWCT01; family MWCT01; genus MWCT01. Next base: position 35,303 of record MWCT01000015.1, read on the forward strand.
TATCAAAAATGAAACCGGAAGCCACGTTAACAAGGTCGCCATTGGGCAAGGCAAGGAACTTGCTCGTGCCGCTCCTGCCGTTGCGCTGCCCAGTGAGAATCACAATCGGATTCTGCGCCAGCGGCTCGCCGACGGACGTCCAAACCTCGTCATCATGTTGCCAAATAAGCCGAACGCGTCCCTGTTCATCCGCCAAAAGTTGCGGCGCAAGATTATAGGCGGCGTCCGACGTCAGCTGCATCGGCGCGGCGTCCCATGCCGGCGGATTGCCCATGTAACGCATCCCGTATAATTGCGTATCCGGCGTCGTCAACTCGTCATCATCCATATCCTTTGAAAAAACCAGCCACGTCTTGTCCGCATAGCTGCGGCAATCAAACGCGATGGGGCTTGAGATAGGCTCCAGAATCGTCTGCGGCGCGGTGAACGCCCCGCCTGTATATCGGCAGAACTTGAGCGTGGATTTGGCTCCGCTTGTCACATAAAAACTCCCGTTCGATGACGTCTGATACAAAAGCAACGGATTGCCGTCCTTATCAGAAACAAGACGCGGTTCAAAATCCGATTTATCATCATTTGTCAGATAGACCGGCGCCGACCAAGTTTTTGTCCCGGTGTTGAAAAGCGACCAGACTATCTCCTGATACTGCGCGGCGGCGTTATTCGCCTCAATCGGATCCGCCTCCGCCGGCAAAATGAAATCCGTTTTTCGAACGGATTGGCACGCCAATAGGACGTTGCCATCCTGCGTGAACACCGCCGTGGGGCTATCCTGAAATTGCGTATCCTGCCACGCAAAACCCGAACTCACAACCGCATCGTTCTCTATGTATATGTAATACACATCCAGCGATTGTTCAAAGGCAAGTTCCGGACGCCGATACAGATAAATAATCATCTGCCGGTATCCCTGCCGAATGTATATGGGATTTGAAAAATAATAAACATTCTCCACGATGGATGTGGGGCGGTCATCGCTTCGCAATTTTTCAAAAGTCTTGAACGGCAACCTGTTATAATCCGGTTTTAGATATTCCGGCTCCGACACCGCAAGCCGCACAGACGGCGCGCTGCGGCCATCGGGCGGATATTTCAAATCAATCCAAGGCTCCGCGGTTTCCCATACGGATAAGCCCAAACGTAAGCCGCCCGTCACTTGAAAAAATCCGCTCTGCAACTTGCCCGGAAAGACGTTGAATCCCGGCAAAAATCCAATTGTCATATCGGTCACATCCGAAAGAATGCCAATCGCAAACTGAATCGAAAGTTTGAACCACCCCACCGGATTGCTCTCAATCCCAATCAAGAAGGAGTTTTTGAATATGCCTGTCATGTTTGCTATGCGAAAGTTAACGGGCGAAACATCATCGCCTATAATATCGCCCTTCATATTCACTTCCACCCGCTGGTTTCCCGAAAGCGAAAGCAGATTCTGGAGAAACTGCTCCCACTTGGGGTTTTTTTCTAAAAAGCTTAGAAACGCTTTGAACGCCTTGGCTTTGGCAAAAATCTTCAACACCTTTAATTTTTTTATTAGGTCTATCACGCTTGCTGCAACGCCCAACTGCCCCCCGCCTGTAAAATCCACCGTAGGCGTGCCGACAGCTATCGCTATCTTATCGCAATCCGGCTCGGAATAACCTGTGCCCTTGAGGGCTACATCCACAGAGCCGCCCACGCGAATCGGCAGCGGAACGGCGGGAACCGTTACGCCGCCGCTTAATGAACCGCTGCTCTCAGCCGCCACCGGCGTCTGGAAATCAGAAAACATTGAACGCACCAGATTCAGTCCAAAGACCAGCCCCAGCTCGATATCCTCAAGATACGGAATTTCAACCTCCGCAATGCGCACATCCTTGCCCTTGAAAACTAATTCAATTTTTTCGCCAACTTTGGGAACTCGGTATGCCCATTTGTATTGAGCATAGTCTTCATATAGGGTAAACACCGTCGTTAGCGGATCCGACCATAACGCGCCGTAAACAGATAAAAAATATTTACCCGGCGAAACAATACATACCGCCGGCGACGGGGTGAAGTCCAGCGGCGCGCCCTCAATGGTAAGCGCGCCTAAAGAGGTGTTCTTTTCCGCCTTTGTCTTTACAATAAACCTCAGCGGTTTGTCATACACATTAATCTCTCCGGACTGCCATCGAAACGCCGTTTCAAAATTATCCTCTTTTGACTTTCCGTAAAAATTTTGTTTTTTGACAACCCCCGGCTGATGCGCCTCATAAACTTCTATGGTCTTTGTTTCGTATTCCCACGCCGCGCCCCATTGCACAGTGCCTTTCACCTTGCACACATACGGCGCCTTCCCTTTGCCGTCCGGCGTATTGAATTCATAAGGAAATGGAAGAGGAATGATGACATTCGCCGGAGCCACGTTGCAATTCACCACAGGACCGCCGTCCTCGCTCACACACGCATAAAAAGAGGCGCTGTCCGAGATGGCGTTCAATTTCGGCTGAACCTTGCAGATAATCTCGATATTGCCCGGCACAGGCGGATGAATCGTTCTTGTAAATTCGCCCATCCCCTCATCCGTCATCGGCACAGATTCCGATTCATAATCCCCCTTGGAACCTCCGGTAATCTTATAGGAAAGCGTCACATCCGCCGCGCTCGAACTCACCCAGGAGCCGTTCAAAGTGGTCACTTTGACCTGAACATCAACCGGACCGTCGAGCGGCAGCATCGGTTCGCAATAACGGCACGAGCTACCCGGATATCGTTTAGGTTTCAGATAATCAATCTTGTAATACCAGTTGCCCGTTTTGAAGAAATAAACCGCATCGCCCTCCGACGGCGCCGCGTTGCCCGCCCGCACCGCCAGCATTGTCCTGTCCCTATCTGTATAAATGCTGTCCAGATTGCCGGATGGGACGGAAACCTTTTTCAGCGGCGATGTGGTGATAACGTCCGCATCTTCATTAATCGTAAAATAATCTATCGTATTGGTTACATTATTGGTCACATAAACGCTCCGCTTTGCGCCGGCGGCAAATTTCATCGTGCGCACATAATACCAGTTGGCGGCGGGCTTGATGGCGCTGCAAGGAACAAGAGTCGGATAGCCCGATTTATCTCTGGTCAATTTGAAAGGGAAGATTGCGCCCAGAGAGGAATTCTGGGACTGGCTCTTGCACATGACGTATTGCCCGTCGCCTGTGATGGCAATTTGCCGCGTGTTATCATTGTTATTAGTCGTGCGTTTCGGGTGAACATACTTTACGCCGCGATACCGCAAGGTAAAATTATTTTTATCATTCAGGTTAATCAGGTAAATGCTCGAATCAAAATTATCCGCGATAAAAGCCAGCGGCTCTGTCGGATGAAAAGCCATCGTGCTAAAATAAAATCCGGGAGGAGTTGAAAGCGCTTTGCCAGACTCATCCACAAAATAAACCTCCTCCAATCCGGTGTTGCGTAACCCGATGCCCTTTGTTTCAAAAGGGATTGTCCCCGCTTTATCCGGCGTTCCGATGAGCATCCTGCCCTTGCCTTGCCCTTCAAAGGGAACAAACACCTTTCCCCAGCCGTAAAAGATATCGCCGATATCCATGCTGTTTCCGTTCAAGTGCCATGGGCGTTGATCCATTGCCGGGTCGAACACAGCTTGAATCGGATGAAAGTTTTCATTATCTAACCCGTTGCAAAAGCCGAACAAACGGCTGTAAATTGTATAGGGCACATTGGTTGTCTGATGCAGAAGAGCGGAGCCGTCGCTCGGAAGCCACGCCGTGGGCGGATAGGATGAAACGCAACCCGCCCTTGCGCTGGAGATAAAACCCTTCAGCGCGCCTCTCGTAAAATCATACGTCCAATTTGCAAAAGCCGAATTTGAGGCGACGCCGTGCGCCACTATTTGAAGGTCGCCCCCTCCGCGGCAATAATAAAGCGCCATAACCGGGTCTTTTGTGGTCTTTGTGTTCGCCGCGATATAACGAAGTTTTCCCTCCGGCTTGGATTTATCTGTAGGCGAAATCGAAATATAATATCCAAGATATCCCATGCTGCCTTGAAAAGGAATAGGCACATCCGAAGGCGTGTTCTTGATATCTTCGTAAGAAATCCAGTCAATCTTTGTCCGGTTTGCCGCATTGATATAAACGTGCTTGTTATCCTCATTAAATAGGATTTCTGCAATAATTCCATCGCCGGGCGTGCGGTTGATGAGCTGCGGCTCTTCGCCGGGCGGCAGCGGCGGGCAAGGTTCTTTCGGCGTCGGCGTCGGAGTCGGAGTCGGAGTTGGGGTTGTGGTTGGTGTGCCTGTCGGCAAGGGTGTCTGGATGGGTGTTTTTGTTGGAATGGGCGTAGGCGTTTGAGTCGGTATCGGCGTTGACGTCGGCTTAGGAGTGAGGGTAGGCTTGGGCGTTTTTGTGGTTGTAGGAGTGGGCTTAGGCGTTTGAGTCGGTATTGACGTCGGCTTGGGGGTGGGGGTAGGCTTGGGCGTTTTTGTGGTTGCAGGAGTGGGCGTGGGCGTTATTTTCGGGGTGGGCGTTGGAGAATGGATTGGCGTCGTCGTGGGTTCGGGTGTCTTTATGGGCGTCGCTGTGGGCTTCGGCGTCGCAGTGGGCTTTGGCGTAGCGGTGGGGGCGGCTGTTGAAGTCGGCGTGGGAAGCGGCTCAGAATACATGAACCGTATGGCGTCCGCCACAACTTTTTTATCCGCCGCGCCGGAGTCGGATATCATAACATAAAAATTATCGCCGGCGCCAATATCGAAAGTGCCCAGCGTGTTCCACTGTCCGCCGTTAATCTGCTGGTTGACATCCGCTTTGAACGTGCCGCCCAGATGCTTGATGGAGAGCTTTGCCGCGGTCGTGTTTCCCGGCGAGGCTGGATGATATTCGGAGATGATATATCGCCCGCCAATGGGGAAATTGGGCTTGAAAGAAACGCTGGCAGCGCCCTCCCCGCCGGATTTAATCAGATAGTTAGCGCCGTATTTTCCCGCAAGGGATGCCTCCGTGTTCCATGAGCCCGAAACAACCGCATCCGGATTGTCAATGATGAGAAGAGAAACCGGTGTCGGCATCGGTGACGCCATGCGCGCATCCTGCGAATAGGAGTTGGATGCCAGCCGCAAAAGGCAAAACGCCGCAACCCACAGAACACAGAAACGTTTCATGATGTTTTCCCTCCATAAAAAAAATAACCCCGCAGGGGGCGCTTAATAAGCGCCCGGGCTTACCTATCGCAGATATAGCGTCATCTGCGGCAATGCCTTAGCCTGCGGGGAAAAAATTAATCTTTATAACGACCCTGATTCATGAGCCAAATCATATCAGCCACGTTGATAATCAAATCGCCGTTCGCATCCGCTTTATTCTTTTCATCTGCCGCCAATTTAATTCTTCCAAGCAGATACGCCTTGATGATATTCCCATTGACCACCCGCGCGCCGATATTGAGCGTGATTTTTTTCTGCAATGAGAACTTTGGCTCGATGTAATCAATCGTCAACGTCACCGTATCTATCGGCGCATCGGGATTGATAGTCACCCACGAACCGTTGATAGTCACAAGATCCGGCTTATCCGCCGTTATCACAATAGAAGAGGTCACATTCATCAGTTCGCCATTGGCAAAAGTGGCGGTGGAATTGGCGCGGAATGTGTCGCCGGGCAGGACGCTCATAACCTCGCGCTCCTGCTTTTTCGCCATATCCAAAGCCGCCTTGGCGGGATAATCTCCGCGCAGCAGACCCTGCTTATCAAGCGCCACATCCAAAGCGATGGGACGAACGCGGCGATGCAATTCAGCATAGCCCTCCGCCCAAGCTATCATCACACTATCATCGTTGTCGGTGAAACCCACAGCTGCCGCTCCGCCATTCTGTCCGCTCTTCTTGGAAGGCGGCGTGAACTCGCGAATAACCGAGCCGTCGTTCGTGTTAATGAGCTTGACCGGGCGGTCGCCGCTTGCGCCAACAAGCGCCAGCGCCGTATCGTCTGAAATTGCCACGCTAAACATCGGGGCCTCATCTCCGCCGCCAAAGAGATCCATCTTGATAGAAAGGAGAAACAACCGAGTGACCAACGGCGGTTCAATTGTGATATCTGAAATGTCAAAGAGCTCAAGGTAGTAGTTGATTACGTACTCTATGCCATTGTCTATCACTTCTTCTGTGATTACCGATGCGCGCTCGCCCGTTGAATTGACAAATACCTTGGTGGGATTCTTGGTCGTAAAGATGCCGTTTTCCATAAAACCGTTTTCGTTCCAGATGCCGACAAATTTCTCATCGTACATAGTTCCAAGGAAATGCTCGTTGCGGCGGAAATCAATAGCGCCAGCCAAACGGCTCTCCTCGCGAATTTGCGTCATGCTGATCATGTCCCACAAACGAACTTTCGCATCCGCCAACGCCATGCGAGTGCCATTCGGCGAGATGGCAAACGGACCGGCGCCCGGTCCGGGGAAGTGAACGGTTTTCCACAAAATATCCTCAAGCGTCTTATACGTGTAAATCGAGACGCCCACCTTTGTGGCGAGAATGGAGTCGTCCTCCGTGAAATCCAGCCCGTCAAACTTTGGTTTAATGTAATATCCCGTTTCCATAATCCAGCGGGCGCTCTGCGCCACATTATCGTTCGGATCAAAATTCCACACCATCGTCCGCTTGGAATCCTGAGTAAAGATGCGGTTGGCGTCCGCCGCCGCATGAGCGCCTATAATGGGGAAACTATGCGCCAGCGAGCCGCGGAAGAGGGCGCGCGTGCCTTCCCAGAACTGCCATGCGCCAAAGGTGCTGGTCTTTGTTGATGAGCCGAACAAGGTTTCCACGGTTGTGCTCGTTTGACCTCTTCCAGTCAAGAGATAGGTCTTGCTCGGATCCAGAATCAGTTTGACAATCTTCCCCTCTTGCGGCGGATGCTCCAGCCAGCGCAATAGCAACATATCGGAGTTGAAGACGTTCGTCGCCAACGGACTTTCCGTTGCAATGTAAAGCTCATTGTTGATGACCTCAGCCAAGGAGGGCTTGGCGCTCAACTCATAGCGGTTGATAATCTGCAAATCGCTCTCCCGCCAGAAAGTCGCCGTTTGGTCTTCGCTGACCGCAATTATCGTTCCGGAAAGGAATCCCACGCCCACCACAGGTTTTGTCTGCGTCACAAACGTTCGCTTAACGGAGCCATTGCCAGCCTCCAACAGCTTCACACGGCTATCCGCGCCGCCGGTAATAACATAGTTGGCGTTCATCGCCGCGCAATTGACCTGTCCATCGTGAATATCATCCATCAACCAGTCAAAACTCTGGCTGTTGATGTCAAAAAGACCAACCTTGCCCATCGTATCGCCGATAACCAGCTTCTTTTTATCCGGACTGAACACCGCCGTGTTGATGGGCGCAGAGTGGGAGAAAACCCAAAGCGGCGAGGAGGTTATCACATCCGCGCTCCAGAGTTTGATGTTGCCGTCATCGGAGGCGGTGATTATGCGATCCGCGGCGAAATAACCCAAAAACTTAATCTGCCCCTCGTGGGCAATGACCACGTTGGTCAGCTCATATTGGCTCGGGGTTGCGCCCACATCATAGACGCTGAACGCGCCGGAGGAGCTGCCCAAAACAAGTTTCTTGCCGTTCGGACTGTATTCGCCTGATGTGCCGTAGCCGCCGCCCGTCACGCGATAACGTTCCCACGCGGTCTTGGGACCAAACGTGGTCACAATCGTGTTCGCAGTGCGGATGTTTTCATACCGGTCGGCGAATCTGCCTTGAACAAGGATGTCGCCCGGATTTGCCGTAAAGAGCACCTTGACCGTCTGATTGGCAAAAATAACGTCATCCGGTCGGTCGGTCGCCATCTGCACATGCTCCGTCACATCCGCCTGATAACCGTCGTCATAAGTTGCTGTATATCGAATGGAGCGGAACACACCCGGCGTTACGGTCATCTTCTTCGGATTCGCCTCCAGCGCGACCACCTGACTCTTGCCAACCTTAATCATAGATTCCGCTGTGAATGTCTTGTTATTCACGCGATAACGAGCCTGAACAATAAAGGCGCCGCTTGCCGTGTCCGAAACAGTCAGCACATTGCCGACAAAAGTTCCGGCGGTAGCGGGAATCACGCTCAAAATGGCGTTCCCAAAAGTGCCTTCTTCATCCGGTGTGATGTCCTCGCGGGTGGTGTCGTCGTAGAAAACCTCAACGGTGAAAGGCTGCGATTCGCCGCGAGCCAGCGTGCGCGCCACCGGCGTCAGCTCGATGGAGGTCGCCTTCGTTCGCTCAAAAATTTCCACATAGTTCATCGTCCATGCGATCATAATCACCGAATCGTTATTCGCAAACTGGACGCCTCGCACGCCTATATTCTGCAAGTTGGAATTCTGCGGGAAGAAATAGCGCAGAACCCGTCCCGTTCGGACGTCATAAAGTCGGACGGCGTTCCTATCGCCGCTCATAAGCAGCATCGTCCCATCCTGCGAAAGCGCCACATACGAACTCTTGTATTCATAAAGTCCATAAGGATCCCACTCGCCCGATTCATCGTTTTGTTTGTAAAATTGCAATCCGACATTCACATCAACGCACCCGATGCGCCCGTCAGGATGATACACAACGCGATGCGGTTTATACGGCTTGGTCTTAGTGATTGCCTGAATCGTGGCGGAGGGGTCGGCAGACGCCAGAGTGACTATATTATTAAAATTCGGATCGCCGTGCGTGTAGCCAAACCCCCAAAGGCGGCTGTCAGGACTAAACGCGCTGGCATACTCGGCGTCCTCAAAAGAAGAGTTCGCCAGTTCCTGACCCGTGAACGCGGAAAACAGCCTGTCTCCTGCGATGACCATACCGCCCGAATGCGATGATGTGATAAAATTATAATTGATGTTGGTATAATAGTTTAACATCTCAGTGAAACCGGCTTCTGTAACATTATCCGCGCGCAGATAACGATTGTTTGTGAACCAGAGAATCTTAGAGCCGTCGGCGGCGATGTCGTAACCGAGCCATCCGCCCAGATTGGGCGACCGTTGGATGGTTTTGCCCGTTTCGCGGTTGAGCAGATTAATGCCCCAGTCGGAAGAATAGAACAGTCTCTTGCCGTCTTCCGCAAGGCGGGGACGCATGGTATACCAATCTGTGAAATAGCCCAGCGGACCCCAATAGCGGATGAACTTGCCGCTGGCAACGTCAAAGCAGGTAGCCGCCGCCCACCCTCCGCTGGAGGTGACGATGATCCGCTTCCCTTCCCTATCAAACGCCAGATTGTTCAGCGTGCCCGTCCAGATGCCGCCCGATTCATTCCCGATGTGCGATGACCAGAGCAGATTGCCGTTTTCGTCATACATCTTTAAGTTGGCGTTCCCGTCGTTTGAAACATTCGGCGCAGTCACAAGGGCGATGCGTGTGCCGTCGCGGGAAACCGTCGCCCCTTGGCACTTCTGATTCCCAAGGTCGTAATTGTAAATAATCCTATGCCTGGGAATATCCCAGATGGTGATAGTCTTATCCGTGCTGGAGGTCAGCAGCTTCGTGCCGTCGCCCGTGAAGGCAACGCCCGTCACCGCCTGAACCTGTCCGATAAAAACCGGTCCATCTGTTGTGCCGTTTTCCACCTTCAAAAGGTAGCAGCGCCCGTCGCTCCGCCCGACTGCCACCCGCGCGCCGTCCGCCGAATAAGCGATGGATTGCACCGATGCATCGGAAGGAACATATTCCCAAAGAACTTTTTTCAAATCAAGGTCGAGCATCTTCGCCTTGCCCTCTGTAACCACCATCAACTTGGAGAAATCCGGCGAAGGCACGGCGGCGGTAACCAGAAGGTCGCTGAACATTGCCGACCGCTGGCTGCCCGTCTGCAAATCCCAGATATAAACAGCGCCGTCCCGCGTGACCGTAACCGCCGCGGTGTCGTCGCTGTTGAAGCCCGCATATTGCACCAGATCATAATGCTCCTTCAACATCATGAGCGGCGTATTAGATTCGGCGTCATAAATCCACGCCGAGCCGGTGTTGTATCCCAGAATCACCTTATCGCCCGCGGTGTTAAACCGCCCGTTGACGGTCGTTCCGCCTGGACTGCGATAAACCAGAGACCAGCTCTGTTTTTTGCCCATGTTATCCGGCGTGCGGCTCTTGGCATAATGGCGGACGTTCGGTCCCGTTCCCGTAATAACGTTTCCAGCCGGAATAACAACATTAGCAGCATCAAGCGAAACCGTCAGTTCATCATACTCCGCCAGATTGTCAAAATCGGCGGTAACGATAAGGTCGGCGCGTGTGATAAAAGGCGTCTTGAACTCTATCGCCCCCGCGCCGCTCTTGATGGAAACAGTCCCATTGCTCACAAGCGGGTCGCCCGAATCCAAAATGCCGTCGCCGTTCTTATCCCAATACAATCTCGGGTTGGTTATATCGCCCGCCTCAATGCCCATGATTCCCGAAAGAGTGATTTTCAACGAGTTGACTGTCCGTCCGCCAGGAAAGAGGATGAATCCCAGAATCGGGAAATTCATCTGCGTAGGCGAGTCGCCAAAATCCTTCGGCGCATACCAGAAGTTGCTCTCAGAAAGAACATAAGGTTTATCCACAACATGAACGGCGATGCTCGCCTCGCCCACGATTTGTGTTTCTTCCACAATGGTGATATTGGCGGCATCGAGGCTGATTTTCAATCCATTGCCGCCGACAAGGTTCGTGAAGCTCGCCCGCAGGATATAGGTTCCATTTGCCACAAATTCAGGGCTCGGCTCGAATTCAATAGTCCCCTTAGCGTCTTTGATGGAAACAACAGGCGTCCCGCCGACGGAAGGCTCAAAATCATCCGCCTTGCCATTGTTGTTCACGTCCTGAACCAAACTCACATTCGTCATATTCATTGCTGTTATCCCGTTTATGCTGCTCAGCGTGAATATGATTTTATCCACATATTTGGCATTGCTGGCAAGACGGAAACCAAAAAGGCTCAATTTCGCCTGAGTCGGCAAACCGTTCATTGCATTCGCCATCTGCCCATAAGCCGGATCCGAAAGCGCAACCGTTTCTTTTGCAAAGTGCGTTGTTTTCGTGGTCTGGTTTTCATAAGGCATGCCGAATTTCACAGCTTGAAGTCTATCCGCCAGTTCAATGCTGAAATAGTCGCCGCCCGCCAAGTCGGTAAAATCCGCAACCAGAATATATCCCGCCGTGCTGCTGGAGGGCGTCTTGAATCCCGCATCGAATCTAATATACATATTCGCATTGTTGTTCTCAAAGGTGATGATCGGCTCGCCGCCGACGGCGGTTGTTTCGTTGGCGTCTATCTTGCCGTTGCCGTTGGCGTCCAGAATCAGGCGGATATTGCTAATTTTCGCCCAGCCCATAGTCCCGCCCTTGCCAAAAAGGCGGAAGTCCAATTCCTTAATTTCTGTCGAAGGCGGCGTTACGCGGAAACCAAAGAGTTCCACATTAGGCTGCGATGCGTTTGCATTCAGATTGTTCAACTCCTGACCCGTCGCCGGATTGCGGAATATGATGGGCGGCTTTGGGGTCTGGATCTGATAATTGCCGAAATCCACATTATCCGAAACTGGGTCGCCCGTGCCGCCCGGGTTGCGCGCATTGGTCGGACCTGTTGATGCGCCCCACCAGTTATTTTGCGCTATAAGAACCTTGCGCGTGGTGTTGAAGTCATTATAAATAGACCATTCCGTATTGCCGTGGAAGTCATTGCCTTCAATCAAGTGGGTCTTCGGGAAACTCCCCGTCACCTTCAATCCCCGTGTATTCTTTGTGAAGGTGGTGCCCTTGATGGTAAGGTCGCCTGTGGAATTCCACCAGACGGCATTGTGAAGAGGATATGTTGACCAATAGGAATTCATGAGGAGGCTGCCATCCAAGGTTAGAGAGCCCTCGTCCGTTACATGGAGAAGAGCGTTTTCATATGCATTATGGCTCTCATATTCTTCTGCCTTAATTGTACAATTGGTAAATTTGGCGCTGCCCTTGCCTGTGATTCTCATACCGTTGCGATAATTCATGTCGCCTTGATTCCGCCTTGTTCGCAAATGGATGAGACTGTTTGTCGCCTCGAAAGCGCCCGCGTTTAAGACAGGCGTCTGATTGCTAATGAAAATTGAATCTGTGAATATAAGTTTGCCGCCCGTCTCAATGGTGAGCCATCGTAACCATGTGTCATTAAGAACGCGGGCGTTGGGAATGGTTAGCGTTGCGCCTGTTTTGACTGCGATACTTGTTCCCATCCAGATATCCAAATTAGGCGAAAGCGTAACATTGCTTTCAACATCCCCGCTTAGACGCAAATTTCTGGGGCAATCTTCCAAAACCACTGCGGAGATATTCGGGCTGGTTTTGTTCAGTTTCAAACCAAAAGCGGCTTGGAATCCCTTGAAAGTGTTATTGATGGTTGTTTGCCCGACCCAAGGTCCAATGGTCGCCGTCTCTTCGCCCGCAAAACGAATGCCATAGACCGTCCGGTAATAACCATAATCTTTAAGGCTTTCAAAGTTGCATCCCTCTACGGTCAGATTAGCAGTTCCAATGCAGTTGATAACGGCAGACCAGTCGTCATAATAATGGTTAAGCGATTCCCAGCGGCGCTCGCTAGTATTGAATGTGCATTTTTTGAAAATGCCTGTTCCGCCGTCCAAATCTATCAAGTTATACCTCTCTCCTGTTTGAGTTTCACCTTCTTCGCCATCCGTTAAATCCGTCCATGTCCAGCCATAAAAAGAGGCGTCTGTGCCGGTAAGAGTTCCCTGCACTCTGAGCCTTCTGGTTCCATTATGACGCCAGTCCCGATTGCTTAATTCGCTGCCCGGCGCCAACGTCATCTGCCCGCCGCTCAGGATTGTGACACTCGTGCCCAGATTCTGGCGGAGGTTATTAAAGACAAGCGCCTTTGAAATATCACCTTCAAGCCGGAGGTTGTCATGATCGCAGTCTGTGAATTGACAACGGGCAATGGTTTGTGTTTCCGAGCCGAACCGCCAGCATATGCCGGAATGAAAGCCTGTAAAAGAGTTCTGTTTTGTCCCAAGGTTTCGGATATCCGCCTTGACCGTTCCGAAAAGACTGATTCCGAAAACCGTCCGATAATTGCCATAATTATTCAACGAGGTGAAGGAGCAGCCCTCAACGGTCAGCTGGCTCGTGTCCCGCGCGTCAATAATTGCCGACCAGTCGTCATAGAAATGGTTGTTTGCTTCCCAGCGGTATTCCGTTGAAGAAAAGTTGCAATTGCTGAAGAACCCGGCGCCGGTTTCACGAATATCAAACCCATTCAGGCGCTCTTCGGGATGGTCACCATCCGTAAGGTCTGTCCACGTGCTAACGGTGATAGTCGTCCCGCGGACATCCGCCTTGCCCTTAACAACTATCGGATACGCCATGTTAATAAAGGCGTTTGTCGCGTAAAGCTCGCCGCCCGATTCAATCGTAAAGCGATGCGACTGGCTTGCGTTCCCGATCCAGCGGCTGCCGGCGGGCACGGTAATCTTTCCGCCGTTTTTAACGGTTACGTTGTCCATGGCATTGCAAGCGGCAATCGGCATCCGAATCGCTTTATCCACCTCGCCTTTCATACGCACGTTATAAACGCATGAGTCAAAGGTGTTGCTATCCGCAAGGGATGTAACGCCCGAGCCAAAAATCCAGTAGATGCCCGTATTGAACCCCTTGAAGGAAGAAGGCGTCCCGCCCGATTCCTTTATTGTGGCGCTTGTATCGCTTCCGATTAAAACCCCAAACGTGGTTCTATATTCAGAATAGACCAAGTTCACAGATTCAAAGGCGCAGCCCTCTAAAGTCAGTTTGCTGGCTCCCTCCGAATATATCAAAGCCGACCAGTCATCATAAAGATTATGCAGAGAATCCCATCTGTGTTCATTAGATTGCAGTGTGCATTTTTGAAAAATACCCTCGCTCCCATCCAAAAAATAAAGTCCATTCCAACGTTCATCGGGACGATCCCCACCGGATGAGTCTGTCCAGGTCTCCGCATAATATCTGGCGTTTGCGCCTGTCAATTTTCCTGAAACACTAATTCTATGTCCCGGATTGTAAAGGGTGCTGCCGGCATTCATCGCCAAAACACCGCCCGCAGCTACATTGATAACCCCGAACAAATGCTGATTTGAGTTATTCAGGGCAACGTTCGACGTCACATCGCCGCAGACTCGCACGTTAATCTCGCAATCGGTGAAATTGCATTTTGCCACAGTTTGGCTCTTGGCGCCGAAAACCCATTGGATGCCCGACCGAAAATTCCTGAATGAGTTTGGAGCGGAGTAATCATTAAGGAGAGCCTGCGAACCGGCTTGAAGGACAACGCCAATGACCGTCCGCAAATTCAGATCCCCTTGGTTGAATGTGTCAAATGTGCAGCCGCTGATGGTTACGTTGGAACCATCCTTCGCCTCGATAATAGCCGACCAATCGTCATAATAATCATTAACGGCATGATGACCCCGCCACTCGGCGGATCGCAGCGTGCTTCCCTTGATAACAAGAACGCCGCCGTTTTCAACATTAATGGCGTTTGAACGCTCATCCGGGCGGTCGCCGCCTGAAACATCCGTCCATGTGTTCAAAAGAAAAAAGTTTTCCTTGCCCTGAAGCAAGCCCTGCACGGTGAAGGCGCGGTACATCCCGCCATCTTGAATTACTGTGGCGCCGGGTCCTATCGTGAGCGTAACGCCCTCCGGTATAGTGATAGCGGATGTGATATGATAATCGTGCTGGGTGTCGCTCCACACTGTGTTTTTCGTCAGCGTTCCGCCCACAGTAATGATGCCGTCTTTATCCATCTCCCGCGCGACAATCGTTTTTTTGGGGATGCCGTTTCCGCTCGTTTCCACAATTTCAATATTCGCCGTGCCGTTTATCTCATCCGGGTCCGCTGCCGCATTCAGCGTGAAAGCAATCCATGTGTTCCAATTAGCCTTTTCGATGGTAAAAGGCGTTCCGGCGGATACGGTAATATCATTGTCTCCGCCTGCCGCAGGCGCAACTGTGCCGGTCACATCGGCGGCTGGCTCGCTTGAAAGTTTGAAATGAACCAGCCTCGAACCGCCCTCCGGCACTGGGATATAGTCCCATCTCGTCACAAACGTCGTCTGCGCCGAAATCGTTGAAGTTATCAAAAGCGCCAGAACACAAAATAAAAAACCCATGGCTCTTTTCCCTGCAAAGCATTTTCCGCTCATATTATTTATCTCCTTCAAAAAATTTGGATATAGCATACCCATTAAGAGTTCCTCGTTAAAAAAACTATTTCATAAAAGATTTTTTTAACGCAAAAGAACTCGCCCTATTTTATTAATACATATATATCAGATGCCGATTTTCGACGTCAAATAAAATTAGATATATCAACCTTTCTTTATTTCTCAATGCCCGCGCGGGCGGGAACGCCTTTTTCATAATAATGCTTGAGAGGGAGCATCTCCGTGACCAGATCCGCCCGCTCAATCAATCGCACATCCGCGCCCCGTCCCGTCAAAACCAGTTCCACATCTGCTGGCTTTTCGTCCATTAAGGAGAGAATGGTTTCCAAAGGCAGGATGCCAAGCGAAGGAAGGAGGTTTATCTCATCAAGAATCACAAGACCATACCGACCGGAGGCAAAGGCTTCGCGAACGGCGCGGACGCCTTCTTCCGCCGCCGCCAAATCCTCCGGCGATGGCTTGCCCATCACAAAGGCGGGCAAACCAAACTGCCGAATCTCGATTTCAGGAGCCAGACGAGCCAGACTGGTATGTTCGCTATAGGGGCGCCCTTTCAGGAATTGGGCGATAAAAACGCGCATCCCCGCGCCCGCTGCGCGCAACGCCAAGCCCAACGCCGCCGTCGTCTTGCCCTTTCCCGCGCCTGTGTATATCTGAATAAAACCTGACATCAGTCCTTAGACATCGGTCATAAGCCATTAGTAAATTCTTGTTTGCTTCCGCATTTTATAAAACGCTTTTTTTAATTCGCAAATCAAGTAATCTGTTTCAGATAATCAATGTAAACCTGTTTATCGCGACCGGAAGAATCAAGAAGAGCCAGTTCGATAATTTTGGAGCGTTTGCCGCGGAGTTTCATATTCTGCACATTGTGCACTTTCGCAAAAAGCCGCGCGGTTTGGTTTGTTTCCGGCAGGGGAATCGTCAGCTCAAACGTGCTGTTTTTCAGGAAATAACTTAACGAGTGCTGCGGCACGCCATTAACATTAAGGTCGCCCATGTTCAAATTCATGCCATTGCGCTGAATGCTCACCGTATTGGCGTAAAAAATTTCGCCGGTCTTTTCCTCGCCGTTTTCATCAAGAAAACGCACGGAAACAAGCAGCTCTTTGGTTATCTTCTCATCTTTGGCGCGGTGGGATTTCGCAGGCGCAACCGCAACCGGCGCCGGTTTGTAATCGCCGTCAGCCATTTTTTTCACAAAACTCTCATATACTTTTATGCCCGGATCGCTTGTCTCCTGAAATTCCGCAGTGATGACTTTCTGAAACGCCTCGCCTTCGCGGCGATTTTGAATCTTTGTTATCTTTCCAAATATACGAATCGGCTCATCGTGCTCCGGCAGAATCAACGTCCCCATAATCTGACAATTCTGAAGCACATAATTCATGGACGCGGGTTTGATGCCGGGGATGTTGATTATGCCGCAGTTGATGACCATCCGAGTCATGGCTATGGAAACGGTGGTCGCCTCGATGGGGGCGATGCGGTCGGTTGAATCGCTGCTTGTGTAAAAACGCACGCGGATGGGAATCTCAATGGGGTAAAAATCTTCAGCCGGCTCCGCTGGGGGCGGGGGCGCCTCCGCGCGGATACGGGGCGGCGCAAACATAGGAGGCGCAATCACCGGCGGCGAGGGCTTGCGTTCGTCCGCCGCCGATTTTTTTTCTGTATCCATGCCGGGAATCGGCTCCACCGTCAACAAACGCCCAGCCAACTCCGCCACCTGCTCCGCCTGATCATTCGCCCCGTTTTGTTTAAAAACCTCAATCAGTTTGAAGAGCGCCTCCTTGTTTCGCGGCTGGAATATTAACGCCCGATAAAGCGAAAGCGCCGCGTCCGCGCGCTTTTTTTCCAGCTGATAAAGTCCCGCAATTGCAAGGCATGCCTTCTGAGCCTCCTCATATTGCCCGAGTTTGAAATGGCAATGAATCTTTTTTTCGGCTATTTCGGCGGTTATCTCGCCGGTTTCAAGGGCGCGCTCAAAACCGACCAGCGCCGCCTCATAATTGCCCGTCTGCATCAGAGCCAGAGCGTGTTCATATTGTTTTTTCACTATAAGGTTTTCAAAATCTCTGAGCCGCGCCGCCACCTCTTCGCGGTATTCCGGCGACTTCCCGTTTTCAATCGCTTTTTGGGCGTTCAGAATGGCTTCCCGCGCCGGTTCAGGGTTATTCAACTTCATCAAAATATCCGAAAGCAAAAGATTCGCCGCCACAACATCATCTATCGCGCCAATGCATCGGCTCAGCCGGCGCGCAACCTCTTCAAGGTGTTCCTGCTGCTCATAATCAAGGTCCTCCGGCAGATCGCTGTAAAGCCGCTTGAGCATCTCCGGACGCTTGTTCTTTAAAAGAATTTCCGTCAGCCGGAACCGCAGCGTCGGCGTGATGGTCGTCTCTTTGAGAGACTCCATCAGCGATTCCTCATCCGCATGGGAATTGTCGGCTGAGGAATAAAAATCTGCCCATTCGCGGGAGATAATTTTTCCCAGAAGTTCCCGCGCTTTTTTATTTTCCGCATCGAGCGAAAAAACACGCTTAATGGCGGTTCTGGCGCTGTCGTAATTTTTATTCTCCGCCGCGAGACGAGCCGCCCGGAGCAGGAAATTGCACGTCTTTTCTTTATTCCCTTCGCGGCTGTATATATTTATCAGACGGCTGATGACGACCATATTGCGCGGAAATTCTTTGAAGGCGACTATGAGCATGTTCTTTGCCGCCTGCCCCAATTCCTCATTGCTCAACTTTTCCGCAAAAGCTATATATAAATTCCATTTTAGCGAGGCGTTCTCCTCAGTTGTCTGCAGCCCAAAGGTGTTGAATAATTTAAGCCCCGCGTCTTCATAAGAAAGCTTGCGCGCCTTTGCGTATAACTTAATTAGATTGCCTTCCTCATGACCCGGACATTTTTCATTTTCGCAGACATAGCAATTTCTTCCGGTATATACGCGCAGGGATGTATTGCCTTGCTCGTTATGCAGCGGGCAGCGGGCTATCAAAACTCGGCTGTCGGCGGAGTCCGCCTGCGGTTCCAGTTCCAAATCCGTTAATATCGCTTCCGCAGATAATGTCGGATTAAATCGCTCCAGCAGTTTTTCAAGAACTGTCGCCATCTTCCACAGACTCCTATGGAAAAATTTTCCCCGCCCTTACGTGAATCAAAACCAAAACACCGGATGAACGATTTCGCAATATATAACACACAATCTTTATTAATGGACTTTTTTAATTGCAGAAATCAAGGGAAAACACAACTCAAAATTTTTCTCATCCGCCGCCATGCCAAATGTTTATACATTATCTCTCATGCCTTTTTTAGGCTCGTGCCTATCTCGCTCAGAATGACCATCAATACAAGAAAGGCGGGAACCATGCGCTGGGTAAGCCATTGACGCTCCATCAGCGTACGGCACGCTTCATACAAACCTCGAACGCTGTATTGAGAAACAGCGGATGAAATCGCCTCAGAAAAATCCCTGTTAATCAGCAGCGCAGGGTTATCCGGCGCAATGCGGTTCACCAGCAAATCTCGATACCAGATGAGAAGGTCGTTCAATGCCGTATGCAAGTCTTTTGAGCTTTCACCGATTTTATGCGCCGTGCGGAAGATAGCGGCAAATCCATACTTTTCCAACGTCTCCAATTCCCGCACCATCGCCCCGCGCCGCTCATGAAACGCCCCGCGCGCCATTTCCAGCGCAACGCCCGGTTTCCCCTCGGAAAGCGCCGCCACAATCTCCGCCAATGCCTCATCAACTCGATTCGGCTTAATGAGCCAATCGCGCAACTCCTTCACAGGCAAAGGCGAAAATCGAAAGTTCATGCAACGCGAGCGAATGGTCGGCAGCAAATAGTTATAATTATCTGTAATCAGAATCATCGCCAGATGCCGCGGCGGCTCTTCCAGAATCTTGAGAATGCAGTTCGCCGCGCCGCGGCTCATCTTCTCCGCTTCAAAAAAGAATACTATTTTTCGATGCGCCTCCACCGGCGTGATATAGGCGGTTTCCTGCAATGCGCGGATGTTCTCTATCTTTATCGTTCGGGAACTTCCCTCCGGCTTGAGGATTTTCAAATCAATATATGTCTGGCGGGAAATTTTACGGCAGGCGGGGCAGCCGCAAGAAAGGGAGCCGCGCTCGCCCACACAGTTGATAAATTTTGCCATCGCATAGGCAAATGATTTTTTGCCGACGCCCGCCGGTCCGTGAAAAATCATCGCATGAGGAAATGCGCCCATCTCCGCAAAACGCCTTGTCATCTTTTTTAAGAGGGCGTGACCGGCGATGCTATCCAATTGATGCTCATGCGCTTCAAGCGGCTTAATCATCAAATTCTCCGAATTGCGCGGCAATTTAACACAACAATCTGATTTTCGATACGGCGGGAACGGGGCGGGGTCAATAAAAAACCCCCTCTTTGGTTGTTTAATTTCCCAAAGAAGGGGTTCCGTCAGTTGTTATGGAAAGCGTTAATTGCCGCAGCAGCAGCAGTGCCCGCCGGCGGACTGCTCAACGACAAGCGTGTTTTCCCACACGCCGTGAATGTTGCAATACTCAAGGGCGATGAATTCCTTGAAATCCGCAACGTTTACATAAAAACGCGCGTTCGGCTTAGTGAAAGAAGGCGCAAACTCCGCCCTGCCTAAGAATATCACCTGACCTTCCTTTTTTATGCCATAAAGTTCAATCCATGCGATATGATGCTCCACCGTGTTGGGGTGGGGCACTTCCTTGCCGACAATCACGCGCACGACGTTCGGAACTTCGCTGTCGCATTTATCCAATTCAATAATTGGGACGTGTTTTTCTTTGCCTTCTTTATCCGCCCCTTTGAGTATTTCTCCGAATTTCATTTCTAAAACCCTCCTTTTTGAATTCGCAATTTTTTATTCGCTATTCCCGCGCGCCCATTTCCTTATCGAGCATATACATGCCCGGACCTTTGTCGCCGATCATCTCAAGTTTGTTGATAATCTCCTCGGCGTTGCGCTCCTCTTCCACCTGCTCACTGATGAACCATTGCAAGAATATCTCAGTGGCAACATCTTTTTCCTCGCGGGCAAGCTTGACCAGATTATTGATGAGCGCCGTCACCTTCTTCTCATGCTTGAGCTGCTCTTCCGCAACGGCTTTGACGGACGCATAATCCGTCTGAGGGGCGTCAATCGCCTCCAAAATTACGCGCTCGCCCTGATCGTTGACATATTCATAGATTTTCATCGCGTGGCTTTGCTCTTCCTGCGCCTGCAAGGTAAACCATTTAGCAAAGCCGTTTAAGTTTTTCCAAGAAAGCCATGCGGACATCGCCTGATACAGATACGCGGAAAACAATTCCGCGTTGATTTGTTTATTCAACGCCTCCGTCATTTTTTTTGAAATCATAGCCATTCCTCCTTGTTGGGTTTATTTCAAATTTTAAAAAGTTGCAAAAAGTTCTTTTTTGACGCCGCATACAGGGCATTTTTCAGGGACGTCATCGCCCTCGTGGGTGTAACCGCATACGGGGCAGATGGAAAGTTTGCCAATCTGAATATCGCTGCCGGATTCCACCGCGCCTTTTGCCTTTTGATACATCTGCGCATGAATCCTTTCCGCCTCTATGGCAAAATAAAAGCTGCGCCCCGCGCCCTTTTCCTCCTGCATCTTCGCCACTTCCAAAAAGGCGGGATACATCTCATCCACCTCATAATTTTCGCCGTCTATGGCAATCTGCAGATTTTCCGTTGTGCTTTTGACTTTGCCCATCTCGCGCAGATGATTGCGGGCGTGAACAAGCTCCGCATACGAAATGGCTTTGAAGAGCCGGGCGATATTCGCCTTGCCTTCTTTTTCCGCCACCTCGGAATAAATCGCATATTTCATATGCGCCTGGCTTTCGCCTGCAAACGCATTACCCAAAAACTCCTCAGTCATTTTCTTCACGCTTCAACCCCTCCTTGTTAATTTTCAATAGCCGGCTGAACGTTGCGCCGTTTATTTTCCCTGTCTATGGCTTCTTTCAGTCCACAGGCTCAAACTGGTCTTTGCCAACGCCGCACAAGGGGCAAACCCAACCCTCCGGAATATCCTCAAAAGAAGTTCCGGGTTGGATGCCTCCATCAGGATCTCCCTCAGCGGGGTCATAGATATACCCGCAAACGATGCAGCGATATTTTTTCATTCGACATACCTCCTTTTGTTCTGTGTCTTTGCTGACATAAGTGGGGGCGTTTTTCGGCGCCGTCCCGCATTTTTTCTCCCGATAAAAGGCATACGTCATCGGCTCTTCGTCCTTGACCATCGCGGCGTCTTTGACCTCGCCCACAAAAATCGTGTGCGAACCGGCGTCATACGAGCCCACCAGCGCCGCTTCCATCCACGCCGACGCGTTATCAAGAACGATGGGCGCGCCGGTCGAGCCGACCCTGTAATTCACACCCTGAAATTTATCCATATCGCGCCCGCTTCTAAATCCAAAATTGCCGAAAAATCTCAACGGGGCGCTCTTTGTAATAATCGTAACGCCAAAAGCGCCGCTTTGCTTTATCATATCATGAGTTAAATTATCTTTGTGCATCGTCACCGCTATCAGCACCGGCTGAGACGCCACCTGCGTCACCGTATTCACAATGCAGCCGTTCATTTTGCCGCCGTGCTGCGCGCTGCAGATATACATCCCGTAGGAAATCTTGAACAAGGCGTTGATTTGCATGTCAGTCGTTTTTCTCCTTCCAGCAATCGGCGCATATCCCCCGAAACGAAAGATGCGCCTCCCTAATCTGATGGTTGCCTATTTTTTTTAATTTAAGGCTTGGACACTGATAATCTACATCTATGAGTTTCCCGCACTGCACGCAATAAAAATGCGCATGTTCCGAATCTTTGTAATCGTATCTTGCCTCTTCCCCATCCGCATGCAGCGCGCAAGCCAGCCCCTTTTCCACAAATACCTTCAGCGAGTTATAAACAGTCGCCCGCGAAATCGTAGGGATTGCCGCCCGCAAATCCAGATAAATCCGCTCCGGCGTCGGGTGAGTCCTGCACGACACAAGATATTCAAGCACCTTAATCCGGTGGAACGACGGGCGCAAATCATGCTCTAATAAAATATTTTTTAATCTTTCCATGTTTATAATCTAAAATAATATAAACAATCTTTAATTTTAGAACCATTCCATGTCAAGAACTATTTTCAAAATATTTTTAATCCTCATGATTTTTGGGAGCCTTTGTAAGATTGTTCTTGCTTTTGTCGGCAAAATGATTTCAACTTTCTTAGTTAGGTTTGGGTAGCATGCTAAACTATCTTTTGGAGGGAAAATATGGAAATCAAGGTTGAGACTCCAACTGAAAATATGTTGGAGACTCTCGGGGTTTACTCCTGGCCCATTTGGGGCAAGGAAGTATCGCGTTTCCGCTGGCTTTACGACCAGCAGGAAACGTGCTATTTCATCGAGGGCGAAGTCGTCGTCGAAACAAGCGACGGTAAAAAAATCCACATCGTCAAAGGCGATTTTGTCACATTCCCCAAAGGGATTGATTGCATCTGGGATATCAAAAAACCCGTCCGCAAACATTTCAAATTCCAGTAAAAAGCCTGCTGCTTGCCCATGATTTACAAGGTCAAAATTTTAAACTCGAATAGGTTAATAGCAATTTGTCCATAATCGTAAAATCGTTCTTAATTGCACCGCACGCAACACCTGCCTCTGCGCTCATCTGCGCGTTCTTTTTGTGAATCCCCAAAACCAACCCTGAAATAAAAAAGCGCCGACAGATTTTGCTTCCGCCCTGCCGGCGCCGTTTATGATTTAATCCGTGCTATGGATTACTTTGCGTTTATCTGCATGCGGCGGACAAGCGCGAGCAGACGCATGTGGTCTTTGGCGTTATCGTTGCGGTCAATGGTTTCCTGATTGATGGCGTGGTCGGTTCCGCCGGAGTGGCGGATAACTTTATAAATGGGATCCCAGACGCGCCCCATGCGGTATTTTTCGATAATCTTGCAAACCAGACCGTAATCCTCGCCGTAATTGCGGGAATAAGGCTCGTCATTGCAGGCAAATCCGCCCATCTCCCAAATCACTTTGATATGGGCGGAACGGGGAGCGCCCGCGCCATTGATGCGGAGCAGGTTGTTGCGCCCGTTTTCCTCCGTCCATTCATCATGCGTAACAACAGGGATATCCTCCCGGCGGAAAAGCTCGCCGTTGGGCTTCTTCTCCCAGACTTCATAAGAGCCAACCACAAGCCCTATCTTGGGATCGGTTTTGTAAACCGCAAGGGTCTTCTCGGCGCAATCCGGCGTCAACTGATCGTCCGAATCCAGTTGCAGGTAATATTTCCCGCGCGCCTTTTTCAATCCGAGGTTAAAGCAAAGCCCAAGGTTGTTGATATCAGTCACAATAAGATCCACATCAGGTTTTTTGGGGTCGTATTTGGAGCCGCCCTTCATATATTCGCGGACAGCCGCGCATGTGGGATCGCTCTCGCCGCCGTTGCATACGACAATCATTTCAACCTTGCGTCCAAGTGTCTGCGCCTGAACCGACTCGATGGCGTCGCGGATGAATTCCGGACGATTGAATACCGGCGTGACCACCGTGAAAAGGCACTTGAACTGCTTTTCATCGGCGGGCGAATATTTGACAGGGCGGTAATTCTGCCCGGGAGCCAGATAAGCGCCAATGCGTTTCAGATGCTCCGTGCAAGCCGCTTCGAGTTCGAGGGCAACCTTTTTGCCCGCTTTGAGATAATAAAAGACGTCGAACGCCCCCGCCTGTTCCTTCACGCTATAAAGCGAGCCGTTAAAACGATTGGCTATTCCAATCAGGTCGCCTTTTTCCTCTGCGCGGAAACGAAGGTCATAAAGGTCTGCCGCATCGTATTTTTCTTTTAAGCCTTTGAGTTTCTTCATCATCGCGGCGGTGAAAAAGAAAGCCCGACCAAAATCCACCGCATCGCGAAGCCGCCCTTGATGATAGGGGAGCAGATGCACCTCGCTCACCTTGCCATCGGGGGCGATGCGTTCATAATCAGAAAAGATGAATCCAGCGTCCGGATTGCGCTCGGCGGCAATCACAAAGGTGTCAAATGCGCTTTTGCGGAATTCAATAGCATTTTCTAAGGTGTTGACCAGCAGGATATAGCCGCCTTTTGCTTTGGCTATGCCGGCGTTGAAATAAGCGGCGCGGTTCTTGAATTCGCCCGCCACCAGTTTCACCTTTTTGGCAATAGCATCGTTCAGATAGGGCGTCGGCGCTTTTTTGCCGGAGCCATCAACAACGATGACTTCCTGTGCGCCATAATCCTGCCCCAGAATGCTTTCGATTGTTTTTTTGAAATCGCCCGCTGGATATTTGACATCCTTGTTCCAAAGCAAAACGGCGCTAACGAGGATTTTCTTTTCCTTCATGTCCAACCTCCTGATTTAATTTTTCTACTCTAAAATATGATTATTTTCAGATATATTGCCAATGACTATAAAAACCGCTTATCCGATTAAGCAACAATTTTTTGCAATCAATTTGACAAAGTGATTATGTTCAGCGCTGCCTATGCGTCTCAAAAAAACTGGGCAGAGCGATGGCGGCAGGAATATCCTTTTATTGGCATCTCTTTCAGAAGCTCAAACAGCACAAATCTTTTTGGCTCTTTTCGCGAACTTTCCTCCCAATTATCCTCCCCCAAAAAAAATCGGGCGGGAGAAGGTTGCCCTTTTCCCGCCCATTATTTTGAAGACTCAGTCCTCAGATATCTTTTTTGTTTTCCCGATTAAAAGGTCGGGACAGCAAGCGTTGAAATTTCCACCTCATCAACGGCATACCTAACCTCTGCGGGCGCCGAAGAATCAAGGTTGATTACCTCAACCGCCACGCCAAGGTTGCCGCCCATGCCGTATTTGTTATTAAAATAGGCATAGTAGTTATCGAAGGCGAAATCCTTGCCGCCAGTCACAGGCTCTTCATAAGTCTTCCAAACCGGTGACTGAAAGGTTCCAACCATCTGATTGGCTTCGTGATCATAGAAACGAACGCGGATAGTCGGCAGAGCCGCTGCCACTTTGGCAGGTATCGCTTCGTTGCCTATTTTTACGCGAATCTGATAAAGAACGGCTTGGTCCATTGCTATCTGGGTTTGCTCATTCTGCCAGAAACCGTAGCAATAGTTGCTAACGGTTTGCATAGCCAGAGCGCCAAAACCCTCCTCAATCCACTCAAATTGCGGCGCGTCAAAGGTGCCCAAGGGAATCTGCCCGCTGTTTGTCCAGCCTTCCCCGCCCGTATCAAAGGTGTAAAGCTGAACCTGAGTCGGAGTTCCGGCGTTTGCAATGGGCATCTTGTCCAGCTGCACCCAATCCAGCATGAGGGTCGCCACGGCGGCGTCTTCGGATTCTACATTAATAAGGTCGAAAGAAAGCGTGCCTGTTATTCCCGTGCCAATGGCTTGGTGCTGCGGACGGAAATAAAGGTCATAAGTTTTATAAGCTGAATCATCAGGAGAGGCTTCGCCTTCGCCCAAACTATTCACTGTCAGAGCATCGCCTTGCATAAAGTTGGAGGCGTTATAGCGCAAGCGGAAAGTGGGGGTCATCTTCTTATCGGCTTGGTCGCTCTTCACAGCAAAGCGGGCGCGATAAAGGGTATCCGCGGCGATATTATCCACTGCGGCGTCCTTATACCAGAACCCATATGTATTGGTGCTGTTGCAGGTGATGTTGAGCGTGCCGGGGGCAGTTGCTGAATGCGCATAATCAGGCGCGTCAAAGGGTAGAACCTGTCCAGTATTCAGCCAGCCTTCCGCATCGGTAGTGAATTCCCATTTTTTTGGACCGCCGCCGATAGTGTAGGAACCGTCGTTCCACGCGCCAATCAGATCTATTGCGCCGGACTTTTGGGCTCGGGAATTGGGTTGATCAAATGTCACTGCTGTAACGCCTTCTTTTAGAGCTTTGAACTTGAGCGTGGCGAAAAGGATTGCGTTACCAACGGGAGGTTCCGTTTCATTGCATCCATAAACGATCTGAACCTGGCTCTTGGCTGCATCCACTTTTTTGATGAGTTTGAAATCAAACACATCTTCGTCAACGGTTATACCGCTTGCGGTGATTGAAAGCGCCGTTGCATCGTAATTAATATAGGTCTGGCAGGTTTTGACCGGTTCTCCGCCGGAGTCAATAAGAACCTGCACCTCAATGTTAGCGCCGACGGGATATGTGCCCGTTGCGGGACTCAAACTCAAGGAACCAGCGGGAGTTTGGGCAAAAAGAATTTGCGAGAAGCACAGAGCAACCACGACTAACGCGAACAGTTGTTTCCTCATTTTTTCACTCCTTTTTGAGTTGTTTGTTATCTTTGATTATTTGCATACTTTTTCCCAGTCATCCAACAGATTGGTGAAATCGGTCAGATCATATGGGCTTCCCCATCCGTCCAAAAGAATCGTGAAATCGGAGAGGTTGACCGTTCCATCCAGATTGAAGTCCGCTTTATAAGTTGCCTGGAACTTGCCGTTTTTCACAGTATAGTCGGCTGTCTTGCTTTCGCCGGCGGCGTTGGAAACTCCGAATTTTTCCGGCTGAGTTATATCAAGAATAAGATCGCACATCTCACAAGCCGCTGCATCCGCTTTAACCGTGAAAACGACTTTGGCAATGACGCCTTCGCCGGATTTGAACGTGCCCACTGGGACGCTGGGGGGATAGATAACGCCGCGCACCTCGCCTGTTTCGGCGCCGCCGCTTTTAATCGTGTTCGATTCCAGTGTAAACCCTTCGGCAAGCGCGCCTAACGAAACAACCGGATCGCTCAAGAGGTCGGGGCTGTAGGTGACGGTGAAGTTGATTCCCGCGATATTATCGCCTGTGCCGGAGATGGGCACCTCGACTGTTTTGCCCGGAAGACCCACCACTATAGCGGGAAGGCTGATATCCGCCGCAAAGACGGAAGCCGCCATCAATCCAATCAAAATACCCAGCACCACACATTTCCTTTTCATAATTACAAATCTCCTTTCTATTTCCTGTTTTCGAATTTACATAGGACGACACTTACGTCTCGACCATTTAGCGTGTCAACTTCTTTTTTAACTTTTTGCCTCATCTAACTTTCGCGTTACTTGCTTGAGTTGACAAACAAACAATAAAACCATGCTACACTATTTTTTTGAATGCAAGAGTTTTTTTCATTTTTTTTCATTTTACTGATTTTCATTGGGCTCTAACTGGACGGCTTTCAATCAAATTTATTGTAAAACGCGCCTTTACAAAGATTCTATCAGAATCCAAAACCACCGCACTCGCTCTTGAATATTTGATTTTTTAAACCATCGAATTGCTGCCAGACAATAACTGCGTTTCCGTTGTCGTCCATTGCCACTTGGGGAGCAAGCCCTTCCTGCCCATCGGGGCTGATGTTGTCAGAAAGTCCGTCCGGATGTTTCCAAACGCCTCCCCAACATTCGCTTTTGAATATTTGACGTTTTGAGCCATCGATTTGCTGCCAGACAATAACGGCGTTTTCGTTGTTGTCCATTGCCACTTGGGGTAAGTATGCTGATTGTTTATCCGGGCTGATGTTGTCCGAACGACTTGCGGGGTGTTTCCAAGCACCGCGCCGATACTCGCTCATAAATATCTGATCATTTGCGCCATCCCATTGCATCCAGACAATAATGGCATTTCCGTTATCATCCATTGCTACTTGGGGATCATGCGCATTCTGATGAACGATGCTTATATAGTCCGAAATGTTTTGAGGATGTATCCAAACGCCGTTCCGATACTCGCTCATAAATATCTGATTACTTGATGAGCCCTCATATTGCTTCCAGACTATGATGGCGTTCCCGTTGTTGTCCATTGCCACTTGAGGATTATCTGCCTCCTGCCCATCGGGGCTGATGTTGTCAGAAATTCCACCGGGATGTGTCCAAACGCCGCCCCGATACTCGCTCATAAATATCTGATAATTTGCGCCATCAAGTTGCCTCCAGACTATGATGGCGTTTCCGTCGTTGTCCATTGCCACTTGAGGACTCGATGCGTCCTGCCCATCGGGGCTGATGTTGTCAGAAAGTCCACCGGGATGTGTCCAAACGCCGCCCCGATACTCGCTTTTGAATATCTGATTTTTTGAACCATCGCCTTGCTGCCAGACTATTATGGCATTTCCCCTGTCGTCCATTGCCACTTGAGGATTATATGCGTTCTGCCCATCGGGGCTGATGTTGTCAGAAAGTCCACCGGGATGTGTCCAAACGCCGCCCCGATGCTCGCTTTTGAATATCTGACTTTTTTTACCATCGTTTTGATGCCAGACTATTATGGCATTTCCCTTGCCGTCCATTGCCACTTGAGGACTCGTTGCGTTCTGCCCATCGGGGCTGATGTTGTCAGAAAGTCCACCCGGATGTGTCCAGACGCCGCCCCGATATTCGCTTTTAAATATCTGACTTTTTGATGAGCCATCGTTTTGCTGCCAGACTATTATGGCATTTCCCTTGTCGTCCATTGCCACTTGAGGACTCGATGCGTTCTGCCCATCGGGGCTGATGTTGTCCCAAAGCCCTTTGGGGTGCATCCATTTCAAAAACGGCAAAGCAAATATTTGCCCTTTGGCTAAAATGAAAAGCCGGTTATTGGCGCCTAATTTGAGCCAAATATCATTTCCTAAAGCTATCTGATTGCCCGGAACGGTTAAATCGCCTGTTAGCCCCGATGCGGTTGCGGCGTGGTCTATGGTGATATCATTAGGAACTTGGGCATCGGTGACTGCCCCTGAAAGGTCCTGTAGATTATGGCTGTGAACAGCCTCGGCAAAGTCTTCGGCGTGTTTGTTATCAACGGTATCTGCATTTCCGGCATTTACCGCTGTGTCTGCGCTAATTGCTATGATTGCTGTTGTTGCCGTGTCTGCTTTTAGCGCCTTTACAGAATATCCAACGGTTGCAATACGCTGTCTTGGGACGAGGTCTTCTCCGGCTACATTGATATTTAACCAGACTGAATCGCCGGCGAATATCGCTTCAGGAATCGGATTCCCGTCATCGCCAATGGTTGTGTTAAAAATCCCTTCGGAATCCGGCGTCACTGTTTTTGAGTCAGAGAAACCGCCTCCTAATTGGTTCCCTCCGGACATAGAATCCCAGAATGTAAAGGTAACATTTGTCGCGGTTGTAATAGGTTTTTTGCTTGAATCGGTCAAGCGCCCTTGGTAATTAAACACCCCCGGCACAGCCGCAGAAATCCCAGCTATTGACAAAATCACAATAACTGCAACGAAAGACACTTTTTTCATGATTTAAGACCTCCTATAATAATTTTTTATCTCTAATAACAGCCAAAAAGAAACCTTTGTTTTTTACGCCATCTTTCTTATATTTATATATTGATAGCAAACAAATTTACTAATGTATAATGTTTTGCTACTGACAGATATTTTTACCTGTGTTCTGCCCGTCTTTGTCAAGAACTTTAATTTTTTTGGCAAAGTTTCTTGTGAGTCTATCAAAATCGGGATTGGCGCGCCGCCGAGAAAAATCGGGCGCTTTATAAATGATTCCGATTGTTTGGAAGCGTTAGGATGTCGGATGATTCGAAAATCGCAGAGCGCCGTCTTCCATTTCAAAAATCTCGTCGAATACATCCAATGCGCGGTGGTCGTGCGTCACCACAATGACGCCGGCGTTTTGTTCGTGAGCCACTTTGCGAAACAACTCCATAACCTGCCTGCCCCTGTAACTATCAAGGGCGGCAGTCGGTTCATCGGCAAGAATCAAACTGGGATTATTTGCCAGCGCCCGCGCGACAGCAACACGCTGCTGCTGCCCGCCGGAAAGCATCGAAGGCAGATTATCGGCGCGGTTACCGACGCCCAAATAATCCAGAAGTTCAAAGGCGCGTTTGCGGGCTTTGCGCGGGGGAATGTTATTGATTTCCATCGCCACCTGAACATTTTCAACGGCTGTCAAAAAGGGGATGAGATTTGCCTTTTGAAAGGCGAATCCAAGATATTTCCGCCTAAAGGCTCGGACGTCCACCAGCGGGCTGGAGTCTTTCATGACCTGACAGCCGCCGATGGCGATTGAACCCGAAGTCGGCGGGTTAATCAACCCTATCGCGCCCAAGAGCGTTGACTTGCCTGCGCCGCTCGGTCCCAGCAACGCCGCAACCCTCCCGCGGCGGACGCTAAACGTCACGTCTTTCATGGCAACAACCTCTGTATTGCCGCTGCCATAAACCTTTGTGAGCGACCGAACCTCAACAGCGGGGGCATCGGGATTTATCTTAATCTTCATGACAATATCTCATTGGGTTGAATTCTCATCGCCTTCCAGATGCCCAGAAGACTTGAAGCAAAAGATATAAACAAAACAATAAACGCCAAATGGATTAGGTTTGCATTTGTAATGACAACGCGGCGGGGAAAATGCGGGAAAATCCACAGCCCGAAAAGATATGCCAACCCGTATCCCAGCGCGCCAAGGATAAGCGCCTGCTGTAGAATCAAGCCGATAATCATGCTGTTTTGCGCCCCCATGAGCTTGAGCATGGCTATGTCGTGAACTTTATCCAGCGTCAGGGTGTAAAGAATCAGCGCCATGATTATGGATGATATAATAGCCAGCAACACGCTAAACATGCCTATCTGCTTTCGGTTGCGCTCAATCCCCATGAGCAGCAATTCCCGCTCCCCCTCATTACTGTAAACAGAAACATCGCTCCACCCGGCAATGACGGCAGCCACACGCTCGGGGGCTTCTCCTTGAGCCACATTTATCATAATCGCGCTGACATATTGCGTCCCAAGCGCCGGTATCTGCGATACAGGTCCGTAAGCCTTTGCCAATAAGGAAGGCTGCGTCTTGCCCGTGTCTTGCCTTTCCAGACGCGAACGCCGCGCCTCCCGTTCAAGACGGACGGATTCCGCCGGAATATCAAACTGGATGGACAATGAATCCGAAATGGTAAAAAACGCAATCCCGTCGCCGCTCTGCCCCACCATGCCGGTTGTAATTCCCACAACGGTATAAACGTTTTTGCCCAGAGGAATTCGCTCCCCTAAAACCAAGTCCAAAGATTTATCGGCTATCATCTCATAATGCGCCTGACCAAGCGCCCGTCCGCTAATAAGGGGCAGAGCGCTTCCGTCATCCCTGGGCCATGCCAGCCCCTGCACAACGATGCGCATCTGTTTTCCGCGGTATTCCCTCTGAATTGTATGGGAGACAAATGCGCGGGCATAGGCAACGCCCGTCAATGCATAGGCGCGGTCTTCAAGGCTCCAAGGAATTTTTGAATTTTCCGCAAAGGGTCCCCGCGTATCCTTTTGAACAATCCACAAATCCGCCTTTGCACATTCAAGAAAACTCAGCGCATCCTCGCTGAGCCCCTGATAAATGCCCGCCATGCCCATGACGATCATAAGCAACAAGCCGATGCCCAGGGCTGTGAGCAAAAATCGGCTTTGCTTGTGATGAATATCGCGTATGGCAAGATTCATGGAGACGCCACCACCCGCCGCCCTGTCTTTATTTTAAGAAAATCCTTTTCCGAGGCAACAACGACCCGATCCCCGTTTGAAAGCCCGCTTAAAACCTCCACAAATTCGCCGCCTGTCATCCCAAGTCGCAGATTGCGCCAAACGGCTCTGCCTTCGGAAATAATAAACACTCCCGCCTTTCCTCCGCTCCAGCGGACTCGGTTTCTCGGCAAGCGGACGGCGTCTTCCTTTTTTCCCGTCTCAATGAACACCTCAACCCTTTGCCCCAGCGCCCAGTTGCGGGGCAATTCTCCGGTGTCCACATCCACCAAAAATTCTCGAGTCTCGCGATCCACCTCGCGGCTGATGCGCACAACAGTTCCCGCATAATTTTTATTTGGTTCAGAGCGAAAGACAAGACGCGCGTTTTGCCCCTGCCGCAAAAATGTCAGCATTGATTCATCCACCCAAGCAGAAACCCAGATTTCGCCGGTCGAGATAAGCTGATAAATGGAAGACCCGGGCACGACAACGTCGCCGATATCGCGGTCGCGGCGCGTTATCAGACCTTCAAACGGGCTGTATATTTTGGAGTCCGCCAATTTGGCTTCGTGATATCGCAGAGTCCTCTCCACGGCAGCGATCTGCTTTTTTGCCTCAATGATTGCCGCGGCGGCGCGAACGCCCTCCGCCTCCGCAACCTGCAATTGCTCCAGACTTTTATCGGCGCTGGAGGTTGCTATGGCGCCGGTATCAACGAGTTTGGAGCTGCGCGAGTGTTCCAGCCGAGCCTGCGTGATAACGGCTTTTGCCTTTTCCTCCTCAGCCAAAAGCCGGTTGAGCGAAGCCTCCGCCGCTTCCAGATTGGCTTTGGCTATGGCGACCTGTTCCCGCAGGTCGGAGTCGTCCATCGCCGCAAGGAGTTGTCCGGTTGTTACCGCATCATTCTGGTCAACGGTCAAATCAATCAAACGCCCCTGAATCTTGGGGCTGATTGTCGTTTGGATGCGGGCGGTCAACGTTCCGGTTCCCATGGCTTCGGCTATGACTTGCCCCTGCTGGATATCGAGGACAGAGACCTTAATCGGCGCAAATTTCATCCAATAAATTATAAAAGCCGCCGCGACTAATAGGATGATTATTTTAAGAATGAATTTTAAAACTCGCCGCATTTTTTACCGCTTCCTCCTACTTCTTTTTCCGATAGAACCGGTTATTGTCATACTGAATATCCTACGCGTCATAGCCGCGATTTTTTGAAACCGCCGCAAGATGCCGGCAACGCGCGCGCCAATTTTATCTGCGCCTCCGTTGCGGTCTTGATTACCGTTTCCACGCAATCGAAAAAATCCAAAATGCACGGACACCGCAGGTTGTAAAAAACCTGCGAGCCGCGCTTTTCATCTAAAACAATGCCCGCATTCTTCAGAACGGTCAGATGTTTGGAAACCGTTGAAATATCCGCCCCGATCATCTCCGATAATTTGCAGACGCAGGCTTCCCTTTGGGAAAGCGTTTCCATGATAAAAAGCCGCGTGGGGTGCGCCATCGCCTTCAGGATGCGGGCGCGCGCCTCAAGCAAAGCCAGCCTTTTTTTGTTCATCGCATCTCCTCGCAACAAAACATTTGGCGAACTGCCCAAAAAACCAAATGTATGTCAAGGGTATTCATGCAAAAATATTTTGCCGCTTTTATATTTTGTGGATAAAAAGACCGCTGCGCAGCTTCGGCTCGAACCAAGTGGACTTCGGCGGCATAATCCGCCCCGCGTCCGATATGGCAATGATATCTTCCGGCTTGACCGGATACATCAGGAAGGCAACCGCTCCCTCGCCATCGTCCACCATCTTCTTCAGCTTCTGATGCCCGTGAATCCCGCCGACAAAACTTATGCGATTGTCCGTCCGCGGATCCTTGATGCCCAAAACCGGGTCAAGCAGATAGTCCTGCATAATCTGCACATCAAGATTGGCAACGGGATCGTCCGACTTGTGCTCCCAAGGTTTGTCCATCAAAAGATACCACCGCTTGTCCAGATACATTCCGAAATGCCCTTTCATTGCGGGTATGGGGTTCTCTGTTTCGGAAAATTTGAAATGATGCCGAATGCGCGTCAAAAACTCCTCTTTTGACAATCCGTTCAAATCCTTCACCACGCGGTTATAAGGGAGTATTTTGAGGGAGCTGGCTGGGAAGAGGACGCCCATGAAATAATTATATTCCTCTGTGCCGGTATGGTGTGGATTGGCTTTTTGCCTTTCTGCCCGCGCCCGCGAGGAGGCGGCGCTGCGGTGATGCCCGTCCGCCACGTAAAGGCTGCCAATCCGAGCGACTTCCTCCGTTATCTGTTTGATGCAGGCGGGGTCGCTGATGCGATGCACAATATGCTCCACGCCGTCCGGCGCCAAAAAAGAAAAAAATGCCGGCGTGTAGGCGCATACATTTTCAAGTATCGTTTCCACATGGGTGCTATCTTTATACATGAGAAAAACAGGACCCGTCTGCGCCGATGTGGCAAGGATATGACGCAGGCGGTCATCCTCTTTATCCCGCCGTGT
>MWCT01000016.1 GCA_002070185.1 candidate division BRC1 bacterium ADurb.Bin183
AGCCTCATCAAAGAGGGACGCGCCGCCCTCGGCAGTCCCATGACGTTTGAAAAAGCTGTCGAGTCCTTTGAGCAGGCTAAGAAAATATGGAACACGACAGAAGCAACGGATTTGCTTGCGCAGGCAAAACAGTCAATCGCCAACCGCAAACACCGCCTTGCCGTCATTGACTTTGCCATCTCCGGCGATGTGAACATGCGGGACGCCGGCGTCTCGGTTGCCGGGCTCCTGCAAGCGGACGCCATGCTCGCCTCGCGCTTCGAAATCATCGAACGCAGACAGTTGCAGAAGATGTTAGAAGAGATTAAACTCCAGATGAGCGACCTTGTGGGAGATAACGAAAAAGCGGCAGAGTTCGGGCGCATCAAGGGCGTGCCTTACATCCTCACCGGACAGGTGATTAAACTGGGCAAACTCTCCGTGACAGCATACATATTGGAGGTTCAATCAGGAAGGCAGATAGCGCAGGCAAAGGTCAGCGCAGACGATGCCCATTCTCTGGAAGCCAAACTGCCCGACCTCTCCCGCATCCTCTGCATGACGCCGGAGGAATTGAAGGAATATGAAGCCCAGCAACCCGGACAGGTATTTATCGAAGACCTTGGCGGGGGCGTGAATTTGGAAATGGGCTGGATACCTGCTGGCAGTTTTGAGATGGGCTCGCCGGATAGCGAAGCCGGTAGATATAAGCAAGAAGGTCCGGTGCATACGGTTTCGCTGGATGGTTTCTGGATGGGGAAATACGAGGTAACTCAGGAGCAGTACGAGGCGGTGATGGGGACAAATCCGAGCAAATTCAAAGGCGCCAAAAATCCTGTCGAGAATGTCAGTTGGGGCGATGCGATGGCATTCTGCAAAAAGCTATCATTGAAGACGGGGAAGAATTTTACATTGCCGAGCGAGGCGCAGTGGGAATATGCCTGCCGCGCGGGCTCAAAGGGCAGATTCTGTTTCGGGGACTCGGATTCGGGTTTGGGAGACTATGCGTGGTATATTGTAAATTCAGGACCTCAAACTCATCCTGTGGGGCAAAAGAAACCAAATAAATGGGGCTTATATGACATGCACGGAAACGTCTGGGAGTGGTGTTTGGACAGGTTTGCTAGTAGATTTTATGAGAAACAAACGGCGCGAGAGCGGAATCCGGTCAATAACAACCAAGGCGATTACCTTGTTTTGCGGGGCGGTGCTTGGCCCAGCAAGCCTAGGAACTGTCGTTCTGCCGGTCGCTTCTGGGGCGTGCTGCCAGACAACCGTGACGACAAGAGCGGTTTTCGGGTTGTTTCCTTTTCCCCCTAAGAGAATTTGAATACTTGGAAACTTGAAACTTGGAAAAAAGTGAGGGTGTCTGAGGGATATATCCACACCCGTTTTTTAATGTAGGATATGTTGCCAACCCGTCCCACTGGAGCCTTGTGATTGGCTTTGGTCCAGCGCCGCCGAAGAAACGAAAGTGTCAGGCGCTTTGACACCCCGCTCAAACATAATTACAATAATAACTTGACCAATGAATATGATTTAGTGTTTTCTATTTTTTAATTGAATGGATATTTTTTTCTATCTAAAAGAGGAATTTTATGTTTGATATCATTCTCAAGGGCGGCGAAATTATTGACGGCTCCGGCAAGCCCGCATTCAGGGCGGATATTGCGCTGGCGGGCGATAAGATTGCTGAAATCGGCGATTTGAAAAACGAGTCCGCCCTCAAAATCATTGACGCCTCCGCTCTCGCCATCGCTCCCGGTTTTATTGACGCCCACAGCCATGGCGATTTGGGAATCTTGATAAATCCTCAAGCGGAAAGTAAAATTCGTCAAGGAATCACAACAATGGTGGCTGGCAATTGCGGCAGCTCCCCCTTCCCTTTGCGCGGCAAGGCTTTGGAAGAAACCCGCGACGACATGGCTAAATACGATATAACGGTTGATTGGGATTCGGCGGCGGGATATTACGCGCGGGTGGAAGCGGCGCAGCCCGCTGTGAATTTTTCCTCTCTTGTTGGGCAAGGCGCTATCCGCGCATCGGTCATGGGCGAATTAGATATCCCCGCCGATGCCTCATTTATGGACGATATGAAGAACGAGGTTGCGCTCGCCATGGATGCCGGCTCCATCGGCATTTCCACCGGGTTAATTTACACCCCCGGCTCTTTTGCCACAGAGGATGAAATCGCTGAACTGGCAAAGGTCGCCGCATCCAAAGGCGGGATTTATTCCTCGCATATCCGCGGAGAGGGCGATTCCGTCATTCAAGCCATCAAAGAAGCCCTTGCCATCGGATTCAAATCCGGCTGCCCTGTTCAGATTTCACACCTAAAGGCAAGCGCCCCGCGCAATTGGGGCAAGGTCAAAGACGCCATTGCCCTGATTGAAAAAGCGGAAAGCGACGGATTGAATGTCTGGTTCGATAAATATCCATACACCGCCGGTTCAACAGGACTCAACACATACCTCCCGCGTTGGTCGGTCGGACAGGGCGTGGATAAACTTATGGAGTTTTTGCAAGACCCCGTCAAACGCTCCCAGATATTCAAGGAAGCCAACGACGAAAACGAAGGCGAAAAAAAGTGGGAATCGGTGATTATCATTTCCGCAGAGTCCGATAAATACCGTCCCTATGAAGGAAAAAACATTTTTGAAATCGCTCAGCTGACAAACCAAACCATCGAAGATGCCTTTTGCGACCTCCTTTTCCAGAGCCGCTCCCGCGCGGATATCGTCTGCTTTACGCAAAGTCAGGATGATACCGACCTTGCATTGGAGCATCGCCTGGGACTGGTCTGCACCGATTCCGGCATTTGGGCGCCCTATGGACCTTTGTCAGCTATCAAGCCGCATCCCCGCGCATACGGGACGTTCCCGCGATTCTTCCGTCAATATGTGAAAGAAAAAAAATCGCTCACACGAGAAGAAGCCGTCAAAAAAGCAACACACCTTGCCGCGGAACGTCTCGGATTTTCCAAACGCGGACAGATTAAGAAAGATTATTTTGCGGATATTGTTCTCATGGATTGGGAGCGCATCAATGATACAGCAACTTACACGGAGCCTCACCGATATCCGGAGGGCATCGAAGGAGTGATTGTCAATGGCGCGCTGACCATTTGGCGCGGCGAGCCAACAGGTCTTAGAGCCGGTCGTGTTTTAAAAAGGAATTCATGACAGGGGAGGGAAGAATCAAAAATGAGCAATACAGCTGCGTTGGTTTTGGCGGGCGGCAATGTGGAAGGTTATGGCGTATTGACATATAACCGAACAAAAGCTGCGCTGCCTTTTGCCGGTCATTATCGAATCATAGATTTTGCGCTTTCCAATCTGAGCAATTCCGGCATCGCTCAGGTCGGTGTCATCACACAATATCTCCCCGCCTCTTTGATTGAGCATGTGGCGGGTGGAGAAGCATGGGATTTTCGCGGCTCCGGGCGCATTGTCAAAATCATGCCGCCTTTTGTCGGCGTGGGGCAGACCACATGGTTTCAGGGAACCACAGATGCCGTTTATCGGAATCTCAATTTCATTTACGATTTGAACCCCGATGATGTCATTATCCTCTCCGGCGAACATATTTATTGCATGGACTATAGCAAGGTTTTGCAGATGCACCGCGAGAAAAACGCCGATTTGACCGTTGTGGGCAAAAAACTCCCGAAGGAGCGGCTTTCCCATCGCTTCGGTTATATTCAAAAAAATGGCGACAACCGCGTAACCCTTTTCAAAGAAAAGCCAAAGGAACTGATTTCCGATTTCATTTCCATAGGCATCTATATTTTCAAACGCGACGTTCTTCTAAATGAAATCAATATGCGGCGTCAGGAGGCGCGCTTCACACAAAATTTCGTTATTGATATCGTCGAGCCGATTACCCAAAGAATGCGCGCGTTTGCCTTTGAGTTTGATGGCTTCTGGGAATACCTTGAAAACGTGAACAAATATTACGAAACAAACATGAAACTGCTTGACGAAAAACCGCCTATTGACCTTGTGAATTCGGAAATCGTCACCAATCTGGAAGATCGCGGGCTCGGCTCGCGTTTCCCCGGCTATATCGGAAACAAGGCGCGGCTGGAAAATTCAATGATTTCTCCCGGCTGCCGCATCGAAGGAAGCGTCATCCGCTCTATCCTTTCGCCGGGTGTGGTTCTGGAAGAAGACGCGGTTATTGAGGATTCCATACTGATGCATGATTGCGTTGTCCAAAAGGGCGCTCGCATCCAAAAAGTCCTCGCCGACAAAAATGTCATATTCTGCCGTAACTGCTCCGTCGGCGGCGAAATGCACAAGGATAAAAAGAACCCTGAGATCCCCGATTCGCCTCTGGGACTTTCCATCATGGGCAAGGGCGCAATCATTGGAGAGGATATCAAAATCGGCGGATTATCCCAAGTTTATCCGGGCATGGATCTGCGCACCTATGCTGGAACGCATTTTGCCCCGGGCGTGAATATTAAATGAATAATAAAACCATCATAATCAGGGGAGCGTTGATATGATTGAGACAATTGCTATGATTTTGGCGGGCGGGCAGGGAAGCCGACTCTCCATTCTTGCCGACCACCGCGCCAAACCAGCCGTCCCTTTCGGCGGCATCTACCGCATCATTGACTTCACTATGTCCAATGTCATGCATGCGCGCATTCCTGTGGTGGGAGTGCTTACCCAATACAAGCCTTACTCCCTGATGGACCATATCTCAACGGGCGAGGCGTGGGGCTTTATCGGGCGCAAACACCATGCAAAAATCCTGCCCCCCTATGTCGGCGAGGCAGACTCGGATTGGTATGCAGGCACGGCGGATGCCATTTATCAAAACCTCAACTTCATGGATCGCTTTGACCCGGAAATGGTGTTCGTCCTTTCCGGCGACCACATCTATAAAATGGACTATAACGAACTCCTTGCTTTTCATAAAAGCAAAAACGCCGACCTCACCATCGCCATGCAAGAAGTCCCTTGGGAGGATGTTCATCGCTTTGGTATAGCCGTCACCGACTCCGACCTGCGGATCGTGGATTTTGTAGAAAAATCTAAAACCGCCCCCTCGAATCTTGCCTCGCTCGGCATCTACCTCTTCAACCGCTCCTTCCTCGAGCGCGTGCTTAATGAGGATGCAGAAGATGAAAACTCCCAACATGATTTTGGCAAAAACGTCATCCCCAATAACATCAAAAAATCCCGCGTCTATGCCTATATCTTCAAAGGATACTGGCGCGATGTGGGAACCCTTGACGCCTATTGGAACACACATCAGGAGGCGCTTGACCCCGCTTCTTCGGGCTTAGACCTTGAAAAATGGAACATCCGCACCAACATGCTTTTAGAAAATCTTGCCAATCTTCAACCGATGAAAACTTCCTCCAGCGCCCGAATACATAATTCCATCATCTCGCCCGGATGTTTCATCGAAGGCGAGGTTTCCGATAGCATCCTCTCAGCGGGCGTCCGTGTTATGCCCGGTGCAAAAATTGAAAAATCTATCCTCCTGCATAATACAGTTGTAGGCGAAAACTCGTATGTGAATTATTCGATTTTAGACAAAGACACCTGCATCGGAAATAATTGCCGCATCGGCGAAGGAGAGCCCGTTGCCAACAAAGAAGCCCCACACATCCTCTCCAGCGGCATCACAGTTTTTGGAAAATACGCCAAATTGCCCGATGGGTTTACAGTCGGCAAAAATTGCCTCGTCTATCCCGTTGTGGAAGAAGGCGATTATCCGGGGCAAAATATCGAATCCGGCGCAACTGTTCGCCCGAAATACAAAAGAAAGATTAAAATACGATAAAGAAAAAATGACACGCACCGCAAACTTTTCACGCCTCCTAACCGCTCTCAGATGCGGCGAACCCGATTATGTTCCGCTTGTTGAACTCGGCATTCACCCATCCATTAAAAGCGCTTTTTTAGGGCGTCCCATTACTTGCCTGATGGATGAAATTGATTTTGCCGCCGCCGCAGGCTATGATTACGTCAAACTCCAACCAATTATCAACATGAACCCCGCCAACATCAAACCAAAAGGAGAAGCCGCCTCTCATAAAACTGCGCCATCCACTGACCGCGTCTGGGCGTCCGAGCACGACGGCATCATCCAAAGTATGGAGGATTTTGAACGGTATATCTGGCCTAAAATAGAAGACATTTCCTATTCGCGATTCGAGCAGATTGCCCCGCTTCTGCCCGAAGGCATGAAGGTCATCGGGCAATATGGCGACATATTTACGCTCGTCTGGGAAATGATGGGATTTGAAAATTTCTCTATGGCGCTCTTTATGGATACCGCACTTGTGGAGGCTCTTTTTGAGACTATTGGCAGTTTGATATTCAGCATGTATGAGAATATGGCGGAAATTGATTGCGTTGGCGCGCTCTGGTTTTCCGATGATATCGCCTACGCCTCCGGCTTGATGATCTCGCCGGATGCCCTTCGACAATACCTCTTCCCATGGATAAAAAAAATGGGCGATGTCGCCCGCGCGCACGACCTGCCATTCATGTATCATTCCGACGGCGTTCTGTGGGATGTTTTTGATGACCTTATTGCGGCGGGCGTCAATGCCATTCATCCCATCGAGCCGAAGGCGATGGATATCCTCGAAGTGAAAAAACGAGTGGCGGGAAAACTTTGTGTGATAGGCAATATTGACTTGGCATACACGCTCACACGCGGAACACCGGAAGAAACCGCAGAAGAAGTCAAAACGCGGATTCGACAAATCGCCCCCGGCGGCGGATATTGCCTTGGCTCAAGCAACTCTGTCCCCGAATATGTGAAACCTGAAAACTTCCGCGCTATGGTGGAAACCTGTAAAACAATCGGCAAATACCCGATTAATATTGCGTGAGAGCCCCCCTTGCCAGAAACAAAGAAAACGTTTAATACGCAAAAGAAAGCAACAAACATAAATTGCCTGCTGCCTTGTTAATTATTCGGTTATCAATTAAACCGAATAACTGTTCAAAAAATAATAACCCCTTATGCTTGAATACGGTTTAGATAAAGCTGTATATTTACAATTAATTTTTTATTGTTTTATTTTGGCGGAGTACAATTTGATTTAGACGTTATCCATCTGAGCGGCTTGGCGCTCGCGGCAATTGGGAGAATTATCCATAATCAAAAACTTCATAATTGGCAGAGTCGGGATTGAAGCATTATAAAAAACATATCTTTTTAATTCCGCCTGCGGCTTTTGGATTCTTCATTTCCATAAGCCAAGTTCTACTTATGCGGGAATTTTTAGTCGCGGCGGGAGGCAACGAACTCCTCATCGGCATCTTCCTATTTGCGTGGCTTGCGGGCGTTTCTTGCGGTTCTTTATGCGCCTCATGGTTCGCGGATAAAATTTCAAAACCTCTCCAACTCGCCGCAATCTTGCTCTTTGCACAAGCTGTTTTCATGCCATCCAGCATCATTATCATTAGATGCATGCGGCATATCTTTTCCGTCCCGACGGGGGAGTTTATCCCGCCCGGACTTTTTTTTAGCGGCGCCCTCTTGACAATTTTCCCTTTCAGTTTTTTAACCGGATTGAACTTTTCACTCCTGAGCCGCGCTCTGGCGCAACCGATGGAAATCGGGAGTATATCCATCGGACGCATCTATTCCTCAGAAGCTTTTGGAAGCATCGTCGGCGGACTCCTTTTCACCTTTGTTCTCGTCAACGCCTTTGCGCCCATGCCCATCGCTCTGCTTGTCGCATCAATTCTTTTATGGGCGGCGCTTCTATTCAAATTTATCCCAAAACATGATTCATTTAAAATCCTAAATATCCTTCTTTCAGCCGGCATCTTATTCTTTCTCATCGCCGTTAGCCCTTTCGGCAATGTGTTGGATCGCCGAATCTCTCAATGGAGGCTAAACTCTATCGCACCGGGCTATCGCATCATTGATGAAACGGAAACGCCCTATCAGCATTTAAGCCTTGTCTCCGCCGGCGGTCAAGGCTCGACGATGTGCCTGCTTGCTAACGGCTCCTTCATTTCATCATTCCCGGAGCCTTATGGCACGGCGGAGGATGTCCATTTCATTACGACCATGTGCCAGCAGATGCCTCGGCGAATTCTGATTCTGGGCGGAGGCAATCCCCAAATTCTCGAAGAACTTTTAAAATATCCGGTTGATCATATTGATTACGTGGAAGCGGATCATAAGGCTTTGCCGTTTTTGGAAAAGCGGCTTCCCGCCGGAATCAAATCGGCGCTGAATGATAAACGAGTCCGCGTCCACAGCTCGGATGCCCGAACATTTGTTCGCCAATCATCCGCCGCTGCCGACCCTTATGATTTAATATGGACAAACCTGCCGGAACCATCAACGGCAGAAATCAACAGATTTTATACAGTTGATTTCCACGTTGAGTGTCGGGAATTGCTCGGCGCCGGCGGAGTTTTTGTAACCTCCTGCAGCTCGGCAGTCAACTATTTCGGCGAAGCGGTCAGCCCTTATGTTCAGTCGCTTTTCAAAAGCCTTCAAGCCGTATATCAGGACGTTCAAGCAACCCCCGGCACGCGCATGATGTTTTTTGCCTCGCCCGATAAAGGCGCCCTGACCTTTGATGCGGCAACGCTTGCCAGACGTTATGAAAACCGCCGCATCGCATCGGATTGGTTTTCTCCCAATATTTTTCAATCGCTCCTTGAATTAAACCATATCGAATCAACCCGCGCAGCCCTCGAAAAAAACCTCGATAACATCCCGCTCAACACAGATTTAAATCCTATATCCTATTTATACAATTTACGTTTG
Organism: candidate division BRC1 bacterium ADurb.Bin183; assembly: GCA_002070185.1. Classification (GTDB taxonomy): domain Bacteria; phylum Sumerlaeota; class Sumerlaeia; order MWCT01; family MWCT01; genus MWCT01. Next base: position 8,746 of record MWCT01000016.1, read on the forward strand.
TGGGCAAAGAAAATGGGAAGCCGCGGCGAACATCTTTTTGCATCCATTGCCGCGCTCAAATTTCGCCACATCATCGCAATTTATTTATTTTTATTTGGCGGATGCCTGTTATATGTGGCAGCCAAACGCAGGCAAAAATTAAAACCGGAAAAATTCGCCGTATTTTGCGCCATCGGTTCAACAGGCGCCTGCGGAATCGCCGCAGAAATTCTTTTGCTTTATTTGTTTCAGAGCATCTATGGCAGCGTATATCAAAAAATCGGATTATTCTTCGCCTGTTTCATGACTGGACTGACTTGCGGTTCCTTCCTTGCGGTTCGGTTACAAAATCTGCCCATCTTCCAGTCTGATTCAAAAACTCACGGACTCCTCTGGGCGGATGGATTTTATTGGGCGTTTCTATTCGCATCGAGCCTTCTTCTGCCGCGATGGCTGCCCCCGGAGTATTTCTTTTATCTGATGACCTTGCTGGTTGGTTTTCTTACAGGATTTGAATTCCCTCTTGCGGCGTGGATTTATCAAGAAGGCAAAGATGGCGTTGGGAAGGTTGCCGGACGGATTAACATGGCTGATAGCCTTGGGGCGGCAATCGGAGCATTTGCAACCGGTGTGATACTGATGCCCGCACTCGGCATACCCCTCACATTCATCTTATTAACTTTTATAAAACTCTCCTCATTCACTCTTCTCAAAGCGGCAACGCCAAAATAAACGTTCCCTCATGATACACTTCACCATAATAAAAACCTTTCAAGTGTGTCAGAATGGCTGGATTAAACGTTGTATATGGTTTATGGTTCATTGAATAAGAAAATCCACCGGCGCTAAAGAGCAGGTGCTAACTTCAATAAAAAGAATTATTTGAAATTCAAACGTTTGGCATTTTAAAAATCGCCAACATTCTGGAATAAAATGGAACAAAGTTTGCATACCTATTAAACCCGAATATTCATATTCAACAATTTCGCCCAAAAAGCGAGGGAAAGGAGGGAGTATCATTATGAAGTTTAGACCCCTTGGCGACAGGATTCTTGTCAAACGTATGGAGGAAGAGGAGCAAAAATCCCCAGGCGGGATCATCATCCCCGATACAGCCAAAGAAAAACCCCAACGAGGAGTCGTGACCGCTGTTGGCAAAGGCGCCATTAACGAAAAAGGCGAGCGCATTGCAATGGAGGTCAAAGTGGGAGAAGAAGTCCTCTTTGGAAAATACTCCGGAAACGATGTCAAGATTGATAATGACGAATATCTGATTCTCAAAGAAAGCGAAGTCCTCGGAATTATTGACAAGTAATTCACAAGGACACATTTCGCCAATTATGGTGAATGAAAACACTACCAAAGAAAGGGGTAGATGATAGGTATGACTGCCAAACAAATCAAATATAGCGAAGAGGCGAGAGCGGCGATTCTCAAGGGTGTCGAAAAGCTTGCCAAAGCCGTTACTATCACCCTTGGTCCTCGCGGACGCAATGCTGTTCTCGATAAGAAATTCGGCGCACCGACCATCACAAAGGACGGCGTCACCGTTGCAAAAGAAATCGAACTTGAAGATGCCGCTGAAAACATGGGCGCTCAGATGGTTCGCGAAGTCGCAAGCAAGACCAGCGACGTCGCCGGCGATGGAACCACAACCGCCACAGTTCTGGCGGAAGCCATTTATCGCGAAGGAATTAAGAACGTCGTTGCGGGGAGCAACCCCATGAGTCTCAAACGCGGAATTGACATCGCCGTTGAAAAGGTCGTGGAAAACCTGAAAAAGATGAGCACCCAGACCCGCGACCATCAGAAAATCGCTCAGGTTGCCACCATATCAGCCAATGGCGACAACAACATCGGAGACCTTATTGCAAGCGCCATGGAAAAAGTCGGCAAAGACGGCGTTATCACCGTTGAAGAAGCTAAGAGCATCGAAACCAAACTCGAACTCGTGGACGGTATGCAGTTCGATAAAGGCTACGTTTCTCCCTACTTCGTGACCGACCCGGAAAAAATGATTAGCGAACTCGAAAACTGTCTGATTCTTATTTACGACAAAAAAATCGCCGTCATGAAAGACCTTCTTCCCATTTTGGAAAAGGTCGCACAGAGCGGCAAACCGCTCCTCATCATCTCAGAAGATATTGAGGGCGAGGCTCTGGCTACTCTGGTTGTGAACACCCTGCGCCGCACCATCTCCGTTTGCGCCGTCAAGGCGCCCGGATTCGGCGATCGCCGCAAAGCCATGCTCGAGGATATCGCCATTCTGACCGGCGGAAAAGTTATCAGCGAAGAAGCCGGACTCAAACTCGAAAACACCCGCATTGACATGCTGGGCAAAGCGAAAAAGGTCCGCATCGAAAAAGAAAACACAACCATCATTCAGGAAGAAAACACCAACAAGGACGCTATCAAAGGACGCATCGCCCAGATTAAAAAACAAATCGAGGACACCACCAGCGATTACGACCGCGAAAAACTTCAAGAGCGCCTTGCCAAACTGGCTGGCGGCGTTGCCGTTATCAAAGTCGGCGCCGCAACCGAAGTTGAGATGAAAGAGAAAAAGGCGCGCGTTGAAGACGCCCTTCATGCCACGCGCGCGGCAGTTGAGGAAGGCATCCTCCCCGGCGGCGGGATCGCCCTCATCCGCTCCATCGCCTGCCTTGATGCGCTCAAGGTCGAAGATGACGTCAAAATCGGCGTCGAAATTGTCAAAAAAGCCATTGAATACCCCACCAAAGTCATCGCCCAGAATGCCGGTGTCGAAGGCAGCATCGTGGTGGAAAAAGTCAAAGCCGAAAAAGGCAATATCGGTTTCAACGCCGAGCTGCTGAAATATGAAGACCTTATGGAATCCGGCGTCATTGACCCGACCAAAGTCGTGCGCAGCGCGCTCCAGAACGCCGCTTCTATCGCCGGGCTTCTCCTGACAACCGAGTGCCTTATCACAGAAATCCCGGAAAAAGAAAAAAAGATGCCCGCTATGCCTCCGGGCGCCGGAGACATGTATTAAAATGAATAATCGCAAATATTGCGGTTGAATAGTTTCAGGGCGGCAAAGGACGCCAACCTCTGCCGCCCATTTCTCCGCAAAACTCAAGTTGCGCCGATTCTGCAGATTTTGACTTCTGTAAAATCAGCGGAATTTGAGGATAATAAAGGAGGATACAAACCTATGAGCAAGGTTATCGGAATAGATTTAGGAACTACATTTTCTTGCGTTGCCGTTATGGAAGGCGGGCAGCCGGTGGTCATCCCCAACCAAGAGGGCGCGCGCACAACACCGTCCGTCGTCGGATTTACCAAAGATGGCGAAATCCTTGTCGGGCAGATTGCGCGCCGACAGGCAATCACTAACCCGGAAAACACCGTCTTCTCCATTAAACGTTTCATGGGACAGCGTTATGATGAAATCCCCGCAGAAGTTAAGCAGGTTCCCTACAAAGTTTTGAAAGATTCAAAAGGCATGGCAGTCGTGGAAATCAGCGGCAAAACATATACCCCGCCGGAAATCTCCGCCCATGTGCTTATGAAGATGAAAAAAACAGCCGAAGATTACCTGGGAGAAAAAGTCACCAAAGCCGTCATCACAGTGCCCGCCTATTTCAATGACAGCCAGCGGCAGGCAACCAAAGACGCCGGGCAAATCGCCGGGCTCGAAGTCCTCCGTATTGTGAACGAACCGACCGCATCTTCTCTGGCTTACGGAATGGACAAGAAAAAAGATGAAAAGATTGCAGTTTATGATTTCGGCGGCGGAACTTTTGACATTTCCATCCTTGAACTCGGAGAGGGCGTATTTGAAGTCAAAAGCACCAACGGAGACACGCACCTGGGCGGCGATGATATTGACCAGATTATTATAGATTGGCTGGCTAATGATTTCAAGGCGCAAAATGGCATTGACCTCCGCAAGGACAAAATGGCGACTCAGCGCCTCAAAGAAGCCGCAGAAAAGGCAAAGATAGAACTTTCCTCTTCCATGCAAACAAATATCAATCTGCCATTCATCACCGCAGATGCCTCCGGTCCCAAACACCTTGATGTCAGCCTCACACGTTCTCATCTCGAACGCCTGATTATGCCCCTTGTCGAAAGAACCATCAAACCATGCGATCAAGCTCTCAAAGACGCCGGATTCAGCACATCCCAGATAGATGAAGTTATCCTCGTCGGCGGTTCAACACGCATCCCGCTTGTTCAGCAAAGAGTTAAAGAATTCTTCGGCAAAGAACCACACAAAGGAGTCAACCCCGATGAAGTGGTTGCCATCGGAGCCGCCATCCAAGCAGGTGTTTTGGCGGGCGAGGTGAGCGATATCCTGCTTCTTGACGTAACCCCGCTTTCGCTGGGCATTGAAACTCTGGGCGGAGTGTCCACCGTCCTTATATCGAGAAATACAACCATCCCCTCAAAGAAAAGCGAAATCTTTTCCACAGCGGCGGATAACCAAACGGCGGTCTCCATCCACGTTCTCCAAGGCGAGCGACCGTTGGCGCGCGATAACCGCACACTCGGACGCTTTGACCTCATAGGCATTCCCCCCGCGCCACGAGGCGTTCCTCAGATTGAAGTAACCTTTGACATTGACGCCAACGGTATCGTCCATGTTTCCGCCAAAGACCTCGGAACCGGCAAGGAACAAAGAATCCGCATCGAATCCTCCAGCGGATTGAGCAAGGAAGAAATTGACCGCATGGTCAAAACCGCAGAGGAGCATTCTGAGGAAGACCAGCGCAGACGTGACGAGATAGCACTGCGCAATCAGGCAGATTCAACCATCTATACGATGGAAAAGATGCTTAACGAGGTTGGAGATAAAGTGCCTCAAGAAGAAAAGAAAAATATTGAAGAGGCTATCGAAAATTTGAAAAAAACACTTGCAGGAAGCGATAATGAAGCCATAAAAACCGCGCTTGACAATTTGAATAAAGCATCCCACCGACTTTCTGAAATTCTTTATAAGGCGGCGGGAGCGCAGCCAGGCGCCGGACCGACACCCTCAGGCGGCGGAGCCTCGGCAGGGGCTGCCTCCCCCAATGCCCAAGAAGGCGAAGTCGTTGATGCGGAATATGAGGTTCAAAATGGCAATAAATAATACCGAACGGACAAACCCGAGTTTGGAAATGGACGGCGAAGAATTGCTCAGCAGATTCAACCAAAATACGGACAAATACTTTTTGGTGAACATCATCGCCAAACGAGCCCGCGACCTTGTTGATGGCGAAAAACCGCAAGTTGACCCATCGGGAACCATTCGCCCCAGCGAGATCGCACTGCGCGAACTGACCAACGCGAAACTTAAGGTCACGCCCAAGGCAGGCAGAAACAAACTGGTGGACATTGTCCGCGAAGTTTCCGAACGCAGCTAAAAAAATCGCTGAATTTCATCTTGACAATCCACCCGTTAAAAGTGGATTGTCATTTTGTTTGATTGTGTTGTCTCGCATGTTAATCCGGCAAAAAAATTAGGAGGTGTTTCTTTTACATTCAAAGTTGCAGTTAAGTGCCTGTTGATTGTTCCCTGTTAAAAAAATCCAGTAGTCTGAACCTGAAGAGGTGGTAAAATGGCAGTTGTTAAAGCGGATAAGCCGGGTAAGCTCTTTTACAAAATTAACGAAGTCAGCCGCATCACAGGAATCAAGCCCTATGTCCTTCGTTACTGGGAGACCGAATTTGAAAGTCTCAAACCCCAGAAGGATGTCAATGATCAGCGGCGTTATCGCAAGGAGGATATTGACCTGATTTACAAAATCAAAAATCTCCTGTATGATGAACGCTTTACGATCGCAGGGGCGCGCAAACAGCTCAAAGATTCCCGCAACGGCGTTACTGTGAATGAACGCGGGGCGCGCATCGTAGCAATATCGAACGAACTGAGCGCCATCCGCAGCGAGCTGACGGAACTCTTGAAATTATACGCATGATTTAATCGGGGCGTAGCGCAGTTGGTAGCGTACCTGAATGGGGTTCAGGTGGTCGCTGGTTCAAGTCCAGTCGCCCCGACCATCATTAAAAAGGGGAATGGGAAATTCCATATCCCCTTTTTTATTGGATGTGATTTTTTTTAACGGCACGCATCTATCAATTCTTGAATTATCCCCGTTGCCAAACAAACGCAAGTGTCCGCAGCTCCGTAATAAACCTTGATGGTGCCATCCTCCTCAGGTATCGCCCCATTCGAAAAAACGCAGTCAATCGTCTCGCCAGAACGCTCATAAGGTTCGCGCGGCGTCAGAATGAATTCCGGACATTGCCCAACCACCTTGTAAGGCTCTTCCAAATCCAAAAGGATGACCCCCAAGCGATATACATAATTGCACGCCAGCCAGACCCCGTGAATGATAACCAGCCACCCCTCCGGAGTTTTGATAGGCGAGGGACCGATACCCCACTTTTCCCGCATCCATGTTTGCGGCTTTAATTCCACGATTCTGTGGCGACCCCAGTGAATCAAATCCGGCGAAAATGAAATCAAATTCACCGCCATGTTGCCGTTCATGGGGCGCTCCATGCGGACATAGCTGCCCTTTATCCGCTCGGGGAAAAGAGCGCAATTGCGATTCCACGGCGGCGTGAAAAATGGCAGACGCTCGAATGATTTGAAATCGCTTGTGCGGATGCAGCCGATGCGGACAATCTCCCCAAAATTCTGGGCGCAATAGGTGATATAATAAACCCCTTCAAGATACGTCACACGGGGATCATATCGGTGATATTCCCAGATTTCCGTTTCAGGGTCAGGAGCAATGGGAATCGGTTCAGGCTCGATGCGAAAATGAATGCCGTCGCTGCTGCGGGCAATATGCAGCTTGTTATCGCGGCGCCCGTCCTCCACCCGCGGGACAAGGATGTATTCATCGCCAAATTTCACCGCCCCGCAATTATAAACAGCGTTAGCGTTAAATGGCAAATCCTTGTAAGTCAGTATTGGATTCCCCGGATACCTTTTAAGCAACTCGGATTTAAGCGATACGTTCATCATTTGATTGCTTCTTTAACCGTTCAATAAATTGTAAAATATCGCGGCGCATCTCCGCCGTTTCACTATGACCGATGTTATATGTCGCCATGCGCCAGTTTTCCGGCGCCCCTTCGTTTTTGTAAACCTTCTTCAATTCCGAATCAACCGCCAGCGACCCCGCAAGAGGAGTGAGGTTATCCTCCGTTCCGATGAGAGATAGGTGAGCCCTCGGCGCAATCAACGCATTTATCTCGGCGGCATTAAAATGCTTAAGAAGCCCCGGCACATAATAATAAACCCCATGAGCATCCAGACGATTCAAATCGCGCAAAGTTTGGAAATCCGTAAGGCAGCAGATATCCACGCATACTTTGATGCGAACATCGAGCGCCGCAACCCAGTATGCCATCGTGCTTCCCATTGATATGCCAAGCGTTCCCAGATTTGATGCGTCCACATCTTCGCGCGCTGCAAGAAAATCAATTGCCCGCAAACTATCGTAAACCATCATCCCCCACAAAACGCGCCCCTCCCAGAGCATGTCTTTGAAAAGGGCGGATTCGGTTTTTCCCGAGCGTTCGCCAAATGCCCATTGGTCAATACAAAGCGCCGCAAAACCATGGCGAGCCAGCGTCTCCGCATACGGGGGCTTCTGAAGAATGGAGCGCCCGTGAATTAACTCCTCCTTGCCCAGCTGATACTTTCCGCCATGAGCGTGATTATATAAAATAGCAGGATATGGCGGCTGCGATTTAAGCGGTTTTGTGAAATAAGCAGGCACAGCTTCCAAGCCGTTCAAATCCAGTTCCCATTTTTCAAGGATGAAATACTCGCCGGAGTTTTCGGAAATTTTCCGAGATTGAATGGGGCGCGACCTTTTCGGCAAATCGCCAAGAAGGCAATATAACTTTTCGCGCGCTTTTTCTTGATTAAAAACCATCCGCTTTCAGTCCTGTCATAAAATATATATCTTCTTCTCCATATACTCATTGGCTGTAAAGAGAAAAACATCAAGAAATCATTTGACGCGGCGCGCTCGTTCACATCAATTATCACCCATGTTTTTGCTGAACGAAATCCTATATTTATTCATGCTTTGCAGTTTATTATTCATTGTCCTAACGCTTTTATATACGGATATAAAACGCCTTAAAAAAGAAAATGAATTCCTGAGCAGGTTGGAGGCGCTACGGGAAAAAGTCGGCATGCCCCAAGCAGATTTAATCTCGCAAGAATCCGCCGCCCGGTTTGCCTCTGACTGGATAACCGCATGGAATAATCATGACCTCGAACAAATCATGCTATATTATACGGATTACATTTGCTTCACATCCCCTTTGGTTGCCAGCGATTTTAATGAGCCATCCGGAACTATCATCGGTAAAGACGCACTGCGGGCATATTTCCAAAAACGGATGATTATGTTTCCCGACCTTCATTTCGAGTTGGTCGAAGTTTTCGCGGGGGTGAATCAAATTGCAATATTCTATAAAGAATTGAACGGAGGGCTTGTCTCAGAAACGATGATTTTCAATTCGTATGGACTGATTACAAAAGCGGCTGTTTGTTATTCCAATTTACCTGAACAAAAGCAATTCGCCAGCCTTTAACGTGCGGCGCACATCCTGAATATCCGGACCGCCCGCATAAATGCGCCCTTTGGGCTCGGTGTCCGAAACCCTCATCAACATCCAGCAACCGTTTTGCAGATAAAACTTTATTCCGTCCCGAGTATCCACTCGCGCAACTTTTGAACCGCCGATTTTTAACGGCGTTTTTTCCAGAAGGGTATTAAGATTATCTTTCAACTTCGCCTGTTCAAACACGCGATCCATTCGAATATACTCCACCTTGTGAAAACGCCGTCCCATGGCTTGAACCATTTTTGCCAGCGGCATTTTTCGCGCTGCTATCATTTCAAGAATCAGAAGCCCTGATAAAAGCCCATCTCGTTCGGGTATATGGTTTTTGAAACAAACGCCGCCGCTTTCCTCGCCGCCAACAAGAATATCCTCTTTCAAGACCACCTCGCAAACGTTCTTGAATCCTACCGGAACTTCATGGCATCGAGCGCCGAACGATTCGCAGACTTCGTCAAATAGATTATCTGTGGAGGTTGTCCGCACGGCATCGCCTTTCCAACCGCGCGTCTCAGCAAGATACTCATATAAAAGAGGCATGATGTAATGCAGCGAAACAAAACGTCCCGACGCATCAACAACTCCGATACGGTCGGCGTCGCCGTCTGTCGCAAGCCCGACGTCGCATTTTTCGCTTCGGACAAGTTTCGCAAGAGGCGCAAGCAAAGGCGGCGCCGGCTCAGGCAGATCGTAATCAAAAAGAGGGTTGCGCTCCGTTCTTATTGAAACTCTGCCGATTTGCGTTCCCCGCAGCAATTCCTCGAAAATATTGCCGCCGGTGGCGCACATAGAATCAATCGCAACTTTTATATTCGCTTTTTTAAGGATGGAAAAATCCGCATATTTTTTCAGCGAATTGATATAGGGAGTGTAAAAATCATACAAAGGAATTTTATCTGCATAAACCGGTGCATGCGAGGACGCCTTTTTAATATTTTTTAGATGCCGCGTCACCGCTTGTGTAAATTCGGGCATAACCGGACCGCCGTAATTTGCCTTGAATTTGATGCCGTTGTAAAAATGCGGATTATGGCTGGCGGTAATCATAACCCCGAAAGCAACATCGCTGCCCCGCCCAGCAAAAGACAGCGCCGGCGTGGGAATGGCGCGGTCGTTGAGCGCCGCCTGAATTCCCGCCGCAGTCAATTCGTCATAAACGGCGCGAGCAAAAAATTCGGACATAAACCGGTAATCGTAACCAATGACAACGCGCTTCTTTTCGATGCCGCGTTTTTTTGCCAGCTGCGAAAGCGCTTTGCCAACTCGGCGCACATTTTCATAAGTGAACGATTCCCCAATGATACCGCGCCAGCCGTCCGTTCCAAAATATACGCTTTCCATATTTTCCCTCATCGCCCAAGAATTTTTTGCCCCGCCTTTTTGACCGCGCGGAAAGGGAGCGACGTCCACCGTTCCAACCTGTAATAAGTCTCCAATCGGGGATTGAACCCTTCCTTGAATCTCGCAATTCCCGGAATATTCGCGCCGATAAAATCAAGTTCTGGAATACCCAAAGAGGCAAGATGTTGCGCCAATTCCCAAATGAGCAGGGAGCTTGCCCCGCTTGAAAGATGCTTCGGATTATTTGCCGCAAGAAGATAATAGGCGCGGCGGCGATCCCAAACGCAAATAATTACGGAAATGAGTTGATTATCATCCGCGCGCGCGCCGAAAATAACGCGGTTTTGAATTTCCGGCGCGGTTGCAATTTCCCGAACGAGCGATTCCTCAATCGGATTTTTGCCGCCATTTTTTGTCAAAGTCTGTTGAAGCAATTCATATATTTCGCTGGGCGGGCAATTCATCTCGCCGTGTTGAAATCCCGCTTTTTCCCCCTTTTTTATTGCCTGTCGAATGTTGCCATCGAATCCTGCCCAGAGTTTTTCAGGCTCGGATACATCAAGCAAATATGTGTAACGCGGGCGGACGCTCCAGCCGCGTTCTATTAATGGGCGCAGGTCAATAAGCGTTGGATAGTTGTTAATGTCAATCTGGGCATATTGCTTTTCAAGAAACTCTGCCAAAGTCTTCAGCGTTTCATGTTCCGCGCTCATCCTTTCGGAAATTTTTGATGAGGCGGAAGGAGGGAGCGCAAATCCCAGATACGGCGAAAGGAGCGCATTCAAAGCGGCGAGTTTGCCTATTTGTTTTTTTTCTGTCAAAACCGCTCCGCCGAGGATTTTATCATTTTTCCAAACAGCAAATATGCGTTGTTTTGATGATGTCGCGCGTTCAATTACATTCTTCCAAATCGAGGAAGCAAAAAGAGAACCTTGCGGCGAATCTTGAATAAAGGCGTCCCACAAAGATGTCTCGCGCTCTGTAATCTCTCTGACGCACATTGCCGGTTTTTCGTAATTCATCATTTGCTTTTTTGAAATTCTCGGCTTAATCCAACTCGTATTCTTTTTGCCAGTCCTCATCCTGCTCTATCTGAGGCTGCTCTTTTTTATCCAGCATAATATTTCCCAGAAATAAATAGTCCATGCGTGTCCGCATGAAACAACGATAAGCCTCTTCCGGCGCGCAGACAATCGGCTCGCCTCTCACATTGAACGACGTATTGATAATCACCGCGCAGCCCGTTTTTTCTTCAAATGCCTTGATAAGGGCATGATAGCGCGGATTGACATCCTTGTGGACCGTTTGCAATCTCGCCGAATTATCCACATGCGTAATGGCTGGAATCGAAGAGCGGATTGTCCGCAACTTATCGAAGCCGGACAAACGTTTTTCCTCCTCGCTCAATTCGCAAAGTAGGCTCTTTTTCACCTGCGCCACAAGAAGCATATAGGGACTGGGGTGTTCGAGTTCAAAATAGTCGCTGACTTTTTCTTCCAGAACTGATGGCGCAAATGGACGAAAACTCTCCCGAAATTTTATTTTGAGGTTCATCAACGATTGCATCTGGGACGAGCGCGCATCGCCGATGATGCTTCGATTTCCCAATGCGCGCGGTCCAAATTCCATGCGCCCCTGAAACCATCCGATGACCTTTTCGTTTGCCAGCAAATCGCTTGCTATTTGAATGAGAGAAGCATCGTCCAATTCAGTATATGGGATATTTTCACGTTTAAGAAAATCTTTAATCGCCGCATCTGAAAATTCCGGACCTAAAAGCGAACCTTGCTGAAAATCATGGATGTTATCCGCATGGCGCGGATGACCGAGATGCTGATGCCACGCCAGCAGCGCCGCGCCAAGCGCGCCGCCGGCATCGCCCGCCGCCGGCTGAATCCAGATGTCATCAAACGGACCATCCTTAAGAAGGCGTCCATTGCCCACGCAATTCAACGCCACCCCCCCAGCAAGGCAAAGATTTTTCGCCCCTGTTTCTTTATGCAGATGGCGCGCCATACGCATTATAATCTCCTCGGTCACCTCCTGTGCGGAACGGGCGATGTCCATTTCCCGTTGCGTCATTTTCGTTTCCGGTTTCCGCGGCGGACCCCCGAATAGTTTATCAAAATGTTCATTGGTCATTTTAAGACCCGCGCAATAATCAAAAAAATCCATGTTCATTTGCAGCGAGCCGTCTTCCTTGAGGTCAATAATTTCTTTGAGGATGATATCCTTGAATTTCGCCTCGCCATAGGGCGCCAGCCCCATCATCTTATACTCGCCGGAATTGACTTTGAAACCTGTGAAAAATGTGAACGCCGAATAAAATAACCCCAACGAATGTGGAAATTCCATCTCGGCAAGGAGCCTAATTTTATTGCCTTCGCCGATGCCATAACTCGCCGTTGCCCACTCGCCGACTCCGTCAATAGTCAATATTGCGGCTTTCTGAAAAGGCGACGGGTAAAAGGCGGATGCGGCATGGGATGCGTGGTGCTCGGGAAAAAGGACGCGAGCCCTGCCTCCGATTTCTTTGCGAATCAACTCCTTAATCCAAAGCTTTTGTTTCACCCAGAGCGGCGCCGCTTCAATGAATGACTTCAACCCGCGAGGCGCAAAACCAATATACGTCTCAATCAGCCGCCAAAACTTCACAAACGGTTTGTCATAAAAAACCGCAAAATCAATGTCATCGCTGGTTATGCCCCCGGCTTTCAAACAATAACGGATTGCATTGGACGGGAAATTTGCATCATGCTTCTTGCGGGTGAAACGCTCCTCTTGCGCGGCGGCGATAATTTTACCATCCGTGACAAGACAAGCCGCGCTATCATGATAAAAGGCGGAAATTCCTATTATATGCGTCATTCTTTTTCCCTGTTTCATCAGCAAAACATAAATGATACATAGTTTTTAATGCGCAAACGTGTCAAAGATTTTGTTCCAGCATCGCCTCTCATAATTTCATGATTTGATTGGCTTCGCCATCTGCTAATGAATACAAAATGAAATCTAATAGATGCTAAAAATTTGGAGAATTTTCCGCCTTAATCAATGGTCCAGTTTTAGGGGAGTATTTCAATCTTGCAGACAGCCTAATACGCAATCACGCCAGTCGGTTTTTTTGTGCGGATTATTGTCTCTATCGGTTCTGTAATTTGAACGCCGTAATATGCAAATCCAACAATGAAATAAGCGCTAAAAATCTCATCGGTCGTTTTCCATACTTCGTTCATTATTGTTGATTCGCCTCCTGATAAAACAGGCAGGTCGCGTTGGAATTTTTTGATGAGTTCGCCTTTTGAATTTCGAATGAGCAAAACCGCTGTGCCGGAGGTCTCAATCGTTCCCGCGTTGGCGATGGTCATGGATATGGCAATGTCGTCGCCGATGTCGAATTCGGAGGGGGTTGCAGTCAAATCGGAAACCTGGGCAAACAGCGAACCGAGCCTGAAAGAAGCCGTGCGTTTGTCGAGCAATATTGCCTGATCATCACGGATTTCTATCTCGGCGGCGTAATATCCCTGCTCGAATCCGGCGCTGTCCCAGACGGCATTATATGAAGCCGTCCCAGCAATATCATTGAGTGATTGTAGCGGAAGCCCGCTGACGAATTCGCTGGTTCCCTGTTGGAGAATTGCGGCGCTCACAACTACATTTTTGGGCGCGCTGCCCTGATTTTCCAATTCCATCATAAAGGCAATATGTTCGCCCAAATCATATTCATACTTGTTTGTTTCAAGGCGCGTGATTTGGACATCGGAAACTATTGCATCAACGGCAATGTTATATCTTCTAAAATATTGAACATCGGTTGTCTGGGCGTTGTAATAAAAAGGATAAAGAGAAATGGCAAGCGTTGTGGATGAGGGACTTTCAATGACTGTCCACTCCATTGTTTTTTCAGGATACCATTCAGAAATATTCCCCTTTATGCGAGGAGTCCTGATGTTGCCGCCCGTTTCCGGGATACCGATTTCGCCGATGGGAAGAAACAATCCTGATGCGCTTTCTATGTCTTTTTTTTCCAGCAGGAAAACGTCCTGTATCTGCGTGTTTTTGGGGTATTGAACCATCGTTTTGAAATATGGCACAATAGGCATCCCGACCTCAAATGTTGTCATCCCCCCCGGAATAGAAACATGGTCTATGCCGTTTGTCTGAATGACCTGAAAATTCGGCAGCTCAATATCAAGGAACATAGAGTTGTCGGAAATTTTAATCTTTGTTGCGGGTTCGATTTTTTTATACGCCTGTGCTTGATAACCCTCCGTTCCGAATTTGGGATCGCCATAGAGATGGTAAATGGCGTTCCAGTAATTGCCGTATTTGTCGCCCGCCACGAACAATTTTGTTTCCTGAATTGCATTGCCGAGCGTCTTGCCGATTTGCCAGCGATCGAAGAATTGCGCAGAACAACCAGCATGAGAGCAACATACGCCCCAGTTGGTCGCGCCAAGGTATGCGGCGGCGCCCTGACTAAAATACGCCTCGGCAATTCCAAAGCCATCTGTATATCTCCCCGTGAGGCAGGAAGACGCAAAGATAAAGGGACATGTATTCCCGAATGGATTTGTTCTTGCCACCACATCCGCAACTTCAATATCCGAACAGCCGACTGAATTGCCATGTCCGGCAAAGAAAATAACGTCCGCAGTGGATGTGTTCTGGAAAAATAAATCATTGATAGAAGAGATGCTGGGACACCATGTGTTATCCTGCTGATAGACGGCGGTTCCATTATTGATCAGTTTCGCGGCGATGACATCCGCCTCGCTTCTGAAATTAATGTGATCCCCCCCGCCTCCAAAACATTCCGGATGGCCGCTGAGGACAATGGCATTGGAGCGGTCGAAATGTTTGGGGGAGGTTCCCTTTATCTGGTCAATGCTGGCTTGAATGGGCTTTATGAGAGACTGGGCGCTATTGCCGATGATGCGCCCCATGTTCAACTCCGGCACAATTTCATCGCCGTAAGTGTTGGCATAAGGAAGGTCGGTGCAATCGGAAACAAGAGGCATTGTTCCCCTTTTTGTTAAAATGCTTCCATACCATCGGTCGCCGAATGAGGGGACTATTTCCGTCTCTCCAACAATAAGCAAGTATCCGTCGAGCGTCCAACCGCTCTTGAGCAGGCTGCTCCATGCGCCACTGGGTTTCCATGATGCGCCATAACTAAGAGCGGGATGGACGCTATCTTTCAACAACTCGCTCAAAATATCAGGCTTGCTACTTTGATGTCCGCTGTTATAAATACAAATGTTATTAAAACCTACATCGCCGACAATAATATCGCCATTCCATTGTTCAAAAACGTTTCCCGCAGCTAGCCCATCGAACATATTAAATCGAGCGTTTATGCTTTTCAACTGGTTGCCGGCGGCATTAAAAATCCTAATCTTGCCCTCTTTGTATTTGGATATGACAATCTCTTTTTTATCGTTATTCCATGTTGATATCACATTGCCGACGGCAAGACGGTCGCCCTTCTCAAATGGAAAATTAAAACTGCTCAATACGGCGCCATTGCTTGATAGAATAAAAACTTTTTGAGCGCTTTGGCTGGCAAGAATAATCTCATCATACTTATCGCCCATAACATCTCCCGCCCCAAAACCATCGAATACCGAATTGACAATATTAAACTCCCCGATCTTGTTATTCTTTGCTGTGTAGATATAAACCTTATCATTATTGTAATCGGCGATGATATATTCCAATTCTGAATCTCCTGTAATATTGCCCACAGCCAAACCGAAATAACTATCAATATCAGGTAGATGCAAAGAGTATTTAGTCCGCCCAAAACTATCCTCGACCACAATACCTCTTGAAGGAATCAAAATGGCAACAGTGCCCTTTGCCGCGGCTAACGTGCTGCCGAGAGGAAATAGATCGACCCATAATAAAGAGGTGCTATCGGCAATAAGTTTCCAAGCAATTGGATAACAATGGTCGATGTCTTTGAAACATTGCTTAGCGGGCTTGACGCAGTAAACATAAAAATGCTTGCTGATGGGATTGCCGATGATAATCTCATCTCTGCCGTCGTCGTTCATATCGCCGAGCGCAAGCCCCCATTGCAAACCAAACGGAATGGAAATATTTGACGGCAAATCAATATACCCCAATGCCCCTTTTCTTAAAATTGCAAGTTCCCCCATCTTGGTTAATAGCAAATCCATATCATGTTGGGTGTTAAAAAAACGCAAATTGCGCGGACTGGTGACAATCAAGTAATCGCAGGTTTTTAAGGCATCTGTATAATACGGCGCTTGACAAAAAACCAACGGGTATCTTTTGTGATATGTATTGTATAAATCATCAAACCACACATCTGTCGCATTGGTGTATTTATCTCCGCCGATCATTGGTTTGACTGAACAGGGATATATCAAGACTGGGGCAATATCATACATCAATTTCACAGACTGACCACCGCTCAATGGATTTTTCATTTTTATATTCATGACCCACTGGGTGGTTTCAGTCTTGAATTGGGAATAATACTGGGCGTTCGCGTCCTCGTGGGACACTGGCTGATACAACTGGCAAAAATCGTCGAGCCTAATATTTCTCGCATCCTCCTCCCCAACGTTCGCAATATTCAGAACAACAGTATAATAATTTGAATGACTGACAATCGTCCTTGTTATATTTAATTCAGCCGGTTTTTTAGGGGGGGCGTTCATAACGTCCACATCCAGATAAGTGGTTCCGACGTTCAAATCAACATCATAAACCTGAATGGCGATTCGATGCAAGGCATTGGTTTCAAGAGCCGTATGCCATGGGATGTTAATCGGTGCATTTTTAGAGCCCTCAATGTCGGGAAACCAATTCCCTGCCCACTTGCCGTCCACGTAAAACGTCCCGCTAAATATGCCATTATCATCGTTTGCCTCGGCTTGGACGAAAATATCGCCCGATACTGTTTGACCCTTTAATGGATACATGATAGTAACAGAGGGGAGTGTGGTGTTTGGTTTATTGTCAATCTCGGAGAGTTTTTCGTCTAATGCGGAATGATTGGATAAATCATATGCTTTGGCGCTGAATCTGTGCGACCCATCCGAATATTTGTGCGTATTGATTTTCATTTGATAAGGAGACGAAAAGGCGGCGCCCAAAAGATTGTCATCAAGATAAAACTCCACTTTTGAAACGCCCTGATTATCCGAAGCATCGGCGCTTAGCAGCAACATATCCGAGCAAAACTCAGGCAGAATAAGAGATATTATCGGAGCGGTTCCATCCGGTGCGGCAGCCGTTCGAAATGTCAAATCCTTGCTTTCAACCTTGCTATCCCATTGATCCTTTGTGGCAATCTTGAAGTGATAAGTTGAAGCGGCTTCGAGATTTTCCAAAACGATTGCATGTCGTTTCGTTGAAGTGTTATCAAATAACTCCGAACTATATGTGCGCGACATCCTCCCATATTTGATGAAACTGTCGCCGGCATTGTTGGTCATCCAAACAACAACCGCCCTATTTGAACTAGTATCTCGAACGGCAGGACCCGATGTTATTTCAAGCGGAACAATTTCACAAACCATAATTTCTGATTTGAAATTGTTCCTTTCATTGGATTCCTCGATAGTATTAGAATAATCAGCCTGAATATCAATCTCGTCTGAAACATCAGAACACTGCCAATTATATTCAAAACACCCCTGCCATGTATCTTCCGGAAATAGCGTCACAGGTATTACTAAAAACGCAACCGGTGCGCCGTCAACATAAAGAGCTGTCTGATGTGACGCAGCCGCGGTGCCGCCTTGATTCTTCTCCTCAAAACAAATATTCGAACCCTGCGACCAGATGTTTGTTATTATCAAGTCCGGCAGGGGAGGCGTTGCTGTATCAAATGTATAATCATCGGTCGTTGACGAATTGTCATACAAATCCCGCGAATAAATCTGATAAAAATAAGTCGTCGAACTTTCCAGATTATTCAAAACCACACGATGGGTTGTCGTTGTATTGAAATCATCAACCTGTGCTTCGTGGGGCGCAGGCGATGTGCCATATTTGACAATATCCCTGCTGACTTCATCCGTTTCCCATGATATAACCGCCGAATCTTGCGTAATGTCAGTTACAAAAGGACCATCTATAATCTGCGGGGGCGTGGTGTCGCAGAGCCAGATATCATCAAGATAGTTGTTCTCTTCATTGCTCTCCGCAACGTTATTATCATAATCCGCAAGAACGGAAATGCTGTCCGATTCGCCGGTGCATTCCCAAACGTAATCAAAACAAGCCTGATATCGTTGGCGAGGCGCAAGCGCTGTATCCACATACACAACTGATTTTTTCCCATCTCCCACAAAAAGGGAAACATCAAAACCTGTTGGCGCGCTTTCATCCCCTTGATTCTGAATTATAAAACAGATAGTGCGACCCTCATGCCAAATCTTCGTCACCGCAAGGTCCGGCGCCCCATCGCACCGCGCGACCCGCAAATAACTTAAAAAGATGATTGGGAAAAACAGACGGCACAAGAACCCCCAACAAATTTTCGTTTTCATTGACGGATTCCTTGCAAAGCCGCTTCCATCAGTAAGAACCAACCTATCATGATTTATAGTGTTTCGGAACGCAAGTAAAAAAATAAAAATTTTCCTGGCATCAAAGAGGTGGTTCGTATGCATTTACAAACGAAATGGTTTTTTTACTGGAGGTTACATGCCCTCAAGCGCAGCAACAAATTAAGTCTGCTTTTTGGCGCGAGCCCATGTCTTGATTTGTCGTTTTGTGTTTTTTGGGATGAAGGTTAGATTGAATGAATCTCTTGATTAAAAAGCATAATAGGGAGGCGTTTCGATATATAAATCGCCCTTTTTTCGATTCAAAAAAAAATTTGGTTTACCATGAGCGAGGGAAAATCTTCCCCGAAGATTTCCCAGAGTTGAATGGTGGAGGCGGCGGGAATTGAACCCGCGTCCGAAGAACCCTCCCAAGCAGGCGCCACAAGCGTCTCCCTCCGTTTAATCTCGCTCCTAAAAACGCCGAAGGGCGGGCTTTATCAGGAGCCAAGGCTGATGTATCTCGCTAAGCGGTCTCAGCCGCGCTTGCGCGCTCCGCTAAGCCAGCCCGCAAAGTGACGCCCGACCCGGAAACCGCAGGCGGAGCCTCCGGCGGACGGCTGCCTAATTAGGCAGCGAGTGCGAAGTTAGATTCCGCAGTTAAATTTAGTTGCTCTGATTATTTAACGAGGTGACTAAGCGTCCTCGGCTTGCACCTGTTTGAGCGGCGAACCCCGTCGAAGCCGTTTCGCCCCCACAACAATAAAATTATCATAACCCGCAGATTGCGCAGCCGTCAAGCAAAACAAAAAATAGTTGTCAGGTTAATTTGCCCCGTCAAGGACGCGGAATCTTTGCCGAATCGGTGAAATGCAAATCGCCAAAGGTTTGCGGATTCTGCCATGAATTTTTTCGGCGCGTCCACGAAAATTGGGACTCCTGAAAAAAAGGATGAACCGTGCGCGGATCGTCATCATCCGTTCCCGACACATTAAAACCTATCAACAATCCGTCATACGGCTGGATGTTCAATTCCTTCATAGGAATGCACCCCTCCAGAATCATACCTTTAAAGGCTTTGCCGGAAATCGTATGGCAAGGTTGCGGCGCAGGATTGAATGCAATGCGTGAATCTTTTGAATATCCTTTCAACTGCGACCACGAATAAACAACCGGCTTGCCCTGTTCCAGATGAAAACCGTATTGATGATCGTCCGCGCTATAATGAGCCTCATCGCGATCTTCGTCATGCTCCGTATCGAAATAAATCTCGATGCCGTCGTTATTATAAACCGTAAAACCCGCACAGGGACTTGATAGTATATCGTCCTGAAATTCCAGCCCGATATAAAACCAATCTTCATCCCAGCAGGTATAGACCCGCGCCGAAAAATCCTCCTCGCCGCCCCACGGGACATATCCCGCAACATACTGCTCATTGCCGCCCAATCTGATAGGTTCGGCGTCCTTGTTCCAATCGGAAAGGTCGCCATCTATCGCCAGCGGACGCAATGTTTGAATGCATTCGTAAAAGCTGATAATCTGTTGAAATTCCACATCCGCCCCGCCATTGAGTCGCGCCAAGCCCTTGATTTGATATATCATATCCGATGGATTGTCGGAAGTTATTTCAACATTTTCCACAAAAGCGCCATTGGGTTTTAATGATTTTATTTCAAAGATATTGTTTCCGAACGTGACATTATCGGGAGGCGTCAGAGTTAGAATTCCAGATAAATTCTCCAGCGAAAGATTGCGCAGCGTCATTTGAAAAAACTTCGCAACTTTTGTCGGAGGCATCGGCTTGATTTCAACGGCAAGTGGCTCGGAAATAATTGCTTCATCCATTATAAGCGCGCAGGGATTTTTGCCGCCGGATGGCATGGTGAACATCGCAAAATGCTCAACGCCTATCTGAGCGTTGAGACCTGCCTTTATACGATTGCCCTCAATGGAAAGACCATTTTTTTCGCTGGCAATCTCAAGCGATGAATTGCTCAGAGAAGCGGGCAGTTTGAGATGAAAGGGGCGACTCTGTCCGCGAGGGATAAAATTCGTCTTGCCTTCGAAATCAATCGTAAATTTTCGCGTAGGGGATGTGTTCCAATCAATTGGCTCTTTTGAGGCAATCAAAATAGGCATTTCACCTGCGCGGATATAGACAAATCCCTCCCATGGCGCAAGGAGGCGTTTTGAGCCATCCATGCCAAGCATCTCGCAGGATGCGGAGCATTTGCCTTCAAAATCGGCATACCCCTTCAACGCCCAAAAAGCGTAGATATTTTTATCAGCGCGGGCATCTCTTAAATGGAGAAGAAAAAAATTCTCCCCTTTGATTGTGCTGGAGGTTTCCGCATCTTTAAGTGCGGCAACGAGCGTCTTTGTGGCGAGATAGGCGGGCTTGGGCGACCAGTCCTGATGAATCATCCCGAACCTATCCTCCGCCCATTCCGCATCTGGCCCATCCGGTCCAAACCAGTAGATAAAAACCGTTTGCACAAAAGGGTAAATAAAGGTGTTCAAATAAGCGCGAGAAATGCAAACCGCTTGATGATACTCCGTCACGCCGCCGGAAAGATTCGTGGGCCAACCCACCTCCGTCACCCAGATGTTTTTTTTCATGCCGTATTTGCCCAGCTTGTCTCGGATATCCCCCATTCTTTCGAAAATCCGCGCATCTTCCGGCGTGCGCGGAGTGCAATATGGGTGAAGCGAAAGGATGTCCATCGAATCATATCCGCCCGCATCAATGACTTTCTCAATGAAAGAAACATTCTCAATCCCAGAAAGGGAAACACCGCAGACAACCGCCTCGGGATTTCCTTCTTTGATGCGCCGATAAGCCTCCTTTAATAACACACCATAAGCAGCGGGATCTGCCTTTGGCTTCCAAAACCCATCCGCATTCGGCTCATTCCAGACCTCAAAATATTTAACCTTACCTTTAAGCTCCCTTGCCATAGTATAACAATACTGCCCAAAGGCGCGGACAGCCTCCGGCGAAGTCGGCGCCATCCCGCCGTCATAGAGCATGTTGGCGTAATTGAGGATGATTAAAGTATCAAGCCCCTGTGAAATCGAATAATCAAGATTTTTGAGGATGTTTTCGGGGATGCGATAGACGCCTTTTTCTTTTTCCACCACATGCCAAAAGCATTCATCGCGCCCCTGACGGATGCCGGCGGCTCGAATTAAATCAACGCATTTTTTGTGTTTCTCAAAATCGCCGGTCAGAGAATGCATCTGCATGCTGAATCTGGTAGGCGCCGCTCCCCATGCTACGGAGGCAACGCACAAAAACAAAACGAATCTGATAAGGATTTTTTTCATCTATTCTCAGATTCTAAAAAATTATGGAATAACGCATTACTTCTGCCCTTGAAGTCGGTCGAGTGAAAACTGAGCCATTTGGGAATATGAATAGTAATTTTCCATATTTTTCAGCTGCTGGAAAATGAAATTCATCTGAGGGTCTTTTGAATACGCTTCGTCCTTTCCGCCGAATACAACCGGATGTTTACGGTCGGTTTTGACCTTTTCCAAAAGGGCGGCAGCCTCATCATCTTTATATTGCAGCTCCATCAGACGCGCCTTGCAGAGCATGGCTTCCGCGCCTGCCGCCTTATCCTTGCCCAACTCAATCGCTTTTTCATAAGCCGAGACCGCCGCATTCAAAAGCTGTTTATCCTCCGATAGGAAATACTTGTTTTCATAAGCATAACCCAAAGCGACATAGCCAACGGCTTTTTCCTCGTTGGAACTTACGCTATTAATGAATTCATTAAAAATGCTGATAGGTTCATCAAGTTCCTTTGCGCCGTCAGGAGAGGCGTTTGCCTTGAAAAAGAGGGCGCTGCCTTTGACATAAAGGGCGTTTGCGGCAAGCGGCGAGGAGCGATAATCGGAAAGAATGCGGTTGCAACTATCCAGACATTTCTGAAATTCTTGCTCTTTTTGTTCCTTCTGCTCTGAATTAAGACCAGTTTGAAATGAATTGGCGGCTTGCGAAAAAAGGAGGTTTGCCTCCCGCATGACGTTTTGTTTTTGGACATTATAAATCTTCCAGATGATAAAAAGGACTACAATAGCCCCTGCGATAATTAAAATGGTTTTTTGGTGCTCTTCAAAATAATCCCATGCGTTTAAGCCGAAAGTGCGGACTTCATCCTTTTTGAGCGCCTTTTTGTTGATTTTAATATGAGACATAATTTTATCCTTTCCAAAATATCACACAAAAAAAGTTAAGGAGTTCCTAACAACCCGCCAAAATCGAATCAAGAACAAATTTCAACAACATTCGACAGGCTCGCTTTTTGATTTTGGGAGAACGCCCAGTCGCGCAACTAATTCATTTTTTCGTATCAACTAATTTTTTCAAGAGATGAGGGCTGTTTGAATTTGAAATATTTTATATACGGCTTTTAATGATTGGGATTATCATCTGCGCGGAGCGGGCACGGTGGCTAATCCGGTTTTTTTGCTCAAGACTCAACTCCGCCATTGTCTTGCCCATTTGAGGGATAAAAAATATCGGGTCATATCCGAAACCGTTCGACCCCCGCATCTCGGAAATTATCACGCCTTCGCAATATCCCGTTTTGATTATGACATCGCCCTCCGGCGAGGCAAGCGCCATGGCGGAGACAAACCGCGCCTGACGTCTTTCCTGCGGGACGCCGTCCAATTCCTTTAACACGCGTTGAATCCGCAAGATATTATCAGCGGCGTATCTTGCCGAATGAATGCCCGGACGTCCGCCCAGCGCGGCTACCTCCAATCCCGAATCATCCGCAAGACACCACCTCCCGATTATCTTTGCAGAATGAACCGCCTTGGACGCGGCGTTCAATTCAAACGATGGCTCATCCTCGTCATCGGGCGGAAAAGGCGGAAAATCATCCAGCGATTTCAGCGGGATGGGCAGCTCGCAAAAAAGGGCTGTCAGTTCGTTAATTTTATGCTGGTTATGCGTGGCAAAGACCAGTTCCTTCACTTGTTGAGTTTCTCCTTCAGCCCTTTGATTTCTGGATCGAGTGTGAAGGCGCGTTTCCAATAATCCTTTGCCTTGTCGGGCTGCCCTAATTTATCATACGTATCGCCAAGATGGTCGAACAAAACGGGGTCTTCAAGAGAGGCTTTTTCTGCGCGCAGGAGATATTTAAGAGCGTTTTCATATTCCCCTTTTTTGAAATACACCCATCCTAAACTATCAATCATATAAGCCGCGCCCGGACGTAGATAAATGGCTTTTTCAATCAGTTCCTCCGCCTCATCAAGGTTTTTACCCAGCTCGGCGAACATATAACCAAGATTGTTCAGGACGTCGGCATGCTCGGGATTTTGCTCTATGACCATGCGGAAACTTTTCTCAGCATCATCATGCCGTTCTGCTTCATAATACATGAGACCAAGATGGTAGATATATTCAATATTCTCTGGATCCGTTTTCAGAAGAAGGCTGTATAGATTTTCCGCGCGGTCGAATCTTTTTTGACCTGTCATAACCTGCGCCTCAAGCAGCATGCCCTCCGATGAATTGCGGTCAATATGTTTGAATGCTTCATCAAGAACCTTTTGCGCTTCCTCGTAACGTTTTTCCCTATTGAGAAGCAACGCCCAAGAAAGATAGATGCCGGCTTTTTTGGGGTCATAAGATAGCGCCTTTTGATATGCCTCGATGGCGCTTTTATTGGCTTTTTGTTCCGCATAAATAGATGCGAGAATTTCATAGTAACTCGCCGAATCCGTTTCAGCAGGCATATCCTTATTCAGCGAACTTAACACCTCGAGCGCCTTTTCATATTCTTTCTTCTTGTTATAGAGGGAGGCGATGAGCATATAGCTGCTCAAGTTTGCAGGGTCGGCGTCCCGCGCAGCCTTAAAAAATTCCAACGCTTCATCAATATATCCGTAATCGGAAAATGTCAGCCCCATGACGATATAAAAATCCTTATTCTTCTTGAAATTCTCGCCCGCAGCGTTGGCAAATTCAACCGCTTCTTTTGGACGCTCCATCTCAAGAAGAAGCGTGGCGACCATAACTGCATAAACGCGAAAGGATTTTTTTTGCTCATAAGCCTTCTTAAAAAGGTCAACGGCTTCAGAATAACGTTTTTGATGACGATAAAAATCTCCGAGCAAGGCAAGTATATCGGAACTTTGCGGAAATCTCTTTAACGCATCCCGCAATATTTCTTCAGCCGCTTCATCCATTTTGAGCTGATGATAAACGCCGAAAAGAATCATGTAAAGCCGCTCTTCATCGGGCTTGACCTGAATGGCTTTCTTGTAAATATCCAACGCGCTTTTATAATCTTTGCGCTCCAGATACGTTGCGCCTATCTCCGAATAAACCTCCTGATTATCCGGATTGACGGCAATCGCCTGATCAAATGCCTGCGACGCGCTTTGAATGTCGCCCTTGATGATGCCGATATTTCCCAAAGCCACAAATGCCTTGTAGTCTTTTGGGTCTATGCGGACGATGCGTCTAAATTGACGAGCCGCCTCGTCGTAGCGTTCATAACGCATGAGGATTTTGGCATAGAGCTCAATCAGACTGGAGTTGCTTGTCGCCCCGTCTTCCGAAAGGTTCTTGTATCCCGCAATCGTTTCCATCTCTAAAAAATTCAAGAACTCTTTATCCTTGACCAGTTCCTGTAGAGAAAGAGTGGTGGATGTGATGCCCTGTTCTTGAATCTCCGCCGCTTTTTGGTTGCTGTATTTGCGGAGCGCCTGCAAATGCAGAAACGACTGAAACCCTTTGAGTAATTCCGGATTATCCGGCGCAGTGCGCAATGCCTCAAAATAAACCCGCTGCGCCCCCTCATAGTTCCTGTTTTCCTGAAAAATCCGCGCAAGGTTCGTGTAGGAGTTCACAAGATTCGGACGGTAATGGACAGCCTTTCCATATAAATCAAGGCATTTATCAACATCGCCTTTGATAGCATAAGCCGAGCCCAACATAACCAACGCCATGATATCTCTCGAATTCAGCGTTAGTATTTTTTCATAAACCTCCACCGTCTTATCCAGATTGCCCATGAACTGGTAGTAATTGTTTCCCAGCGCCTGCAGCGATTCCATATTATTCGGTTCGTAGGCGAGTATCTGCCGATACGACATTTCCGCTTTAACATAATCGCGATTTGCCTCGAATATTTTTGCCAACAGCAGATGAGCGGGGGTGAACTGGGAATCGGTCAGGATAATCTCCGTGCAAATCTGAACGGCTTTATCATTTTTGTTCATGAGAAAATAGCTCTGGGCGATTTTATAGCGCGCCCTCAGCGAACCCGGATCCGCCTCATGCGCCTTTTGAAACATCTCAACCGCTTTGGCATATTTGAATTTCTGGATATACATCTGACCGAGTAAGTAATAGCTGCGCGATTGTTTAAGAGTTTTAATGACGGAAGTGTCCGTATCATCTGCGGAATACATATCGGAGGCAAAATCGAGCAAACCAAAATTCTCCAGATCCTCCCTGTTTAACAAATCGGCAATCACAGATGATGGCGTTTGCTCTGACGCCGCGTTAGAGGCTGAAAGAAAAATTGGCAACGCCAAGAGCGCCGCCGCAACCAGTGTTATTTTGATTTTATGCATTTTCCCTTTATCGCATTTAATATATGGGAAATTTCTTAAAACGAGAGTCCGAATGTCAAGATAAGGCTTTCATAGAATTTCAAAATTATTAATGGGCGGTGTTGCGGCTTGAAAGCTCTCTTGCAATCATCGCGCCCACTCGGGCGTTGTTTTTTATCAACGCAAGATTCGCTTTCAGGCAGCGCCCCCCAGTTATTTCATTCATCTGTTTCAAAATGGCTGGCGTTACATCCCGCCCATGAACATCGCATTCTTTCTTGATGAACGCCTCCGCCTTCGCAAGGGCTGCCTCAACTTCCGCGCTCGAAAGCGCCGCCTTCGCAGGCACAGGCACAGCCGTCAGCAGGCTTGTTTTATGTCCCAGCGCTTCCTGCGCCATGAACACCGCAACCGCTTCCTCCGGCGAGTTGACGCGCATATCCACCCTATAGGGACTTTGCCGAATATAAAACACCGGAAAAGAATCAGTCTCGTATCCAAGAACGGGGATTCCCATCGTTTCCAGATATTCCAGCGAGGCGCGCACATCAAGGAGCGATTTGACCCCCGCCGAAACAACAATCGCGCGATAACGGCTGAGCGCCGTCAAATCCGAGGATATATCGAACGATTCGCCAAAACCCTTGTGAACGCCGCCGATTCCTCCCGTGACAAAAACTCCGATACCTGCAAGAGAGGTTGCCATCAACGATGTGGAAACGGATGTTGCGCCCCATATTCCGCGCGCGCAAACAGCGGCGATGTTGCTCAAATTGGTTTTCACAATGTCCTTGCGGATAGCAAATTGTTCCAATTCTTTCTCATCCAGACCAATTTTCAGCTTGCCGTCAATGATGCCGATTGTGGCGGGAACCGCGCCCTCGCCCCGAATGATGTCCTCACACTCCTGAGCCATTTTTAGATTTTCAGGGTAGGGGAGCCCAAAGGCAATAATCGTGGATTCGAGAGTCACAACCGGTTTATTTTGGGCAACCGCCGCCTGCGCCTCATCGCCCAGCGCGACTGCATCGGATATCTTTTTCATAAATATATCCTTTTACGAAATTATTGTTCTGATTAATCCAAGCATTTTAATTCATTGCAAGAAATTTGATGACACAAAAAGCCGGGATAAGTTTTAACATATAAAATTTTCTCATTGCGCGCATGAATGAAATCATAGAAACAAAACTTGCTTTAATGCCAAAAAAAACCGTCATATAAAAAATATGAACAGACTCCAATCATTTCAGATAGAGCGGCTTGAGGGGAATGAAGAATTCATAAGATTGCGCGAACGCCTTGAAAAAGGCGAAAAGGCAATCCCGATTTGCGGGCTGGCAGGGTCTTCGCTTGCCTATATACTCGCCGCCTTGTGCAGCAAACGCTCCCACCCCTTGCTCCTCATCGCCTCCAATCGAGAACGCGCCGAGCAAATGGCGGACGACATGCAATTTTTCGGCGTGCAGAATGTTTTTCATTTCCCCGACACAGAAACGCTGCCCTACGAGTTGGATGAGCCACATGTTGAAATAGCGGCGCGCCAGATTGAGTCTTATGAAATGCTCTGCCGCATCGCAGACGGCGAGGAGTTCGCAGAAGGCAAGGCGCCCGTCATTATCGCCCCGCTGGAATCCCTGCTGCAAAAAATATTGGCGCCCGAATTCTACAGACAAAAAAGAGTTCGTATCCATTGGGGGCAAACTCTGGACATCAATGACCTATGCGCCCGACTTGTGGACATCGGTTACGAGCGCTCCGCCGTTGTTGAAGCGCGGGGCGAGTTTAGCGTGCGCGGCGGCATCATTGACATCTTTGCCCTCCCGATGGAAAACCCAATCCGCATAGACCTTTTCGGACGCGAGGTGGAATCCATTCGTCCTTTCGATTCCTTCACCCAGCGCTCCTTTCAATTGAAGGACACGCTCGAGGAGGTTGCCATTCCTCCCGCCAAACTTGTCGCGCTGACGAGAAAATCCATTGAGGCAAACATCAATCTTGCCGTCCTTTTGGATTATCTTTCTGCCAATGCCCTGATTGTTCTGGATGAGCCGGACGCCTTTGAGCCGCAATCGGAACGATTTGAGCAGCTTGTGGAGCAGCAGTATTTCGAGGCAAGCGCGCATAGCGAACAACACACCCCGCCGGAGCGGCTTTACAGCAGCTGGAGCGCCCTTCATCCGCGTCTCGGCGCCTTTGCGGTTATTTCGCATAGCCAGCTTTCTGTTTTAGAAACAGGCGGCGCTAAATCAATTCGCTTTGCCTCATCCTCATTTGAAGATGTGCGCCCCTCATTTGAACACTATCTCGAATTGATAAAAACAAGGCAGTTGGCGGACTATCACATCAATGTGGTCTGCGACAATGAAGGACAGTTGCAGCGCTTTGATGAGTTATTGCGCGAGCATGAGATTTCCGCCGCATCGTTTATCCCCGGTTTGAAACAGGATTTGAAGTGGTCGCCCGAAGTGGGCAAAGGCGGACTGCGGGATATTGTCCTTTCGATTGGCAATCTGCACGAAGGATTCAGCCTCTCCGGCGCGCAGACGCTTTTTATCACAGACCGAGAGATTTTTGGACGCTACAAAAGGCGCCATGTCTATCGCCGTGTTTATAAAGGCGCGCCCATCGCCGCGCCAACGGAGATTGCCCGCGATGAATTTGTTGTTCATGTGGATCATGGCATCGGCAAATTTCTCGGCATCCGCACTCAGATGATTGACGGACGCAAAGTTGACCTGCTCGAAATACTATACTCTGATGATGCGCGGCTTTTGGTGCCGGTGGATAAAATCAGACTCATCCAAAAATATTCCATCGTGGAAAATGTCCAGCCCTCGCTTGATGAACTCGGCTCTAAGGCGTGGCTGGCTCGCAAAAAAAAGACAGAAGAAAAAATTGAGCAGATGGCAGATGAACTCCTCAACCTTTATGCCCGCCGCACCATCGCCAATGGATATTCTTACTCATCCGACACCGTCTGGCAGAGCGAGTTTGAATCTTCGTTTATTTATGAAGAAACGCTGGATCAGTTGACTGCTATCGAACAGGTCAAGCGCGACCTTGAAATGGATAAGCCGATGGACCGCCTTGTTTGCGGCGATGTTGGATACGGCAAAACAGAGGTCGCGCTGCGCGCCGCTTTTAAAGTTGTGCAAGAAGGCAAACAAGTTGCCGTACTTGCGCCCACAACCATCCTCTGTCAGCAGCATTACAACACATTTTCCGAGCGCTACGCCGAATATCCTTATAAGGTGGAGATGCTGAGCCGATTTCGAACCGCCTCAGAACAGCGAAAAATTCTTGAACGAGTCAAAAACGGCGAAGTCCATGTCATTGTCGGCACGCACCGTCTCCTTTCAAAGGATGTGGCATTTTCAGATTTAGGGCTGGTCATTGTGGACGAAGAGCAACGCTTCGGCGTCCAACACAAAGAGCGTCTCAAAGAAATGCGCACGTCTGTGGATTTTCTGACGTTGACGGCAACGCCGATTCCGCGCACGCTTTATATGGCGCTTTCAGGTCTGCGCGACTTGAGTATCATCAACACCCCGCCGCCCAATCGCCTCCCCATCAAAACCAGAATGATTCACTGGGACGATGAACTTATTCGCGAGGCAATTCTGCGCGAATTGAATCGCGGGGGTCAGATTTTTTTTGTTCATAACCGCATTCAGAATATTGATTACATCGCCGAACGATTGAAGAAAATCCATCCTGCTTTGCGCATCGCCATCGCTCACGGTCGTCTCAATGAAAACGAACTGGAACATGTGATGCTCGATTTTGTTGACCAAAAATATGACGCCCTGCTTTCAACCTCCATTATAGAAAACGGTCTCGATATCCCCAACGTCAATACCATCATCATCAACCGCGCCGATGCCTTCGGATTGGCGCAACTCTATCAACTGCGCGGGCGCGTCGGCAGAGACGTCAAACAGGCTTATGCTTATCTCATCACCCCCGCCGGCGAGGCGATTACCGACGCCGCCATCCGCCGTCTGGCGGCTATTAATGAATTCACCGAACTTGGCGTCGGATTCAACATTGCCATGCGGGATTTGGAAATTCGGGGCAGCGGCAATCTGCTGGGCAAGGAGCAACACGGCTGCATTGTCTCTGTGGGATTTGATTATTATTGCTCCCTTCTTGAAAAAACCGTCCGGCGTTTAAAGGGAGAACATGTTGAAGATTTGCAGCCGCCTGAAATAAAATGGAATGTGGAGGGCTATCTTCCCGCCGATTATATCCCTGTTGAATCGCAACGCGTGGGAATATACAAACGCCTCTCGGAGGCTCTGAAACGCAATCAATTGCAGGATATCAACGATGAACTCAAAGATCGTTATGGCGCCATTCCCCTGCCGGTGGAAAATCTTATCAAGGTTTCGGAATTGCGCATTGCCGCAATGGAACGGGGCGTCAGACGTATTATCGAAACGCCGCAAGGTTATAAATTAAGCCTTCGCGCCGGCGCTGATATCGCCGAGTTTTCGCGCAACCTGCAAGAGTCCCGCCGCTCCATTAATGATAAAGCTCTCATCAAAGCCGAAGATGATGAAACGATTGTTGTTCAATATGCAAACTGGAGAAAACTCCCGCGGCTTGAAAAAGCAATCCATCTGTTAAGCGCAAAGGCTGCTCAGGAGTAATATCTTGTGAAGCGGAAAATATTTTGCATCCTGTTATTTTCAACGCCTCTTTTATTAACAGCGGATCAGATTGTTCTGAAGAATGGCGGCGTGATTAATGGCAGGATTGCGGTAAAAACAGAAAAAAAAATCACCATCCGCAGCGCCTCCGGCGAGTTGACCATCCCGATAAATAATATCCGCCAATGGCGCATGGAAACGACCGCCGAAAATTTTTTATGGGATGCCGATGCCCGACTTGCCTTTGGCGACCTTGATGGGGCGTTGGCTGCGCTCGCCCAATCCCTTGCCGACGGTCTTTCTTATCCGGATTTAATTCAGTTTATTATGCCCAGAATAGAATCTATAGAAAAAATATTCGCGGAAAAAAAAGATAACAAAAATAAATATGGCGCGCAGATACTGTCCCTGTTTCCCGCTGACGGCATCGCTTATTTCAAAGACAACCCAACCAGCGCCTCGATGGAATTTGCATATTACATTGCTCGGATGCTCGCACAGAGCGACCAGCCGCAAAGCGCCGCCCGACTTTACATGTCTCTTTCGCATGATTGGTATGAAAAAAATAAACTAAACCAAACCGCTGCCGTCAATTTCCTCAAAAATGAAATCTTGCGCCTTGCCATGAGCGGAGATTATGACGGCGCTGTGGAAATTCTGGAATATCTGCAGGAGGTTGACCACGAACTGGGACGCTCCAGCAAGATTTTGCTTTATTTGAAATGGGCGGCGCGCCTTCGAGAACAAGGACAGTGGGAAGAGGCGGCAGATATTTATCAAACAAAAATTCAAGACATCTCGCGCGAATTGGCTGCCAATCGCCTCTCCTTTCTCCTCGATTATATTACCGGCGCGGCAAAAAAAGATTCAGATTGCGAAAGAGGAATCAAACTGCTCCAAAAATATGGAAACCTTTTGCCTCCCGACGAAAAATCTAAACAGTTTGCGGAACTTTCAATCGCCGCGGGCAAAATCGCCCTCGATGATAAACGCACCACTGCGGCTCGCGCTCTATTTCAATCCGCGTTTGAGGAACGCGGCGCAATTGACGAACGGCTCCTTTTGCTTTGCGATTATAAAGAACGCGCAACGCAACTAAAGCCGGATGATTATCTCGGACACTACAGGCTTGGATTGTTTTGCAGAAAATCCAGTCTCGAATGCGAGGCGAGGCACCATTTCAATCTCGCGCTTGCCTCATCGGAACTCAAAGAAGAGGCGATAAATGAATTGGCGCTTCTGACGTCAAAAGAACGCCTTAAGTCTATGGCGGATGCCATAAAATTATTTGACATGAATGAATGGGCGGCTTGCCTTGACCTGCTCCAGCCTCTGTTGAATGATACAACGACAACGCAAGGTTTGGAAGAAGCCGCGCGTCTTGCATCGCTCTGCCGGCAAAAAATGCAAGCGGAGGGCGAAAAACGACCCGCCAAGGCGATTGTCCTTTTCCAACAGGCGGAAAGGTTTTTCATCTTTGAAGATTATGAACGCGCGCTCGAAAAACTGGAAATCATCCTGCGCTCATATCCCGACGTCCCCGTTGCAAGACAGTCAAAGGAACTGATGCAACGGGTAAAGCAGCGCCGCGACCTTGCCCGCCTCGAAGGAAAAGAGCCGCTCTCAACAGGAAAAGTTGTTAAACCGGAATATACTCCTCTTGACGCCGGCGAATTAAAGTCCCAGATAAATAATCTGCTTGATTCATTGAATGAGAAATAATTTATGAAACAATGGAAATATGCAGATTTGCCGTGGGTGGAAAAACAGGGGGGCTGGCTCCTTTCGCTCTTCATCCATCTTGCAATATTCTCGTTTCTTTTGACCTATTCGCCATCAAGCAAAATCTCCCGCAACAGGGCATATCCTCGCCAAATATTTCTCAAGTTCTCCGCGCCGAAAGAAAACTCCGCCGATTCCTCGAAATTGCCTGAACCCGCCCGCGCCACTCAGGCAATGGAGCCGGAGGCATTGTTTACGGAAACTGCGTCTGCAAATCCGTATGAACATCCCGCCGTGCCCCATCCATACGAATCCGCCATCGCGGAATTTCGACGAGAACAGGAAGATGCCGCAAAAGAACTTGCGCAATCCTTTGCCGGTCTGCGCGGCGAAATCGAAAGACGCGCCCCCGCAGAAACCAAAGCGGCGCCGGCGGATGTCAGTTCCATCGGCGCGGCGCAGGGAGCCGTCCGCGTGTTTGACATCTCAAAAGTCCCCGAAGCCGTCGCCGCGACAGTCCTTGAACGTTATGATATAAGAATATCGCAGAAGTATATGGATGGCGGCGCGTTCAATCCAAATTACTTAAGCAGCGCAAGGCTCCGCGATAAAACCTTTGTCAATGTTGCAGGTTCAGGTTTTTATGAAGTCTTTGAAGTATCGCGCCGCGCCGTCCAACGCCTGATCCTTCTTGAATCAAGGGAAATGGCGGTGCGCGGTCTCAACCCTGATAATACCCGCGTCATTAAGGTTGTCTTCGGCATCATTGAACTGAGCGGCGGCATCGCCCAAAACGAACAAAACGATTCAAAAGGCTATGATCTGGGCATCACGGAATTTCAGTTCGAGGAGATTAAATAGAACTATGCGCATATCTGAGATTTTGAAAGAATTAAATCAACTCATGGAAAAGGGCGATAGCGCAGCGCTGGCAACCATCATTGCCGGCGAAGGCTCCACACCGCGTAAAATCGGCGCAAAGATGCTCATCCGTCCGGATGGCTCAACCATGGGAACAATCGGCGGAGGAATCGTTGAGGCGCAAGTCATCAAACGCGCTGTTGCCTCGATAAAAAACCGATGCCTGGAAGTGGCATCATATAATCTTAGGGCAATTAATGACCCAGATACCGATATGCGTTGCGGAGGAAGTATGACAGTCATGATTGAACCGGTAATCCCGCCCGATCCCGTTTTCATATTCGGCGGCGGACATGTGGGGTTTGCCATCTATAACATCCTATCCACACTGGATTTCAATATCACTATTGTGGATGACCGAAAACTTTATGCCGCTTCCAAACGGTTCCCTCTTGCTAAAAAAGTCCTCTGCGCGCCCTTTGATAAAGCGTTTGAAAAAATCGCAATCAACGAACAGTCTTATATCATCATCTGCACTCGGGCGCATAAAAATGACGAAGACTGTCTGCGCCAAGCATTCAAAACACCCGCCTGTTATATTGGGATGCTGGGCAGCCGAACAAAAGTGGCGGCGTTCAAAAAGATTCTGCAAGAAGACGGCGTCCCGAAACGCAGAATAAATCAACTTCATTCCCCCATCGGACTCTCCATCGGCGCAGTCACGCCGGAGGAGATCGCCGTCAGCGTGGCTGCGGAACTGATTCAATTCCGCGCAAACCGCTCCCATGCGTGAAACATCTCGACAAAAATTAAAAAACGTCTTGACGCCTTATCCTTAAATATTTCTAAAAATCATCTCAGTTGTATGATGGAAAGGCTTTTTCTTGGAAGGCGGAAAAAATGGCTCTCTGGATGGCGGCGAAACGTTAGAATGGAACGTTTACCCCGCCCGAAGCCACCCGCGCAAAACCGCGATCGCCTTATGCGTTATTGCGGCTTTTTGCCTTTTTGTGCTTTGGCGCACAAACGCTGTCATCTGGGCGGTTTTTTCAGCCGCTGTGCTTTTTCTATCCTTGAGCCGCTTTTTTTTGCCAACCCATTATACCCTAACGCCGGGGCATCTGATTATCAACTTCATGGGGATTCGCCGTAAAAAGGCGTGGTCTGAGTTCCGGCGCGCGGATGGAGTCAAAGGCGGGGTGTTTTTATCCCCTTTTGCCCAGCCTTCACGGCTGGATAATTATCGAGGGCTCCTCCTGCTTTGCAGAAACAATAAACCTGAGGTGCTTGAGTTTGTCCAAAAGCGTATCCACGACTAAAATGACATTCCGTCAGAGGATGAGGAACGCCTTCGCCGTGGGTGATGAAGGCGAACCTGCGTCCGAAGACCTTGCCGCCCTCGATAGGCTCGCTTCCTTTATTGCGACTCGCCGCCTTGAAGCCCCGGCAATTTTATTCTTACAAAGCCTCGTGCCCATTTCCTATCTGGGCAGCCAAGCAATGATCGGACTGGAGCCTATTGTCGGTCCATTTTGGCCCAAAGGCGATTGGGAACGCCTTGCGCGTATCTTTGAACGCCGTGATGGCATTGAACGTTTGACATTGCGAATTGAACACCTTGTTTCAGAAAGAGAAGCCAATGGAAGCAAAAGATCTTAATGTAATAATTGCAACAGATTGCGGAAGCACAACAACCAAAGCCATCCTTATCGAAAAAAACGAAAAGGGTGAATACCGCCAAACCTTCCGAGGCGAAGCGCCCACAACCGTTGAAGAACCTTACAATGACGTCACCCGCGGTGTCCTCAATGCATTTCAAGAAGTTCAGGAACTCTCCGGACGCAAAATCCTTGATGGCGAAAAAATCATTCATCCGGCTAACGGGAAAGAAGGCGTTGATATCTATATCTCTACATCCAGCGCGGGAGGCGGACTTCAAATGCTTGTGGCGGGCGCGGTGAAAGCCATGACGGCGGAAAGCGCCCAACGCGCCGCCCTTGGCGCAGGAGCCATTGTCATGGACGTCCTTGCATCCAATGATGGACGCCTGCCTCACCAGAAAATAGCCCGCATCCGAAGCCTCCGTCCCGATATGATTCTCCTGTCCGGCGGAACCGATGGCGGAACCGTGACACATGTTGTTGAAATGGCAGAATTCATCTCCGCCGCCAATCCCCGTCCCCGTCTTGGTCAAACATACACCCTCCCTGTTATTTATGCGGGCAATATCGCAGCCCGCGAAAATATAAAAGACGTCCTCGAAAAAAAGACAACCCTTTATATCACAGATAACATCCGCCCCACCCTCGAACGCGAAAACCTCTTCCCGGCGCGGCAGGAAATCCAAAACCTTTTTATGGAACATGTCATGGCGCAAGCGCCCGGCTACGGCAAATTAAAAGAATGGGTCGAAGTCCCCATCATGCCCACCCCAGGCGCAGTCGGATATCTCATCCACGCCGTTGCGGAAGAAGAGGGCATTAACGTTATGGGGGTGGATATCGGCGGGGCAACAACGGACGTCTTCAGCGATTTTGATGGCAACTTCAACCGCACCGTTTCTGCAAATCTGGGTATGAGCTACAGCGTTTCCAACGTCCTTGCCGAGGCGGGTTTGCAAAACGTGCTGCGCTGGCTGCCCTTTGAAATTGAAGAAGAAGACCTCGCCAACCGAATCAAAAATAAAATGATTCGACCAACAACCATTCCCCACACAAAAAATGAACTTATTATTGAGCAGGCGCTGGCGCGCGAAGCCCTGCGTCTGGCTTTTGAACAACACAAACTCCTTGCCGTCAGCCTCAAAGGCGTTCAACGCCACCGCTCCGTTTCAGATACATTCTCCCAATCCGGCTCCGGCGAAACGCTGGTGGACATGATGAAACTTAATCTGTTCATCGGCAGCGGCGGCGCCCTTTCCCATGCCCCCCGCCGGCGCCAGTCCATGCTTATGATGATTGACTCCTTTGCCCCGTTGGGCTTTACGCGCCTTGCTGTGGACAGCATCTTCATGATGCCGCATCTGGGCGTTCTGGCAAGCGTCAATAAAAAGGCGGCAAAAGAAGTTTTTGAAAAAGATTGCCTCATCCCGTTGGGAACATGCATCGCTCCGGCGGGCGAAGCAAAAATCGGCGCGCCTTGTTTGGACATCAAGATTAAAATAGTTTCCAAATCGGATGGTTCAACGCGCTCCATTTCAGAAAAAATTCCCGCAGGGTCTTTGCGAATTTATCCCATGACGCCCGATGAGGAGGCTGAAGTGGAGGCATCGCCCACCCGCCGTTTTGATCTCGGAGCAGGTATGGGCAAGCCCGTCAAAAAAACTCTGCTGGGCGGCGTAGTTGGCATCGTGGTTGATACACGGGGGCGCCCGCTGGTTTTTCCGGAAAAAAGCGCCGATTGCCGTTCTATGGTAGCGGGATGGTATCGTGATTTTGGAATGTATGATTAAAAATGATAATTCTTCGGATTATGGAGTATTAAAATATGGCGCATGTTTTTACGCCGGGATTGCAAGTCATCGAAAGCACCGTGATTGAAAAAGACCGCACGCTGCCTATCCCCGGACGTGTTTTAGTCAGAATGAACGAGTCCGTCAAAGCGGAACAAATTGTTGCGGAAACTGAAATCCCCAACGATGTGCAATCCATCAATGTCATGAACCTTCTGAGCATATCGGCAAAGGAAATACACAAGTTCATGTTGAAGCAGGAAGGCGACCCTGTGGCGGAGCATGAACCCATCGCCCAGAATAAACCATTTCTTGGACTCAAGTTTTTCCAGACTATTGTCCGCGCCCCATTCAACGGCACCCTTGAACGCATCTCGGATGTCACCGGACAAGTCTTGATTCGCAAACCGCCGCGCCAGATTTCAATCCTTGCTTATGTGGACGGAAACGTCAAAAGCGTCTGCGAGGGAATGGGCGCCAATGTCCAGTGCCCCTGCACCTACATTCAGGGAATTTTTGGGATCGGCGGCGAAACATTCGGGGAAATCTGCATGGTCTCCTCTAACCCCGCCTCAGTCCTTGAAGAAAATGAAATTACCCCAAAACATGCAGGGAAAATAATTGTCGGCGGTTCGCACATCAGCTACAAAACATTCAAAAAGGCGATGGATATCGGCGTCAAAGGAGTTATCATCGGCGGTTTCCACGCTAAAGAATTGAAAGCCGTCCTCGGCTATGAACTGGGCGTTGCAATCACAGGAGATGAAGATATCCCCACAACCTTGATTGTGACCGAAGGATTTGGACGCATGGCAATGGCGGAGCGCACATATAATCTGCTCAAGAAAAATAACGGTCGCCGCGCCTCCATTTCCGGCAGAACACAAATTCGCGCCGGTGTTATGCGCCCGGAAATCATTATTCCTTTTACAGCGGAAGAATCTAAAAACGCCAGACCTTACGACGCCAGCTCCGAGAGCGGCATCCAGATTGGAGACGAAGTGCGCATTATCCGCGAGCCTTATTTCGGGCGTCTGGGCAAACTGCTTGAACTCCCGCCAGATCTGACCAACATCGAGACCGAAGCCCAAGTCCGTATCATGAAGATTCAACTCTCCGATACCGGCGAGATAATCACCGTCCCGCGCGCTAACGTGGAACGGATTGAGGTGTAAAATGAGTGTTAATCTCTTGAAATCAGCATTCAGATTCATGCTTCTCATGAGCTTCCTCTCCCTCATGGCATTCTCATCCGCTGAGCAAGTCGCGCTGACGCCGCCCACCGGTCTCAAGGTTCTGGATACGCCCAACGACACCGGCGAGACGCTTCTTATCACTTGGGATAAAATGCCCTACGAAGGACCGGGCATCAGATATATTATATATCGAAGCGAGTCGGCTGATGGTCCCACCACAGAAATCGTCAGCCTGCCATCCGACCGTGAATACGCCTCGCAAATGCCGCAATACTTCGGATTCAAAAAACAAAATAAAAATATTCATGCTTATAGAGCCAATCCTATCTGGAAAATGAAAGAAGTCAAGCGAACCAAACTGGATGGCATTATAAAGACTTCCCAAGGACGCGATACAGCGGTGGAAACATTTTTTCAACTTGCTGTGACTGATGGTAAAAAAATCGTCATGGGAAATGAAATTGTCTCAGGAGTCCCGGTTCCCAACTGGTTTCGCAAAGATCGCGCCAACGGCATGGTTATTTTGATTATTATGTTCATATTTGTTCTTTTTTATATTTCCAAAGCCCAGCGAAACCCCAACGTCTTCCTTCGCAAAATCCCCGGCATTGACGCTGTGGACGAAGCGGTCGGGCGCGCTACCGAGATGGGCAAGCCGATTCTTTATTCAACCGGCTATTATGATATAACCGAACTGAGCACCATCTGCTCGGTGAATATCCTTGCCCATGTGGCAAAAAAAGTCGCCCAATATGACTCCCGCCTTATCGTTCCATGCAAATGGCCTGTGGCTATGACAGTCTGCCAAGAAGTCGTCAGAGAGGCTTATATCAATGCAGGGCGTCCGGATGCCTTCAACATCGGAGATATTTATTTCATCGCCGGCGAACAATACAGCTACACCGTCGGCGTGGACAGCCTCATGGTCAGAGAGCGACCGGCGGCAAATTTTTTCCTCGGAACGTTTGCCGCGGAGGCGCTGATTTTGGCGGAAACGGGCGCGTCAACCGGCGCCATTCAAATCTCCGGCACAGACTCAATTTATCAGATCCCTTTCTTTGTTGTCGCATGCGACTACTGCCTCATCGGCGAAGACCTCTACGCCGCATCCGCATATCTGGCGCGCAACCCCCGTCTCATCGGAAGCCTCAAGGCGCAGGATGCGGGCAAACTCCTTTTATTCATCGCCATTCTTATCGGAACAATTCTCATCACGTTCAGCCCTTTTTATCCTGATGCGGAGTGGCTTCAGATTTTGAGAAACTTTTTCACAGTGAGGTAAGGTTTTTATGGACTTCTTCAAAAGAAAATTCCCCATCATGGTGGTTTTGTTCACCGGTTTTGTTATGATGATCGCCTATTACGTGCCCCATGCCCCCTTCGGTCCTATATGGGAGGGCGCATCGGATTGGTATATGATTATCAGCGCCTTTGCCCTCGTCCTCGCATTCACCAGCCTAATCCGAACCCATTATCGAAAAATCCGCGAAGGCAAACAGGGGTGGGGCTACAGCGCCGTTATGTTCGTTTGCCTTATTGTCACATCAGTCGTCGGCGTTCTCCCCGGCGATAAAAATCCCCTCCTTGGCAATCAAGCGGGCTCCATCTATATGTGGATATTCGATTATATGAACACTCCCGCCGCCGCTACCGTGTTCTCGCTCCTTGCCTTTTATATCGCCTCGGCGGCGTATCGCGCCTTTCGTGTGCGCACAATTGACGCCACCATCATGCTCATCGCCGCCCTGATTGTCATGGTCGGACGCGTCCCATGGGGCGAGATTTTTTCTGAGTTCATGACAAGCAAAATCAGCCCGCATCTTGCAGTGCTCCGTTTGGATAAACTGACCTCTTTCTTCCTGAATTATCCAACCGTAGCGGCGCGCCGCGCCGTTTATCTCGGCATCGCGCTTGCCACCGTTTCAACATCATTGCGCGTTATTCTCGGCATTGAACGAACTTATATGGGAAGCGATGAATGAAAATGTTTAATAAATAAAAAAATCAGAGGGAGTGTTAAATTTGAAAATAAAAACCATAGAAAAACTGTTGAGCATTGATAGGCGCATCATTTTTCTGCTGGTTGCTGCCGTTATTTTGATTCCCATTATCAAGCCTTTGAATCTGCCTGTGCAGGTTACGCCGGAGGTTCTGGGCGTCTATGACGCCATTGATAAACTCCCCGAAGGCTCAAAAATTTTAATCGCCTTTGATTATGAACCAGCCTCCACCCCAGAAATGGATCCTATGGCAAAAGCGCTTTTGCGCCATTGCTTCAAAAAAAAGTTGAGAGTCGTCGGCATCAGCTGGCTCGAACAGGGACGCGGCAACGCAGACAACGTCCTCTCATTCATCACGAATGAACGCGCCGAGAAGGGGCATCCTCTCGAATACGGCGTGGATTACGCCTATATGGGATTCAAACCCGGCAAAAACGCCATGATATTGAAACTGGGGCGCGATTTTAAGGGCGCATGCAAAACCGATTACCGCGGAAATGATGTTTATGATATGCCCATCCTCGAAGGAATCGAAACCCTTGGCGATTTCCCTTATCTGGCTTGCCTCCATGACGACAGCATGATAAACTCATGGATAACCTATGGGCACGAAGTGGTTGGGATTAAAATCGGATCCCTTTGCACCGCAATCATGGCGCCCGGAATTTACGCCAACCTTAACGCCGGTCAGCTCACCGGCATCGTCGGCGGCTTAAAAGGCGGTTCGGAATATGAACATCTTCTTGGTTATCGCGGTCTTGCCACATTCGGCATGGACTCCCAAACACTGATTCACTTTTTGATAGTGGGCTTCATTTTGATTGGCAATTTTGCTTATCTGGCAAAGGAACGGATGATTCGAAAGGAGCGCCTGAGATGATGAATTACGCCCCGTGGGCGGTGACGTTTGGAGTTTGGCTGGCTGCCGGACTCACCATCGCCATATACAGCTTCCTTTATAAAGATAATCCCTTTTATAAAATGGCGGAGCATATCTACATCGGCGTCTCAACCGGCTATCTTGTGGTCATTGCATGGAACGACGCCCTCAGACCTCTACTTGTGGGTCCTCTTCGCCATCCCGGTACCCCCAACGATATTTTGGCTATTATCCCCGGCATCCTCGGGTTGATGATGTTCACAAGATATTTTAAGAAACTGGCATGGATGAGCCGCATATCCCTTGCCTTCCTGATTGGCTGGGGCGCCGGCACAGCGGCTCCAGCCATTATTCAAGCCTATCTGATTCGCCATACAGGAACGACCATCACACCGCTCTTCAACCCCGCTTATTTTTCATGGAATCCCATGAGCATTATTTTCGGATTGCTGGTGGTCGGCTTCTTCAGCGCGCTGGTGTATTTTGTTCAAACAGACCAATACACAGATTGGGATAGAGGCAAACGCCGTTTCCTTGTCGGCGGAATTATCCTCTCATTCATCCTCTTTTTCATATTTGCCGTATATTATCCTCAAAAAAGTGTGGATGCCCTGACAGAGGCTTTTTATGCGCTGGTCATTTTGGTGGGCGTCATATCCGTGCTCTTTTACTTCTTTTATTCCATCGAGCATAAAAAATCTCTCAAAGGCATCGCCAAAACCGGCGTCATTTATTTGATGGTATTCTTCGGCACATCCTTTGGATATACCGTCATGGCGCGCCTCTCGCTTGCCATCGGTCGCATGAGATTCATCGTGGATGATTGGCTGAAAACCACAACGCCCGCGCAATGGGGCATCGCACTTCCTATTATTGCTGTTATCTCAATCCTCCTCGTTTGGCAGGAACGCAAGAGTCGGGCAGCCAGACAGGATTAATAACATTTAATCAAAAAACTTTTTTGGAGGAGATGTTGCCATGAAAAAAGCGTTGTTGCTTTTATTAATCCCCTGCCTCTGCGCCGCCGCTTTTGGCGCAAGCCTCCCTCCAGACATCAAATGGGAAACCAACATGGACGACCCGCCTATCGGCGACCCCAATGCCCTCAAAGGCGGTGTTTTCTATATGGATATGGAAGATTACCCACTTACCTTTCGTCTGATGGGTCCAAATTCAAACGACAGCTTTGCCGGTTGGAACCGCGCATTCACAATGGATTTGACCCTTGTTAATCTTCATCCCACAACCGATAGATTTATTCCCTATCTGGCAACCCATTGGTCTATCCAGCAGGATAATCAAACCATTTATTACAAACTCGATCCAGATGCCCGATGGAGCGACGGCAAACCGGTCACAGCAGATGATTATGTCTTTTGCTGGGAGATGATGCAAAGCCCCCACATCGTTGATCCCTTCTACAATAATTATGTCAAAGAATACCTCAAATCAGTAGAGATGGTGGATGAGCACACATTAAAGATAGTGGGGCAAAATCCCAGCTGGCGTCCGCTTTATGATTACAACCTTTTTCCGATGCCGAGGCACGCTATTAAACTGGGACCCGATTGGGTGAAAGAGGCGAACAATACATTTCAAGTGGCGGCTGGTCCTTATGTTGTCACAGAAGCCGTTGCAGGTCAGCGGATTGTTTTCTCCCGCATCAAAGACTGGTGGGGGATAGACAAGCATTATTTCAAAGGTATGTTTAATGTGGAAAAGATTGTGCTAAAGGTTCTGCCAAACGCTCGCTCGCTCGATTTTTTCAAAAAAGGCGATATCAGTTTGGATTACGTCAACATGGCTAAAATCTGGGCTGAAGAAATGAATTTTGACGCCATAAAAAAAGGCTGGGCGCACCGCAAACGCGTATTTCTCCGCGTCCCTTCCGGCATCAGCGGACTCCACATGAACCTTGAAGCGCCGATATTCAAAAACAAAGATTTCCGCAAAGCAATGCAATATCTTTTTCCTTTTGAGCTGATTAATTCTAAACTTATGTATAGCAGCTATTACCGCACCGTCTCCATTGCCGAAGGAACGGAATATGCCAACCCCAACCTCAAACCTTATGGATTCGATCCCCAAAAGGCGCGCGAGCATCTGGCAAAGGCAGGGTTCGCAAAACGCGGCGCGGATGGCATCCTTCTCAACGAAAAAGGCGAACGCGCCAGCTTTACCCTTACCTATGGAGACAAACAATTCGAACGCCACGCGACCGTTATTCAGGAGGTCTATAAAAAAGCCGGAGTGGAGATGCTGCTCAAACTCCTTGATGGCGCCACCGCCTTCAATCGCGGACTGGAACGCAAATATGAGATGACCATCACAAGCCGCACCGCTGGCTTTTATCCCGAACCCAATCAATACTTCCACAGCAAATTCAAAGCCGCGACCAACAATAACAACATTTGGGGATTTGGAACGCCCGAAACGGACAAACTCATCGAAACCTATATGTTTGACCTTGATAAAAATAAACGTCTTGATGCCATGCACAAACTCGACGAAATCATTTATGACGAGGCTTTTTATATCCCGTTTTGGAATGCGCCTTACATTCGATTCATCTATTGGGATTACCTCTGCTGGCCCAAAAATTTCCTCCCGCGGCGCACACAGCAATTAACCGACTGGCAGGTCTTTTGGATTGACCCCGCCAAAGAGGCGCGCCTGAAAGAGGCAATGGCAAAAAACACCGACCTCGGCGAGGATACCGAGGTTGACGTTGACCCATATGGCATCAAAAAAGCGATGGAAAGCAAATGAACAAAGGCGATTGTGACTGAACCCATCCTACATATCAAAAACCTTGAAGTCG
This sequence comes from candidate division BRC1 bacterium ADurb.Bin183, assembly GCA_002070185.1. Classification (GTDB taxonomy): domain Bacteria; phylum Sumerlaeota; class Sumerlaeia; order MWCT01; family MWCT01; genus MWCT01. The sequence continues at coordinate 52,371 of MWCT01000016.1, forward strand.
AATTCCAAACAGAGGAAGGATGCCTCCGCGCCGTCAACAACGTATCTTTGGAGCTGAATCACCGCAGAACACTCGGACTTGTGGGCGAATCCGGCTGCGGCAAAAGCGTCACAGCCCTTTCCATCATGCGCCTCATCCCCAACCCCCCGGGAAAAATCGCCGGCGGAAGCATATTATGGAAAGGGCGGGATATTTTGAAAATCCCCGCCGCTCAAATGCCCGCCATTCGCGGACGCGAAATCTCTATGATTTTTCAAGAGCCGATGACCTCGCTCAATCCCGTTTTTACTATTGAGCGGCAAATCTCCGAAGTCCTCCAATTGCGTTTCAACCTCAAAGGCGCCAAAGCCCGCAAACGCATTATCGAATCCCTCTCGAGCGTTGGCATACCCGACCCTGAAAATCGCCTGAACGCCTATCCTCATGAACTCAGCGGCGGCATGATGCAGCGTATTATGATTGCCATGGCGCTCCTGTGCGAGCCCGACCTTCTTATCGCCGATGAGCCGACCACCGCCCTTGATGTTACCGTTCAGGCTCAAATCATTCGCCTGATTAAAGACCTCCAGAGGAAAATGGGCATGGCAGTCCTTTTCATTACCCACGATATGGGACTGGTTGCGGAAACATGCGACGATGTTGCTGTCATGTATGCCGGCGAGGTAGTGGAGCAATCGGATGTCGTGTCTCTTTTTACAAAACCGCTTCACCCATACACATTCGGTCTCATGCAAAGCATCCCCAAACGGGGCGCATCGCGCGAAACGCCCCTCTTCACCATTGAGGGAACAGTTCCCCCCATTTTCAAAATGCCGGCGGGGTGCGCATTTGCCCCGCGATGTTTCCGGCGCCGCGCCCTCGCGCAAGAAGAACAACAGCGTTGCGTCAATGAAAAGCCCCTTTTAACACAAATCCCAGAGCTCTCGCATTTTGTTTCCTGTCATTTTCCGCTGGAGGTTCAATGTGAACAGAGCCATTCTTAAGGCTGTTCATCTGTCAAAAGAATATCCCATACGCGGCGGATTTTTGTCATCTAAACGCGGCGCAATTAAAGCCGTTCAGAATGTCTCGTTCGAACTGCCGGAGGGTAAAACGCTGGGAGTGGTAGGGGAGAGCGGATGCGGAAAATCAACCCTTGCCCGTCTTCTGCTCCGGCTTGAAGAGCCCACATCAGGCGAGGTTATTTTTGACGGCGAAAACCTTGCAAACCTCCCGCCATCCAAACTGTTCGCATACCGCCGCAAAATGCAAATGGTATTTCAAGACCCTTATTCAAGCCTGAACCCCCGACTTACCGTTGAAGAAATCATCCGCGATCCGCTGATTGTTTATCGAATTGGCTCGCGCGCTGAACAATTAAAGCGCGTGGAGGAATTGCTGCAAAAGGTGGGGCTCTCCGCCGAGACAATGAAGCGATATCCTCATGAATTTTCCGGAGGACAACGCCAGCGTATCGGCGTTGCCCGCGCCCTTGCCCTCAATCCCAAAGTCGTCATCGCAGATGAACCAGTCTCCTCGCTCGATGTATCAGTGCAAGCGCAAGTCCTGAATCTGCTCGTTTCACTGCAAAAAGAAATGGGATTGACCTATCTTTTTATCACACACGATTTATCCGTAGTGGAATTTATCAGCGATGAGATTATTGTCATGTATTTAGGCAGGATTATGGAAAAAGGGACTACGCAAACAATCTTTGCAAAACCAGCCCATCCTTATACCCGCGCGCTTCTGGAGGCGGTGCCGCGCCCCGAGCCAAAAAAACGCAGGGAAAAATCGCTCCTGCCGGGCGAAACGCCCAGCCCGCTCAATCCCCCTTCGGGCTGCCCATTCCACCCGCGCTGCGCATTCATGATCCCTGATTGCAAAAAGACGCTCCCAGAGTTGGAAGCCGTCAGCGCCGCAGACCCATCTCGCCTTGCCGCATGCATCCGCAAAGCGGAAATCTGATTACTTCGCAACCTTCTTGATGGTTTTCTCGATAATATCCAGCCCCAGATCAGCTTCTTCCTTTGTAATAACCAGCGGGGGGCAAACCCGCAAAGTGTTCGGTCCGCATCCCAGCATAATAAGTCCGTTCTTAAAACATTCGGTAATGATGGCGTTGCGGAGTTTTTGCGCCGGCTCCCTTGTTTTTTTACCCTCGATAATCTCAATGCCGAGCATCAGCCCCCGCCCGCGCACATCGCCCACGCAGTCATATTTTTGGACGAAACCGACAAGGCGCTCAAAAATGTGTTTGCCCACGACCTCCGCATTCTTGATGAGCCCTTCCTCAAGCAACTCAAGCGTGGCAAGCGAAGCCGCGCAAGAAACTGGATTGCCGCCAAATGTGCTGGCGTGCGAACCATATTTCCAATTCATCACATCCTCTGTCGCCACAATCGCTCCCAGAGGCATGCCGGAGGCGATTCCTTTGGCAAGGCAGATAATGTCCGGCTGCACGCCAAAATGCTGAATTCCAAACATCTTGCCCGTACGCCCCATGCCGCTTTGCACCTCGTCGCAGACAAGCAGGATGCCGTATTTATCGCAAATACGGCGCAAGCCCTTCATGAATTCCATCGGCGGGACAACATATCCGCCCTCGCCCTGAATAGGCTCAACGAAAATTGCCGCCACATCATCGGGATCAACTGTCTTGAGGAAAAGCATATCCTCAATATATTTTAAACAGTATAGACAACAGGAATCATATTCAAGATTATAGGGACAGCGATAACAATAAGAATAAGGGACATGCACAACGCCCGGAATCAGCGGATAAAAACCCTTCTTCTGGATAATCTTGCTTCCCGTTAGGCTGAGCGCGCCGAGTGTACGCCCATGAAACGCATTAAAGAAAGCAATAAACTGATGCCGCATAGTATGATAACGCGCCAACTTCATCGCCGCTTCAATTGCCTCTGCGCCGCTGTTGGTGAAAAAGACGCGCTTTTTCCCTTTCATGGGAACGGCGCGGCATAAACGCTCCGCCACGTCCAACTGCACATCGTAATAAAAATCCGTGCCGGACATGTGCAAAAATTGATGCGCCTGATCGCAAATATATTTAACAACTTTCGGATGGGCATGTCCGGTTGCGCAGACAGCGATACCTGCGGCAAAATCCAAAAACGTGTTTCCGTCCACATCCATCACATAACTGCCCTCGCCCTTATCCATAACAAAGGGGTAATCCCGCGTGTAGGAGGGAGACATGTATTTTTTATCGCGGGCAATAATTGCTTTTGCTTTCGGTCCCGGCAGTTTTGTCACAATTTTAGGGATCATATTTTCGCTCTCTTTTTTTAAATTGAAAAAAACGCTTGTTTATTTGATTGGGAAAGGTCAACAAAAATTTCGCAGAGAATTAACTGTGCCTGATTCTTCAAAATATTTGCAATTTGATAAAAATAATAGTGTCTGCCGGAGACCTTGTTTTATCAAAGAGTTAAATGAACAAACCAGTTAAAGAAAGAGTTTCCGATGGTGAATAAGAACCAATCAAAGCAGGGGGTTGGCAATCAAGATATATTTTGAGGATGCAAAAGCAGCGGCTTTCAGAGGTTTGGCGCTAGCGGCACGGCTGGCAGGTCGTCTGAATTTGTGGTCTCATCTGGCATTTGCGGGACTTTTATACGCGCATCCGGCGCGTGCGACAATCCATGCCCAGATTTCCCCCGCCCTTTCCCACTTTTCATCTTCCAACGGATACATTTATTTTTTTCACTACCTTGAAAGATCAGGGTTGCGCCTGGGCATAAAAAAACCGCTTACAAATTTACTTGCAACAAGCATCGCCCATTATTATGTTCTTACTTGGTATCATGAAAAATCACAAATTGCGAGCCATTAAAATAGGAGCAGATTGTAAATGCCGAATGATAATTCTTTCAACATCCAGATCCCCGGATACCGCCTGATCCGCATTTTGGGAACCGGTGGAATGGGAACGGT
>MWCT01000017.1 GCA_002070185.1 candidate division BRC1 bacterium ADurb.Bin183
AGTTCCCCCCAACATCCACATGTTGTTCCACCTTATTTTGCACTCGGTTTGGTCTAACCAATGGGGAGCAGATCATCCTTTTATAATGCCTTCGCAATCTGAACACCTTGCTCTTTTAAATTCTTTCAATTTCAAGACCTCCTGTCGTCTTTATGGTCCTGAGGGGGAAGGCAGGGGAAAGCGGGTCAGGAAGTCCGCCTTTCGGGTCGCGTTCCCTATCCCCTACACTGTTTATAAACTCATGTCATCATTCACGCCTTTGGGTCAACCAAAAATGCCCTTTATTTTGACGTAGGGGGCAATCTGATTAATGAAATTGCAATATTAAAATAAATAATCCATTGTTGACATAGAATCTATTCAATTGATAGACAAAGTTAAACTTATAATGAGTATAAGAATCATGAAGAAACCTTTTCTTATTATATGGTTTTGTGTGGGTTCATTTGTTTTCGGCGAAACAACATCTGTGATATTTGAAATGACAAATGGCAAGCAAATAGAGATTATTCAAGCCAACTTGGATCAAGATAAATTTGCTGTCCAGTGTGTCGCGGGAACAGAAATTACGATTCCAATTCCTTCAGTAAAATCCATATACTTGAAGCCAAATACTGAAGATAGTCCTAAAGAAAAATCGCTTAAAGACGATATACTTAATTTAAAAAAAGATATTGAGAAATCCACGAAAGAACTCGAAAAATTAAAAGAGCATAATAATCAATTATTGTTTAGAAATAATCTGCTTCAAACAGAAATAAAAAACTTAGAAACGAGTCTCGCAAAAATAAGGGAAGATATGAACAATAAAACAAGTATGCTAAAATATACTAATGAAACTTTGCAAACGAAGGAAGAGGAAATGAGTAAGTTGAGTCAAAAAATATCAGAATTAGAATCAATTAATGATGCTTTAGCGCAAGAAACAGGAAAATTTCAAACCGGGCAAATTGCACATGCCGGAAAAATGGTTTGTGCAGCTGTCAAAGTTGAATGGAAAAATTTAATAAGTGATGGATTGTTGAAATATGTAGCAGAAGAAAAATTTTTAGTCATCGGTATAGCAATAATGAATAAAGGTTTAACACCAGACCAACTTCCCCGATTTAGTTTGATAGATGAAGCCGGAGCAGAATATGTTGGTGAGTATATACCAATCAGAACAAATCTTTTAATGTCATTAGGGGTCATCAATCCCAATGTCATGAGAAAAGGTCTATTAATATTTGATGTTCCGCCCACAAGGAAATACTCCCTCAAAATAACAAGCCATGACTTTTTAAATACTGCAACGATTGATCTCAATATTAGTAATACAAGGGGAACAAGCATTCCAAGAACCAAAGTAAAATCAAAAGATAGCGATTAAATCCTATTAATTTATTTGTTTGAAAATGCCGTTTCCTTGACCGTAGGGGGCAAAACGCCGCTGCGCCCTTGTCCTTTATCGTTAAAAAATATTTATGCCCTTAAAATCAATTTGTGTGGTTTTTGAAGGTAATTTTTTGGCATACTAACCAGTTAATAATAGATAAATAACTTTGTAAGTTTGGTGCATGTTTTCAATGTAAGTTTAATGTAAGTCCACCGTGTTTTTTTTCGCCCTTTTTTCGCCTTTTCACTTTTTTTAAGCCTCTTCAAGCCGCCGCGCTCCGAGCCAATAAATATAAGCCTTTGCGCCTGATTGAAAAATCAAAAAACGTTTTGAGTTAGGAAATATAAGGGTTAGAACCGAATGCAAAAAATCAAAAACGCAAAAAAGCCTTGATGTTGCTGGCTCTCCGCGTGATAAATTTGGCGCGCCAGAAGGGAGTCGAACCCCTGACCTACGGATTAGAAGTCCGTTGCTCTATCCATCTGAGCTACTGGCGCGCGGCGATTATTTGAAAAATCTCGACGTTTGCGCTTTTATGGAGCAAAATAATAGGTCATTAACTTTTAAACGAACACGCCCTCTGTCAAGTTTATTGTTTTTTCAATTGCAAAATTCCTCCCGACTGATGTTTGGTTTGTTTCATCAGACGCGCGGGAAAAATGATGGAAATCAAAAAGAACTCGCTTTTCACGCTTAAAATCGAAAACGTCGCTTATGGCGGACGCGGTATCGGCAGATGGGAAGGGGTGGTCGTGTTTGTCCCCTTTGCCGTTCCGGGCGATGTCGTTGAGGCGCGTCTTGTCAAAAACAAAGGCAACTACATCGAGGCGGACCTTGTGCAGGTGTTGGAGCCTTCGCCCATCCGCATCGCCCCCCGCTGTCCGTATTTCGGACCTTGCGGCGGCTGCTCATGGCAGACGATTCCTTACGAAAACCAACTTTTCCTGAAACAAGAAATCGCCCGTTCCTCAGTTGAGCATCTATCAGGGCAGAGCCAGTTCAAACTCCATCCCATCATCGCATCGCCGGATATTTGGCGTTACCGGAACAAAATGGATTACACCTTTGGCGCGGACGCGGATGGTTTGCCTCTGCTTGGATTCCATGCAAAAGGAAGTTTCACAGATGTGCTTGATATGGAAATATGCCATCTACAGCCGGAAATCTTCGACTTGATTTTGAAAGAGGTCCGCGCCTTTGCCCGCGAAAAGAATCTCGTCCCTTATAATCCTGTCACACATAAAGGACTTCTGCGCCACTTCATGCTAAGAGCCGCGCGCAATCTGTCCGAAGGCGAGCCGATGCCCGTTCTGGCAGTTTTGCTGACCGCCGAGCCAGATTTGCCATTCCGCGAGGAGCTGCTGGAACGGCTGCGCCGCGTCTGTCCATCGCTCATAGGGTTCATGCATGGTCTCAATCAAGGCATGGGAGATGTCTTTCGCCTCGATCGATTGCTCTTTCAATGGGGCGATGATTGCCTGACGGAACGGCTGGAAGATTTGAATATGCGCATCTCCGCGCTTTCATTCTTTCAAACCAACACGCGCGGGGCGGAACTGCTCTATCGCTCCGCCCGCGATTTTTTGAATTTGAACGGCGCGGAAAATCTTCTGGACGCCTATTGCGGCGCGGGATCCATCGGGCTTTTTTGCGCCCGACGCTGCTTGCATGTTTATGGCATTGATATTGTCCGCGAAGCTATTTGGGACGCGCGCGAAAACGCCAGACAGAATGGCATCCACAACGCCACATTCTTATGCGGGGAGATGTGCAGAAGCCTGCCGTTGCTCCTCAGCCGCATCCCCTTTGGCGTCCAGCGCGCGGCGGTAGATCCCCCGCGCAACGGACTGGACAAAAAATCACTTCGGCAAATTATCGAACTCGGCGCGCCGATTCTGGTTTATGTCTCATGCAATCCCGTCACAATGGCGCGCGACGCCCAAGCCATCTGCGAATCCGGCTACCGCATCACAGACATCCAACCAGTGGACATGTTCCCGCACACATACCATATCGAGATAATCAGCCGATTTGAAAAAATATGATTTTGTGAGAGGTTAATTGGTTATTTATAAACGTATCCCGCGGCTTTGATGCGCTGGACAACTTCGCGGAGGCGCTCGGCGCTCACGGTTAGGGCAATTCGCAAATAGCCCTCGCCATATTCGCCGAAACCGCGTCCGGGCGTGATGAGCACGCCGGTCTTTTGCAAGAGTTCGAGCGCAAAGGGGATAGATTCTTTGCCCGATTCTGGGACGGGCAGCCAGACGAAGAAGGTGCCTTTCGGCGGCTCTACCTTCCAGCCCAGTTCCCGCAAGCCGTTCACAATCACATTGCGCCGCTCCAGATAGAGCGCGTTCATCTTGTCAATGAACGTTGTGCCGTTTTTGAGCGCTTTGATGGCGGCGTATTGGATGGGGCGGAAGATGCCCATGTCGGTGTTGGAAATCATTGTGGATAAAGCGGAAATCACATGGCGGTTTCCGGAGACAAACGCGCAGCGCCAGCCTGTCATGTTGAAGAGTTTGGACATGGAATGGAATTCAACGCCGACGTCTTTTGCGCCGGGGATTTGCAGAAATGAAATGGGCTTTTCATTCCCATAGAGCATCATATTGTAAGGCGCGTCATACGCTACGATAATCTCATATTTTTTTGCGAACTCCACAACCTCTTTAAGAAAGTCAACCGTGGCGACGGCGGAGGTGGGGTTATTGGGATAGTTGAGAATCATCAGCTTTGCCTTGCGCGCTGTAGTCTCGGGAATTTTGGTCAGGTCGGGGAGGAAGCCATTCTTTTCAAGCAGGGGCATGTAGTCAATCTGGGCGCCGGCAAGGATCATGCCGGGAATGTAAGCCGGGTAGCATGGGTCGGGGCAGAGGATTGCCTCGCCGGGGTTGACAACCGCCAATGGGAGCCGCCCCACGCCGCTCTTGGAGCCGATGAGGGATAAAATTTCAGGACCTGGTTCAAGAGATACGTTAAAGAAATTTTTGTAAAATACGGCGATGGTTTGCAGATATTCAGGCAGACCTTTGAAGGAGGGGTAGTGGTGATTTTTGGAATCGCGAGCCGTGCGCGCCAGCTCCTCCACAATATCGGGAGGCGTGCCCTCGTCGGGGTCGCCCTGCCCAAGACTGATAACGTCCACGCCGCGCGCCTGCACAGCTGCTTTGTCTGCGTCCAGTTTGTCAAAAAGATAAACCGGGAATTGATTCAAACGCTCCGCTGCTTTGATTTCCATAATCCAACCTCTCTTATTTGTTCTTGTGGGTTTTGATTTCCTTTGAGAGAGCCTCTTTGCTCTCGATGATTTTATCTATCAGACCGTATTCGCGGCTCTGCTCCGCGTTCATAAAAAATTCGCGCTCGGAATCCTTTTCGATGCGTTCCAGCGGCTGACCGCTGCATTCGGAAAAGATTTCATTAAGCTCCCGCTTGATGCGGATCATCTCCTTGGCGTGAATCTCGATATCCGACGCCTGCCCGCGAAAGCCGCCGAGCGGTTGATGGAGCATGATGCGCGAATGAGGCAGACCGTAGCGCTTGCCCTTTGTGCCTGCCGCAAGCAGCAGCGCCCCCATGCTCGTCGCCTGCCCAACGCATGTCGTGGAGACGTCCGGCTTGATGAAACGCATCGTGTCGTATATCGCCAAACCGGAGGAGACATAGCCGCCGGGGCTGTTGATATAAAGATTGATGTCCTTGTCAGGGTCTTCCGATTCCAAAAAAAGCATCTGGGCGATGACAATATTTGCCATGTCGTCGTTGATGGGCGTTCCCAAAAAGATGATGCGGTCTTTGAGCAAACGGGAAAAGATATCATACTGGCGCTCGCCGCGCTCGCTTTGTTCCACCACAAAGGGAACTGTGTAATAAAAACTGCTATTATTCAGAATTTTCAATGCCTTGTCCTCTTAACTTTGAATCGGTGTTTTTGATAAACGGGACGCCTCAGGAATTTGGTTGCTCTGACTCGGCATGAGCCTCTTCTTTTTGATGGTCATGATTGTGGACGTCGCCCTCCACTTCCTCATAAGAAACAGAGTTATTATCAATCAGGAACTGCTCCACTTTTTTAGATTCGAGAGATTCCTTTAATGCGTCCAGTTTGTTTTCCGCCTCCAATTTGGCTCGGATAGCAAGTGGTTTGCGACCTTCGCTTTCCGCCATTTTGGCTATCTCGGCGTTCAGGTCTTCATCAGTAACGGCAATGGTTTCCTTTTCGATGATTTTGCTCAGAATGAAGGAATTTTTAACGGCAAATTCGGCATCCTTTTGTTTCTGGGCAATGTATTTTTCTTTTTCGAGGGAGATTAATTCCAGCGGAATGCCCATGCGTTTCCAGTGCTGAATGTCCTCATTAATCATACCTTGTTGATTATAGGAGACCAGCGTCTGCGGGACATCAAAAGGTTTGCGTTCGATAATCTTTTCCACCAGCGCATCGAGCGCATGCTGGCGGGCGTGCTCTTGTTCGTGGCGTTCCAAATCTTCTTTAACCTTGGTTTTCAGCTCATCAAGGGTCTGGAAGTTGCCAATATCTTTGGCAAAGTCGTCGTCAAGTTTGGGCAGGATGAGTTTCTTGATGCCCAGGATTTCCACCTTCCAATTAAAAGTTGTTGTGACATCTTCGCCTTTGCTGTTCTTGTGAGTTTGCGGAACGACGATTTCAACAATTTCGCCCTTCTTTTTACCGATAAGGGCATTGGCAACAGACTCGGGGAATGTGTTTTGAATGTTGGTGCAGAACCTTTCGCGGGAGGAGAGTCTTGAAATTGGGTTCCCGTTTTGGTCGGCAACGGTCACATTAACGGTAATACCGTCTTCCTTTTCAACCGATTCGCCGTCTTTAGGCTCATAAACGGCGCTCTGCCACCGCAGGCGGTCAATCGTCCGGTTAATATCCTCTTCGGTTATTTTGCGTTTTTGTGCGGAAACGCTCAGCCCTGTATAATCCTCTTTGGCAAGGTCAAAGGCAGGGATGAGCTCCACTTTAATAGTAACCTCAATCGGCTTGCCCTCTTCAATTGTGGGCGTATCCCAGACGGGGTCGAGAAGTTTTTTGCGCCCTTCCTTTTCGAGAATCTGCTCTGTAATATTGGGAACAATCTCTTTTAAGATGTCCTGATTGATTTCCTTGATAAATCGGCGCCTGATTAAATTCTGGGGAGCCTTGCCTTTGCGGAAACCGTCAATCACGACATTCTTGCGAAGGTCTTTAAGCATAGTTTCCATGCGAGAGTCATATTCTGCCCATGGCACGGTTACCTTGAATTCTCGAATTGAACCCGGCTTATCTGCCGCCTCGATGATTTCGTAAGATGCTTTTTCCGTCTTTTCCTCTTTCATGGCAGATTTTTCCTCTGCTGAAACCGCTCCGGCGCTTTCGCTTTCGGGAATTGCGATCTCCGGTTTCAAAGAAACGTCCCCGCCCTCCGCAGCATTATTCTCGCCCTCGGTGTTCTTGTTTTCGTCAGACACGGTTTATCCTCCCCTTGATTATCGAAAATAAAAAAGTGCGTATCAACAAACCTTATGCAACATAAGGAATTGGGAATAAATCACATCCCATTCAGGGCAATCAAGCAAAATTTGCCGCAAGGGGGGAGTGCTTTGTTCCCATCGGAAAAAGGAATGCTGTTTTGGTTTATGGGCGCAAGCCGGTGCTGAAGGCGTATTTTCTGGCGACGAGGCTTTGCCTTTTTCCGCGATTTGCTTTCGCACTTTTGCGATTTTCAAGTAAAAATCCCGCAAATCGCTTATTTTTCGAACCACTTTTTCAATTCGGATCATGCTGCAGCTTCAATATTATTCCTTCATTTAGGCGAACATTTTTTCAAATCCAATCTAAACACTCGAGCGTCAAGAGCTTCTTCAGGGATTGTTTTATAGGAGGTTATTGTTACTTCTTTAAGATCTTCAGCATCAAGATGCTCAATGTTCCATAATTCCCAATTTGGGTCTTGAGATTTTTTTATTTCAGGTAATGTTATGTCTATAATTGTTGCGGTTTTCAAATGTGCCTTAACTTCTATAATAAGGGTTTCCCCATCTTTTTGCGCTTCAATATCGTACCCCGGGTGTTGTGGGGGCATTTGACGGACTATATATCCAAGGTCATTCAAACACTTTTCTGCGAAATCTCTCCCAATTCTTTCAATATCATCTTTCTTTTCTTGAGATAAAACTGGGCGAGAATCAATAGTTCTTCCATTTGAACATCCGCTGTAAGCATGTGGTCCTGATTGAACTATTGAATAAAGTGGAGTGTTATTTATTTTGTATTGGGCTGTATTGGGATCTTTGAATCTTACATCTGAATGAACGGGCGTGGTATCTGCTTGTATTGGTTTTTTAGTTATTTGAGAAGACTCAAAAATCTCGCTTGTTAACGTTGGTTTTAGAAGCAATCTTGTCGGTTTTTCACGCAATTTGCTATCTGAAACAATTGATGTTTTAGGTTCACGGGCTGGATCTAATTTTGCCGGTTCTGCAACATACATAGATTCTTCAAATTCAGAGAATTCTCTTAAACGACGGCTAATTTCTTCATCAGAGACATTTTTCTGGAGAAGTTTTTTTCTTCTCTCCTCATCATTGTTGCATCGTAAAAGATTCTCGTAAAACTCCATTTCCGATTTAAGTCCGAGGACTTCTGCCAAGGCTTGAGCAATTACGGGTTCCTGAGTTTCTGCGATATATATATCACCAGCTTTAACACAAAATGAGCACTCTTTTTGATATTTAATCTCTGATAAGACGTATTGAACGGTGATACTTTTTACCGTTTTAATCGATAGATTTTTGAGTTTCTCCTTTAATTGCTCGCGATCCGCCTCTTTTATTTTCTGTGATCTCCATACATAAACATAAGGCAATACATCATTAAGACTTTCATACGCTAATTCAGTATCATCCGTGAATTCTTCTCCAATTTGGTATTCTTTTTTTACCATTGATGAGAGAGAGTCAATAGAAAAATATTTTTTTACGGCTCCTTTAAGATCGTTCTTCAAATCTATAAGCCATACATCTTTTTGAAAAATCTCCCCAAGTTCAACCTCATCTAAAAAATATCGGTTTGTTTGATCATTTAGATATTGCCATTCTTCTCCTCGTTTGCATAGTATACGGCACTTCGACAGAAACCCCTCAGGAATATTATTCATTTCCTGAAGTTGTTCAAGACAAGCGGAATACCATCGTTTGATTTTATACGACTTGGCGTCATCAACTTTCCCATCTATAGCAATTGAGGGGAGCTTTTTGTCAATAATTATATGCCACTCATCTTGCGTTATTTCCCCAATATCTGTTCGAAGTTTAGCCTCATTTTTTAACCAATTGGCGACAATTTCTTTATTATCACCAAATTGAGAAATATTAATAACCGGCAATAACTCTCCAATCAAATTTTGTGTATTATGATTGGGCAGCCAGCATCGAGATAATTCAACAGGTTCATGATTATTACACAGCGGTGGCTTCAGTACGTGGAGCACACGATCCCACCAGATTGAGTTTATCAATTCACTTCTAACTTTGTAACAGCGCCCCGGACGATAAGTTGCTAGATCCTCTTTTTGCTTTTTATAATAATTCCAATTTTGGGACAAAAGAGTAATCACAATAACCGCTTGCTTTTCAGATAGATTTGCGATTTGAATCATGTCAAAATTCGTCTCACTAACGGAGAAATCATATATGTACCCACCGTGGTCATTTTTTTGTTTATGAATTTTATTTAATTCGACAATTTGACGTTCAAAATATGACTCAGGAAAATCACTTTTGTTAACGGCTTTATTGAGAACAAGAATTCTTGGATAAGAAACAACACCCAATGAAGACAGTATCCTTTGCTCATTTTCCTTATCTGCGGTGTTGGGTTTTGCCCATGCAACGCTTGGAATTCCTTTATATAGTTCCTCCAGAATATCATTTCCCCATTCATGACCAAAATAAGCCGTATTGGCCTTAACCCATTTGTCTTTATTGTCAAATCGCGCCAATATAGGACAATCTTTGAATATTTCAAACTCGATAATATCGTCTTTAGAATGATTAAATATAAAATCAAAAAAGCGGGAAGGATCATCAGAGGGTTTTTCCCAATAGTCTTTTATTGCCTTTTCCAATGCGTCAGATATCGTTTTATTATCCGGTTTGCGGATATTTTGTTGTTCCAAAAGTAAATACATTGGATCGTTTTGCTTGTTCTTTTTATTGAAGAACGGGTTGATTATTAAATCACAGAACCAATCATCAATATACTTCAAGGGTAGCCAATCGGGAATAGATATTGTCCTAAGATCTTTTTTCCAAGTCACAATATACCCATTTAATTCATTGCCTGATTTCAACTTGCAGGAAACAGGAATTATTGGTAATTGCCCGATTTGTTCGATAGCATTTTTTCGCTCATCTCCCCATTGTTTTTCATCTAACCATTCCGCAAGCCATTCCCAACATGCCCATAACCATTCGTGTTTATCTTTTATTTGGGGGGCATATTCTAAAATAGCATTTATAAGAGTATCGTTATCAAAATGCTGTATTTCCAGTTCTTTGAGAGCCTTTTGGGCGTCATTATTTATATCAAATGATGGATGAATAAGCCGTTTATGATATTCTGTCTCGGAGAGTAATTGACGCGCTTCATTGAATTTAACTGTCACTGACAGCATTGAAGCATCTTTGAATCGAAGGCAAGGTGCTCCCGACGAATCTGATAATAGAAGTTCCTTCTGCGCATAGGTCTTAATTATATCCCATAGGCTTTTAGTTGTATCATGGGAGTTTCTGTTATCCCATGGTTTGAGCAGAGAGATATTGGCGTGTGGATCTTTTTTATCATAAGATTTTTCGACAAACTCGATAATTAGGTTGCTTAATTTCTCGGCAATCCAACGGTTAAATTTGCTATCATTTATTTTGGGGTTTATTTCTGTTCTATCGCTTTTAACTTGAAATTCTGCATGAAGTAATAATCGAACGGGTGATTTTTCTTCCGTTGGATAAAAAACATGCAAAGGTAAATAATCATCTGTGGGGTTAACAATGTCATTCTGACCCAAAGGTGCTGCCACAATAAAGCTGACTCCGTCCTTTTTGATTCTTTCGCGCTCATTTTCATTAAGTTCTAAAAGTATATTGTCAGGAAGGGGTTCATTGGTTTTCAATACTCTCCAATTGGTGGCATTGTCTTTTTTTCGGGAATCAATGATTTTCCATGTTTCTTTATTACGTCCCTCGGGAATCGATAACTTATAATTTTCAATATTATTGTTTTTGCTATGAATGGATACAGATACGATATGGTTAAATGTGAGAATAACATGTTCGGGTATCTGTATTTGTTTAAGCGCATCTTCCATTTTGCCTGGGCGAATTCGAAGTTTAATAACCGTTTTAAAGTTGTGTAATTTTTGTAGTACTGAATCTTTTTTTTCTTCGTCACTTCGGGAAATATAAAAGGGTATCCATTGATATGGTATATGAGTAGTTGGAAAATTGTTTTCTTTTAACCATTTTTGTGTGTGCTGAGAAGAAAATTCCAACCCTTCGCCATTTATAGTAAATATTTGAGGATTGTCGGTAATTAAATATACGGCTTTAAACCCAATACCTTTTCTGCCAATTGTCCCCGATAGTTTGTCGGATAAGTATGCCCCGCAAATAGAATCAACGGCACTATGCTGAAATCCAACTCCATTATCTGCCATATATATCATATCTTCGGTTATATGAAGACTTACCTCGGTTGCGTGAGCATCATCGCAATTTTGAAGTAATTCGAAAAACCAACGTCCAATATGATCTCTTGATACCTGCTCAACCGAGTTTACATCTCTTTGGATTTGACTTTGTTGCCCTTGATAAACTTTCAGGCGTGCTTCTTGAAATTTTTCGATTTCACGTTTCAATTCATCCATTGACTCCCTCCCCAACCGAAATTAAGTTGGCGGGAACTTCAATTATTTCATCGTTCCTGCTTTCTTTTTGTTTTTTCTTGAGGGCAATATCTTCAACAAAATCCCTAACCTAATCATTTAGATATATCGGCAGATTCAATTTAGCTTCAGGGTGGTAAAACCTGCCGTGCACTCCTTAGGAAAAACCATAATAGAACATTACATATATCCCCGAGATAAAACGATCCTCCGAGCTTAATAGATTATTTTTTTCGTTGTGTGAGTGCGAATCTTATTATATCGCCATTCCGCCATCCACTGGAATTACCTGTCCCGTGATGTAGGATGACAGCGGGGATGCCAGAAAAAGAACGGCATTCGCCACATCTTCCGGTTCGCCCATCTTTTCCAGCGGGATTAATTTCATAAGCGCCGCCCGCTGCTCATCATTGAGAAAATCGGTCATCTTGGTGCGAATAAACCCGGGGGCAATCGCGTTGACAAGAATCCCGCGCGAGGCAAATTCTTTGGCAAGCGTCTTGGTCAAGCCGATAATCCCCGCTTTGCTGGCGGAGTAATTCGCCTGCCCGGCGTTCCCCATCAGCCCCACAACCGAGGAAATATTGATGATGCGTCCGCCTTTTTGCTTCATCATCAGACGGCAGACCGCTTTGCAGCAGTTGAACACGCTTTTGAGATTCACGGCAATTACGGCGTCCCAATCTTCTTCGCTCATCCGCATGATGAGGTTGTCGCGGGTGATGCCTGCATTATTGACAAGGATGTCAATCTTGCCAAAGGCGTCCTTGCCGGCGTTGACCATGGCTTCACAATCGGCAAATTTGGAAACGTCGCCAAGGATTCCCAGCGCTTTGCGTCCCAGCGCCTCAACCTCCTTGACCGCCTCATCCACGCTCTCCTTCATAATATCGCTGATGACGATATCCGCGCCGTTTTTTGCCAGAGCCAGCGCAATCGCTCGTCCGATGCCCCGCCCGGCTCCTGTTACCAGCGCAACTTGCCCGTTAAGCATATCCCACCTCCCGAATCAATTGATCCGCCTCAGGCGGATTGAAAACAGAATTAATGTCAGTAAAAAATACAAAACTCGTTTTGAATTAAACAACAACAGACTACTGTCCGCTGAGCGTTCGCACCGTTTCCGGCGTATCGCAACTAACAACAGGAATGTCTTTGTTGATTCTTTTAACTAACCCCTGAAGAACCTTGCCCGGTCCCGCCTCCACCATTGAGGTTATGCCGGAGGAAGCCAGCTTCTCGATGGATTCCACCCACCGCACACAGCTGGTTACCTGCCGCGCCAGCGAGTCGCGGATGGCTTCGGGCTCGGTCAGAAACGCCGCATCTGCGTTGTTGATGAACGCAATTTCAGGCGCCTTGATGGGTATATCCCGAAGCACGTTTTTCAGATGGGCGGCGGCGCTTTCCATGAGCGGAGAATGGAACGCCCCATGCACAGGCAGCGGTATGGCGCGTTTGGCGCCGGCGGCTTTGGCGGCTTCGGAGGCTATTGCCACAGCCTCTGCTGCGCCTGTTATAACCAGTTGGTCCTGCGAATTGATGTTGGCGATTTGACACACGCCTTTTGCGGCAGCTTGCTGGCAGACCTCAGCCAGTTTGGCGGCATCCAGCCCCATGACCGCTGCCATTGCGCCTTTGGAAGCCTCGGCGGCGGCATTCATAGCTTTGCCTCGCTCCATCACAAGGCGCAGCGCATCGTCAAATTCCAGAGCCCCAGCGCAATAAAGAGCCGCATATTCTCCAAGACTATGCCCGGCGGCGGCATCGGGACGCATCCCGCGCTCTTTCAGGAGCGTCTGCACAATTGCGCTGACCACAAAAATTCCGGGCTGGGTATTGCCCGTTTTTTTCAGTTCCTCCTCCGGTCCTTCAAAACATATTTTGCTCAAAGGATAACCAAGCATCTCATCCGCTCGGGCAAAAAGCCTTTTAGCTACATCAAAAGCGTCATAAAGCGCCTTGCCCATGCCCACATATTGAGACCCTTGCCCCGGAAAAATAAAGCCAATCTTGGTCATTTTCACCTTCCCGATTTGTCGCTGGTGTTCTTTTCATGAACACAAAAACAAGAGAAATATCCTCCACTTTGTGTGTGAAGTCAATTACAAATAAAATTCAATTCCGTATATCGGTTTTACTTGACTTTTAAACTGTGCCTATTTGTCCTAAGTCATCTTTTTGCAAATCGTTATAATTTCATTTCGAACCAAAAGGGGGTGAATCTTTCATGTTGAATCATGTTTTTATCATTTTAATTATTCTGGGAATTGTCGTTGGAATGGGAAACTCCATTGACGCCGCCTTGAAGGCGGATACGTTTGAGCAGCGCATTGACGCCCTCAAACTCAAAGGCAAAGAAATCACAGATAAAATCAAGGATATGGTCGAGACCGCTGTCAAAATCTGCCTTGATTACATCGGGTTGATGGCGCTCTGGCTTGGAATTATGAAAATCGCTGACGAATCCGGACTGGTCAGCGCCCTTGTCAACCTCCTCCGTCCGATTATGATTAGACTTTTTCCGCGCGTGCCGGCAAATCATCCCGCTATGGGAGCCATGCTCATGAACATGGCGGCAAACATGCTCGGACTGGACAACGCCGCCACGCCCATCGGGCTCAAAGCCATGAAGGAACTCCAGACGCTCAACGCCGAAAAGGACACCGCCTCGAATGCCATGATTATGTTCCTTGCCATAAACACCTCCAGCATCACACTCATTCCTTTCAGCGTCATGGCATTTCGCGCCACAACCGGCTCGCAAAACCCGCAGATTATTTTAGGACCCGCCCTGCTGGCTACCACCTGCTCCACAGCCTGCGGTATTGCCGCCGCCTATCTCTTGGCAAAATTCTCCAAACCCACGCGCGATTACTACGATGAATTTTTAGCGGGCAAGGATTTGAACGCCCTGGCGGAGGCTGAAGCGTCCAAAGAATCATGACGGCGTTCTGCCCAACTCAATCGGGAGGATAAAAAATGAAGCGATTTCAATCTTGGGGATTAATATATTTTCTCATGGCGATGATGATATCTATGATGGTCACAACTATTATCCTCGCACAAACAACCGCCCCTTCCGCGCCTGCCGCAGCGTCCGCCGCGCAGGAAACATCCGCCGCTGCGGAGCCCGCCGAATCAAAGCCTTTGACAGCGGGGCGCATCATCATATCGCTGATAGACGTTTTTTCGCAATGGTGCATTCCGCTTATTGTCATTGGGATTGCCGGATATGCCTATTTTATCAAAAGGGTGAAAGTATATGAGGTGTTTGTCGAGGGCGCCAAAGAAGGGTTCAACGTTGCCATCCGCATAATACCCTACCTTGTGGCAATCCTTTTTGTCATCGGCATCTTTCGCGGGGGCGGCGCGGAGGGGTTAATCAACCGCCTTGTCGCGCCCGTCATGAATTATTTCGGCGTGCCGTCATCCATCCTGCCTCTTTGTCTGATACGACCTCTATCCGGCGGCGGCGCCCGCGCGGTTATGATTGACATCTTTAAGACATACGGACCGGACAGCATGGACGGATTGATTACTTCCTGCATTCAGGGAAGCACGGAAACCACATTTTATGTCTTAGCGGTATATTTAGGAGCCGTGGGAGTGCGCAGGACGCGCTATGCTGTGGCGGCATGTTTATCGGGAGACATAGCGGGCATGATAGCCAGCGTTATTATTTGCAAAATCTGGCCCTGGCCCTTTTAACTATCGGGCATCTGCCTAAGATTATATTATTGTCCCGACTCTTCATAAAAGATCATCTGGGGAGAAAAGAAAACGCCGGCAATGCGTGCATTGATAAATACCGGGGGCGAGTTCTTTGGGCCCGGTGCGCGGCTGGGTGATAAAGCAACCGGTGCAGGTATTCTTCTGAATCGGAACTAAAGCGGTTTTTCCATACCGCTCAGCTACAATATGGTATTGTTTCAGAATCTCGCTGGAGATTTCCGACTCGCAGTGTTTTTTTTCAAGGTTGCCCTTGACTGTTTCCCCCGCCTTGCTGAAATTCAATTCATGAAGCCGGGCAAGAGTTGACAACGTGTGCAAAAGCAAGGGTCATACCGCCTTTCTATTTCATTCATAATTAAATCAGCAAATATCATACCACACCCTATCGAAAATCTCCTCTTCCAAAAATTTAATCTTTCCCAATCAACAAATATAGTATGCACCCTTTCGGTGGTTTATGTCAATATTAAAAATGTTTTTTAAAAAAACTAAGATTCGTCGGCAAAGCGGACGGCAAGGCGGGAAAATATGCGGACAAAGATATTATACATTATCACCGATAGCGCCAAAACGTAAAGCAGATAGTATATCAAAAAAACATCCGGCATCTCCGGCGTGGGCAGCAAGGCATGAAATAAAACCCTGCGATACGCTACCACCAAAGGAGTTATGGGATTTAAGAGATAAACATAGCTCGCCCAAATGGAAAAACGTTTTGGAATCTCCGCCGCCGCCAGCCAAAAAGGATAAATAATCGGAGTGGCGTAAAACCATCCCGTCAACGTAATCTCCAAAATCGAACCAACATCACGATAAAATACATAAAGCGAAGATAATATCAAAGAAAGCGAAAGCATCAGAAAGGTCTGCATAAAAATTAACACCGGCAGCAGCAAAATATGAGGACTCAGCGGCGTCCGATATGCAATCATAAAACAAAATAACGCCAAAAGGGAGAATATATAATTAATCAGGTGCGACAAAATTGCCGAGACCGGAAACACCGCCGGGTTCAATTTGACCTTTTTGACTAAATTGGAATTGGCATAAATCGAGTGCATGGCATCCGAAAGACCCCCCGTAAAAAACGACCAAGCCAGCACGCCCGACAAAAGATGCAAGGCAAAAGGGAAATCGGGATTCCGTTTCTTGAATTCCGGCAGGCGCAATACCGTTGTGAACACAAACCATAAAATCAGCATCAAAAAAAGAGGTTTGCCGAATGACCAGAAAAAACCAAGCACAGACGATTTATACCGCGTCTTGAGGTCGCGCTTGACCAAGTTCCAAACCAATTCCCGCGCTTGATATAACTCGCGAAACATTCTCAGCCTTTTGGCTCCCTTAACAAAGGTTTTTGTATTTAATTACCAAACCGATTTAGATGGCGCATTTATCTCTTGACTCGCATCTTCCCCACGGCGATCCAATGCACCAACTGGCGCTGCGAGGGGCAGATGAAGGCGCAGGCACCGCATTCCATACAATCCATCAAACCGTTCTTTAAAAGATCGTCCATATCCTCATTTTCCACGCTCGCCGCCAGCAGCGTCGGATTCAACCCCATCGGACATGCCTGCACGCATTGCCCGCAGCGGATGCAAGGGCGATGCTCCATAACCACAACCTCTGCGGCGGTGATGCCCAATATACCCGACGTCCCTTTGACCACAGGCACATCCAGATACTTTTGCGCCTTGCCCATCATCGGTCCGCCCATAATCACCTTGTTATTTTCCTGATCCTCATAACCGCAATAATTCAAAATATCCTTGAAAGGCGTCCCGATGCGCGCAAGAAGGTTCTTCGGATGCCGGATAGCGGGTCCGGTTACCGTCAAGACTCGCTCAATGAGCGGCTTATGCAGCGCAACAGCCTCATAAACGGCGAATGCGGTGCCAACATTCTGAACGACGCTGCCCACCTCCATGGGAAGTTTGCCGCTGGGAACCTCGCGTCCAAGAACGGCATTGATGAGTTGCTTTTCGCCCCCTTCAGGATAACGCGTCTGACAGACTGCGATTGTTACGTCGGCATAACCCTCCGCTGCCTTGCGCATCGCCTCAACAGCATCCGGTTTGTTATTCTCAATAGAGATGATAACGTTTTGAACTTTCAGAATTTCTTGCATGATGCGCATGCCAAGCAGGATGGAGCGCGGACGCTCCAGCATCAAAACGTGGTCGGCGGTCAGATAAGGCTCGCATTCCGCGCCATTCAGGATGAGCGTATCAATCTTTTTATCCGGCGGGGGAGAGAGTTTTATATGGGTTGGAAAAGTCGCGCCGCCCATGCCCACAATTCCCGCTTCCCGAATTTTGGAAAGGAATTCCGCCGACTTGGAAAAATCCACCTCGCAAGGCGCATCCTTGTCAAAAAGCGAAGGCTCAACCCCCTCGATCCATGTATCCGTCCCGTCGCCTTCTATAATGATGGACCTGACGCGAGGTCCAAGTGGATGATTGAAATGCTCAATAGCCTTCACCGTGCCTGTAATAGAAGCGTGAATCGGCGCGGAGACCGCCTTGTCGCTATCGGCGATTTTCTGCCCCGTTCTGACCGATTCGCCCTTTTTGACAATCGGTTCGCAAGGCGCGCCAAGGTGCATGCTCAAAGGAATCGCCGCCTTTTTGGGCGCGGCAAATCTCTCAATCGGCAGCCCAGCCGTTCTTTCCTTGTTCTCCAACGGATGCACACCGCCCATCTTGAACGTCTTTAATAAACTTTTCATGGATTTATTCTTTCAGAAAACATAATATTTTTTATCTTACTGATGGAACTGCCGCACTTCTGTCAAGAAAAGACAAAAAAACAGTTGACACAAAAAGACAATCTACACTATTACTATTATATTAATAGTAATTGATGAGTTGTTGATTGAAAGAAAAATTTTTTAAGGTGTGCGGAATTGAAACTCTCAACACGAAGCAGATATGGAACACGTTTCATGATGGAGCTTGCCCTGCATTACGGCGAAGGTCCTATCTACCTTAAGGAGATAGCGCGAAGGCAGAATATCCCCGATAAGTATCTCGGCAATTTAATCCTCCCGCTCAAAACGGCAGGGCTGATTCGCGCCGAACGCGGCGCGCATGGCGGATACTACCTCGCGCGTAAACCGGATGAAATTACAATGAAAGATGTGGTGGAAGCCTTGGAAGGTTCTTTATCGCTGGTGGAATGCGTGGAAACACCGGGAGCCTGTTCCCGCTCCGCCGATTGCCCCAGCCATGACCTCTGGTCTGCCGTTTCAGAAAATATGGCAAGCACGCTTCAATCCATTACGCTGAAACAATTTGCGGAAAAACACAAGAATAAAACGCCGGAATCAATTTATTATATTTAACGGAGGGAAAATTAAATGGCAAAAATCGCAAACAACATCCTCGAACTGGTGGGGAACACCCCGCTGGTTCGCCTCAATAGACTCACACAAGGGCTGCCCGCTACCGTTGCCGTCAAACTGGAATCATTCAATCCCGCCTCCAGCGTCAAAGAACGCATTGCCGTTTCTATGATTGAGGACGCAGAACAGCGCGGTCTGATAAACAAAGACACTATCATCATCGAACCGACCAGCGGCAACACCGGCATCGGTCTTGCTTTTGTCTGCGCAACAAAAGGATATAAACTCATCCTCACAATGCCGGACACCATGTCCATTGAGCGGAGGATGCTCATTAAAGCCTTTGGCGCAAAAGTGATTTTGACAGAGGGTGCAAAAGGCATGACCGGCGCGGTGGAAAAGGCGCGCGAACTTGCCAAAGAATTTCCCAATTCATACATTCCGCAGCAATTCAGCAACCCCGCCAACCCTGCAATTCACCGCAAGACAACGGCGGAGGAAATTTGGCGCGATACGGACGGCAAGGTTGATATCATTGTTGTGGGCGTTGGAACCGGCGGCACAATTACAGGCATTGCCGAGGCTCTCAAACCTCGCAAGAAATCGCTGAAAATAATCGCCGTCGAACCCGCCGCCTCGCCCGTCCTTTCCGGCGGCGAACCCGGTCCGCACAAGATTCAAGGCATTGGCGCGGGATTCGTCCCCGATGTCCTCAAAAGCGAACTGCTTGACGAAATTGTCGTTGTGTCAAACGAGGATGCGGGCAACACGGCTCGGCGTCTGGCAAAGGAAGAGGGGTTGTTTGTCGGCATTTCATCCGGCGCGGCGGCGTGGGCGGCGATTCAGAGCGCCAAACGAGAGGAAAATAAAGGCAAACTTATTGTGGCGATTATGCCGGATACGGGCGAACGATACCTAAGCACGTGGTTGTTTCAAGAGTAATTAATCCTCCTGTGGCGGATTGGAAATAGGCATTTTTTAAGGAGAATAAAATGAACCATAAAATTGAAACCTTGGCGCTTCATGCGGGACAGGAGCCGGATCCGGCAACGCTTTCAAGAGCCGTGCCGGTTTATCGCACAAGTTCATATATTTTCAAAAGCGCCTCCCATGCGGCGGATCTTTTCAGCTTGAAGGAGATGGGAAACATCTATACACGCATCATGAATCCCACTCAAGATATTCTTGAAAAACGCGTGGCGGCGCTCGAAGGCGGAGCCGCAGCCCTTGCTCTTTCCTCTGGAACCTCCGCCATATTTTATTCCGTGATTAACATCTGCGCGGCGGGGGATGAAATCGTTTCCGCAAACAACCTCTATGGCGGGACTTTCACCATGTTCAATAACATCCTGCCGCAATTCGGCATCAAAACTCATTTTGTTGACCCGCTGAATTCGGAAAATTTTGACAAAGCCATCACGCCCAAAACGCGCCTCCTCTTCATTGAAACCATCGGCAATCCGGCGTTGGATTTCACGGACATCCGCGCCGTGGCGGACATCGCCCACGCCCATAACCTCCCCCTGCTTGTGGATTCAACGTTCACAACGCCTTATCTTTTGCGCCCAATCGAACACGGAGCGGATGTCGTGATACACTCATTGACCAAGTGGCTGGGCGGGCATGGCGCCGGCATCGGCGGCATCGTGGTGGATTCGGGAAAGTTCGACTGGACGAATGAAAAATTCACCCTTTATAATCAGCCGGAGGGCAGTTATCATGATTTGCGATTTGCCCATGATTTGGGCGATTTGAATCCCGTCGCCTTTATTATGCGGATGAGGCTTGTGCCGCTGCGCAATCTGGGCGCGTGCATCTCGCCCGATAACTCATGGATATTCCTGCAAGGAATTGAAACGCTTCCTCTGCGGATGGAGCGCCACAGCCAGAACGCGCTTGCCGCGGCGCAATATCTGAAAAACCACAAAAAGGTAGATTGGGTGCGCTATCCAGGTCTGCCGGATGACCCGGCAAGTCCGGTAGCGTCCCGCTATCTGAAAAATGGATTTGGCGGCATGGTCGTATTCGGCGTAAAGGGCGGGCGTGCGGCTGGGGAAAAATTCATAAACAGCCTGCGCCTTTTTTCCCATCTTGCCAATGTGGGCGACGCCAAATCGCTGGCGATTCATCCCGCAAGCACAACCCATTCTCAGCTGACGGAACAAGAACAGCGCGCGGGCGGCATCAAGCCCGAACTGGTGCGTCTTTCCATCGGAATCGAACATATTGACGATATAACAAGCGACCTTGAGCAGGCGTTAAATCAAATTTAAGGGGGTGCATCGTGTTTAATATAATCAAGGAGGATATCCAAAACGTTTTTGAAAAAGACCCGGCAGCGCGCAGCCGACTTGAAGTCCTGACTTGTTATCCCGGGCTGCACGCCATCTGGCTGCACCGCATCGCCCATTATTTTTGGAAGAACGGTTTTCGGTGGCTGCCCCGTTTTATTTCCCACTGCAACAGGTTTTTAACGGGAATAGAAATCCATCCCGGCGCAACCATCGGACGCCGTTTCTTCATAGATCACGGCATGGGCGTTGTGATTGGCGAAACGACAGAGATTGGCGAGGATTGCACGCTTTATCAGGGAATCGTTCTCGGCGGCACAACTTTAGAAAAAAAGAAAAGGCACCCAACATTAGGCAATAATGTCACCATCGGCTCCGGCGCCATTGTCCTCGGCGCCATCATACTTGGCGACGGCTGCAAAATCGGCGCAGGCTCGGTTATCATCCGCGACGTGCCCCCGGGAGCAACCGCTATCGGCGTTCCCGGACGCATCGTGGGCGCAGAGCCTCCCGACCATAAGCAGGACCTTGCACACAATAAACTCCCCGACCCCGTTGCGGAAGCCATTCGCTACTGGGCGGTGCAGCAAAGCAAACTCGAAGAACGAATCGCGCTTCTTGAGGACATGCTCAAAGAATCCGATGCGAACAAAGATGAAAAGCGAAAATAATTGAATATTGACAAAGATTTGTCATGCGATGAAAACCGAACTTAATAATTTTAATTTATTCTGGAGGAATAAAAAATGTCAGAAAAAATTACCGAAGATACACTCTTAGGCGATATCATGAAAAGACCCAATGCGGCTAAAACTCTGAGCAAGTTTCGACTGCCCTGCGTCAGCTGCCCCATGGCAGCTCTGGAAATGGGCATCCTGAAAATCGGCGACGTCTCCAGAATGTATGGAGTTGATTTGAAGGGACTCCTTGCCGAATTGAATGGCGAAACCCCCGAAGAAAAAAAATCCGGCGGATGTTCTTGTTGCGGCGGCTGCTAATATTTCCGCTCGGCGTTGATGCCTCGATTATTATCCGTCAATAACCCTTTGTTATTGGGGAGGTTCAAACCATGTCCAATATCATCTACCTTGACCACAACGCCACAACGCCGGTGGATTCAGAAGTGCGCGATGCGATGCTTCCTTTCCTGGGCGATAATTTTGGGAACCCTTCCAGCATTTATGCCCACGGACGGGAGGCGCGTCAGGCGGTCGGCGCCGCTCGCGAAAAAGTGGCAAAACTCATCAACGCCCAGCCGGAGGAAATTATCGTCACATCCGGCGGCACGGAGGCGGATAATCTTGCCATAAAGGGCGTTGCTTTTGCCCTGCGCGAAAAAGGCAACCACATCATCACATCCGCCATTGAGCATCATGCCGTGTTGAAATCTTGCAAATGGCTGGAAAAACAAGGTTTTGCTGTCAGCTATATCGGCGTGGACAGAGATGGCATCATTAACATTGAAGAACTGCGTCAAACCATCACGGATAAAACCATCCTCATCACGGTGATGCACGCCAATAATGAAACAGGCGCCATTCAGCCGATTGCAGAAATTTCCCGCATCGGCAAAGAGAGAGGCATCGCGGTGCATACCGATGCCGTCCAAAGCGTCGGCAAAATACCTGTCAACGTTGCGGACTTGGGTGTAAACCTGCTCTCCCTTTCAGGACACAAAATTTATGGACCCAAAGGCGTTGGCGCGCTCTTTATTAAAAAAGGAACAAGGATGATGAGCCTTTTTCATGGCGGCTCGCACGAATGGAATCGCCGCGGGGGAACTGAAAACGTGCCCGGCATTATCGGGCTTGGAAAAGCGGCGGAGCTCGCCTTGATGAAAAGCCATGCCGATGCCGAACGCGAGCGCAGCCTGCGCAACCGCCTCCTGAATGGAATTAAAGAGAACGTTCCTGATATTATTGTGGCAACCAACCCCGAAAAATCCATCCCCAATACATTGATGATTTGCGTCAAATGGGTGGAGGGGGAGGCGATTCTGCTCCATTTGGATGCCCTCGGCATCGAAGTCTCTTCCGGCTCCGCCTGCACCTCCGGCTCGCTTGACCCCTCGCACGTACTTCTGGCGATGGGAGTGCCTGTGGAAACAGCGCATGGCTCGGTGCGGTTCAGCCTCGGGCGAACCACAACGGCGGCGGAAATTGACCGCGTCATCGAAACATTCCCCGCAATCATTCGCAATCTGCGCGCCATGTCGCCCGAAACCCCGGTTCAATAAAAGGAGAACCCTATGCAACTATATACGGAAAAAGTTATCGAAACTTTTATGAATCCCCAAAATGTGGGACGCATGCCGGATGCCGACGGCATCGGCAAGGTGGGCAATGCCCAATGCGGCGACATCATGCAAATATTCATCAAGGTTAAGGACAACGTTATTTATGATATTAAATTTCTGACGCTCGGATGCGCGGCGGCAATCGCCACCTCCTCCATCGCCACGCAGATGGTTAAAGGCAAAACGATTGAAGAGGCTTTGAAGATAACAAACAAGGAAGTTGTCAATGCTTTAGGGGGGCTGCCGCCGGAAAAACACCATTGCTCCGTCCTTGCCGAGGATGGCATCCGCGCCGCCATCGAGGATTATCTCAGCAAACACCCCGAGCATAAAGCCAGCAAATCTTAAAAAAAATAAGCCGCGTGCTCCCAAAAAAATCCATATTTTGCCATTGACCACACGGCACATTTATTCAGAAAAAAAATTTTTACGTTGAAATAAAATAAAAATCGCCGGCGATTTGGTTTCACGCCTTTCGCCCGATATGATTAAAAAAGGTTCCAAGTGGCAAAAAAAATCGCAATTATATGGTGCGCATTTTTGGCAATGATATTGCCCTACGCCTTTGGTCAAAAACCGGATGCCTCTTTAATTCCATGGACAAGGTCAACCGAAGGTCAAATTGAAGCAACGCTCAAACCCGGCTCGACGTATGTGCTTTATGGGAATACCAAAGAAGATATCAAAATCGTAGGCAACGGCGCCACTATTTTTATCCCCGACGGCGAAGAATGGCTCATTGAGGCGGAAAATCAAATTTCGCTCAGCAATCTGACCGTTGCCGGCGGCGGAAAATTGACAGCGCTCTCCGCCGCTTTGCAGGACTACACAGGAATCACATTTGCCGACACAGCAAATGGCATCTTTATCAATTCAGCTGGCAACGTGCTGATAAAGCAATGCAATTTCCTTCGTATTACCGATACCGGTATCTGGCTGAACGGCGGCGCTAACTGCACGGTCGAACAGTGCGAATTCAAAGATTTCAAAACCGGCGCGCGCGGTATTGTGAACAACGCATCCACGCTCACAGTCGCCGACTCCCAATTCATCAATATTCCCTTTGAGGCGGTGGCGGTTTGGAACGGCGGCGCCGCCCGCATCAAAAACTCCGCATTCACAAACGTGGGAGAGTTCGCTGCCAATTTTGTGGAATCTTCGGGAATCCTTGAGGATTCCTCATTCATTAATTGCACAAAAACCGCCCAATATTACAAATCTTCCGCCGCAAAAGAATGCCGCATCTCCCGCTGCATATTGGATTCCTCTACTGCGCCTGTCAACCGGCAAGGCGATCTTATCGCCGTTATAGAAGGAAAGCAAAACATCCTTATAGAGGACAACATCATAAAAGGCGCCCTTACCGCCGTTGTCGTTTTGGAAAGCGCCGCCAATATAGAGGGCAACACATTTACGGAAACCCGGCGCGGTCCTGTTATCAATATTACGAGGGGACAAGCCTTTATTTCCGGTAATTATTCAAAATATACAGAACTCAACGACCATTTTTATATTGAAAACTCAACTGTCGTCATAACGGATAACTTTATTTTGGACAGCATGGATAACGGGATTTATGGATGGGATGGCGACATCACGGCTTATGGAAATTACATCGCGGGAAATAATGTGCTCGGCATCGGCGGAGATAGAAATCCCAGCGGCGCGCCCGGCACGGGATATGGCAGCAATATTGTCGCCCGATACAATACCATCCTGAATAACGACAACGGCGCCATCGGCATAGATGGGAATAGCCGATTGCTGGCGGAATTCAATATTCTGGGAAACGTTGCAGGCACCGCCGAGCCCGCTTCGCTGATTTTTTATCATCCTTCTGACCGCAGCAAAGTCGGCGCCTCAATGGTAGGACGCAGCAAAAATATCATCTTTCGCAACAATGCCTGTTTCCGCGGCAAGACAAAAAATATTATGATTTTTGATATTAATAAAAGCGCTGAAATCGGTCCCATAAGTTTGGAAAACCTAATCGTAACCGGCGCCAATGAAGAAGGGCTTTATGTTGACAACGCCCTCGACCAACTCTCCGTCGCCAGAAGCGCATTTTTCGGGAATATGAAATCCCCGCTCTTCGCCAATTCGCAGGCGTTCATTTATCAAAACACAACAGCCGTTTTTTCAAAATGTTCCTTCCAGCTCGGAACCGCAACGGCTTATTTGCGCTCCTTTGCACAGCAATCTGATGCCCGCAACTGTTACTGGGGCTCACCGTCCGGACCTTCCAATCCCGCAACCACATTGCCCAAAGTCGCCTATAAGCCCTATCTTGCCTCTTCTAAAGTTGAAGGATTTATTCAGGAAGGTTTCAACAGCATTCCCTCTGGCGCAAAACACGTTCTTCAATCATCATTTGCGGATTCTTACAACTGCCGTATCAACGCCGCGCTAAAAAGTCCTGTTAAAAACGCCGTAATCGGCATGGCGCATTATCGAGAATCGCCGCAGGTTCACCCGCCGGCGGACGCCATACGTTTTCTCGATATCTGGCTCGATTCCCGCATCTGGCTCAACGCGGAAAGCGTGAAGATTGCCATTCTCATGCCAACCGCCGAGATGCCCATTTCCTACACCCCAAAGGTTTACGAGTTTGATGAACGGACAGACACATGGAACAGCAAGACTTTCAACGAGAGCGCTCCGGAAGGTTCGTTCCGAGTTTTGAATCTGACGTATCAAAGCCCGGCAGAAATGAAAATAGCCGGAACGCTTGCGGTTGGTTATACGGTTGCGGTCACGCCCACGCCCACCCCGCCGCCGCCTACGCCCACGCCGCCCCCAACGCCGACCGCCACCCCCGCGCAAACGATTTATGTCACAGGAAAAATTACCGATTTCCAGACCGGCAAACCGGTCAATGGGGCGACCGCCCAGATTGACGGAGGCTTTTTGCGCGTGTTCAGCGATGCGCAGGGGCGCTTTCACCTCTATGGCGTCGCGTCAGGCGCCCATCAGCTCCAGATGTGGGGATTCGCTTATGAATATAAAAATCAGGCGATAAACGTTCCAATCAGCGGCAAACTCGATGTCGGGACAATTGCCCTCGGCAAAATCGGCGGAACCGTTGTCGGGCGTCTTGTGGATAAGCAGACCGGCGATCCCTTGCCCGCTGCAACAGTTCAACTGGATGGCGGAGCTCAATGGCGCACGCTCACCGACTCACAAGGCTACTTCATGCTCATCTTTGTAACCGCCGGATCGCACAAACTTCAGGCTTGGAATTATGCATACACCGCGCAGGAATTTGACATCGCCGTCAACGCAACAGGCGCAACCGATGTCGGCGTCAAACAATTCCAGATAGTCCCTAATACAGCACGCGGTCAGATTGTGGATTCTGGAACAGGGCGCCCGATTCTCAACGCCGTTGTGCAGTATGACGGCGGCGCCGCCGGACGCGCGACTTCAACCAACGCCACTGGACGCTTTGTTCTCGTTGATATTCCGGCGGGCAGCCACCAGCTTCAAACATGGGGCTGGGCTTATCAATTCGCCCAAAAAAGCTTCGATCAAACCAGCGGAAACGCAACAGACATAGGACAGATTTCGCTGACTCCCATCGGCGGAACTGTGAACGGACGCCTCCTTGATGCCGAGAACGGCCTCTCTGTTTACAATGCCGTCGCTCAGCTGGATGGCGGCGCACAAACAGCATGGAAATCCGCCAGCGCCATCAACGGCGATTTCATCCTTTATAATATCGCCGCAGGCAGCCATAAGTTTCAAACATGGGGTTATGCCTATCGCTTCATTGAAAAATCAATCGCCGCTGTTGATAACGGCAACATTAATCTTGGCGACATTCTTATGACTCCCGACCCCAACACATTCAATGGACGCGCCCTTGACGCACAGACTCGTCTGCCCATCGAAAAGGCGCAAGCGACGCTGACAGGCGGCGGCAAGACCATCACAACAACCAGCTTCCCCGATGGGCGCTTTGTCCTTTTGAATGTTCCCAAAGGCGTCTTTTCCATAAAACTGGAAGCGCCTGCCAATATAACCGTTTCCTTCACCGCCGCCCATCCGGGCGAAAATAAAAATGTGGAACTGGGCGATGTGTTGATGCCGTCAAAGTAACAATTATCTCAAAGAAAAATGCGGAAGCGAAATAAGATTACATTAAAGGAATCATCAAGGATAATTACAATAAACACGTAAGGCATTGCGGCGGCGGACATCCTCAACCTTGTTTATATCAATACTGCGCGCCCAGACAAAAATGCAAACATGGAACCGGAAAATCTCCCGCAGAACCAAGTTTGAAAAAATCAGCGCGCCTTGACTCCCTTGTTAAAAAGCGCCGCCTGTGAAATGATTTTCTGGTGGTCAAAAGCCAGCGGCGGCGGGGCGTCCATCGGAAACCATTGCGCATCGCCCGCGTCATCGCCTGCCTGCGGAGTTAATTCCCCCAATCTGCACTGGGCGATATAGACCGCCGAGACAACACGTCCGCGCGGGTCGCGATTTGGAGCATCCGCAAGCATCAGGAATTTTGTGCGTTCCTCTTCGATGCAAATACCCGTCTCCTCAAAAAATTCGCGGACGGCGCAGGCGGACAGCGTCTCATTTTTTTCCATGAACCCGCCCGGCAACGCCCAATATCCCTCAAAGGGTGGATTCTTCCGCTGAATAAGCAACACATGCTGTTTGCCTTTCGCGTCTTCCGCTATCAAAGCCAGATCCGCGGTCAGGGCTGGGTAATGATATTTCTTTTCTTCCATTTTTCCAAAATAAAAAAAAGTATCAGCCCGATAAGCATCAGGCTGCTCACAATCCCTCCGATGACAAATGACCAGGGTCTGAAATAACAAACGACTTTGTGTCTGCCCGGCGGAATGAAGACGCCCCATAAGGCATGATTCGCGATGTGCGGCAGGGCGTCCGCGCCGTTGATGGCGGCTCGCCAGCCGGGATAATACGCCTCGCTGAAAACGAGAATATCCGAACCGCCAACTTTCACCTCATACTCCCTTCGATTGGGTGTGTATGAAAGCAACTTAACTGATTCCTTCTGCCCTGCGGCTTTTTTATTTTCTGCCAGATTCGGATTGCCTCCCTGCGTCATCGCCCTATTAGCGATGGGGAAGTTGGGGTTTTCCAGCGTGGTCGGAATGAGATGCCATTCATTTTCCCCAATTGGAAACGACTCCGCAAGGTATGCGCTTCCCAACGGGTTTTGATTCTCATAAATCTGCAAGCCAAAGGTGAAACTTTTTTTCAGTTCCCATCCGGGGAATTCATATTTTTCATAGGATAGCAGGTAGCGGACGTTCAGCGCGGAAAGCAGATGGGGATTGAATATCTGGATAAGCCGCAGAAATGCGCCGGGCGATTTGGGTTCATGATACCGGCTGATGGCGTTGAAGAACTCCCCATATTTGCCGATGTAGATGGGATCGTATCCGCGAATGTCCAATATTCCTTTCATCATGCCGCGATTGGGGTAAAGTTCCGGCTGATTCTGGTCGTTCATCCAATCCATCAAACTGTCCGTCCACGCAATGCGCTGATGCTGCTTGGCGGCGTCGCTGATAAATCGGCTCAGCTGGGTATCGGGATAAATCTTTTCATAAAACATTCGCCATGGCACGGCTTCAATTAAGGGCATCCCAAAGTAAA
The DNA here is from genome assembly GCA_002070185.1 of candidate division BRC1 bacterium ADurb.Bin183. GTDB lineage: Bacteria > Sumerlaeota > Sumerlaeia > MWCT01 > MWCT01 > MWCT01. The sequence continues at coordinate 28,640 of MWCT01000017.1, forward strand.
AAAGGTCAACGGCGCACAACGCCAGAATCCAGCACGCGTCCCGCGGTTTTGCTTTTCGCCTGAGCAAGGCAGCAACCGCGCCCCACGCAAGTATGAGACTCGCGGCAAAAATGAGAATGCTCCTTCGGCTCGCCGCCATCATTTCTTGAACCGGTCCTGTGAGAGCGTTTAAGATTTTCGGCGAAACGATAGCTTTTATTCCCAGCAATTTCATGAAAGGCAGGGGAGCGATGAGGCATAAAACACATAATATAAAAAGGCAAAAGGCGGCGATTGCGGAAAATCTCAAACCTCGCCGCATAATCGCCGACGCCTCCCCGTCCGCATTTTTGAGCGTCTGAATAATCATATCTAAAGAGAGCGAAGATAAATAGCAGATAGCGGTGAGATAAAATATGACCATTCTCCCAGGGACGCGAAAGCGATTAAAGCCGGGAAAAAAAAGATAAAAGAATTTGAAGATGGGAGAGTATTTGCCCGTTGCTAACGTAGCCCATGCAATCAGTAAAATCAATGACAACCGATTCCACCGCCGGCGGGTCTGCCTGACGCGCTCATCAACGCCGCCCCCGACTTGCCGACGTAAAATCAAAAAAAGCCCCGCAAGAAAAAGAGGCGCGATGCCGATATATCCGTTATATTCCCAGAACCCCAGATTGCCCCAATAAATATCCTCGCGCCGCTGTGTCCCAAAAAAATTAGGTGCTAAAAATGTCGCCAAAGCGCGCGGTTGAAGGCTGCCGTCTGTGATATATTCCCAGCCTGCGCCATGCGCGCGTTCATAAGAGCGTTCGATGAACTCCTTCATCGGCATAAATTGCAACGCCGTCAGCCCCACCATCAAGATGCCAGCCGCCGCATAACCTGTCAAAAGCCCCGCCCGTTTTTCCTTTTGAAGCCATTGCAGAATAAAAAGAACCGCCATCATGAGCCATGTGTAGAATGCCACCTGCGGACTGCCCGCAAGCAGCTGAAGCGCCATTAGCAATCCCAGCATTGCCGGCGTCTTTTTTTCCCTGCGCTCAAACCAATCCTCCGCATAATAAAGAATCCACGGCGTCCATGCGGCTGTCAGAATAAAAAGAACCACGCCGCTATAAAGCCGCGCCGTAAAAAAGGAATTAAAACTGTAAATAAACGCAAAAAGAAAACGCGCCGCCTTGTGCCGGAGCCATCTTGTGCATAAAAGATAAGCGCCTAACGAAACAAACCAAAGATGTAAAATGGTGATGATTGTGAAAAATATCGGAAGAGGCATAATCAGGCAGAGCCAGTTGGGCGGATAAAATAGACCGTTCTGGATATCAGCCTGAAAAGGACGCCCGCTGAAGATGTGCGGATTCCATAAAGGGAAAACACCCTTCCAAACCCAATCCTTGAAAAACTGTTTGTAAGGGATGTATTGATTGATTAAATCTCCGCCGGATAAAACCTGTCCGCCTACGATAAGGGGAATGCAAAATACCAGCCAGAGGAGCAAGAAAACTCCCGCAACGGCAAAAAACTCCCTTTTTTCAAAATTCATATTCAGGCGCCCCTTTATGACGCATCTGAATATTATCAGCGGCAGGGTCCTGTAAAGATTTTATTTTCCTCATCGAATTTCCAACCGGCGGAATTAATCTTCGGGTCAATCGGCTCAAGGTTGCCGGCGTCCAAAATCTCTTCCACATCCTTCCAAGGTTTAAGACCCGAAAGGGCGTCCAAGGCGTGGAGGTTCAGATACCCCGACACATTGGCAAGCCGCAGGCACCGTTCAAGGGAGTAGCCCCGCAGAAAAGCCGCAAGAAATCCGGCAATCGAGGAATCGCCCGACCCGGTGGCGCTGGCGATTTTGGGGACATGATAAGCCGTCGCCCAGAGTTCGCGGTCTCCCCACAACTCGGGATTTTTGGGCTGCGCCGCGCCCATTTCTGAAAACCTTTCAGAACTTCCCGTGCGGAAATAAAAACCGCGATGCCCCGATTTCAAAGAAGTCATTTTGCACCCCATTTCAATAAAGGCGCGCGCAAAACGGGAGTATTCCTCAGGGGCGATGGAATTAATAATCTCTGCGCCGCCCACCTTTTTCCGCCGCGCCCAAAAGTTTTTCGGCTCCAGCATGGCAAACGCTTCCTCAATGGACGGCAGGAAAATATCCACATAAGGCAGGAGCTTTTCCAGAATTGAGCGCCAGTCTGTTTTACCCGCCTCGCTTGCGGGATCAGGAAGCGCCATATCCAGCGATGTTGTAGCGCCCGCCTTTTTTGCCTTGCGAAAACACTCGACCAATTCGCTCCCGCCGTTGGAATATAAAGCCCGCATAAGCGGCGGATAGCCCATGTGAAAATGGCGGCACTTTTTGACCAGCAAATAGTCTATATCCGCGCTGGTGAATGAGTTGTTTGTACCGGGATGATGAAGGAAGATGCGGTCAATGCCCGGTGGCGCCAGCGCAATAGTATAGGATGTCGCTTCGCCAGCCGCTATTTTAACACCCTCCGCATGACCATGTTTTTTCAAACGGCGAATGACCAAACTGCCGATATCGTCATCGCCCACCTTTGCCATGAAGACCACCTTCATGCCAAAGGTCTTGAGACCGATGCCAGTGTTGGAAACAGGACCGCCAGTGGAGAGCGCCGCGCCCCCTACTTGGACGAGCTTGCCCGGCGCGATAATCTCCTCAATAGCGCGCGAGCCGCTATCGAAAAATGCGGGAATAATGTCGAAGCAGATATGCCCAGCCATCGCCACATCGTAAGGACGCGTCTTTGATTGAGAAACTTTTTTTACGGATTTTGTTTTCATGCTTGTTTCCTATATTCGCAAATTTTAAATCGTTGTTTGTAATATTGTTATTCATCGGAGACAAGGCGATACAAGGCTGGTTCATCCTCGTCAATAGCTTCGAAGCGACCTACGTCCTTGTTCGTGAAGATATTGTCATGAGCATCGTCATTGTATGTGGAGACCTCGCCGATGATGCAATATTCGCTGACCGCCCAGAACTGATGGAAGGAGCCTGTTTTCAGCGTCACCCGCTCGCCTGATTTAAGGAAAAGAATCGTCCCGCTCACAAATTCGGCAGGCTTTCCGTTAAGAAGGATTTTTGCGATGCCGTTTGAAATCTGGCACTCGCCCTTTTCATCCTGCGCAAAAATCTGAATGGCAAGAACGCCAATGCGGCAGATGATATCCTCCTGTTTTGCGTTGTGTTTGTGGATAGGCGTAATCTGCCCCTGTTTTGCAAACATAATCTTTTCGCAATATTCCGGCAGTTCTGCCAAATTGACCAGCGTAAGACCATATTTTGAAAAATCGCCGAGCCCAAAGCCGGTCACGTCCCAGCGGGGCTCCGGCGGCAGATGCCAATGATGGCGCTCAAAGGCGAGCATGGCATCTGCAATGGCGCGATTAATCTCAGACCGTTTCATATTTTCATCAACTCCTTCAGCAAGTTAATAAGATGTATATACATATCTGCCCCTTACAGTGTCAATGAATTTTTGCCCTTTTTTCAATTTATAATTGCACCATAAATAGAAGCCCGACGACAATCCAAAAATCACTCTACTAAAATATTTTGTCGTTTTTTCATTGCGTTTGCATATCATGAAAAAAAATATCTTTTTTCGTGATGCATGAATGGAAGGAGGCAACAGATGCTAATTCATAATGCCTGCGTTTTGACGATGGATGAGGGCTGGAATATTATTGAAAATGGCGCGGTCTATATCAAGGGAGATAAAATTGAAGATGTCGGCTCGAGCGAGGAACTGCGCCAAAAATATATAGAGCCTGAACCGCTTGATGCCGGCGGGCGCATCCTGATGCCCGGATTTGTCAACGCCCACATGCACCTTTACAGCACAATGTCGCGCGGCATTGCCCTCAGGGACGAGCCGCCGGTCGCCTTTAATCAAATTCTGGAACGCCTTTGGTGGCGGCTGGACAAGGCTCTCGATGATGAAGCCGTCCGGCTTTCCGCCTGGCTGCCGCTCATTCAGGCAATCCGCAAAGGAACAACCACCATCATTGACCATCATGCCAGCCCCCGCGCCATAGCCGGCTCGCTTGATGTCATGGCGGAAATATTCGAAAAAATCGGTCTGCGGGGCGTCCTTTGCTATGAGGTCTCCGACCGCGACGGCGCACAAGCCGCAGATACGGGAATCGGGGAGAATGTTCGCTTCATCGAACGTTGCCATAAATACCCATCGCCCTTGTTGCGGGGCATGTTCGGTCTTCACGCCTCATTCACGCTCAGCGAGGATACCCTGCGGCGATGCGCGGAAGCTGCGCGTTCCCTCAGCGCCGGATGCCATGTCCATTGCGCGGAAGCCGCCTCCGATGTTGAATACACACGCAAAAATTTTGGTAAAAGCCCGGTGGAGCGGTTTTTTGATGCCGGAATCTTGGAGGAAAAAGCTATCGCCGCCCATTGCGTTCATGTTTCGGAAAGGGATATAGCGCTCCTTGCAGAATCAAAAACAAATGCGATTCATAACCCGCGCTCGAATATGAACAACGCAGTCGGCTGCGCTCCGGTTTTGAAGATGATTAGCAGCGGCGTTCGAGTCGGGCTGGGAACGGATGGCATGAACGCTTGTATGACGGACGAACTCAAAACGGCGTTCATTCTGCATAAGCATGAAAACCATGACCCGCGAGTAGGCTGGGCGGAATGTCCCCAGATGCTCTTTAAGACGAATCCGCGCATTGCTACCCAAATTTTTGGCTCGGCAATTGGCGTCCTTGCAAAAGGAGCGCTGGCGGATATAATCCTCCTTGATTACTTCCCGCCCACCCCGATGACGCCCCAGAACCTCGCGGGGCATATCCTATTTGGCATTGCGGATGCGCCTGTCCGCACAACAATTGTCGGCGGCAGGGTATTAATGAAGGATGGCGTTCTTATAGATGCGGATGAAGAAGAGATCAGCCGCCGCTCGCGAGAAGTCGCCTGCGAGGTATGGAAAAGGTTTTAACTATTTTAACACCGAAAGCGCCTGCTCGAGGTCTTCAATAATCGCCTCCGCTTCCTCGATGCCCGCCGCAAATCTGACCAGATTGTCCTTAATCCCGAGCGCAAGGCGCTCTTCCCGCGCGTAGTTGTAATAGGAAACCGATGCCGGATGCGTGATGAGGCTCTCCACGCCGCCAAAACTGGGTCCGATGCGCAGCCGCTGCAATCTGTCAAGAAAGAGCCTTGTCCCGTCATAATCGGCGTCCACCTCAAAAGTCACTACCGCGCCGAATCCGCGCATGGTGCGCTTTGCCAGCTCACAATACCGATGACTCGGCAATCCCGGATAATAAACATTCTGAATGCGCGGATGCTTTTCCAGATACTCCGCGATTTTTTGCCCGTTTTCATTGAACCGCTGCATGCGCAGGGCAAAGGTTTTAAGTCCGCGGATGAGCATGTAACTCGTAAAAGGTCCGATAACCCCGCCCATCATTTTGTGAAAATCGCGAATGGGTCCGATTAGAGCGGAAGGTCCTAAAACCACGCCCGCCAAAAGGTCGTTGTGCCCCGCAAGATATTTCGTGCAACTGTGAATGACAATGTTGACGCCGAGTTCCAACGGACGCTGATTGTAGGGCGTTGCAAACGTGCTGTCGGAAATTAGATAAATATTTTTTCCCGCGACCATCTTTGACAGACGTTCCAGATCCATGACGTTCAAATAGGGATTTGTTGGCGATTCGGAAAAAAAGATGCGCGTGTTCGGGCGAATCGCCGCCTCCATCGCCTCGTAATCGTGAACGGAGACAACCGTTGATTCAACCCCGTATTGGGGCAGGGCGGTCTTGCAGAATTCGAGGGTCTTTTTATAGGCATCGTCCGTGATGACAATATGATCTCCCGAACGGAGCAAGGCAAGAAGAGTTGTGGTGATGGCGCTCATGCCAGAAGAAAAAAGAACGGCTTCTTCCGCGCCTTCGAGCGCGGCGAGTTTTTTCTCCGCCGCTGTCTGTGTCGGATTGCCGTAACGCCCGTATTCATACCGCATATTGATGCCGTGCGTGTAATTGTCAATATCTTGAGAATTGCGGAAAACGAAAGTTGAAGTTTGAATAATGGGCGTCGTGATGGAATTATAGGCGTTGACGTATTCTTCGCCCGCATAAACAGAAATATCCGAAAAATTCAAAGGGTCAAAATCCATGGCTTTTACTCCAATTTACGAAAGGGTTTGAAAATATCCTTCAAAGGCAAAAACAAATCGGGAAAATTCGACCATCCAACCGCTTCCCTCGTCAAGCAGATTTAAAGGATGTTTCCTTTTCAAATACCTTGACGCGCTTCTGCGGCATCCTTAATGTCAACTCATTATAATTTAATGGAGAAACTTTTCTCCAACTGAAAAAGTGGGGTGAATTCTATATGCCAAAAGGCTATTTAATGATTGTTCTGCACGCACACCTGCCCTTTGTCAGACATCCGGAATATAACGACTCGCTCGAAGAACGATGGCTTTATGAAGCCATCACCGAAACATACATCCCGCTGCTTTCCCATTTTGAAAAGCTGGCGGAAGACGGCGTCCGTTTCCGCGTGACCATGTCCATGACCCCGCCGCTGGTTTCCATGCTCACCGATTCGCTGTTACAAGAACGCTATATCCGCCATATCGAAGCCCTCATCGAATTGGCGCACAAGGAAGTTGAACGGACGCGCTGGATGCCGGAATTTCAACGCACGGCGCAGATGTATCTGCGCAAGTTCGAACATTGCCGCTGGGTCTTTGCGGAAAAACACCGGCACGATCTTGTGCAGGCGTTCCGCCGATTGCAAGATGCCGGATTTTTGGAAATCTTAACCTGCGGCGCAACGCACGGTTTTCTGCCGCTTCTTCAAACAGAAAAAGGCGCAGTCCGCGCCCAGATAGGCGTGGCGGCAAGCCATTATAAAAAACATTTCGGACGCGCCCCGCGCGGCATCTGGCTTGCAGAATGCGGCTACTACCCAGGATTGGATGAAGCGCTCGCAGAATTCGGCATCCGTTATTTCTTTGTGGACACTCATGGCGTTCTCTTCGCCGATAAAAGGCCGCGCTACGGAATCTTCGCCCCGCTCTTTTGTCCCAGCGGTGTGGCGGCTTTTGGACGCGATGTGGAATCCTCAAAAAGCGTCTGGAGCGCCAAAGAAGGCTATCCCGGCGATTTTGATTACCGCGAATTCTACCGCGACATCGGCTTTGACCTTGATATTGACTACATCAAACCCTACATTCATGAAAGCGGATTGAGAATTTTCACCGGCATGAAATATCACCGCATCACCGGACCCAGCCTCGAAAACAAACTGCCTTACAACGAGGAAAACGCCATGCGAAAAGCCGCGGAGCATGCGGGCAATTTCATGTTCAATCGCGAAAAACAAATCGAACACCTTGCCTCCGTCATGGACCGCCCGCCGATGATTGTCTCCCCATATGACGCCGAACTCTTCGGGCATTGGTGGTATGAAGGTCCTGATTTTTTGAACATACTCTTGCGCAAGATGCACTACGATCAGGACGTCATCAAAACCATTACACCTTCGGAATACCTACAAGGCTTCCCGAAAAATCAGGTTGCCGTTCCATCATTTTCCAGCTGGGGATACAAAGGGTATTGCGAAGTCTGGCTCGAAGGCTCCAACGACTGGCTCTATCGCCATCTGCATGCTGCGGCTAACCGTATGATTGAACTGGCAAATCGCCATCCGCAAGCTTCCGGTCTGATTGAACGCGCCCTCAAACAATCGGCGCGCGAACTCCTCCTTGCCCAATCCAGCGACTGGGCGTTTATCATGAAGACTCAGACTATGGTAGAATACGCCGTTCAGCGAACCAAACAGCACCTCCTAAATTTCAACGACCTTTATTTCCAAATTGTAAGGAACCAGATTGACGAGGCGTTCCTCGCCGACCTTGAAGGCAAAAACAATATTTTCCCGGATATTGATTATAAACTCTATGCAGATTGAGCATCCCGCAAGGAGCGGATTTAATATTTACGCGAGGTTTTTATCAGGAAAAAAGATTAGAATAATTCCGATTTATAAAGATGAAGGGATTGGAGGTGATAGAGATTATTTACAATGGGATACGATATCTCTTATGAGTTTGTTTGGAGTTCATGTAATTATTTCTTACTACATTTTTGCCCAGCGACATCCAAGGCGCGCGGATAAAATAACGGCTCAAAGATTAGATGTGAAACAAAACAAAAAAGTTGGTATGGCGGCGGAACAAGCCTTTAAATTATATGAGCGCATTTCAAGTATAACCTCCGAAAAGTGCAAAAGCATAAAAAATTTATCGCCCAAAAATCGCAGGATAATGGCTCTTTTAAAAAATGAATCCGTTGCAAATAATTTTAGGTTGATGTTCAATAACATTTTATTATGATTTTAAGGAGTGTGAGTATGAGACGTTTTTATGTTTTGATGGGAACTTTGATTCTTTTTATGCAATCTATTTTAATTGCACAATCTTTCGCCGCGGTAAATCTGGATTCATCCACGCGGGTGATGGAAGTGCGCGGAGCGGAGGCGAGCGATTACTTCGGTCGCCCGCTTGTTTGCGCCGATTTCAATGGCGACGGCGCGGATGATTTTGTTGTCGGCGCAGACCGCTGGTCGTTTAACCCCGGACAGCGTCCCACGCTTTATATTTTTCGCGGACGCGGAACTTTTGTTGGAACTGATGTTGTGGAGCTGACCACAGACACCGCCGATGCGGTCATCTATGGCGAAACTGGTTCGGACAATTTGGCAACAGCGCTCGCCGCCGGCGATGTCAATGGCGATGGCATCATGGACCTAATCGCCGCTGATTCCACTTTGGAGGTTGCCTCGCGCCCTTATGCCGGCGCGGTCTATGTCCTTTTCGGACGCGCCGATTTTTTTAATCAAACAGTATATGACTTTGCAGCCGGCGATTGGGATGTCAAAATCCTCGGAGCAAAAGCGGGCGATGATACCGGCGGCGCAAACGCCTTCGGCGGCATGATTTCACACGGTCTGGCTTGCGGCGATTTGAACCGCGACGGCATTGACGACATCGCCATCGGGGCGCATCTGGGCGCCATCGGTTCATGGAGCGCCGCAGGAAAAGTCTATCTCGTTTTTGGCAGAAAAAGCCTGACTCACGGCTCTGTTATTGACCTTGTTAATCAAGCGAATGTCACCATACAGGGCAACGAGCAGTATGCCGAACTGGGGACGACGATCGCTATCGGCGACATCAACGGCGACGGCGCCCCCGACTTAGTCCTTGGCGAGGAATATGGCAGCGTAGGCACGCTCACCACAGAGGGCAAGATTTTTTGCTTTTGGGGAAAGAGCTCATGGGCTTCCTCTTTCAGCGTATCCACAGCCAACCTCATCATCAGCGGCGCAGTATCATGGGATTGCCTCGGAACAGCAGTCGCCCTTTCTGATGTGAACGGCGATGGAATCCTTGACCTTATTTGCACGGCGGATGGATGGAGTTCCAATAAGGGCGCCATCTATGGATTTTATGGCAGAACCAATTTCCCCGCCGCCATCGCCCTGTCCTCGCAGCAGCCCAGCTTTATTATTCGCGGATTCGATATCAGAAATGAAATCGGAAAAACGCTTGTCTCCGGCGATTTCAACGGCGACGGCATTGGCGATATCCTCTTCAGCTCCCGCGACGGCGAACGTGACGGTTTCAACAGCGAAGGCAGAACCTATCTCGTTTTTGGCAAACCCAACTTCCCCTCGCAGTTATCCATAGAAACCGAGCAGGTGGATTACATCATCAACGGCGGAGTTAATAATTTCCAATTGGGCGACGCCATTGCTGCGGGTGATTTAGATAATGACGGCGCGGATGAGTTCCTGATTGCCGCGCCTTTTGTGGATGGCGGCAAGGGGCGCCTCCTCGTCTTTGACCTCAACCCCCAACTCGCCGTTTCCGCTCGCTGGGAAATGTATGAATAAAAAAAAGGGGGCGGAAAATCTTCGCCCCCGTCATATTGATTATAGACGTAAATTAATAAGTTGCGCTTCTTTTGCCTTCCGTATCCTTTTGCGTGCGGATAATCATACCTTTGGAAATTGTCCCATTGGTGGGATCATAAATCCACCCCTTGTTTGGATCTGCGGTTCCGAGCGAAACATATTTGCGCGTGGGTCCGAGACTCATCAGACGCCAGTCGCCGTAGGCGTCAATGTCGCGGTGATCAAATCCGCTTGTGCCCGACCAAGGCGGGGTATCTTTTTCGCAAAATTGGCGAATGTTATGATACACAAAACTGCAGTCAAAGGGATTGGAATTAATATAAGGTTTGCCGATATCTGGCGCGCGGTCAGCCACAGCCCCGTATTTAAAAGGATCGGGAAAGATGGAAGAAATATACTTCTGCGGAGTTGTCAGCTGATGCGGGACGCCCTTAAATCCATAACTTCGGGGATTGCCATAAAAATTATTCATATTCTCGGGCTGTCCATAAGGTAACGCGCCCAGTCCGGGCGGAACTTTGTTATGGTCGGTGGAATAAGCCTCCAGCGCCGTGGCTATGGAGCGCATATCCGCGCGGGCGCGGGACGCCTTGGATCGCACCTGAGCCTCCAAAAAGTTCGGAACGGCTATCGCCGCCAAAATGGCAATAATGGCGACAACAATCAGCAGTTCAATCAAAGTAAACCCCAAACTCTTTTTCATAAATACACCTCCTTTCGCTTCCGTAATAAACGAGCATGTTGCATAAATTCTTACGGCGTCAATATTATTTAACCATTCCGCCGAACCTTCTTTTGCGCTCGCCCTCGCCCTTTATAGCCATTTACAGTTTCTCTGATTCCTCCCATCGTCGCCTTTCGTTTTTCCTTGCGCTCCCGTCCGCATATTCATAGCAATATAACATCATTGGAAAAAATAAAGGAAGTGAAAGTCTATGCGGATACGCAAGGCGGTCATTACGGCGGGGGGACGCGGCGTTCGCCTCTATCCCGCCTCGGACACGGTTCAAAAGGCGATGTTTCCTTTTCTGGACAGGGATGGCATCAACAAACCCGCCATTCAGATTATCGCCGAAGAGGCGCTGGAAAGCGGCATCGAGGAAATCTGCGTTGTATGCGCCCCCGGCGATGAGGCGCGCTATCGGGAAAGTTTCGACGCCCTGCGCAACAATCTCCTTGCCGCCTATGCCGGCGTGGATTGGGCGCGCCAGCAAGAAGAGCGTATTGCCAACCTTTTGCGCCGTCTCCACTTCTCCCCGCAGGAGGAGCCGCTCGGCTACGGACATGCTGTTTATTCCGCCCGAAAATTTGTCGGCGAAGAGCCGTTCCTGCTCCTTTTGGGCGACCATCTTTATATATCCCACATCAAAGAAAAACGCAGCGCCCAGCAGCTCATTGACCTTGCCGTGGCGGAAGATTGTTCAGTGGCAGCCGTGCAGTCCACGCCGGAACATCTTGTCCGCTATTATGGAACGCTTTCGGGCAAAAGGCTCCCCAAACATACCGGCGTCTATCAGATTGAGCGCATCCTTGAAAAGCCCTCCTTAAGCGTGGCGGAGCTGGAAGTTCCCACGCCGGGTTTGCGGGCGGGACATTATCTTTGTTTTTTTGGAATGCACGTACTGACACACGCAATTTTTCAGATTCTTGAGGAAGCCATGAGCCCGCGCAAAGGGCGCAAGATCGAATATCAGCTTACCCCCGCATTGCAGGAACTGGCGCGGCGCGAAAAATATCTCGCCCTTGAAGTTAAAGGCTACCGATACGATATTGGCGCCGCGTTCGGATTGATGCGGACGCAGATGGCGCTCTCCCTTGCCGGCAAAGATAGGGAGCAGATTCTCACCGTTTTAGTGGAGACGCTTGCCGAGGCGCATCGCCGCAGACCTGAGGATGCAGGAGGCAAAGAGTGAAAAGCCTTGTCGAAATCATCACAAGCCGCGACCCTGAAATCCGCAATATCTCCCTCCGCAAAATTTGCCGTTCCCTTGATACCCGCGCCCTTTTGGCGGCTTGCGATGACCTTGAAAATTTTCGCAAAACATCAGATAATCTATATGAGCGGGTTCGCGCCGCACTCTTCCTTTATGCGGCGCACCGCTTTTTTTTGATGGATTCAACCGATATACCCGCCACAGGCGCTATACCTCTCGAAGGGCGCGAAGACCTGCTGGGGCGGCGATTTGAGCAGGCGATCGCTTGTTTCCGCCGTCGTATGGAAAGGGATGGCGCCAACGGCGCTCTTTGCAGCGCGTTGGCGGAGGGCTATCGCCACCTTTCGTTCCAGACGCTTGCCGATCAGGTGAGGCGCAGCGTCCGCGCAAGCCGCGGCAATCAATGGATGTTCCGCGTCGGACACGCCGAAGACCATCCCGTGCGCATCCGTAAAGAACTTCTGGAGCGTCCGGAGGGGAGTCTGCTTTACCCGATTCTGGAAGAATCCACGCCGGTGCGCCTTGATTTGAGCCATAGCGGCTGGTCGGATATCTTCTTTCTTGGTATGGATTACCCCGAAGGTGCGCGCGTCCTCAATATCTCTGTGGATTTGGGCGTCTATGGGCGCGATAAAACCGTTCGCCCGCCGGTTTGTTCTTTTGTTCGCGTCATCCCTGAACCGCTGCTGCGCCTGACGAGTGTGGATCTGCAATGCACAAAAGATATCACATCGCTGGCAGACCTCTTCAATTTTGGCAACGATTATCTGAGCCTCTTAAAGGCGGGAGTCATCGCCTCGGGATTCATCCCGCCCTCTTTTGAGGGGACAAATCAGCCCGTCTCGCAGATTTTAGCGCGCATCATAAGCCCCGGTATGGGACTGGAACTTGTGAGCATGGTGAACGACATTCCCAAAGGTTCCCGCCTTGCCGTTTCCACAACCCTGCTTGCCTCCATTGTGAGCGTTTTGATGCGGGCAACGGGTCAGACGGCGTCGCTCGAAGGCGGTTTGGAAGAATCCGAACGGCGGCAAGTCGCCTCGCGTGCGATTCTGGGCGAGTGGCTCGGCGGTTCCGGCGGCGGCTGGCAGGATTCCGGCGGCATCTGGCCCGGATTCAAAGTTATTGAAGGCACGGCTGCGCGCGAAGGCGATCCGGAATTTGGAATAAGCAACGGCTGCCTGCTTCCGCGCCATCGCATACTTGGCGAGGAAAGCCTCCATCCAGAAATCATAGAGCGCCTGACTGGCTCGCTTGTGGCGATTCACGGCGGCATGGCGCAAAACGTTGGTCCCATTCTGGAAATGGTTACCGAAAAATATCTCCTGCGAGAAGAGGCGGAATGGAAGGCGCGTCTTTCCATGCGCGAAATATTCGATAACATCCTTTCCACGCTCAAATCAGGCGATATCCGCGCCCTTGCGGAGAACACGATGCGAAACTGGGAATACCCGCTCCCCGCTATCATCCCCTATGTCACAAACCATTTTACAGAAACCATCATCGCCCGCAGCCGCGAAAAACTCGGCGCAGATTTCTGGGGTTTCCTTATGTTGGGCGGAATGTCCGGCGGAGGCATGGCGATGTTTGTCGCCCCGAACCGCAAGGATGATTTCTGCGATGACATCCTCTCAATAATGCGCTCTTCCAAACAAACCCTTGAGGATGCCCTGCCTTTTGCCATAGACCCGATTGTGTATAACTTCGGCGTCAACCAAACAGGAACCCGATCAAAGATGCTCAAAGGCGGCGGGGCGCTTTTGCCCGCCCGATACTACGCCTTGCAAGTGCCTGAAATGGTGCGCTAAAAACCCGAAACCATTTGCTATCTCAGAAGGGCGGAACTGGATCACTTCACCGCAAAACAGTCCGGCGCCGCGGAATCCTATTCGATGCTCCGCACCGTCGTCTCCAATCTATTCCGAGTGGCAGACCCCGCCTCGCAAGAGGAACGGCTGGCGTGGGACGCAGGCGCGGAGCGCATAAGGATAGAAAACGGCTTCGACTCTATTCAACACGAAAAAATCCGAGAGGATTTGCTGAGCGGTCGAATCGGTCTTGCGCGCAACCGCCTCCCTGTGAACACAGATATAGAGGATGTGCGCCCCGAGGATGTCTCCCTTTTGAATGGCGATAAAAAACTTGCGCGTCTTGGAGAGGATGAACTCCGCAGCGGTCGCGTTGCGGCGATGACCCTTGCCGCAGGCATGGGCACGCGCTGGACATCCGGCGCAGGCGTGGTCAAGGCAATCAATCCCTTCATCAAAATAGCGGGACGCCACCGCAGCTTTTTAGAAATACACCTTGCCAAAACCCGGCGCACATCAAAATTATTCAACACGCACATCCCCCACATTATCAGCACCAGTTATCTCACTCACGCCCCCATCAAAAAACATCTCAGCCTTAATGATAATTACGGATATGAAGGACCGCTCTATCTTTCGCCCGGACGCTCCATCAGCCAGCGTCTTGTGCCGATGGCGCGAGACCTGACCTTCCTGTGGGAAGAAATGCCGCAAGAAACCCTTGACGAACAAAAGCAGAAAGTGCGCGAATCGGGGCGGAAGGCGCTCATGGACTGGGCGCGCGCTTGCGGAGAGGGGAGCGACTATGTGGATAACGTGCCCTTGCAGCGCTTCAATCCCCCCGGACATTGGTATGAGGTCTCCAATCTGATGCGGAACGGCGTTCTGGCTCGCATCCTTGAAATGAACCCCAATATCCAGACCATTATGATGCACAATATTGACACGCTTGGCGCGGATATTTCACCGGAGGCGCTCGGCGCTCACAGGGCTTCGGGCAGCGTCCTCACCTTTGAAGTAGTGCCGCGCCGTCTTTGGGACAGGGGCGGCGGACTTGCCCGCATCAACGGGCAGGTGCGTCTCCTTGAAGGTTTGGCGCAGCCGCGCGACGAGGACGAACTCAAACTCATCTATTACAACACCATGACCACTTGGATTGAAATTGACCCGCTTTTGGAAATCTTCGGGCTCACTCGCAATGACCTTGCCGGCTCGGAGGAAAAAATCGCCGAGGCGATCCGACGCATGGCTCAACGCGTCCCCACCTATGTCACTATCAAGGACGTCAAACGCCGCTGGGGACACGGACAAGAAGATATTTACCCCGTTGCCCAGTTCGAAAAACTCTGGAGCGACATGACCTCGCTCGCCGACATCCCCTGCGGTTATCTGGTTGCCCCGCGCCAGCGCGGTCAGCAGATTAAATCGCCCGATGAACTCGACCCATGGGTCAACGACGGCTCCCGCGATTATGTGGCGGGACTCTGCGATTTTGTGGGAGGTTAGGCTTATGGAAAAGATGCCGGACCTTGAGCGCGAACTGCGCCCGCGGCTCGAAATCCTCGGCAACGAGATTATCATCTCGCTCAAAAAACGTTCCCGATACCGGCAGAATCTTGACATCTATCAGCCGGGTTTGGTTCTGGAGCATGCAAACCTTTCGCTCCTTGAATATGAACTGGGCAAAATGGAGCAAGTTCACGCCGAACTCGGACGATACACCTATGCCGATCAGGAGGCGTTCACCGATGTCAGCAAAGCCAGACTTGTCATCAAACGTCCCGCGCCTCCCTGCCCCATTCATAATTTCCCCACCGGGCTCGGCTCCGAAATCATCCAATATTACATCCAGTGGGTGAAAAAATCCTGCCAACCCGATACAGATTCGGACACCTTTGGCGAAACGGTTACAGCGGATGTGGCGGCTCTGCTCAACATCTATGAGCGCATCACACTGGGCAAATATGTGGCGGAAAAAAAATATCTCATGAACCCCGAAGGATTCAAAAACGCGAAAGGCGCCGCCGCCATCGAGGAACTTCTTGTGGATAAGGAGAGAGAGGCGAGGGTGATTGAGACGGCAATACACCTTGCCGAGCATTATCAGTTCGATGCCGAACAGGCAAAGGAGATTTTCGGATGGTTGATTGACATGACTGTCCGCGTGCAGGTGCAATACATCCTTAAACGAGCGCAAAAAAGGTAATCAAGCGCCCGAAAATTTATCATCCCAAACAACGAAAAAAGAGTTGACGAGCAAAAAAGGCAAACGGTATGATTCCCAAAGCTTTGTAATTGAATGTGACAGAGCGGTGAAATTCTCATTTATTTGCAGGGGGTTCGCCAAGTCGGTAAGGCACGGGCCTTTGGAGCCCGCATTCGAAGGTTCGAGTCCTTCACCCCCTGCCATTTTATGATAGGGATTTGTTTGATTATGCGAAAACATTTTGGGGGAATGCAATGATAGATCGTCCGCTTGTTATCGTCGGAGGGAGCGCCAGCAAAGAACTGGCGGGAGAAATCGCCAGTTATTTGAATATCCCGCTTGGGCATTCTGAAACCCGCAGGTTTTCAGATAGCGAAACATGGGTCAAAATTAACGATAATGTCCGCGGCGCGGATGTCTTCGTGGTGCAATCCACCTACACGCCCGCCAATGATAACCTTATGGAACTTCTGCTCCTGATAGACGCATTAAAGCGCGCCTCGGCGGCTCGTATCAACGCCGTGATTCCCTATTTTGGCTATGCGCGGCAGGATCGCAAAGACCAAGGACGCGTGGCGCTTTCCGCAAAACTGGTGGCGAATCTGATTACAGAGGCGGGCGCGGACAGGGTTATCGCTCTTGACCTCCACGCCAATCAGTTGCAAGGATTCTTTGATATCCCTGTGGACCACCTTCTGGCATGGCCCCTCCTCATCAAACACTGCAAGTCCCTGAATCTGGAAAATTACGTTGTTGTTTCGCCGGATGTGGGCAATGTCAAACTGGCTCGCTCATATGCCGATCGCCTCGGCGCTCCGCTTGCTATTATAGATAAACGGCGTCCCGCCCCCAACGTTTCCGAGGTGATGAGCATCATCGGCGAAATCGCCGGAAAAAATGTTTTTCTTTTTGATGATATGATAGACACCGCTGGAACAATTGTCAACGGCGCGACGGCGTTGATTGAGCGGGGGGCGCAGGATGTTTATGCCTGCTGCACGCATCCCGTTTTTTCAGGACCGGCGCGGGAGCGTCTCAGCGGCTCTCCGATTAAAAAAATTATTGTGACCAACACCATTCCCCAGAAGACGGACGGATTCGCGGGAAAACTTGAAATAATTTCCATTGCGCCGCTGATTGGCGAAGCCATTCGCCGAATTCACCAGTATCAGTCGGTGAGCGAATTGTTTAATTAAAGGTTTGGTTGATGGTTGGTTTTGAAATTTATATTTGAATCTGGAGGATAAAAAAATGCAGGTATTACAACTTGAAGCGACACCGAGGACTATGGTTGGCGGAGGCGCCGGACGTCAGGCGCGCGCAAACAAACGAGTTCCAGCCATTCTTTACGGATTTCAGGTGGAAAAACCGATTGCCTTGACCGTTGATGAGCACACATTCGAAAAAGGATTGCGCCGACTTGCGGGCGATAACGTTCTGATTGACCTTTCCATTAAAGGACATCCGGGAACTTCCCGCGTTTTTCTGCGCGAGGTTCAACGCGATCCCCTTTCCGGCAAAATGATCCATGTGGATTTCCTGAAAATAGATGAATCCCAAAAAATGCACTTCTCCGTGCCTATTCACACCGTTGGCGTTTCGACGGGCGTTAAACTCGGCGGCATTCTTGACCACATCCTCCGCACGCTCGAAATCCGCTGCCTTGCCAAAGACCTGCCCTCTCATATTGATGTTGACGTCACCGAAATGGATATCAACAACTCTCTTCACGTTAGCGATTTAAATATCCCAGAAGGAGTGGAAGTTCTTAATCCGCCTAATTTGGTCGTTGTCAAGGTTATGATGGCAAGACTGTCCGGCGCTATGGCTGAGCCCACAGAAGCCGGCGAAGGCGAAGAGGAAAGCAAAGAGCCTGAGGTCATCGGCGAGAAGAAGAAGGAAGGCGAAGGCGAAGCCGAACCGAAAGGTAAGGACAGCAAAGAGAAAAAAGAAAAGAAGTAATCCGAGGGCGCAACTATGCGTCTTGTTGTCGGGCTGGGTAATCCAGGCCGCCGTTATGAGAAAACACCCCATAATGTGGGTTTTGAGGTGGTGGATATCCTTGCACGCCGCGCAGGTATCCAATTCCGC
This sequence comes from candidate division BRC1 bacterium ADurb.Bin183, assembly GCA_002070185.1. Taxonomy (GTDB): domain Bacteria; phylum Sumerlaeota; class Sumerlaeia; order MWCT01; family MWCT01; genus MWCT01. Next base: position 46,643 of record MWCT01000017.1, read on the forward strand.
GAAACCTTTAAAGGGGTGGGAATCATCGCCCGCGGCGCTCTGGGAAATCAGGATACGGCTCTTTTAAAACCGACCACGTTTATGAACCTGAGCGGCGAAGCAGTGGGATGCTTCCTCCGCTATCACCCGCTGGATGTTTCCGATCTCCTGATTATATCGGATGACATCCATCTCCCGATGGGGAGCCTGCGGTTTCGGGAGGGAGGCAGCCATGGCGGTCACAAAGGGCTGCTCTCGATTATTCAGGTTCTGGGAACTGATGCCTTTGCAAGGTTGAGAATAGGCATCCACCCCAGCGGCGGAGAGGTCGCCGATTATGTGCGATATGTCCTTGCTCCATGGCGGGGCGAGGATTTGAAAATCATGTCGAATATGGAGGAACAGGCGGCAGACGCGGTGGAGTGTTATCTCAACGAAGGATTCAGCCGCGCCGCCAGCAAACACAATAAGAAATTGCCAAATAGCAATGAATGATTGCTTTCCCCCTGTTTCGTGCGTTTGCTCCGGCAAATCTGCCCGAAACTATTTAACCCGAAGGGAGGTGAAACCACGTGATCAACTACGAATGCGTTATCGTCTTTGACGGATTGCTTCCGGACGAAGAAATCAAGGCGCAGCAAGAAAAAATCCAAGAAATCATCATTAAAGACGGCGGTCAGATTAATCGCATTGATGTCTGGGGCAAAAAGCATCTTTGCTTTGAAATCAAACATCGGCGCGAGGGATTTTACACGGTTTTTTATTTCAGCGCCCCCAAAGGAGCAAAACTCCTCAAAGAACTTGACTACTCCTGCCGCATCGAGGAAAAGATTCTTCGGCATATGATCTGCCATGAGATTAAGACCAAAACCGCCGAAGTTGCGCCTGCGGCAAGCGCCCCAGCGCCGGCTGAACAAACCGCTGAATCCGTTCCCGCTCCCGCAACGGACGAACCCGCTCTCGCGGCGGAGCAACCTGCTCCCGCAGCGGACGAAACCGCTCCCACAGCGGAAAACACCCCTGTTGAGACCACGCCCGTAGCCTGAAAGGCTTCGGAAAATTTTCTCTCTGGGTGAATGCCTTTTAAGGAGGCAGGTAAAATGTTGGAATTGAATAAAGTTTTTTTAATCGGCAATCTCACACAGAAACCCGATGCCCGAATGCTGGCTTCGGGAGACCTTGTGGCGGAATTGCGCCTTGCG
>MWCT01000018.1 GCA_002070185.1 candidate division BRC1 bacterium ADurb.Bin183
CGGCTGAAGCCGCAAATCCCATTTTGTTGGGTCATCGCCGGATACATTGACAAACATAGGATCAACGGCAATATTACCCTCGCCTGATGTCCCTCCGCCGAAACAACTATACTTAACTTCACCGCCGGAATTTTCAATGTCTGTATTATTACCCCATGCTATACAATTGGTCACCGTGCCACTATTGAAAATCCCGCCGCCGTAATTTGTTGCACGGTTTCCATAGACTGTGCAGTTGGTCACCGTGCCGGAAGAGTTATAAATCCCGCCGCCGTCATTTGTTGCACTGTTTCCATAGACTGTGCAGTTGGTCACCATGCCGTAGGAATCGTTATAAATCCCGCCGCCGCCGTACCAATTGCCTGGTGAGCTGTTTCCATAGACTGTGCAGTTGGTTACTGTGCCGGAGTTATAAACCCCGCCGCCGGTGCCGTTATTGCCTGTCGCATTGTTATTATAGACTGTGCAGTTGGTCACTGTGCCGGAGTTAACAATCCCGCCGCCATAATCTGATTTCCCTCTTGTAATATGGAAGCCGTCCAAAACTCCTGAGTTTTTGACGCACCGGTGAGCGCCCTCTCCATCTATGATTGTGGGGTGCGCGGAAATATTTCGTTCTGAAATTTGCGATTCCGTTCCCGCAAAGCCGCCATATAGTGCAACGCGAGAAGGAGGTATTAATGTCCAACCCTCTGCGTATGTTCCTTCCGCAACCTAGATTTGATAAAGATCATCAGAATCAGGAATCTTATTCAGGGCGGCGCTGATGGTTTTCAAAGCCGCCCCCCACGAGAGTCCATTATTGGTGTTGCTTCCGGCCTTAGAAACATAAAGAGGATCCAAAGCTGGGCGGGGCGGTTGAGGTTTATATTCATAGGGAGATTCATAGGCACCCATGCAGACCTTGCTATCGGCGCCCGGTCGAGGATTGCCCATAATGTCTGTCTCCGGCGCGTCACTCACGCTCCCCGTATCCACACAGGGGGAGCCATTTTGCAATCGAAAGTCCCATGTTGATGAATTGCCTGATGTGTTGACGAAAAGAGGATTTCCCCGTATATTTCTGTCTTTTTCATCAGCCTCTCCGAAACAGCTATATTTCACAGAACCTCTACCCCAAATATCTCCACACGAGTTTTTCCATGAGATACAGTTGGTCACCGTGCCGTAATAGTTACGAATCCCGCCGCCTAAGCCACTCCCGCCGCCTAAGCCACCCCAAGAGCCAAATGCGCTGTTATTATAGACTGTGCAGTTGGTCACCGTGCCGTAATAGTTACAAATCCCGCCGCCGCCATCTTCTGCTCTGTTTCCATAGACTGTGCAGTTGGTCACCGTGCCGGAATTGTTATAAATCCCGCCGCCGTAATCTTCTGCTCTGTTTCCATAGACTGTGCAGTTGGTCACCATGCCGTAGGAATCGTTATAAATCCCGCCGCCGTAGCTGTCAAAGCCTGTTACGCTGTTATCATAGACTGTGCAGTTGGTCACCGTGCCGTAATCGCTAAAAATCCCGCCGCCGTGCCGTAGTGCGTTGTTTCCATAGACTGTGCAGTTGGTCACCGTGCCGTAATCGTTATAAATCCCGCCGCCGTAGCTGTCAAAGCCTGTTACGCTGTTATTATAGACTGTGCAGGTGGTCACCGTGCCGGTGTTATTAATCCCGCCGCCGTTATTTTCAGTTTTGCCTCTTTCAACATGGAAGCCGTCCAAAACTCCTGAGCTTTTGACGCATTGGCAAGCATCTTTTCCATCTATGATTGTGGGATGTTCGGAAATGTTCCGCTCAGAAATTTGTGATTCCATTCCTGCAAAGCCGCCATATAGTGCAACGCGGGAAGGATTTATTAATGTCCGACCCTCTGCGTATGTTCCTTCCGCAACCCAGATTTGATAAAGATCATCTGAATCAGCAACCTTATTCAGGGCGGCGCCGATGGTTTTCAAAGCCGTCCCCCACGAGAGCCCATTATTGGCATCGTTTCCAGACTCAGAAACATAAAGAGGACCCAAAACTGGAAGGGGCGATTGTGGCTCATATCCATCGGGAGATTCATAGGCACCCATGCAGACCTTGCCATCGGCGCCCGGTCGAGGATTGCCCATAATGTCTGTCTTCGGCGCGTCCTCCACACTTCCCGCATCCACACAAGGTGAGCCATTTTGCAATCGAAAGTCCCATGTTGATAAATCACCTGATGTGTTGACGAAAAGGGGATTCCCCCGTATATTTCCGTTTTTTCCATCAGCCTCTCCGAAACAGCTATATTTCTCAGAGCCTCCACCACAAATATCTCCAAGCGTGTTTTTCCATGAGATACAGTTGGTCACCGTGCCGTAATAGTTACGAATCCCGCCGCCGGAGCTTTCTGCGCGGTTATTATAAACTGTGCAGTTGGTCACCGTGCCGGAGGAATCGTTATAAATCCCGCCGCCGTACGTTGCGGTGTTATTATAGACTGTGCAGTTGGTCACCGTGCCATAATAGTTAAAAATCCCGCCGCCTAAGCCATTCCCAATGCTTAATGCGGTGTTATTATATATAGTGCAGTTGGTCACAGTGCCAGTGTTATAAATCCCGCCGCCGCTGCTGTAATAGCCTGTTGTACTGTTTCCATAGACTGTGCAGTTGGTCACTGTGCCGGAGTTATAAATCCCGCCGCCGCCGAATTCTGCGTTGTTGCTATAGACTGTGCAGTTGGTCACCGTGCCTTTTTCGCTGTTATGAATCCCGCCGCCCTCATCTGTTGCGGTGTTATTATAGACTGTGCAGTTGGTCACCGTGCCGTAGTTATAAATCCCGCCACCGGAGCTCCTATAGCCTTCTGCGTTGTTACTATAGACAGTGCAGTTGGTCACTGTGCCGGAGGAATTGTTATAAATTCCGCCGCCGGAGTCTGATTTCCCACTTACAATATTGGAAGCCGTCCAAAACTCCTGAGTTGCGGACGCATTGACGGGCATCCTCTCCATCTATGATTGTGGGGTGTGCGGAAATGTTCCGTTGTGAAAGTTGTGATTCCGTTCCTGCAAAACCGCCATAGAGTGCAACACCTTTACTATTAACAACGGTTTTAGATTCTGCATAGGTCCCTTCTGCGACCCAGACCTCATCGCCTTTTTGTGCCTTTTCTGTTGCCTTTACAATTGTTTTTAAGGCGGCGTCCCATGATTCCCCCGAATTTGAATCGCTGCCTGTGGGTTTGACATAATACCGCGCCGCAAAGACGGATGTTGACATAATCACCCAAAATGCAATTACCGGGAAGATGCTTCGAAGAAATTTTATTTTATCCCCTCCCCAATTATTCGATACATTCAAATTCTCGACAAATAGAGAAACCAATGGCAACAAATATTTAGGGAAAACTGGGCATGGCTTGCCGCATGCGCCGGCAGCGCAGATTATTCCCCTCAATTAATTTCAACAATTTCGATGTATTAAGGACAAATTATTTTTATATCAAACATGATTGACATGAGCAGGTGAAAATTTTTATGAAAATCTCCTAATATGCCTCAATTGAAAAGAAAACTTAATAACCCATTTATATATTTTTCTGCCATAGTTCTGGCGGGAATTGCAGCGCTTGTTGTTTTGACCGCAGTCATACTGCCCTGCCTTGCCTTTGACCTTTTCCCCAGTTATTTCCGAAGCGATATCCATGAGGGGCGCATTAAGATTGAATACTGGGAAAAATGGACGGGTTTTGAGGGCGAGGCGATGCAAAAAGTTATTGATAAGTTCAACCAATCCCAAAGCCGCATCTGGGTGGAAAAACGTCCCATCAGCCGCATTGAGCAGCGATTTCTTGTTTCTGTCGCGGGAAAAAATCCTCCCGACCTTGCCGGACTTCAGGCTTTCATGATTCCAAACTTTGCGGAAAAAGGCGCATTGAAATCTTTGGATGAACTGGCATCGGAATTTAATATAAAAAAAGAGGACTACCTCTCCGTTTTCTGGGACATGGGGGTTTATCAAAACAAGTTGTATGCCCTGCCTACGACGCCTGCCACGCTTGCGCTTCATTACAACAAACGCCTTTTTCGCGAGGCTGGGCTTGACCCAGATAAACCGCCGCAAACGCTCGATGAATTGGACAGCATGGCTGAAAAGCTGACTCGATATAATAACAAAGGGAAGATAAAAACAATCGGATTCACTCCCAGCTATCCGGGGTGGTGGCTCTGGGCATGGGGATTTTGGTTTGGAGGACGCCTCACCGATGAAAAAGGTCGCATCACAATGGACGATGCGGGAAATGTCAAATCTCTTGTGTGGGTTCAAAATTACGCGCGCAAATATGGGTTGGTTCGTTTGCAGGAATTTGAAGGCGGTTTTGGAAGGCTTCTTTTTGCATCGCCCCAAAACCCGTTTCTTACAGAACAAGTCGCTATGGAATTGCAGGGTGTCTGGATGTTCAACTTCATTGATAAATATAATCCAAAACTGGAATGGGGCGTTGCGCCCTTTCCCGCCGTTGAAGGTTTGGAAAATGTCACGCTTGCCGATTGCGACGACCTTGTTATTCCTACAGATGCGCCCCATCCCCGCGAGGCGTTCGAGTTTATATCATTTGTCCAACAACAGGAAAACATGGAACTGCTCTGCATGGAGCAGCGAAAATTTTCCCCTCTAAAAAAAGTGAGCGAGGATTTTTGGATAAAACACCCCCATCCGTATATCAAATTATTTTACGAACTTGCGGAAAGTCCCAACGCCAAAACGCAACCGATGATCCCCATGTTTCAGCAAATGAGGGAAGAGATGAACTCAGCGTTTAGCGAGGTATGGCTTTTGAAAAAGACGCCCGAGCAGGCGCTTGAACGGGTTCAGAATCGAATACATCGCGCTTGGGAATCCCAAAAACGGGTTGAGGAAGCTAAATCAAAATCGCAAAATAGCAGATTGGGTAAAAAATGATTTTTAAAATTTCCCATGCCGAATTTTGTAATATAAAAAAAGGTTTGTTATTCATATCGCCTTGGATTATAGGCATGGCACTGTTTGTCGGATATCCCATTGTTGCGAGCATTTATTATAGTTTCACAGATTTCAGCGTTCTGCTTCCGCCGGTTGGCATCGGATTTCAGAATTATTCAGACCTTCTCAAGGACGACCTATTCTGGAAATCATTGAACAATACCCTGTTGTATGCGGCTATCTCGCTTCCGCTTGGACTCGGGCTATCGCTTTTTTTGGCTTTATTTCTAAATCAGCCAATCAAATTTCGCGATGGCTTCCGCGCCGTTTATTTTTTACCGTCTCTTGTCCCGCTTATTCCTCTGGCAATATTATGGCAATGGATTTTCAATTCACGTTTTGGCATTTTGAATGGAATATTGAACCCGCTTCTGCAACCCCTGCAAGCCTCCGCGCCTAACTGGCTGGAAGACCCGATGTGGACAAAGCCCGCGCTTGTTCTGACTCGCCTTTGGGGGGTGGGCGCTTCGATGATAATCTTTTTGGCGGCGTTGCAAGAAGTTCCAAAAGAATTGTATGAATCGGCAGAGATTGACGGAGTCACGCATTGGAGAAAGTTTTTCAACATAACGCTGCCGCTGATATCGCCGGCGATTTATTTCAACCTTATCGTGGGCATCATCGCAAGCCTGCAATTCTTTGCGGTGCCATTTGTTATGCTGGGGCGCGGTCCAGCCGACTCATCATATTTTTTCACCATGTATATCTATGACGCCGCATTCAAATATCTAAGAATGGGATATGCGTCGGCAATGGCGTGGCTCATGTTTATCTTGACATTGATTTTAACCATACTGGCGAGCCGAGTGTCCTCGCGATTTGTGCATTATGAAACCGATAATTTATAGGGCTGGCGGGTTTAAATGTTATATGCTTTAATAATATTAATGTTCTTATCCCTTGCGGCAATCGTTGCGGCGTTTATTTTATTAAAACATTCCGACAAGCCGCAAATAAAAAAACTCGCAAACACCCTCTTTTTATGCGGCGAAGCTTATTTATTATTTCACGTATTACATCTGATTATTAGCATCATCCAATACGGGGTTTCCGATTTTTCCGTCCTTTTAACTGTCGGCGAAACGTATGTTCTCGTGCAGTCTTTTGCGGAATATACAAAGCGCTCTCGATTGAGACGAAAATTGATTATTGCCCACGCCGTTGTCATCATCGGCTCGATAGCCTTTTTATTTCCGCTCGTCTGGATGGTGTCCACAGCGCTCAAACTCCCCGGACAGGCAATGAGCTATCCGCCCAAATTGATTGAGTTTCCCATGAGGTTTGAAAATTTCAAGACCTGTCTCAATTATCAAGGTTTTCAATTTAACCTTTATGCGCGGAATACATTGTATTTGTGCATTCTTTCCGTTCTTGGAACAATACTTTCCAGCTCTTTGGTGGCTTATGGCTTTTCGCGGATTAAATGGCGGGGGAGGGATTTTTGTTTTTATCTGACGCTGGCAACGATGATGATTCCGTTTCCGGTTTATATGATTCCCCTTTTTCGTTTATTTCGTCTTTATAACTGGGTGGGGACTTTCAAACCTTTATGGATTCCCGCTTTTTTCAGCAGCGCATTTCATGTGTTTTTGATGCGGCAGTTTTTTATGAACATACCGCATGACCTTTCGGAAGCCGCGTTCATGGATGGCGCGGGGGATTTCCGAATCTATTGGAGCGTCATTTTGCCGCTGGCAAAACCGGTTCTTCTGGTGGTGGGACTTTTTCAATTCCTAAATACATGGAATGATTTTCTTGGTCCTTTGATTTACCTTTCGGACCAAAAGCGCTACACCTTATCGCTTGGGTTGCAATTCTTCCAGAGCCAGCACGGCGGAACGGATTGGAATCTGCTGATGGCGGCGTCCACTTTGGTAATCATACCCATCGTAATATTATTTCTATGCACACAAAAAACATTCCTACGCGGTATGACCATGAGCGGATTGCGCGGAGGATAAGGCACAGATAATGAACAAAAAATGTTTTGAAACCATGAATACAATGAATCTGGCAATCAAATATGAAAAATAAAACACCGCCGTTGTTATTAGGAGCCCACATGTCCATCGCGGGAGGAATTGACAAAGCCATTCTGCGGGGTGACGAACTATCCTGCACAGCCGTTCAGATATTTCTCAAAAATAACACGCGCTGGGAAGGGAAGCCGATTTCGGAAAAAGAGCGGAGCGACTTTTTTGCCAATCAAAAAAAAACAGGCTTGAATCATATCGTGGCTCACAATTGCTATCTCATTAATCTTGCCTCGCCCGATGAAACCATTTTCAAAAAATCCATGCGCGCCATGAGCGACGAATTGACGCGCGCTTCATTTTTGCAAATACCATCGCTGATTATCCACCCGGGCGCGCATAAGGGAATGGGCACACGCCATGGCATTAATCAGATTGCCGGCGCCTTGAATGCGCTTTTCAAAGAAGACATAAAAGGGAAGGTTAAAATACTTCTCGAAACAACAGCCGGACAAGGCACAGGCATCGGTTCCCGTTTTGAGGACTTGGCGCAGATTATTTCTGATATTAAACGCCCCGCGCGCGTCGGCGTGTGCCTTGACACCTCCCATATATTTGCCGCAGGATACGACATTCGGACAAAAAAAGATTATGAATCAACGCTGAAAGAATTTGATTCAATTATCGGAATAAAAAAACTTTGCGCCATCCATTTGAATGACTCAAAAAAACCGCTGGGCTCAAGACTTGACCGCTATGAAAATATCGGCAAGGGGAGCATTGGACTGGATGCCTTTCGATTTATCATGAATGATGAACGATTTGCCGAAATTCCCAAAATCATCGAAACGCCCAAAGAGCCGGAGCCGCAGGCGGATTTAGAAAATCTTCGTATTTTGAAAAGTTTGGTGGAGAGTATATCATGAAAGAAGCCATGCTTTATGAAAAGTTGGAGAACCTTCAAGTTCGGTGCCATTTGTGCCAACATCGCTGCACGATTTCAGAAGGTCATTACGGTATATGCGCCGTTCGACAAAATCGCGGCGGCGTCCTCTACAGCCTTGTATATGCAAAAGCCATCGCATCGCATATAGACCCAATAGAAAAAAAACCGCTCTTTCACTTTCAGCCCGGCTCGACAAGCTTTTCCATCGCGACGGTTGGATGCAATTTCCATTGCCCTTTCTGCCAGAACTCGGACATATCGCAGATGCCGCGAGATATGAAAGAAATTGCCGGACAAGACTTCCCTCCGGAAAGTGTAGTGCGCGCCGCTTTGAGGCGGGATTGTCAAAGCATTTCATATACCTATACGGAACCGACCGTATATTTCGAATATGCGTATGACACGGCGCGGCAGGCGCACGCAGCAGGGCTTAAGAATGTTTTTGTCTCCAATGGATATATGACGCCCGAAACAGTTAAAACCGTTGCGCCTTATCTGGATGCCATCAATGTTGATCTGAAAGCTTTTGATGATGATGTTTATCGAAAGTATATCGGAGCGGAATTGCCCAAAATACTCCAATCCATTGAGGCGATTTATGAAGCGGGCATCTGGCTTGAAATCACAACGCTTATTGTCCCATCGGTGACTGATACAGAGGCGCAGATACAAGGCGCGGCGGAATTCATCGCGTCCCTCAATCCCAATATCCCGTGGCATGTTAGCCGATATCATCCATCATATAAGTTTAACGCGCCGCCCACGCCCACAAATATTCTTAAGAAAGCCTATGAGATTGGAAAGGCGGCAGGGCTAAGATATATTTATCTTGGCAATGTCTGGGGAGAAGGGGAAAACACCTATTGCTGGAAGTGCGGAGCGCTCTTGATTGCCCGCCTCGGCTTCAGCGTCTCCCAAAATCGAATTTTTAATAATTGCTGCCCGGAATGCGGAGAACAAATTGCGGGGCGATATTTGTCCTCATAACACAGCGGTCATTTGGCTGTTCTCATATCAATTATTTTCCCCGGCGGCGTTTCAGGAATGATAGGATATTTTTTTAGAGCCTCATCGCCTATAATAATTTCTTTAACTTTTATCTCCGATTCATAAAGAACTTCATCGTCGATCCCAAGTTTTTTCATGGCGGCTTTCTTGGGATATGCATAACCTTCGGGGGTTGCCCCTACTTCCGTAATCGTGAATATAAGCGATATGGGATTATTGACGTATTGAATCTTTGATGGGATGGGATCTTTGTTCCATTCAATCATGTAATTTAGCCCTTCGCTAGTATTAAATTCAAGACAATCAAAAGGTTGATTCAGCCGCCCCTCTTTATGCAAAATAGGGTATATCGCATCAAAAAGAGGTTTTCTTCCAAATCGCTCACCCGGCGAGCCAATAGAGAGCCCCCACCGAGGGAATTTCGCAATATCAAATGCTAATTTATAATCTTTGTCCCACACCTGATAACCTTTACCAAACTGACCCTTATTATCTATTGAACAGTCAATAACCCTGTCTTTTAAATATGAGAAGGATGCCGTTTGTGTTGATATATAATCGAAATATTTAATGTTATCATAGGATTCTGAAACGGAAGTGAATTGAAATCTCTCGTTTCCTTGACCGTCAGAAACAAATAAGCATTCTCCTGTTAGATATCCGAAACCATTTTGAGGATCAAGTTGATTTGGATTATATCCGTTGAGAATATCCTGACGCAACATTTTGCCTATCAAATTATTTTCTTTGATCTCATATATCACAGCAAAAGGGACGTCTCTAATATAAACTGTTGATTTGTATAACGTGTCCCAGTCAGTTGATGCCATGCCCAAAGACAGGCAAAAAGAAAAAACAATAACAACCATTAATTTGTATTGAGTTCTCATTGGTAATGTCTCCCTTATCAATTAGTTTACATAAACGCTATTCCATCAATGCCTTCAACTGATTTGGGAACCTGCTCTTCGCCGATTGTGTTAAATTTAAAGAAGATAAAGAGAGGAACACATAATATTAATAATATTTTCATCGCATTAATCCTTGCGATTTAACAAAAATCTAACTATTGCATTTTATTTTTTATGTCAAGAAAAAGAAAATGAGTTTGCGCCCTTATGGCTGGATGAAGCTATATTTCAATCACAAGCCCGTCATAGGCAAGACGGGCGTGGGGCGGCAGCGTGCGGTTGGTCGCCCAGTGTTCCATCTGATGGGCGATATGCGTGAACCAGACCTTTTCAGGTCCGATCCTCTGAGAAATTTCAAGCGCCTCAGCAAGCGAATAATGAGTGGAATGCGGCATATATCGCAAGGCGTTTAATACCAACACCCGAGTTCCCATCATCTTCTGAATCGTTTCTTCGGGGATGAAACTTGCGTCTGTCACATAAGAGAAATCATTAAAGCGATAACCCAGAATCGGCAGATCCCCATGTTTGACAGGCAGGGGGGTAATCTTAATTCCCATGAATTCAAAACAGCCATCCACAGGGATTAATTCAAGCTCCGGAACGCCGCCGCCAATCTGCTTTGGATTGAAACAGTAATCAAATCTTTTGCGAACATCTTCAAGGATGTGCGAAGCGCTGAAAATCTTTATAGCCTCGCCCTGCAAAAAATTATAAACTCTCAAATCATCCAAACCCGATATGTGATCCGAATGGGTATGCGTCAGAAGCAGGGCGTCAATTCTTTCAATTTTATGCCGAAGCGCTTGTTCGCGAAAGTCGGTTGAGCAGTCTAAAAGCAGACTGGCTGTTTCCGTCTGAACAAGGGCGGATGTCCGCAGCCGTTTGTTTTTAGGGTTTTGCGAAAGGCAAACATCGCATTGGCAGCCAATCATCGGCACGCCTGTGGATGTGCCGGAGCCGAGGATTGTGACTTTCATGGACGATTTAGAAAATTGGGTCATTGTGTTATTGAGTCTTTGGAGCATCAAGGCGCTGGACGTTAAATTTTGAAGTTATTCTTAATATCCAACCGCCTGACCGCCCCATCGCCTTTATTATATTGTATCAAACGATTCAGGATACCGGCATCTTGTGATGGCGTCGTCATAAGATATCAAACCTTGCTGATAAAGATTCTTCAAAGCCTTATCCATTGTAACCATGCCCTGATCATAGCCGGTTTGGATGAGCGTCATCAGCTGCTCTGTTTTGGCGGAGCGAATGAGTTTGCGGACGGCGATATTGGCAACCAAAACCTCTGCCGCTGCCACGCGCCCGCGTCCGCCGGGAACAGGAATCAGCTGCTGCGCCACAATACCCTCAAGCGTGTTCGCCAGCTGAATGCGCACCTGTTGCTGTTGATGAGGCGGAAAAACGTCAATGATGCGGTCAATAGTTTGGATGGCGTCCGGCGTATGAAGAGTCGAAAACATGAGATGCCCCGTTTCAGCGGCGGTTAACGCCGTTGAAATCGTTTCAAGGTCGCGCATTTCACCGATGCAGATGACATCCGGATCCTGCCGCAAAATATGCCGGAGCGCCGTGCTAAAACTTTTCGTATCGCTGGTTACCTCGCGTTGTTTAATAATGCTTTTGCGGTTGCGATGAACATATTCGATAGGGTCTTCAACCGTCACAATCATGCAGCGCCGCTCGCAGTTGATTTGATTGATGAGCGCGGCAAGCGTGGTCGTTTTACCGCTTCCCGTCGGTCCCGTGATAAGCACAAGTCCGCTGACCTTGCGGGCAAATTCTCCAATCACAGACGGAAGCCCCAGCTGTTTGATGGTGCGGATTTCTTCGTTGACGATTCGGAATGCGCCTTCAACTGAACCGCGCTGCATGTGGATGTTCACGCGAAAGCGCCCCACATCGCGAACCTCAACAGATAAATCCAATTCCCAATCCTGTTCAAACTTTGCTTTTTGGGTGTCGTTGAGAATCGAATAAATCAGATGCTTTGTCTCCTCGCGGCGAAGCGGCGGATATTCGAGCGGCTCCAAAAACCCATCCACTCTGAGAATGGGGGGAACGTTCATCGTTATGTGCAAATCGGAAGCGCCTTTTTGAATTGCTTCCACTAAAAGCTGATGCATTGTAACCATAGTTTGCAACTCGCCAATAAATTAAACTTTTCCCGCCGCTTTAATCATGGCGTTCTTTTGAATTAGTTGCTTATGGGCTGGGAATTGCCGAGTCAATTGAAATCACTAAAATAAAAAAAATGGGACAGCCCTTGAGACTGTCCCGCAAAAACCCTTCGTTTTAATGAAGGTTATTCAATGTTGATCTTAATCTGCTTGGGTTTGGATTCCTCGGCAAGGGGGAGAGTTACTTCGAGGACGCCATTGTTGAAAAGCGCCTTGACTTTTGAACGGTCAATGTTGGCTGGCAGTTCAAAAGAACGCTCAAATGAGCCAAAGAGACGCTCCACATGATAGTAATCCTCGTCCTTAATTTCGCTCTCATATTTCTTGGAGCCTTTGAGAGTAACAATGTTGTCAACAATTGTGATGTCAATGTCGTCTTTGCCTAAACCCGGCAGCTCAGATTTGAGAATGAAATTTTCGCCCTGACGATAAATATCAACAGAGGGATTCCAGGTTGTTTCACCAGATGCGCCCCTTTTTCCTAAGGCAAACCCAAGAACCCGATTCAGGTTATTCTGCAAGTCGAGCATGTCAGTAAAGGGATTCCACTCCCTTCCCGGTTTCCATCTTACGATTGCCATATCCACCACCTCCTATAGAGATACTCATAACTTTCGCCATAATATATTGCATCTCTCATGCCAAAAGGCGCGCATAAAAGGATGGTGCGTAACCATATATAAATTAGAGCATTACGATATGAAGAGGGGGGAAAAGACTTCTTTAAATAATAACGATGTCAAAAGACCACACCTTGGCTTTGTTGAATGCGCCGCGTCGTGTCATAATGATACGCATCTGGACGCGCAATAATTGCCAATTATCATCTATCAATATTTGTAAAATTTTAAAAAGAGACCTTCGGCGTCTTCCGCTCTTCCGCCGATTCAACCTCAAAGAAGGCTTCCTCTTTGAAATTAAACATTCCCGCAATTATATTATTCGGCACCGTTTGAATCGCCGTGTTATATTGCATGACATTATCATTATAAAATTGGCGGGAGAATGAAATCTTATTTTCTGTGGACGCCAGCTCTTCCTGCAAAGCAAGCATATTTTGATTTGCCTTGAGATCCGGATAATTTTCCACAACGGCAAAAAGAGAACGAAGCGTTTGCGTCAGCATATTCTCCGCCTTTGCCTGCTCAGCCGCGCCGCCTTTAGTGTCAATCGCCATCTGGCGCGCCTTGACTACCGCCTCAAGCGTTTCGCGTTCATGCTTGATGTACCCTTTGGCAGTCTCAACAAGATTGGGGATTAAATCATAACGCCGTTTGAGTTGGACATCAATCTGCGACCAGGCATTCTTAACCCTTTGGCGAAAGGACACCAATTTATTATAAATCAGCGCAAAAAATAAAACAAAGAAACCGACAACAGCTAAAATACCAATAAGAAAAATAACCGCTAACTGCATCGTTGTAATCCTCTCCTTTCAACTCAAAATCCGAAATATTTATATTTGGTTATATATATCTATGGCAAGTCAAAAATGATAAAAATTCTATTTGACATCGCATATTGTTTTATACGAGGTAACTCGATTTCTTTAATAGCAAGATGTTTTAAAAAAGGAGGTGAATTTTTTATGAAAAAAGGCTTTACGCTGATTGAACTCTTGATTGTTGTCGCGATTATCGCCATCCTCGCCGCCATCGCCGTCCCAAACTTTTTGGAGGCGCAGGTGCGCTCAAAGGTGTCGCGCGCAAGGGCTGATATGCGTTCTTTGGCTACTGGTCTGGAGTCTTATTTTGTAGATTGGAACAGATATTCGCCTTGCGGAAGCGTCTGGATATCGCCCAATCCACTCAGCCCGTTCAACTGGTGGTATGTCAACTGGCCCATGACCACCCCGGTTCAATATGTTTCCAACGCCTCACAGATGCGCGATCCGTTCAGGGATCAAAACTTGGGAGTAACCCCAGTAAGCTGGGCGTATCGTTATGTTAACGCTTATGAGCATTGGGGAACAAGAACCGACCAAGCAATTTACAATACTTTGGTTAATAAGTATATGGGGCATAGGCTTATTTATTCTGCGGGACCGGACAAGCGCTCCTCCTCATGGGGCGGCGCAGCCGACCCCGAAATGTGGGGTTATCGCGCTGACCTTGGATATACGGCTTATCCCGTACCTTATGACCCGACTAATGGAACTATCAGCAATGGCGACATCCACCGCAACCAGAAGGATAGTGCGGGCGAAATTAAAAAATAAAACTGAATGAAACTTTTGATGTTAAAGACCTGCGTTAAAACGCGGGTCTTTTTTTTTGACGAGTTATAACGAAATTCAATTGACTTTAAAACATCGAATGTTATAAACAGTTTTCATTATTTTGAAGGAGGTGAAATCATATGAAGAAGGGATTTACGCTGATTGAACTCTTGATTGTTGTCGCGATTATCGCCATCCTCGCCGCCATCGCCGTCCCAAACTTTTTGGAGGCGCAGGTGCGCTCAAAGGTGACGCGCGCAAAGGCTGATATGCGTTCCATCGCGGTAGGGCTTGAATCATATTTTGTTGATTGGAACAGATATTCGCCTTGCGGAAGCGTTTGGATATCGCCCAATCCTCTCAGCCCGTTCAATTATTGGTATGTGAACTGGCCCCTTACGACGCCAGTCAAATACATTTCCAACGCCTCGCAGATACGCGACCCGTTCAGGGATCATAATCAAGGGAATACTCCTTATAGCTGGGGATTCCGTTATATTAATGCCTATGAACATTGGGGAACGAGAACCGACCAGTTATATTACAACATTTTGCTTAATAGGTACATGGGGCATTGGCTTCTTTATTCTGCTGGACCGGACCAACGCTCATCATCATGGGGCAATACAACCGATCCCGAGATGTGGGGGTATCGCGCGGATTTGGGATATCCAGCATATCCCGTTCCCTATGACCCGACAAACGGAACCGTTAGCAACGGCGACATTCATCGCAACCAGAAAGACTCCGCCGGCGACATCAAAAAATAGTTCAATAGAAGATACGGCTAATAAAAACCTGCGCTTTTAATGGCGCAGGTTTTTTTATTTTGTTCTTCAGACAGTTATTCCAATTTCCATGAAAGGAGCGTAATCTTGCCCGGCTCAACGCGTGCCGAGCGAGTCCCTAATTGCGTGGTAAGCGTGTAATCCCCGGCGGGAACATCTCCAATTACGAAATTCTCTTTGAATATTTCCGAAGATGGCAAACCGCGAGCGTAGGTCAATGTGTAATAATATTCTTTACATACATCCAATTTAATAACGCCGAATATCTTCATATCGGGGTATGGGTCTCCGGTATTTTGGAGAAATTGTCCAATAATAATCCCTGTATTTTTGCCAAGGGGCTTAATAAAAAGTTCTGGATTAACTATGCATTTATCGTTGATGTTGCCCCAGCGAACCTGAAATTCAAAATCCTTATCGCGGACCTTGGTTTTTGAAAAATGGGGACCTGTGGTTCCAATAACATCGCCCTGTTTGACTTTATCTCCCTTTTTAACCTTGATGGTTGAGAGCCTGCCATAAACCGTAAAAATCGTGGGAATCTGAGATACCAAGCCGAAATGTTTGATAATGACGCAATTGGTGTATTCAGGAACTGCGATGGGCGGGGTGTCGGATGCTTCCACAACCTCGCCATCCGCCGATGCCTTAACTTCGCATCCCGCGTCAACCGCGAAAGAGACTCCCCTTCTGGGAGAATATGGCTTCAAAGATTCAGCATATAGCCATGTCTGGTCAACAGGTCCCCCTGTTGGATTTATTAAAGGAGGCTCAAAGTTCTCTGAAGGAAGCGCCATCGGCGCTTCGGTGGGCGCGGGGGTTGCCGGCTCGGGAGTCTTGGGTTGCGGCATTGGCGGGAGTATGAGAGGAACAGCGGGCGCGGCAGGCGCAGGCTGAATCCCGCTCGGCGGAAGGGCAGGCAGGGGAGCGGCAGCTGTTGGCTGGATATTCAAAGGAGGAAGGGCGGCAACGGGAGCAGAGCCCGGAACTGCGGCGCTTGGCGCAGGAACGAAAGGTATGGATGAGGACGCCGCCTTACGGGAATCCTCCTCGAATTTGAGAATCCCTTTCAAAATGGCAACCGCTTCCGTGCGGTTGAAATCGAGAGTCTTTAACTTTTTGGCAGACTCTGGGTTGCTTATAAACCCGCAATTAATCATAACAGCAGGTATGGTTGAACGAGTGAGCAATTGATACGCAAAAACATCCGCGCCGCGACCGGGTTGCCCAGTCTCTTCCGCTAAATGAACAGCGATACTCCGCGCCATGGAAACGTTCGGCTCCTTGCCGGCTGGGTGATAAAAGGCTTTGACATAATTAATTTGAGAATCTTTGTCCTCGTCATGATGGATGGATATAATCCAGTTTGCCTTAAAATCCTCTGCTTTTTTGAGACGCTCTTCAACCGAAAGCTGTTGTCCTTTTTCATACGAGAGGATGGCTTCCGCGCCTGCATTCTTCAGAAATTCAATGAGAAAAAGGGCAACGCGCATATTGGTTTCCGGTTCTGAAACTTCAGATTTGCTGATTTTGGAGACAAAAGGAACTTGCGATAATTCATTGCCTAACCCCGGGTCAACCATGATGCGCCAGCCCCTCAGCGGTTGAATAAACATGTCGGCGCAAATACCGGCTGAACAAATCAAAACTGCCAACACTGCCCCAAAGGATAAGCATACCAGACCGATTCGCTTTTTCATTTGTCTCCGCCTCCTTTATTTTATTCAAAAGCACAGGATTAAAAATTGACCGCATTACCCAAATTCAATATCTCATTCCTATGAAATTCTTCAATCACAGTCAACAGCAAAACATCATTGCAACTCGCCGACGCAGACATTGCTTTTGATTTGCTTTTCGAGTTGACAACAAGCGCGGTCGCGAATATAAATCATCATAAATATATGTTTATAAAAGCGATAACTTTGATTATGTAAAATCATCTTTGTTTTCAGCCGGGAGACGCCTTGTGAGCAAAAAAATTGTTGTAATAGATGATGATCAGGATATCCTTGAGATTGTTAAAGCAATTTTAAAAACAAAAGGATATTACGTCTATCCCGCAATTAATGGCGATGACGGATGGACGATTATCCAACAGCAGCGCCCCGACCTTGTTATAACTGATTTGAAGATGGCAGGCACATCAGGCCTTGAAATATGCCGCCGCATCCGCGCCAGCGAAGAACTGAAAGAAACCCCTATTATTGTCATGAGCGGCATCGGACGCGAGACCGGAAAACCCGATGAATTCTGGCGGCAGGGGCTGAGGGCGGACGACTTTATATCAAAACCATTTGACCCGTTGGATGTTTTGGGACGGGTTGAATTCATTTTCAGGCGGAAAACTTATGTGTCTGCAGGAGCCGCCCCAAAAGAAACCGCCCCTCAGCAACCGCCCCCTGCAATGGGAGGACCCCGCCCGACAGCGCCGCCGCGTTTTCCCAAACCTCTTGAGCAAAATAAACCCGCAACCTCAATTCCACTCGTTCAGGAAGCCGCGCCGCTCTCACCGCCAAAGGCGCCTACCGAGCGAAAGGAAAAAATGCCCGAAGATGTTGTGCGTGATTTTATCGAATCGTGGAACACGCAGAATTTTCCCCTTGAATACCGATGCCTTGCGGAGGAGATGACCGGCGGTTTGAGCGAGCAGGATTACGTCCGCCGAAGAATGCAAGCCTATCAGGAAACGCTGGGGCAGCATCACACCCAGCAACTCGTCAAAGTCGAAGAATCCAAAATCAACCGTCAGATTGCAAAGGTGACAATTCTGCGGGAGGATAAACGGGGAAGCCGCGTCACGCAAACAAGGCAAACCTATGTCCTGCGCAAAATGACGCGCACATGGGGTATTATGTCTGTTAAAACACAATCGTTATAAATCAGGTTTGCGGGCTTTCGCTATTTAAGATTGCCCTCGCCCGCCGCCCGCACGAATTCATCAAGCGTCAAACCAAAGCAATCATATAAAGCGTCTTCAAAAGAATCCCCTTCGCCCATAGATTTCAGAAACTCCACAATCTGCCGTTCCCCTCGCCGATTGACAAGATATTCAATCACCAGCCTTGATTGATAATACCCGAAGTCCGTAATCTCATGTTGAAGAAGAGCGCTGAGATCAACAGGAACGCGCGTTGCCGCTTGGTCAATATCTGCAAAAGGATCAAATCCTGTTTCGGCTTTTTCAAAATACGATGCGATGCCTTCGTGAAGCCAGCGGATTCTCAACCGACCCTGAGAAATATAATGTATCAAGAAATGAATATATTCATGGCAGATGGTTGATTTCAAAAAACGCACATCCTGCAAGGATCTGGATTTCACAGCAAGTCGAATCTTTGCATCCTCAAAACTAAAAAAACCCTCAATGCGGCGAAAGGCGCCGCCTAATAAGGAATTAAAAGTCTCCTCGCTATAAACTAAAATCATGATTTTATTCGCAGGGCTGGCGTTGAGTCTTTTATCCAGACTTTCCTTGACCTCATCCACCATTGTCAAAAGCGGGCTGATGACAGTCTCTTTCGCATCCTCAAAGATGGGGTCGTAACGAACTTCATATCGCGCCGTAGAGTAGGTTAAAAAATGCCTTTGAATGTATAACTCTGACTCTAAAAATTTTAACCGGAATGTTTCCTGCGGGGACGGCTCAATTCGTTCAAGCACGCGCTTCCAATGATAAATGGCATTGCTGATTTGATTCTGGTGCTGCTCGATGCGGCTGAGAAGGGCGCTCAATCGAACCGGGAAATATGGCGACACAAGAAGGGGACGGATATTTGCCAAAGCAAGGTCAAAGCGCCCCTCCTGCGCAAAATTTTCCGACTGAAAAAGAAGCGCCATCTTGTTGTTTTCATCCGCTTTCAGCGACTTCTTGAACCAGTCCTCAGCGCGGGAAAAATAAAGGTTATCCATAAAAAGAAGACCCACGCAGGCATAAAGGTCGGATAGAGCCTCGCCTTTTTTGCCGCCGCCCGCCTCGCTCTCTTCAATGATATTTTTTTCAAGAAGGTTGAGGAAGGTCTTGTATTTGCGAGCCGTGTAATAACTCATCAAATCGGCAACATCAATTTTGTATTTTGCGGATGAAGCGGCGCGCTTCAACAGAGCCTCCATCGTATCGCTGTTGTTGTATGCCTTCTCGAATCCAGCCCACCATGGGGATGTGCGCGCCGGCTCGATAGCAATAGTTTGCGTTGTCGAATAATTGATGCCCAGCGCCTCGCCGTCTATCACAATGGTTTCTTTTCGGTTAAAAGGTGTTCGGCTTCTTTTGGTTGTGCCTGTGGTGATTTGAGCCAAAAGAATCGGGGCGCAACTATAAAGGCATATAAATAAAATAATTTTTTTTGACATGCTGTTTTAATATCACGCAAGAGGAGTCAAGATATGCGATTTGCCGGAATATATATCCGCAAATTTCTTGCCCTCATCCGCCGCGCCCACGATATCCCCGTAATGATAGGGAACAGCGATTTTCGGTTTAATCATCTCAGCAGCTTTTGCCGCCTGATGAATGTCCATCGTGTAAGTTCCCCCTGCGGGAATGAGCGCGACGTCAATATTCTTCAACTGTCCCATCTCGGGGATAACATCCGTATCGGAAGCATAATAGAGCCTCTCGCCGTCAACGTTAACAATAAACCCTATCCAGTTATTGGCTTTGGGATGAAAAGCCTTATCTGTGTTGTAAGCGGGCACGGCTTCAATGGTAATATCATCCACTTTGATGCAGTCGCCGGGTTTGGCAATCCGCACATCGCCCTTGATTTGACTGGCGCAGTCGGCGGTTGTGATAATGACTGTTGCGGGTTTTTGGATTTTCTCCACATCGGGCAGCGACAGATGGTCGAAGTGTGAGTGTCCGATAAGAATAATGTCCGCGGGTTCCGGCGAACCCTTTAATTTCCACGGGTCAATATAGATGATTTTAGAATTCCCCTTGATTTTGAAAGAGGCGTGTCCGAGCCAAAAAAGTTTTTCAATCATCTTTTTCCCTCCCTTGAAAAATATGGTCTATTCTTTGCAATTGTTCCGATGAAGTCAAAGAAAAATATCGCAAAAATTATGGTTGAAAACCGGGGCGATTTTCATCCAGAAAGTGAAACGCAATATCAATAGGGGAAAAAATGAAGCCAGCCGTCAAAGAAAATTCTGAAACAATAACCGATAAATCGAAACACGGTTATTGGGGAACGCTTCAGGTTTACCATCCGCTTATTTTCTTTTTTGCCCTTCTTCTTTTGGCGGCGTTTCCCCATCAATACCCACATGCGGCATTTCCACTCAATGCAATCTTTATCAACACAGGGCTAATCGCCGTGCTTGTGTGTTCGTGCATCGCAGGTTTCTCAGGCGTCAAAATAAACCGCGAGTCTCGTATTCTCGCATACCTTTATGGAGCCTTTCTTCTTTGGTGCATCATACGCAATCAGTTCGCGCCGGTTCCGGCGTTGGGGCGGCCGTTTATCGGAATGCTGCTGGAAGGCTTCTGGCTCATGGCAGGAACGATATTGCTGCTCTCGCTTGAAAAATCTCCCGGCTCCAGCGAGGAGCGTCCTTTCGGAAAGATTATCCCAGACTCGCAAAATGAATTCTCGATGCACAGCCTCTCCCTTCAATCGCTGGCGTTTTTTTATTTCATCATACTCGCCATAATCTTTTGTTTCAGCGGAATTCATCAATATTTCACAGGATTTGAAAAGCAACTTTCGCAATTGCAGGAGACAGGGCTTTATGGAGGAGACGACCCCATTAGTCAGGGCATTATCCATGCCCTGCGGGAACGGCGCGTCACCGCCGGTTTTGGAAATCCAAATCTTTTTGCCGCATTTTTATGCCTATGCCTGCCGTTTTTTTTGTTTTTTATCACAGAAAAAATATCCGCAACGACCAGATTATTTTCATTGGCGGGATTGATTCTTGTTTTATTCGTTATTATACTGACCCGTTCGCGCGGCGGTTTATTGAGCATGGGGTTTGCCTTTTTTATCTTTGGGGCGTTTCGTCTCACACAAAGCAGAAAAAGCCCGAGCGCCGGACAGATTCGCAGAGCCGTGTTGCTGGCTTTGGGTTGTCTTGCTATTCTGGTTGTGTTTGTGATTATTCAGAATGCCACACGCAGCCGCGGGATTCGGAACGCCTCATTTCTGGATAGGATTATCTCAACAACAACAATCAAAGAGCGCATTTATTATTACCGCACAGGTTGGGAGATAATTAAGCGATATTTTATTTTCGGCGCCGCGCCGGCGGGGTATGGATATTTCTATCCGATGTTCCGATGTCCGGGCGCCCGCGAGACCCAGTATGCCCATAATTTTATCATTCATTTGTGGGCGGAGACGGGGCTTATCGGGCTGATTCTATTTCTCGCTTTTTCATGTTACGCCGTTAAAATTGCGATCGGACGTTTGCATTCAAAAAAAATTATCATCCTGCCGTTAACGGCTTTTCTGACCTTTCTTTTTAACTCTCTTTTTGAATACACTTTTTTGCATGGTCCTATCTTTGGGGACTTTTGCCTTTGCGCCGGACTCATGGTCGGCGGTTTTGATGCCCAACCAAAACCGGTCAAAGGGCGCATCCAATTATCGGCTCGCATCACTAAGAGTTATATCCTCTTTCTTATACCGGTTGCCCTGACCTTTTTATTTGCGCCCTCATATAGTCTTCGCCCTTTTATTGCAGCGACCTATGCACAGTTTGGCGATGATTACTCTATGGAAAATGATTTGGGGCGTTCCCATGAAAGCTACCTTGCTGCCGTCCGATATCAGCCCGACCATCCATGGTATTTTCATCGTCTGGGAAAAACAAGTATGCTTCTTGGCGACCCGTTCAAAGCGGAGGAATATCTGAAAAAAGCCATTGAAATCAGCCCGCATTCAGGGATGATTCGCGATGAACTGGGGCAACTTTATCGCTCCACTTTCCGCCTTCACGAAGCGCTCGAAATGACTCATAGCGCCATTGAGGCATATCCTCTCAAGTCCATTTATTATTATCATCTGGCGCAGATTCTCAAAGAGCAGGGGAAAAAAGAAGAGGCGCGCCAGTATGCCCAACGCGCCATTGATGTGGAACTCGATCCCGAAATCCGCCGCCGATATGAAGAGTTTCTCAAAGGTATCTAATTCTTAAAACACCGCCTCAATGGTGATAATACCCTTTGAGGGACATGTGAATTTTATCAGATGCCCCGCGCTGATAGGAAGCGGGCTCAGCCGCGTTTCATCCAACCGATTGAGCCATGCTTGAGAAACATCAACGGCAAAATCAAGCGCGCCTTCGGCTGGCGCGCCTTTGGGATTATACAGCCGCAGAATAACGCTTTCGCGCTCTTCGCATTTTTTCATCCCAGTAAGAATTAACCCTTCCGGCTGAATCTGAATAAATGAAGCCTCTTCGGGAAGGCGCGCCGCGCCTTTCCAGTCCCGAACCTGATGGTAAAAAACACAAGCATCCACAGGCGTGGCGTAATTATAAGCAACAGTTTGGACTTCCGCCTTTTCCCAGTTTCCCCGATGAAGCATTAACGCATATTCAAACACATGTTCCCCTCGGCATTGGGCTTCTGGGGTTTCCATTGTTGGACCGGCGTTGGCATAACGCGTGTTCATATCCCCTCTTGAAAGCCAGCCCACGCATCGAAGGAGCGTAAGATGATAAGCGGCGCCGGCTTGGCGCGGTTCCGCCTCATACTCGCAAAGACCCTTTGTGAAAAATGTTGCGCCTTTTTTGCCATCGGATAAAGACGCAAAGTTTTCCTGATGATGCGTGTTCATCGGCGGCTGCATCCATTTCGTTTTAGTTTTGGGCGGAACAAGAGGACGATTGATTACGTCAAACTTGCTTTCGACGGATATGGTTTTAGTTTGAATGCGCGTGGGGAAAACGACTCGCAGGCGATGATCCTTTACATTATTTTGAATCTTTGTTCTGAATTCAATAACGCGATTTCCCGAAGTCAGAATAACATCATATTCAATCGGCGCCGCCCGCATTTCGGAGACTCTCCTTGTGCGGTCATCTGTCAGGGAAACAGGCAGTTGCCATTTGAGCGAAACATGCGCAACCGCTTTGTATCCGCCAAGAATCTCCGTATGAACATCCGCCTTGAGTTTTAAAGTGTCCAAAATTTTATCGTTTTTGATATCCGAAAAATCATATTCGTCGCCGGCATCGGCGCAGTCCTCGAAATAATGCGCGTTGGGCAGATTCTGCCCAGTCGCCTTGTCCTCAATATTGAGCGTTCCATTGCGGTTGATGGAGATTTTTACAAATTCATTTTCTATAGCTCTGGCTGAGGATTTAAGAAAGCTCGTGATTTTGGCAGCGGTTTTTTCGCGAACGTAATATGCCCTGTAGCCGGCGGATGGCAAATCCTTTGCAAGAAATGAAACTTTGATCCGCTCCATTTCCTGTTCCCCCCAAAACTTTGGCTCCGTAAAAGTTGCCGTGCGCTCGATGATAGCAGGGCATATGTTTCCTCTGAAATCCGCAACCTCCAAATCAACGCCTTTGTATCGCTCATGCGGGATAACCATGCTGACCGACACCTCGCCGCTGCGAACGTGCGGGCGCGTGTTAATTGCAAGAATCGGCGAGCCGGCATCCTCGTCCTTGAACTTGACCGCAGAAAGAATAAAATCATGGGATTTTTTTAATATATCATCTGATACCTGCATCACATGTTCAAAACGGTTAACCATATCCCGATGAACGGCATCCACGCTGCATCCGCATATGTCGTCATGCGGATGATTTTTCAGAAGGGTTTTCCATGCATAAAGGAATAAATCGGATGGATAATCCGCCCCCAAAAGCCACGCGAACACGCTCACTGGCTCCGCCCGCCGTTCCAGAGTTGATTGCGCCAAATAATTCATCTGTTTTAAATAAACACGCGTTGATAAAACCCCCGAAAGCAGCCATTGATATTGCCCGCCGTGAAGCTCGCCGCTCATGCTAATGAGAGAGTCCTTTCGCGCCTCCAAAATATCCTTTACGAAATGGGCAAAAGTGCTATGAACAAGCTGCAATCTTTTTGAATGCTTGTTCACATAAGCAATAACCTGAGGTATGGTTTCCTGCGCAAAGAAATGATCCGTTCCATTATTGAATAAAAGAATCGCCGCGCCGCCGAATTTCAAAAGATTATCCGCCGCTCGCTCTGCGTGAGCCAGCGCCTCGTCGTAATCAATCGGATATAACTCCTGCTCCCTGTATGGAATGCCCATCATCAGGGCATTGCTGTATGTGCAAGCCTGATGGCAGGCGAGCACGCGTCCTGTTTTATTGGGCGAATCCCACCAAAATTCGAGCCCCATCTTATCAGGATGGTCGCCCATTCCGCGCATGAAAAAAAACGACTCAATCCCGAATCCGTTTAGAATTTGAGGTATCTGTGATATGTGCCCGAAAGGATCGGGAAGGTATCCGACCTTTTGCACAGGACCGAATTCAGATGCGAGTTTGTGCCCGATGAGGAGATTGCGGATATGCGCCTCGCCGCTTATCAGATATTCATCCGGCAGAATATAAAATGGACCGACGATGAGTTTGCCTTTTTGGACAAAGCCGGCGAGCCTCTTTTTTTCTGCAGGCTTAATTTCCAGATAGTCTTCGAAAGGAACCATCTGCCCGTCAAAAACAAAATATTTGAAATCGGCGCGGCGCAGCATTTGCATCAAGTGATCCATCATATCCACAAGACGCGCGCGGAATCGCTCAAAAGGCAGATACCACGCACGATCCCAGTGCGTTTCAGATACGACATGGCACAAAACAGGTTTTTTATTCATAGAAAAAATCCTTTTAAAATTTGATTATACATTTCAAATGAAAGGTAGGCTTTATGAAAGGGGAGCAGGCAAAGTCAAGTTAATTGCTGAACCGCGAAATTCAAAAATAATTAGGAGAAGGAAAAAATGGAAGAACTAATAAAATGGTCGGGGCGACTGGATTTGAACCAGCGACCCTCTGCTCCCAAAGCAGATGCGCTACCAGGCTGCGCTACGCCCCGACTTTTTTAAATTATCCTATCACAGAACAAAAACGAAACTTTCATGAATCCAGCGTCTGCTCCTGTCAACAAAAGAAAAAACATTATTTTGTTTCCGCTTCAGATGCCGGCGAGCCGTTGCTTACCAACAGGTTGATTGCATGATTGCGCGGCGCGCCCGCTTGCGGCGGTGGATCCTGCGCAATCACCAAATCCTTTCTGATTCGAGCGTCATTTATACGGCTGATATTGCCCACGCTAAAATCTGCGGCGCGGATTTTTATGCGGGCGCTCACCTCCGTATCTCCGCGCACATCCGGCACGCTTACAAGCGGCGAGCCTTTGCTTAAAATCACCCGCACCTGCGAACCAATCTTTGCCTTAACGCCGCCAAATGGATATTGAGATACTATTCTCCCCTCATCAAGAACGGCGCTGAATTCATATTTCTCGAATGTCATCGTGAATTTATTTTGCGTTATCTCTTTGAGCGCCTGCTCGGGCGTCAATCCTACGACATTCGGAACAGGCTTTTCCGGCACGACCACAAATCGGCGAATGACAAAGTAGCTGATGGTGGAAAGAAGCGCGAATGAGACCACTACGGTTATGAGCATTCGAATGGCAAAAAAGAGCAAACCGAGGAAGCCGCGTTTTTCCTCGCTTGATGCTCCATTCGACGCATTAGCCGCCTTTTTCATTCGCGTTTGCCAATCCGTTTTTTTATTTCCATCTCTCCAAAATCAATTGGATGATGTCCTTGGTGGCGTTTTCTTTCGGGGCGCCTGCAATGTATGTCTCAATTCCCATTTCTATCGCTGTCTGGCGCTCCGGCACCGTTTCTTTCGTATAATCCGTTCCTTTGGAATGCACATCCGGATGCAATTCGCGCAGGATACCGTCAACAGTCGGCTCGTCAAAAACCATAATGTAATCAATGCACTCAAACGCTGCAAGAATCTCCAGCCTTTCATTCTCCAAATAGATAGGGCGTTTGTCCCCTTTGAGTTTTTTGATTGATGAATCGGAATTAACCGCAACAACCAAAATGTCTCCGAGTTTTTTGGAATCTTGCAGATAGGAGACGTGTCCGCCGTGAACGAGATCAAAACAGCCGTTTGCCATGATAACGCGCTGTCCTGCTTTTTTGTGCTGACGAATCAGCTCCACAAGTTCTTTTCTTTGTTTGATTTTCATCGCTCATCCTTGTCTTAATAATTTTTCATATACTTTAATCGTTCCTTGTATCATCTTCTCCGCAGTAAATAATTCTTGAACGCGGGCTTTGCCCCTCTCAATAAAACGGCTTTGCATATCTTTATCCGAAAGAAGCCTGACAATGCATTCGCCCAGCGCCTTTGGATTGCGCGGTTGCGCAAGCAGCCCGCATTCGCCATCCAAAACAACATCCGGCACGCCGCCTGTCCGCGTCGCCACAACCGGCACACCCATGAGCAGCGCATCAACAACCGCCGTGCATAGCCCCTCTAAATGCGAGGAGAGCGCAAACAAATCCATGGAGGCATACGCCTCCCCGATATTAGAGATATGCCCCGTCAGAACCACTTTGCCCTTCAGATTCAATTCCTGAATCTTTCGCTGAAGCAGCGGACGCAATTCCCCTTCGCCCATAATTAAAAATCGCGCGCGGGGGAACCGCTCCAGCACATAAGGCGCCGCTTCAATAAGATATATCTGCCCCTTGTGATCCGTCAGCGCCGCCACATTGCCAATGAAAATTTCATCTTCTTGAATGCCATATTCTTTCCTGAAAACCATCCCTTTGCGGATGCCCTCAAAACGCCGCGGGTCAACGCCGCTATGCACAATATCAATACGCTCATTTGGCACCCCGCCCCGAATCATAGCCTCTTTCACGCCGTTTGAGATGGCGATGTAATGGATGCGTTTGCTTTGATATTTCAAGGCGGAGATGAGGTTGCCTCCAACGGGGAAATCCACGCGGCGCGACACAACGACCTTAATATCCGGACGCCGCATCGTGGCAAGCCATGCAAGCGTATGCGCATGGGCGTCATGCGCATGGATAAGATTGATATTTTTTTCATCCAAAAACGAGCCAAGACGCCAGACGGCGCGCAAATCATATTCCCCCCTCATGGGATTTTCGATGACGGAAATCCCCCGTTCTCGAAGGCGATGCGCAAGCGGCGACTCCGGCTGCGTCTGGAATAAAACATTCCATCTTTCCGTTTGCGCCAACCCTTCGCAGAGCAAAAAAGCCTGCTGTTCTCCGCCCCTCCATGTTCGCTCTGTGTCAATATGAAGAAGATTCAAACCCATCGCGCCCCATCACAGCTCCCATTGCTCTTTATGATTCTGAAACCAATTTATTGTCCGCTCCAAACCCTCGCGAAAATGAATTATCGGCTCGTATCCTAAAAGCTCTTTTGCTTTTCGAATATCCGCCAATGAATGCAACACATCGCCCGCGCGGTTGGAATGAAAAGTCGGCTTAATATCCTTTCCAAGAATTTCATTGATTACGGAAACCAGCTCCAAAAGCGAAGTCTTTGCCCCGCAGGCGATATTGATAGTTTCGCCGACAGCGCCGGACGCTTTGCAGGCGAGCAAATTTGCCGCAACATTATTTTCAACATAAGTGAAGTCGCGCGATTGAGACCCGTCGCCATTTACCGGCGGCGGGGTATTGTTGAGAATGCAGGCAACAAATTTGGGGATGACCGCGCTGTATTGAGATGTCGGGTCTTGATTTGGACCAAAGACGTTGAAATATCTTAAAGAGACCGTTTCGAGTCCATAACACTCATAAAAAGCGCGGCAATAAAATTCCCCCGCAAGTTTTGAAACAGCGTAAGGCGAACGAGGTTTCGGCGCAAGCGTTTCCACTTTGGGCGAAATGTTTATATTCCCATAAGCCGAAGATGATGCCGCATATATTAAACGCCTGATTTTTGCATCGCGCGCGGCGACTAAAAGATTGACCGTTGCTGTCACATTAGCGTCGTTGGAACGGACAGGATTTTCAACCGAGCGCGGGACAGAAGGTATCGCCGCTTGATGAAGAACATAATCCACATCGCAAACCGCCCGACGGCATACGTCGGAATCTGTCAACGTCCCCTCAATAAAATCAATTTTTGAAAGATACGGCTCGATGTTGATACGCTTGCCAGTTGAAAAATCATCCACCGCTCGGATGCTTTCCCCCTGCTCAACAAGCATTCTCACAATATTCGACCCGATGAATCCCGCTCCGCCGGTGACAAGATAATTTGCCAATCTTTTCCCCTTTTTATCTCCGAATAAATTAAATGAACATAAAGGTTTGGAATTATTCGATTCAAGGATATTATGAAGCAGGACAATTTATATTGACTTTGCCAGACACTCCTTTTGTTAACTTTGATTATAAAATCGAGGAAGATGATAAACAGTGAAAAGCAGGGATTTGATTCTATTTCTTCTAATCGGATTTTTGGGGGCGTTCATAAGACTTCATGGTCTTAAAACCGCAGAAATGGGCGCCGATGCGGTTATTTCTATTGAATCGGCAAAACAACCTGATTTGCATTCGACGCTTAACCATATTCGACAAAAGCATCAAGGGGCTGCCCCTTTGGATTTTGTCATCCTTCATTATTGGATTAAATTTTTCGGGGATTCAAACTTAATAGTTCAATTACCATCTGTAATATGGGCTTTATTAAGTCTGGCTCTTGTATATCAATTATCCCGCAAAATTTTCAATACCAAAACAGCAATATATGCCCTATTGCTAATGTCAATATCGCCGCTTCATGTATATTTCAGTCAGGAAGCGCGTTATTATTCATTGTTAATTTTTGCAACATTATTATGCGTTTTTTCATTCTGTAAATTTCTTGAAAAGCCGAACTTGAAATACTCGATTATTTTATTTGGCTCTTTGGCAATGGGGCTGTATTCGCATTATTATATTTTGCTATTAATATTTATTTTTGGTTTATGGCTTTTATATAAAACGTTTATTGATAAAACTTTTAAAATACATGTTTTAATAAAATTTATTATTACGAGCGCGTTATCAACATTGCTATTCATGCCATGGTTTTTTTTCAAAGCAGCAAAAGAATATGCCTATGGAACAAAATTTACTTATACCGAAAGTTTAAATGTCGCTCTTTGTTCTTTGGTTCAATTCACCGGAACACACTTTATCAATTACAAAATTGACTACGTCCCCTTTATTTTGGGAGCCTTATTTTTCGCAGGCGGAGTTTTATACATTCTTAAAAATAAAAATCTATCGAATTTAATTCTATTTATCATATCTTTTCTTTTTATATCTATTTATATCATATGCCTCAAATATCAGTATTATCCAACAACAAGGCAATGGATTAATATACTTCCTTTTTTCATTATCGTTCAGGCTGGCGGAATGGCGGCTTTTTTTAGCTGGTTGAAAAAACGCGCCATTCATTGGGGAAGCAATCTACTTAAAATTTTGCATATATTGGTTTTGTTCTTGTTATTGTGGGGTCCGGCAAAACAACTTTATGATTATAAAAGAGGTCCGACAACATTCATATCTTTAATGGAGATGTCGAAAAAAGGTTTAACAAACAAAGATACGCTTGTGGGGATCGGGCTTTCGTCCTCTGATGCGACAGAACATTTGCTTTATGCCAACACTCGCTTGAATGTTGTTAAGGATGTGTTGTATGTTTCTAAATGGCTTGAATCATATTCTTCCGAAGCAAAGCATGAAAACAAATTTAAAAAAATCGTTTTTGTTTCAAGCGATAAAGCCGCTGCCGCCAAAGGGAATGTTCATTTTCAACCGCCTTGGTATTATTATTTCCCCGAAGCAACAGATGAATCGGATGAAGAACAATTGATGCGCTTTATTGACCTGCAAAAGGATATATTAAAAAACCTTGAAAACAAAAATATCAACCCTCGTTTATTCCCCTCAGATATAATGCTAAAAATATCTCAAGCATATCTTTACCTTGGCGATACGCAAGAAGCCATAAATTTATTAGAAAAAGCTATTCAGTATAATCCGCTCAGACGCGATGCGCATGCGGAATATGCGGCGATTCTTGAGACGTTAGGGCAAATGGACAAAGCCGAACAACAATGGCGCGCGGCAGTAAGAGCCGTTCCGCCCAATTCTGAAGACCGGTTTAGATTAGCCAAAATTCTTAAAGAAAAAAATCAAATCAATGAGGCAGAGCAACTATTAAGGGACGCAATTAAACTTAAACAAGACCACCAATGGGCGATTGCTTTATTAAGACAAATACTAATTGATACCAACCGCATGGATGAGGCAAACAAATGGAAAAAATATCTATTATCGCTGCCCGAAATATCTGATGAAATCAATTTGACCATTAAGTTCCAAGACTCTGACGATGACTTGATGCAGTATATAAGAAAGAAAGGCAAAGAAGGAACTCTTGTTATTGCAGTGGGATTTTTGGACGATGATATCTTTATTCGCGATGCCATGCTTGGCTCCGGCAATAAAGAGCAAAACATACGATTGGGCGCCATCAGAGATATTGCCGCAATAGCAAAATCCGGCTCGCCATTTGGAAAAGAACATCAGGTATTGTTCGTTTCATCTGAAAAATTGGATGAGAGCACAACGTTTACCTTTGAATTGTGTGGCTCCCTTTGGGTCGCGTCCGCGGATTATTTATATTCTGATTGGCAAACAGTAATTAAAGATGGGCTTGTATTCAAGACCAAGTTTCATGAAATCCATAAAAAAATTGTTAATAAAAATAAAATTGCTTGGGATTCAGCTCTCATTGCGGACTTAATCTCACAACTGCCCGATGGCGATAAAATAGCTGAACCGTGGTATAAAAATGCTGCAGAGTTATCGCCCGATGTTGCCTATTTTGCATTTTTATATGCCAGAAACCTTCTTAATAACAACAAACCGGATGATGCATTAAATCAAATTTCGCGTATTGAATTATTAGAATCAAAAAGAGCGGACACGGAATATATTAAAGCAGAAGCGCTGGCTCTCAAAGGAGATTATGAAGGCGCTATTAATTCCTTTAAACAAATCATGGAATTAAATCAAAACCATGAAAAGGCAATACAACGATGCGCCGAAATCTTTGATAGCATCCAACGCTCGGATGAGGCTTTATTTTATTGGAAAAGACTGTATGACGTTACAAAAAATAAAAGCGTCAAACAAAAAGCCTTTGAGAAAATCATCAAAAAGGAAGCCGCAAAACAGGCGGCTCCTTGATATTGGCTGCTATCCCCGTTTTTCCAGCGGGATATAATCGCGTTGTTTATTGCCGATATAAATCTGGCGCGGACGCATGATACGGGAGGATGCGTCCAGATGTTGCTCCCGCCATTGCGCAATCCAGCCCGGCAGCCGTCCGATGGCAAACATGACAGTGAACATTTCAACGGGAATGCCCATAGCGCGCAGGATGATGCCGCTGTAAAAATCCACATTTGGGTAAAGCCCCCGCTCTTGAAAAAAGGAATCCTTCAGCGCCAATTCCTCCAACTTAAGCGCAATATCCAAAAGCGGGTCGTTAACGCCAAGTGTGGCAAGAACCTTGTCGCATTGTTTCTTGATAACCCGCGCGCGCGGATCATAACTTTTATATACGCGGTGACCAAAGCCCATCAGGCGGAAGGAGCTATTCTTATCCTTTGCCATTTTGATGCAATCCTCCGGCGAGATATTCCCCGTATGGATGGATTGAAGCATCTCAATAACCGCCGTATTCGCGCCTCCATGAAGCGGTCCCCAAAGGGCGCAAACGCCCGCCGCGCAGGAGGCAAAAAGATTGGCGCGGCTGGAGCCGACCATTCTTACGGTTGATGTGCTGCAGTTCTGCTCGTGGTCAGCGTGGAGGATTAAAAGCAGATTCAAGGCATCTTCCACCGCCGGGTCAACCTGATAAAGTTCATAAGGCTCGGAAAACATCATATGCAAAAAGTTGGCGCAATAGCGCAGCTTCGGATGCGGAGCGATAAAAGGACGCCCCCTTGAACTGCGGTAGGAATAGGCGGCAATAGTCCTGATTTTACTGATGAGACGCGCTGCGGCATCCTCAAAAACATCCTCCTCGTGAATGGTGAAAAATTGCGGATAAAAACAGGATAGGGCGTTTATCATAGCGGAAAGAATTGCCATCGGAGGCGCCGTAATAGGAAAGCCCTCAAAGTGGTATTTCATTGCCTCATGGATGGCGGCGTTTTCTGTTAGCTTTTTGCTGAAGGCGGCTAACTCTTTTTTATTCGGAAGTTTTCCGAAAATAAGCAACCATGCCACTTCGACAAAGTTAGGTTTTTCCGTGTCGAATTGTTCAATAGGGATGCCGCGATATCGCAGGATGCCCTTCTCGCCGTCAATGTATGTAATGGCGCTTTTGCAGCTGCCCACATTGGCGTAGCTCGGGTCGTATGCGACGCAACCCGTTTGGGCGCGGAGGTTGGTCATATCAATCGCCTTTTCGCCCTCCGTTCCCGTGAAAATGGCAAATTCATAAACTTTTCCGTCAATAGTCAAAGCGGCTTTATCGGACATTGAACCTCTCCTTTTTTATTTCGCGCGCAAATCTAAAACGCGTTTTGCCTTCCCCTCAAAACGCTCCAGCGATTTGGGTTCAACCATTTTTATGCGGCAATCGAGATTTAATTCATTTTTTAATTTGTAATGTATCTCCTCCTCCAGATGTTTTAGCTTTCGCATCTCATCATGGAAGATTTCCTCCGTAACCTCGACTTGAATTTCCACTTCATCCAGCGCGCCGCGCCGCGTGAGGACAATCTGATAATGCGGCTTTGTGTGCTCGATGCCCAGCAGCACGCCTTCAATCTGGGTCGGGAAAACATTAACACCGCGGATGATGAGCATATCGTCCGAGCGCCCCCGCACTTTTTCCATCCGAACGCCTGTGCGTCCGCAGGGGCACGGCTCGTAAAAAAGCCGAGAAAGGTCGCGGGAACGATAACGCAATACAGGCACCGCCTGTTTGGTCAAAGTTGTCAAAACAATCTCTCCAACAGCGCCCGGTTCAACCGGCTGCTCAGTTTCAGGGTCAATCATCTCAATGATGAATTGATCCTCGGCAACATGCATCCCCTTGCGTTCAAGGCACTCATATGAAACGCCGGGTCCCATGACCTCGCTCATACCATAATTATCCGTCGCAAAGAGACCAAGGTCTGTGTCAATCTGCTTGCGAATCGCCTCAGACCATGGCTCGCCGCCAAAAAGCCCCCACTTGAGCGACAAGTCTTCTGGCTTCACACCTTCATCTTTCATGATTTCAGCAATGCGAAGGGCATAGGTCGGCGTGCTGATAAGCGCCGTGCTTTTAAAGTCGCGCATGAATTTAATCTGACGGGCGGTGTTGCCGCTGGAAATCGGAATCACAAGCGCGCCCACGCGTTCTAAACCTCCGTGCAAGCCGAATCCGCCCGTGAACAACCCATAGCCAAAACTCACTTGGGCAATGTCGTGAGAGCTAACCCCCGCCGCCGTCACAAGCCGAGCGCAAAGGTTCGACCAGACATCAAGGTCGCCCCGCGTATATCCGGCTATGCTCGATTTGCCTGTGGTTGTTCCCGAAGAACCTTGAACCCGCACAACCTCATTCAACGGCACTGCAAACATCCCAAAAGGATAATTATCCATGAAGTCCTTTTTGGTCGTGAAAGGAAGGAGCCGCAAATCCTCCAGCGTTCGGACATCCTCCGGCGATATTTTCCTTTCCTGCATTTTTTTGCGATAATACGGAAGCTTGTTGAAAAGGCGTTTGACCTGTTCTTTGAGAAGTTCCAGTTGGTGGCTTTCGAGAGTGGGGCGGTCAATCGCTTCCCATCGCGGATCCCACAGTTTTTGAGTCATATTATAAATCCTCTTGTTTGATAGTTTCCACTCCGACTTTATGGAGCAGTTCAATTCCCTTTTCAATGTGGTCAAGGTTGAAAACAATCAAAGTGTCCGCAATGGCATAGAGATACTCCACATTAATCTCCGCCTTGCTGAAGGCGTCAAGCACACCAGCAAGCCCGCCGGGCTCATGCGGAACCTTCACACAAATGACCTCATTTTCGCGCACGGTGAATCCAGCCTCTTTGAGAATCTGATGCGCCATCTGATAACGTTTGCAAATCAGACGGAAAATGCCGTAATCCTCCGTGTCTGCGATAGAAAATCCAAAGATGTTGATGCCCTTGTCTCCAAGAGTTTTGCAAATCTCTGCCAGCCTTCCTGTTCGGTTCTCGATAAAAACCGCCAGTTGTATCAGAGTGTTCTTTTTCATGATAAACTCCTTGAAAGGATTTTATTCGGACGTCTCAAAGGCATAATCAACATGTTCCTTCGGCAGGGGCGGCGTCAAAAGGCTCACAATCGGGAAGATAATCAGCGGAGCCAGCATCGCAGCCGAACCCATAACCGACGTCATCGCCTTGCCGTAAATTTTGTATCCGACAATATTAATGAGCAGGGCGGCAATCATACTGACCCAAACAGCGGCTGCCGTTCCGCGTTTCCAGAATAACCCATAAAGATACGGCGCAAGAAAACAGCCCGCTACAACACCCCAAGCAACGGACATTAAATCCACAATGACAGCAAATTGATTCTTGGCGATAACCACAGATGCGATAACAAAAACCGCGCATAAAATGCGCATGATAATAAGCGCCGATTTTTTACGCTCCTCGTGCGCGCCGCGCCCCTGATATAAATCAATCGCAATAGCTGAACTCGAAACCAGAACCAGACCCGAAAGCGTGGACATCGAAGCGGAAAGAATAAGCAGCAAAACAATCGTTGTCAGACTGCGAGGCGTAAAATTCTGCAACATTGTCGGAATGAGCGCATCCACATTGAGGGCAGGCGGCGTTCCCTTCATAGGAAGCACAACAGTATTGATAACCCCATTGGCTGTTTGAATAGTCTCTGATTCTCCCGGACTGAAAAAGATGTGGGTCAACGCCCCGCAATAATAAGCCACAAAGGCGATAATCAGCGAAAAAATAGTCGTCACGATGATGGCTTTTGGTATGATGCTTTTATCCTTGATGGCATAATATTTTTGAACCATTTGAGGCAATCCCCAAGGACCGAGACTGGTCAGCATAACAAGACTCAAAAGCATGACCCATCCCGGCACCGGCGGCTTTGCCGGCGGCGCAGGTTTGGCAACCTCCTTTGCCTTCTCCGCATCGGAAGAGGCGGCGGGACTCTGCTGCGCAGCAACGGGCGGTTTGGGTTGATGAAGCTCAAAACGCTCGCGTTGCAAGCGGTTGGCATTGGTGAGCCCTCCCGCCGCATTTATGAAAAAGAAAACCATAAGCAAGGCGCCCACAATCATAATTGTCCCCTGAATCATGTCGGCAATATTGATGGAGTGATATCCGCCCATAATCAGATAGATGCCCGTCAACACTGCCATGAAATAAAGCGCAAAATCAAAAGAGAGATTTAAGTTTTGCTGAAAAAGGATGCTCAAACCCTGATATACAGAAGCCGAATAAGGGATGAGAAAAATGAAAATAATAATCGCCGCCATCGGTTTCAAAAGCGGACTTTTATAACGCGCCTCCATAAACTCCGGCATTGTCATAACATTCAAACGGGCGGTCATGGCGCGTGTCCTTTTGGCGAGCACAAACCACGCCAGCGTTGTCCCAAGAAACACATTGCCCAACGAAATCCATAAAACATTCATGCCGAATTTCCATCCAAGGTTGCCTGCAAACCCCACAAAAATGACCGCGCTGAAATACGTTGTGCCATACGAAAACGCCGATAGCCAAGGTCCCAGATTGCGCCCCGCAAGAAAAAAATCAGCCATATTCTTCGTCCTGCGCATCCCAACATACCCAAGGTAAATCATGGCGATAACAAAAGCGATGACGGCAATGTAAGTTCCAGTCATGGAAATCCCTTTCTTGTGAGATGAAATAAAAAATACCCTATCAGGGTATTTTGTGAAAATTGTAACTATCGGATTAACACAACGCTCTTTTCATGCAACAACTTTTTCACTTGATGCGGCGATTTATCATCATACAGTTTATTTTAGATTTATAGTTGTGTGTAAAAAAGAAGGCAAAATGCCCGCTGCCATTGAAATAAAAAACCTGAGCAAAAAATTCGACCTCCCCGTCAAACCGCCGGAAGGGGTGTCCAAACTTTTGCCCATCGGGCTGATGACCGCTCGAACCTGCCGCGATTTTTGGGCGTTGCGGGATATTAACCTAATTGTGGAAAGCGGCAAAATGCTCGGGCTGATTGGACGAAACGGCTCCGGAAAAAGCACGCTGCTCAAAATCATCTCCGGCATACTCCACCCCACAACCGGCAGCGTCCGAACAATCGGACGCGTCACAGCGCTCCTCGAACTCGGCGCCGGCTTCCATGAAGAACTCTCCGGCATGGAGAACATCTTCCTCAGCGGCGCAATCCTTGGTCTTTCACGAAAGGAAATCTTCGCCGTTCTTCCCGCAATAATCGAATTTTCCGGACTGGCTGATTTCATGGATACACCGCTGAAACACTATTCATCGGGCATGCAGGCGCGGCTCGGCTTCTCCATTGCCGCGCACATGAACCCAGAAATTCTGCTCATTGACGAAGCCTTGAGTGTTGGCGACATGGAGTTTCAATCCCGTTGCATCGAGCGAATCGGCGAATTTCGCAAAAACGGCAAGACCATCGTGTTCGTCACGCATGAGATTGACCTTGCCAATTATATCTGCGACGAAATCGCATGGATGGAGGACGGACGAATTCGAGACTGCGGCTCTCCCGATTTACTCTGCCAAGAATACCGCCGCGCCTTTCATAAAGATGCGCGCTCGGACTTAAACGCCGCAACCGAGGCATCGCCCTTAATTGACGACATTATCCAAAGCGTCCGCGTCCTTTCTCAATCAGGCGACAAGCGCGCGGAATACAACGCCCAAGAACCCCTTGATATAGAAATTGTTTACAACACCAAAGGCGCGATACTGGAACATCCCGCCATCAGGCTGTTGATAACCCGCGCGGATAACCTCGCCATTAGCGATATCCGCTCGGACGAGGTCGGATTTGCGCCGGAAAGTCTGCATGGCTCCGGCAGAATAATCATCCGCTTTCGCCCTCTGCTCCTGCTCAAAGGCAGTTATGAGTTTAGCGTTTTCATTTATGACCGAACAAACCCCGCGCACATTTATGCCAGACATCTTCGCGGCGCGCAACTGACCTCCATCACCCAGCGGCTTCACAATCCATTCCTAATTACCGACCATCCCTGCTCATGGACAATCCGTCCTGAATCCTGATTTTATGCCATTCTAATGAGCTTGACAGACTCCAAGGGCGCGGATATGTAAAACCAACTTTTTTTGCGGACGAGGTTTTTTGCCTCCGCCAATTCCATTTTGCGGGGATGCCATGATTAAAGACGAACACGAGTCATATACTTTTGCATCGTATGTGGTCTATCTCTGGGATAAAAGAGTGTGGCTGATTGCCGGCGCGATTCTTTGCGCGGCAATAACATGGATATATGTCAAATATATCGCCAAAGAAAAATACCGCTCCTATTCCCAGATTATGATTAAAGAGCCTAAAAAAATTACAGATTCCGAAATTGATTCCATAACACCGCTGACTTACAAAGACATCCTCCTTAACGACGGATTGATTCGACAGGTGCGCGATGAATTTTGCAAAACCGTTGGAATTGCCACAAAAGGGCTGCCGATTGAAAAATTCCGCGAAGGCTTTGAAATTAAATCGCAAATCGTCAAAGATACCACCATCAAAATTGAATATTCGCCCGTTATAAATCTTTCAGTTGACGCCGACACCCCTGAACGAGCCCGCGCCCTGATGGATATCTGGATCAAGACGTTCATGAAATATTATGGCGACATCCTTGCCCGCAACGCCAGCTACCTCAGCCGCGATTACGGAGAAATGGCAAATAAGTTAAGCGAAAAAATCGAAGAAAAGGAAGCCGCACTGTATAAACTGCGCTGGGAAATTCCTTTCAAAATCCGCCAACTTGCATCAAACGAAATGTTGCTCGCGCCCGCGCAAATCAATTGGGAATTCCGCGGAGACCAGCGCCGTTCCTATTTCAAATACCGCGATTCTAGCGAAGTGAATATCGCTATGCAGGAACCGCCTCTTTCCCCCGCCATGGTCAATGGCTTAAAAGAGCAACTCATCCAGACAGAACTCGAACTCGCCGCGGCAAAAGCGGAAAATAACGCCGCTAAGATTGTGCCCCTTGAAGCAAAACAAAAAGCCTTGCAGGAAAAAATCGCCCAAACAACAGCGGACATTGCCGCTTTGCAGCGTGAAACCGCAGCCCTCGAAACTCAGTTTCAGACCCTTGCCCGCGAAGTGATAGCCCTGCGCGACCAATACACATATCTTTCCGACCTTAAAAACCATGCCGATGTGGACGCACATAGCCTTGAGTTTGCCAATAATGGCGATGGCATGGAACGCTCCGATGTCGCGATTATTTCGCCGCCTTCGCTGGCAGAACTTAAAAGCTCGCCGAAGCGCGTCCTCGCCACACTGCTGGCGGCTGTCATTGGTTCCATCCTGACCGCGCTGGCGCTCATTTTGGATAAATTCATCTGCGACGGGCGCGCCATGATGGACAGGAGCGCAAAGGCATGAAAAGATATATCGTCATCGGAGTAGGACAGTTCGGATTCAGCGTGGCGAGAACGCTGGTTGAACTCGGCTGCGACGTCCTTGCCATAGACCAAGACGAAGGACGCGTTCAAGAAATTTCAGACCTAATCCCGCATTCCGTTGTCGCAAACGGCACGGATGAAAAAGCCATGCGCGCTTTGGGTGCGCAGGAGTATGACACCGCCATTGTCACCTGCGGCGAAAGCCTTGAAAATTCCATCCTTGCCACAGTAATCCTGCGAGAAATCGGCGTGCCGGAAGTCATCGTCAAGGCGGTCAACCCCAAGCATGGGGACATCCTCAAACGAATCGGCGCCACAAAGGTCATCTATCCCGAACAGGAGATGGGGGAGCATCTGGCAAACCATCTGGTCAACCCCGACATCTTACAAGAAATCGCGCTGTCGCGGGTTCACTCCATAAAGGAATTGTCCATACCGGAGGAACTCATCGGCGAATCCATCCTCGAAGGCAATATTAGAGCCAAATATGGCATCACGATATTAGCCATCCGCTCTCAGGGCGCGGGAGACAAGGAGGGACTTCTCCTTTCGCCGCCGCCCACATACGTCTTCAAAGAAGGCGACCTGGTTGTTCTTTTCGGCAAGAATGAAGATATCGAAAATTTCCGCGAAGGCAGATAAGAAACAAAAAATTCAAATAACGAAAAACCGTCGGCAATTTTTTTTGACCCTTCAATTGCGGGGCTTTTATTCGCGCTGCCGGTGCATGCGGCAAGCCCTGCCCAGATTTCTCCTGCCTCTTCCCGCTTTTCATCTTCCAAGAGACACATTTATTTTTTACACTATTTTGAAGAATCAACGTTTCGTGTTCTATATGACAATTTTGCTTGCGTTCATTTTTCATCAATCATATACAACTAACCTAATGTCATTTTGTATATTGTTGATTGTAAACTAATTAATCAAGTACTTAATTCTACAAGGAGAATTGTAATGAAGTGCAAATATTTTCTCGGTCTTGTATTCCTGTGTCTGGTTGCGGCGAATGCTTTTGCAGCGCGGCGTTATTATGTCAAACCCGCAGGCAACGATTCAAATTCGGGGGAATCATGGGATGCCGCCTTAAAAACAATTGTAAAGGCAACAGAAAAGGTAAAACCAGGCGATGAAGTCTGGGTCGCAGAAGGGACCTATGCAGAATCTAAAACCGTTGTTAATAGCGAAGGTGTTGCGCTCTATGGCGGCTTTGCGGGAACGGAATCAAAAATTTCTGAGCGGAACATTTCCGCACACCCCACAATCATAGATGGAGAGAACGCGCGCCAATGCGTTAGTAACTCGGGAGTTTTGGACGGCTTCCATATTACAAGAGGGAAAACAGATTATGGCGGCGGGATTGATAACAACGGCACGGCGACCAACTGCGCAGTCTATAATAACAGCTCATCACGTGACGGCGGCGGGATTTATAACAAAGGCACGGTGACCAACTGCACAGTCTATAATAACAGCTCATCACGTGACGGTGGCGGAATTTATAACTCCGGCACAGTGACAAACTGCACCGTATATGGAAACAACGCAAATGACGGCGGCGGGATTTATAACTTTGACGGTACGGTGACCAACTGTATCTCCTGGAAAAACTCGTTTGGAGATATTGGGGGTATAGGATCTGTGAAATATAGCTGTTTCGGAGAAGGCGATGATAGTAACGGGAATTTTCGTGTTAATCCCCTTTTTGTAAACACAACAGGAGATCCTTCTACTTGGAATCTGCGTTTGCAAAATGGTTCTCCATGTGTTGATGCGGGTTTTGTAAAGGATGCCCCGCGGATGGATATTGACGGCAATAAGCGGCCAGGCGCCGATGGCAAGGTCTGCATGGGAGCCTATGAATCTCCCGATGGATATGAGCCTCAACCGCCCCGTCCAGTTTTGGGTCCTTTTTATGTTTCTAAATCCGGAAACGACGCCAATGATGGGCTCTCGTGGGGGACGGCTTTGAAAACCATCAGCGCCGCTCTGAATAAGATTCCTGATTCAGATGATCTTTATCAAATCTGGGTTGCGGAAGGAACATACGCAGAGGGGCAGACATTAATAAATCCTTCCCGCGTTGCACTCTATGGCGGCTTTGCAGGAACGGAATCGCAGCTTTCTGAGCGGGACATTTCCGCACATCCCACAATCATAGATGGAGAGGATGCTCGTCAATGCGTCAAAAACTCAGGAGTTTTGGACGGCTTCCATATTACAAGAGGGGAATCAGAACGCGGCGGCGGGATTTACAATACTGGCACAGTGACCAACTGCACAGTCTATAATAACAGCGCAACGGACGGCGGTGGAATTTATAATTACGGCACGGTGACCGACTGCATAGTCTATAATAACAACGCAGGCGATAACGGTTGCGGGATTTATAACACCGGCACGGTGACCAACTGCACAGTTTTTAATAACAACAGCACATCATACACATTCCGCAACGGCGGCGGGATTTATAACAAAGGCGCGGTGACCACCTGTACAGTCTATAATAACAGCGCAACAGGCGATTACAGCTGGGGCGGCGGGATTTATAACTATAAAGGCACGGTGACCAACTGCACAGTCTATGGAAACAGCGCAAAAGATTACGGCGGCGGGATTCATAACACCGGCACAGTGACCAACTGCACAGTCTATGGAAACAGCGCAACAGGCATTTTCGGCAGCGGCGGCGGGATTTGTAACTACATCTCCGGCACAGTGACCAACTGCACGGTCTATGGAAACAGTGCAAAATTTGACGGCGGCGGGATTTTTAACTATTCCTCCTCCAGCACAGTGACCAACTGCATCTCATGGAAAAACACGCTTGGAGATATTTGTGGTGGAGGCTCTGAGAAATATAGCTGTTTCGGAGAGGCTGATGGAAAAAACGGAAATATACGGGGGAATCCCCTTTTCGTCAACACATCAGGTGATTTATCAACATGGGACTTTCGATTGCAAAATGGCTC
>MWCT01000019.1 GCA_002070185.1 candidate division BRC1 bacterium ADurb.Bin183
GCCTTTCTCCGCGCTCACCTTTGTGATCGCTGACGTCAGGCACGTCTTGCCGTGGTCTATGTGACCGATTGTCCCAACATTCACATGTGGCTTCGTTCGCGAAAATTTTTCCTTTGCCATTAAGTCCCCTCCTTACTTGTTACGGGTGCATCCGAAAAGATTATATTTAAATTCATTTATTCCGTTTGGAGCCCGCGACCAGAATCGAACTGGTGACCACTTGCTTACCATGCAAGTGCTCTACCGACTGAGCTACGCGGGCAAAAAAACATGAAATAATTGCCCTGCTCCTAAAAACGCAAAATCAGACATGAGACCTAATAAAACGCGAGAAATCGTGTCAAGCGTAAAATTCCCCATTCCCCCTTTTTTTATGCATCCAGTATGTTGCGTAACTCAAACAATTACAATGCTGTGCAAACAATAATTAAAAAAGGGAATTATAACCTTATTCGTTTTTCTTCTGCAAAAGCGAAAAATACATACCGACCCCGCTATAGCCTTTGCAACTAAAAAGTGAAATATTTTTATATTGACACCCCTTTTCGCTAAAGCGATATACTCAATTCAGAGAATTGAAAAAAAACAAGAAATGGAGAACGACATGGAAGGCGGAATTATTTTACTGATTTTAGGGCTGATTATTGTATTTTTTATTTTCTTTGGCATCATTTCATATTTTGTCCCTTGGCGTTTATGGATTTCTGCAAAAGCGGCAAGCGTTCCTATCCGCATCATTGATTTAATCGGAATGCGTTTGCGCCGCGTGGACCCATTCCATATTGTATTGCCGATGATTACCGCTCATAAAGCCGGGCTGCACCTTTCCAGCAATATGCTTGAAAGCCATTATCTGGCTGGCGGACATGTGCATGATGTTGTGAATGCCCTTATTTCCGCTGACAAGGCTCGGATTCCTTTGAGCTGGGAACGAGCTACGGCTATAGACCTTGCAGGACGCAATGTGCTGGAGGCTGTTCAGATGAGCGTCAAGCCAAAGGTTATTGATTGCCCCGACGAATCCATATCCGGAAATAAGATGGTTGCCGCTGTTGCCAAAGACGGTATTCAGTTGCTTGCCCGCGCTCGTGTTACCGTTCGAGCCAACCTTGACCGATTGATAGGAGGCGCAACAGAAGAAACCGTCATTGCGCGCGTGGGTGAAGGTATAGTCACAACGATTGGTTCCGCTGAAAGCCACAAATCTATTCTTGAAAATCCTGATATGATTTCCAAAACCGTTCTTCATAAAGGGCTCGATTCGGGAACCGGATTTGAAATCCTTTCCATTGACATAGCCGACGTTGATGTCGGCGAGAATATCGGCGCAAAGCTGCAAATTGCTCAGGCAAACGCCGATAAGCAGATTGCTCAGGCGAAAGCCGAAGAGCGAAAAGCCATGGCGATGGCGCGTGAACAGGAAATGAAGGCAACTGTGGAGGAAATGCGCGCTCATGTGGTTGAAGCCGAAGCCGAAGTTCCAAAAGCCATGGCAGAAGCCCTCCGCAAAGGTCATATGGGATTTATGGATTATTACAATCTCCAAAATCTGAGGTCAGATACCGATATGCGCCAATCTATTTCAGACCAAACCAAAAAGACCGAAGATTAGAATATCTTCTTTTTTGACAGGACTTAATCTATGAAAGACTTTTGGATTATCGCAATCATGGTTATTGCCAGTTGGCTTTTTGACGCCATTTTTAAAAAAAAGGCAAGAGCAAAAAATAAACAGGAGCATCCAACAGAGCTTAAAAGAAAAGGCGCAACATCCAAACCTGAATCCAGCAAAGATGCCGGACAACCGATTTCCAACAAGCCAATCACTCTCGAAGAGATACTCGAACGCATTAGCACAAAAACAAAACCACATACAGCACCCAAAACAACGGCGCATACTCCCCGTAAAGCAACCCCGCCCGGCAAGCATGTCCAGACACAATCTTCCAAACCTTTTCCCCCTTTTGCCGCACCCGCCAAAAAAACAGTTTCAAAAACCGCAGAACCCGAATCGGTTGAAACCCAAAAGGATGCACAAGCCGAGCAGACACCCCCTAAATTGCCCGCTTC
Organism: candidate division BRC1 bacterium ADurb.Bin183; assembly: GCA_002070185.1. Lineage (GTDB taxonomy): Bacteria > Sumerlaeota > Sumerlaeia > MWCT01 > MWCT01 > MWCT01. The sequence goes on from MWCT01000019.1 coordinate 2,071, forward strand.
AAATAAAGGCTTTATACACGTTATCGAAAAATTCCCCCTCTGGCAGCAAGCGGTAATTTTACATGAGATTTTTCTTGCGCCGGTTAGCCAACGGATGAGACAATAAAAAAATAAAATGATGCCCTATTCCGCGCGCCGCAGCGGCAATATCAACTAAGGAGACTTTTATGACTGAATCGCCCCAACGTAGAATTCTGGCAGTTGATGATAATGAGGAGACCCTCGATCTTATTTCGATGACGCTCAGTGAGAACTTTGATGTTGTCACTCTCAAAGAGCCGATGGAGATTTATGAACTGATTAATTTATTCGAGCCCGACCTTCTCATTCTGGACATCATGATGCCCAAAATCACAGGTTTCCAGATTCTGGATCTCCTGCAAAAAAATCCGGCTTACAAAGATTTGCCGGTGATTATCTTGTCTGCAAAAGATACATCGAGGGAAATTAAATACGGTTATAAACTTGGCGCCAGTCTTTACCTGACCAAACCTTTTGTGCCGGAGCGATTATTGCGCAATGTTGAATTGCTTTTTGAGCAAAAGCCGCAACCCCAAACCCCTAAAACCTATAACTTGAAACAGGTGCTGGTGCAAATACAATTATTAAAGAGTTTCCAAAACGGCATCATGAAAATCTCCAGCGCCCTGCTTGACACAGATGAGCTGCAAACCAGCAAAATGCGCAAGGCTATTGAGGATGTAAAAAAACGCCAGACATTGGATCGCAATGATATCTGGCGAGGTTGAGCGACCCCTGCCGCTATTTATGGCATTCCCCTTTTTCTATAAATCTGCCGGAGCATTCTCGCGATTTGTCCGATTATTTTTTTAGGAAAACGCCCCCGTCAAAAAGGCAGCAAAGCACGTCGAACCAGATGGTCATGGACGCGCCGTTTTATCATCTGCGGTCAATAAACCTAAGACTGTTTTTGCCTATAACCTTTCAAAAAAACAACATATCGCTTCACTGATTGACTATGCATTTTCCGATAAAAAACCTCTTGACAAGGTTTTGCCATATTAATACTAAACCGTCCAGTCGGTATAGTAAATGAGGCAAGAAAAATGAAAAAGAAAAAAAATTGCAAAGAGACAATTCTTGACGCCGCCGAAGATGTGGTTGTCGAATCGGGCGCCGTGCACATGACGCTTGATGCGGTATGCTCAAAAGCCGGCGTCAGCAAAGGGGGACTGTTATACCACTTCCCCAACAAGGAATCTCTGATTGATGCAATGCTGCTCCGTCTGGTCGAACGGTTTGAAACGGCGCGCTCTGCGGCATCGGAAAAAATGCGGGAGGACCCAAGACGAAACATTAAGGCTCATGTCACAACATTTTTAAGCCGCGATAAAAGAATGAACAAGGTATGCGCGGCTTTTGTTGCAGCGGCGGCACATAATCCGAATCTCATATCAACAGCAAAGCGTTCCCGTAAAAAGGCGTTTGAAAAACTCGTTGCGCCAGACATGCGCTGGGAGACCGCAGCAGTAATCGCTCTTGCCGTGGACGGACTCTGGCTTACCAAATTGCTTGGCATCGCGCCGTTCAATGCAAGAGAGCAAAAGGCAATTATTGACGAACTATTGAAGATAGCGAATGAATAATTTAAGAAGGAACAAATATGAAGAAAAACTTGAAAACACGAATGGCAGTTATTCTGGTGATTGCGATTGCAGGGTTCGGCAGCGCATATCGCTATTATCTCGCGGCTGACGACAAGCCGTCAAATCCAGAAGGCGAGGCGACCAAATCCCATGCGGTTTCTGTTGTGCTGGCTAATATTGAGACGCGAAAATTCAGCGAAACCGTTCAGATTCAAGGCAGCCTCAAAGCAAAAAACTATGCGCTTGTTTCGCCGCGCGTGGGCGGTGTTTTGGAAAAGATATACGTTCGAGAGGGGGATGATGTGGTTGCAGGCGAGACGCCCCTTTTTCAGACAGATAATATAGTCCTTGAAAAGGTTGTGGAGATAGCGCGGCAGAATCTCACTGTGGCGCTAAGCTCTGTTTTGGAGAAGGAAGCCAACATGCGCGTGACCGAAACAGACCTGAAAAAAGCCGAATCGGATTACAAAAGATATCAAAAACTCATCGAACAAAAAACAGTCAGCGAAGATGCCTTTGAATCTATTCAGGCAAATTTTGAAAAACAAAAAGCGGCGTTCAAGCACCGTCAGACGGAAGTAAATCTGGAATTGGAAAGAAAGAAAAAAGCGGAGTCTGATTTAGCAATCGCGGAAAAGAATCTAAAAGATTCTCTTGTGCTTGCCCCCATCAGCGGCAAAGTCAGCCGCCGCATGGCTGAACCCGGAGAAATGGGCGCGCCCGGCGCGCCGGTTATTCGTATTGACGATACGATGGAATTAGAGGCTTCCGGATTTTTGCCCGGCAAATATTATGAACGCATCAATTTAAACGCTATAAAAGTTCAGATTGGGGCTGATGGTCAATGGTGGGATGTCTATCCCGTCATTTACAAGAGTCCAACGATAGATCCAACGCTGCGGACGTTTGAAATTAAATGCGCTGTCAAAGGCGATAATCGCAGAATTGTCCCCGGCGCTCTGGTTGAGATGCGCGTCTTCCTTAACGAGAAAGAAGCAATGGGCGTTCCCATAAGGGCGATTCAGCAAAGAAACTCAACCAGCAACGTGTTTATTGCTGAAGGAAATATCGCCAAAATGATTAAAGTGGAAACAGGTCTTGAAACGGACGGCTGGGTGGAGATTGCCGGCGGAAATCTTCCCGCCGATGCGCGGGTTGTCGTTCAGGGTGGTTTTCTGTTGAACGAAGGGAAGGCGATTCTGCCTCAGAAAGGTGAAGAATAATGGTATTATCCCATGCCTCCATTAAACGTCCCGTTGCCATGACCTGTCTGATTATTGCCTTAACCTTTTTGGGCGTGAATTCATTCCGGAAAATGGGATTGGAACTCATGCCTAAGATGGACATTCCTTACATCACCATTGTCACTGTTTATCCGGGAGCTTCGCCTGTTGATATCGAAGTGGATGTTGCCAAAAGAATCGAAGATGCGGTTTCTTCCATAGACGGAATAAAGCATGTTGCATCCCTTTGCATGGAGAATGTGGCTCAAACCATAATCGAGTTTGATATAGGAATTGATGTCAATGTTGCCGCCAACGATGTGCGGGAAAAGATTGATAAAATAATCAGCGATTTCCCGTCCGATGTTGAAAAACCGGTTATTATGAAATTTGACATCAATGCCCTTCCGATTGTCACGCTTGCCCTGACGGGCGATGTCTCCATCGAGGAACTTTACGATTTTGCGGATAATAACCTACGCGATAAATTATCTGTGCTTGCGGGCGTGGCGAATGTGGAACTTATCGGCGGCTCCGAGCGCGAGGTGCATGTCATCCTCAACCGCGCCGCGCTTTCGGAAGCGGGGCTGACAACCCTTAATGTCGTTCAAGCCCTGCAAGGCGGGGTTGCCGCCATTCCATCCGGACGCGTGCGGGAGGAGAATGAAGAATATTCAGTGCGCTATGATGCGGAATATGAATCAGTAAAAGACATCGGAGCCTTGCAGGTGGCGGGAAAAGACGGCGCCCGCCGATATATTCACGACCTTGGCAATGTGATGATGAGCGCCGATGAACGCCGACAGGAATCTTTTATTGATGGACGCCCCTGCATTGGCATGCGCGTGGTGAAAAAGGCTGATGCCAATGCTGTCGAAGTAGTTCGCAATGTCAAAGCGGCGCTCGATTCGATGCGCGCCAGCCTACCCGGAGGAATGGAACTCATCTGGGTTTCGGATGAAGGCTCTTTTATTCAGGCATCGGTGGACAGCACAAAAAATAGTATCATCGCCGGCATAATCTTGACAGCATTCATATTGTTCTTCTTCCTTTTCAACGTCCGCACAACATTCATTGTCGGCATCACAATGCCGCTTACCATCGTCATCAGCTTCTTTTTTATGCAGATGGCGGGATTCACGCTTAATGTCTCGACCCTTTTGGCGATGGGACTTTCCGTTGGCGTTCTTGTGACAAACTCAATAGTTGTTCTTGAAGGCATAATGGGACATTTTCAAAAAACAAAAGATGCGTGGAAATCAGCCATCGAGGGAACGGATGAAGTTGCCATTGCCGTTATTGCCAGCGCGGGAACGAATATCGTCGTTTTATTCCCCATTGGAATGATGGGCAGCATTGTGGGACAGTTTTTTCGTCCTTTTGCATGGACAATGCTGACGGTTAATGTGGTTTCGCTTTTTATATCATTCACCCTGACTCCGGTGCTTTGCGCCCTTTTATTAAAAGAATCGAGCGGCAAAACATCCATATTAAACAAAATTGAAAAAACGGTGAATGGCGCCCTTGAGAAAACCATTGGGCGGTATATGGTTGCTTTTAAGTGGATAGCAGAACGCCGATGGGTATGCACGCTGATATTATCAATTAGTGCGGGGGTTTTTGTTTATTCATTTTTGCTGGCTCCCAAAATTGGATTCAGCTTTATGCCCGTTTCTGATAACGGAGGCGTTTTTGTCAAATTGGAATACCCTACAAGCCAGAACCTCGAAGCAACAGTGCGCCGAGTCAAAGATGTTGAAAATAAGATAAAAGATTTGCCCGGGCTTGTTCACATGTTCACCAGCGTGGGCAAGGCAGATGCAATTTTGGGGCAGGCATCCGAAGGTGTTTATCTGGCTCAGATCCTTATGAAGTTTGTTGATAAAACAAAACGCCAACTTGGAGTGCAAGACCTCATGAGCGAGATTAGAACCCGATTGGCAAATTACCCGGATTGCATCGTCACCGTCAGCGTCGCCACAATTGTGGGAGGGCAGGAAGTCCCTATTGAGATGGAAATCAGCGGAGAAAATCTCAACGAACTCGGGCGAATTGTTGCAAGAATCAAGGACATGGCTCAAGACATGGCGGGGATTGAGAGCACGGATACAACTGTGCGCGCAGGAAAACCTGAGTTGCGGGTGATGCCGCGCCGAGCCATTCTTGCCGATATGGGGGCAACGCCGCGCAGCATTGGAATGATGATGAGAGCCAATCTGGAAGGGATTAAGGCAGCGGTTTACAAAAGCGGGGCAAGGACTTATGACATTCGCGTCAAACTGGCGGAGACGCAAGGTAAATCACAGGTGTCAGAATTCCATTTGCCCGGCGGCGCCGATAAATCGCTTATCATGTCCGGTATCTCGGATATTCAGGAACGGTATATGCCGATTCAAATAACACGCACAGACAAACAGCGCGTTGTAAAAATGCTGGCTACCCTCTCGCCGGACATGCCGCTGGGCACTATGGTCCAGCAGTTGAATGAACGCGTTGAATCAGAAGCAATCATGCCGCCGGGATACGCCTATACGTTTCGCGGCCAATATGAAAGGATGAACGAAACGGTGGCTGCGTTTTTGGAAGCGGGAATTCTGGCAATCATGCTGACCTATCTAACGCTCTGCGCTGTGCTGGAGTCTTTCAAACGCCCATTCCTGATTATGATGACGGTGCCACTTGCCCTTATCGGCGTGCTTGGGGCGCTTTATCTCACGCATCATAGCATCAATTCATTTGTCCTTTTGGGGTTTGTCATGCTGGTGGGAATCGTGGTCAATAACGCTGTCTTGATTTTGACCCATGCGCAGGCAAATAGGGAAAAGGGCATGGCGCCGCATCCAGCTATGCTTGAAGCGCTGCAAGGAGAATTCCGCGCTGTTATTATGGTCACAATGGCGGCTATTTTGGGAATGTTGCCATTGGCAATAGCAACAGGACTGGCAAGCGAATTGACCGTTGGCATTGGAGTGGCATCTGTTGGGGGCATTGCCATATCCTCCGTTTTGACCCTGTTTGTTATTCCCATTATATACGTGCTGTTCACAAAAAAATAAAACGCCAATCCATTCATTCCCCTTATTAAAAATACGGTTGATTTGGGAAATGTATATATGATTTGCTCCAATCGCTTTGAAGGTGATATGTGATGCGTTGGAAAATTTTTATTCCTGTTTTTTGTTTTGGACTCTTTGCCGCAATTGCCGCACCCCCCAAACCGGGCGTGGACGTCTCTGCTTTTGGCGCGCAAACCGTTTGGCCCATGAATCCAGATATTGTGACAATTTTGGACAGAATGGAAGAGGGGAAAATTCAATGGGCGCGGTTTGATTTATGCTGGTGGGGGCTTTGCGAAAGGGAAAAAGGCGTTTACAATTTCACGCAGCCAAACTATCCCGATTATGAAGGATGGAACACCGACCGCGCCATTAACCTTTTACATGAGCGCGGCATCGAACCGTTTCCGATTCTTTGTTATGGTAATGAACTTTATGATAATAATCAGGGACCATTTTCGGATGAGGGAAGGACGGCGTTTGGCAATTTCTGCTATGCTGCTGCCGCAAGATACAAAACATCAGTTTATTACTGGGAAATCTGGAACGAGCCCAACCTTGAGTTTTTCTGGGGAAGAGCCCCCAGCCCCATTGATTATACCCTTCTGGTCAAAGTTGCCGCGGCGCGAATACGTGAAGCCAACCCTGATGCAGTCATTGCAGGCGGCGTGACATCTGGAATTGATAAGATATTTCTGGAGACTTGTTTTCAGAACGGATTGCTTGACGCGGTAGATGTCGTCACTATCCACCCTTACCGATTTACAAAGCCCGAATCCGTAAACACGGAATACGCCGCCCTTCGCTCCATCATGGCAAAATACACATCGCGAAGCGTCCCCCTTTGGTCGGGCGAATGGGGATACAATACATGCAGCCATCAAATGAGCGTCAAAAGTCAGGCAAAGACCCTGTCCCGCATGATGGTTAACAATCTTTCTCAGGATATAGGGCTTTCCATCTGGTTTTCAACACATCCTTTTGAGGAAGACAAGAGATGTCCCACCGACCCCCAATGGGGATTGCTCGATTATCAATACAATCCCCGCCCATCCATGGCGGCGATGAAAACACTCAACGAACGTATGAGTCCGCCCATTAAGCCAGTATCCGACCCGTTTACTATAAGCATGGACCCGCAGGTCAACGGGTGGCGAGTGGCTGTCTTTGAAAAGAAAAAAGACCTTTGGTATGTAGCGGCAATATGGCTTGAAAATTGGCCTGTTTATGATTCCTATACAGGGAAACTTGTGACGCTTGGAATGACGCTGCCCCAAAACGCATCAGTGCGCGCCTATGACGGCCTGACCGGCGATGAACTCAATCTTCAAATCAATTCATCAGGCGCGCAAACCAATCTAACCGATTTTCGTGTGCAAGATTATCCGATATTCCTCGAAATAAAAATTTCTCAATCGCCCGCCAACGGCATTATATTGCGCTGAATACCCCTCTTATTTTTTGTTGACTTGTTGATGAGTACAATTTATTGTTGTTCACGTTTTTAATCGAATGTATACAATTCCTAAACTCTTTTGCAAAAGAGGGAGGTTTTTATGCGCTTGAAAGGGCATGGTTTCACTCTAATCGAACTTTTAATCGTTGTTGCCATCATCGCCGTTCTTGCCGCAATTGCGGTTCCCAACTTTTTGGAAGCGCAGATTCGCTCGAAGGTTAGCCGCGCAAAAGCAGATTTGCGCTCCATTGCCACCGCCCTTGAATCCTATCTGGTTTCCTATAATAAATATCCGCCCAATCCCGATACTGCAAAAGGGTTCAATGTAACGCCGTGGCAGCTGACAACCCCGGAGGCTTATATCACCTCGCGCCCCAAAGACCCCTTCAAAGATGGGAAAGATGTGACACAGACAACGAATCCCGCGCTTCGTCATGAGCGTTATTATTATGACTACTTTGGAATCATCAGCGTTGATGAATATATTAAATTTTATGATGCGGGGATAAATATTTTCCCGCTGGCGGTGAATGATGACGGCTCATTTTCAGGCGCCAATCGGGACGCCTTTGAAAAATACGGGAGATGGGTGCAGTGGTCTGTCGGTCCGGATGGACAATACTGGGTTGAATCGGACGATTTTTATAGAGGCGGAACCTTGCAAAATCCCAAATATGTTCCATGGGGGTTCAGTTTTGATGTCCCTTATGACCCCACAAATGGGACAGTCAGCTTCGGAAATGTCATAAGGTCTCAGGTTAAGTCGGATGGGCTAAAGCCCTATTTTAAATAATATAACTAACGGAGAGTATTAATCCATGAATAAGCCAGCCTTTAATCAGAGCAGAACAATAATGAGCATCTTGATTATTATCGCGTTCGCCCTGCTGGGATGGAGCGCCGCCGCCCGAAGCCACATAACAATACAAGATCGAATCAACGAAGCGGAGGAAGGCGAGCATATTGTTATTGAACCGGGCGTATATAACGAAGACATCAATTTTTATGGCAAGAATATCGTTCTGACAAGCCGTGAACCGCGCGATCCGGAAATCGTCAAGACGACCATTATTCGAGGCACAGGCTCGGGTTCTGTTGTCACTTTTGACGGCGCTGAACTGACCACCTGCGTTCTGGCTGGTTTTACAATCACAGGCGGATATAGTGTGGAATCCGGCGGCGGAATATCCGGAAATGCAACTCATGCAACTATCCATAATAATATAATCTCAACAAATACCGCCATACTGGGCGGAGGCGGAATCTTTGGATGCAATGGAATAATCCGCAACAATAGAATCTGTAATAATCAAGCGGAAACCGGCGGCGGAATATATTTTTCTCATGGCGAAATATTGAATAACATAATTTACAAAAATGAGTCCAGCGGTCCAGGCGGCGGAATTGCCGAATGCAATGGCAAAATTCAGAATAATGTTCTATGGGGAAATTTTGCGCAAAGCCCCGGCAGCGGCATCGCTTTTTCAACTGCCTTCATATTGAATAGCATTATATGCGGCAACATTCCATCGGTGTATCAAATATATGATTCGACTATTCCCATTTATTCATGTATTGAATACTGGGATGGCGGTGTAATCAATTCTATAGAAAGCAACGACGGGTGGGAGCAAGGCGAAGGAAATATCTTCGACGACCCCTTGTTTGTAAATCCATCCGTCCAAGATTTTCATCTTCAACGCCAGTCGCCCTGTATTGATGCCGGTTTACCAGAATTAGTGTTTGATGAATGCCTTCCTCCCGGAATGGAAACTGCGCGGTGCGATATGGGGGCTTATGGCGGAACTTTTAATTGCGACTGGAATCCTCCAATACCCACAATCACGCCAATTCCCACGCCAACGTCAACACCCATTCCTACAGACACTCCGCCACCGAATCCCACCGCGACGCCAACGCCTACTCAGGTAGCGACGCCAACGCCGACAACAACCCCAACACCAACATGCACACCCACGCCTTCGCCGACACCAACGCCTGTAGCATACTGGTTCGAAGATTTCGAATGCCCGGTCCTTGATACATCGCCTCCCCAGCCGATGTGGGAGCGCATCCAAATCGGGAACGCAGATGTGAATACCACGCCTTCACAAGGTCTCCTGCATCTCATAGCGCCTCAGGGTCCGTCATGGGGAGGCGTCAAAAATTGCAACGAGCTATTATATGAGAATTTTTCCCTACACACAAAGATAATCTTAGCTGATATTGAAAGCTCTGACCCCGAGTTAACGACTCCGGAGATAGAGATACGCTTCAGAGCCGACGAAGAAAGCGGATACAGTCTTGTTTTTACGGTGGATAATCAGCAAGGGGCGAGCATCATTTCCCTTCGCCGAATTGAAAACGGACAGTCAGTGCCGACATACGAAGGGCGCCATCATTTTTATCCCGGCGAACAATTATATGTCAGCATCGTTTGCGAAAATGAATACATGAGATTCAAAGTCGGGAATTACCCGAGCGGCGACGATATATTATTATGGGAATTATGGGAAACGGAAACTCATCATATAGGATGTATCTGGTTTTTAAACAACCGAATAAGGCACGCGGCTTTAGATTATGTTTATGCGGGCTTGCCGTGGTGGGACCCTTTTGAGCCGCCGCCGCCGCCCGCGCCGCGGATCGCAAGCGCAATTTTAGCAGATTACAATGGAGACGGCATAGGAAGCGAAGGCGAAAACCTGACGCTCGTTTTTGACCAGGGCGTTACCATCACGAAATCGCTGATTACTCCCGAATCATTCTATCTGCCGGTCAAAGGCGATTCACTTGGTTCCAATGGATTCAAAGCAGATATGAATCCATGGTCTTCCCGCGAATTGATTCTCACCCTTGGAACGGACTCCCATCTGACCATTCCGGGAGACTTTCAAACATCCAGAACAGAACAAGGCTCGCCGTCCGGAATAGATATTGCCGCGGAGCTTCATCCGCAAGCCATCTACAGCTTTGCAAAAATTCCCGCTATTGATGGAGGTGTCTGTTGGGCTAATGATACCGGCGTGGATATAAAATACAGTTTTAGAAAAATCCAAAAACAGATTGGAACTGAGGGCGGGATGTTGTCGCTGGGCGATGATAGAGAATCCCGTTATAAAAAACACTCCCTGTTGATTCCTCCGAGGGCTCTGGGAGCGGATGTCAAAAACGATGAAAAACGCGAGACGCTATTGTTTGAAATCCTTCCGCCTGATATTAATACGCCATTGCCCGGCGCCGTGTGGATTAGATGCAGCAACGAGAATATCAAATTCACGCCTCCGGCAACACTTATCCTCGAATACCTCGAAAGCGATGTGGATGAGGACGCGGGATTATCGGAAGCGGGTATGAGGATATGCCGTCTTGTGATTGAGCCGGACGGCTCGCAGCGCTGGGTTCCGCTTCCCGGCGTTCAACGGGTGAGCGTTGAGAACAACACAGTATCTGTTGAAATCGAGAGCTTGGCGGATTTTTCCAATACAACGCCCACGCCGTTCTTGCGCCATTCCGCTTCCAGCCAGACGGGGATTTTTGGAAACCTCCCCGGTTCCACGATAGAGGAGAACACGATTTTTATCCGTCGGCAATCCGGCGGCAAGGCGAGAATAATGGCGAGCGCAAACCTTTTGCCCAAATCCGGCGGCGCATACACACTCCATCGGATTGAATTCCCGAATTATGTCCAATTGGCAACGCAAGAGCCGGATAGCATCAAGGTTACCATCAAGACAGCCACGCTTCTTGATCGTGTGTCGCGAAGCGGCGGCAATTCAATGCCAACCCCAAGCAGCGCCATTTTTCTTGTAAATACCCAAAACAGTTCCAATCAACCGATTCCCTTTAATGAGCCGGTTAATATTCGAGTGCAGTTCATGAATGGTTCGGCAAATTCGTTCAACGACCTCTGGCGTTTTGATAATCAAGCCGGTGAATTCGAAAACATGTCTCTGGTCAAAGATTTTATTGAATCAACGGGCGTGAATTTCAATTTTATTGAAGGCGGCGCCCAAAGAGTTTACCCCGCTGCCGGCGGCGGTTATGTCGAAGGCACAGGAATTATTGGTCTGACGGATTCGTTGGGAAAGGGCGTTTGGGGAGCGGTTGCCAAACCCTTCATTTCAAGAGAATTATGGATGGTGTACTAATGATAAAAAATAATCCTGATACAAAGGTTTGCCCATGGTGCGGCGAGGAGATTAAGAAGAAGGCGATTATATGCCGTTTTTGTTTTCAGGATGTGACACAGGCGGGAATTGAAGCGGCTCAACGCATGGCAGACGGAGCGGCACAAGCGGCGGTTGCCGAAACGGAAGGCGCCCCAGCCGCGTCAACCATTGAACCTTCCGTAGCTCGGTTGACGCGCTTTGTGCCTAAAACCCTCATCGAAGGAATTGTCTCCAGTGCAGATACGATGGAGGAAGGGGAGCGGCGTCCCATTGCCGTCCTCTTTTCCGATTTGAGCGGTTTTACATCGCTCACAGAACATCTTGGCGCAGAACGAATGAGCGACCTCCTTGATGAAATCTACGCCTCTTCAAGAGAGATTATTGCGCGTTATGACGGCGTGGTTGAAAAATTCATCGGCGATGCAGTCATGGCAATTTTTGGAGCGCCTATTGCCCACGGCGATGACCCCGAACGCGCTATTCGTTCCGCATTTGATATCCGCGATGCCGTGCGCCATATTGGGCAACAGCACGGCTTTAAGTTGGATACCCATGCAGGGATTGCCTATGGAGAGGTTGTGTTTAAGGCGAGCAAGGATGGAGGCGGATTGGATGTTCGCTCCATAGGAGACGCTGTCAACCTTGCCTCGCGGCTTCAAGGGAAGGCGGCGGACGGGGAGATTGTTGCAGACCATCGCATTTTCCGCCAAACAAAAAATATCTTTTCATGGGAATCTTTGGAAGATGTTTCCGTTAAAGGGAAAAAGCACGCCGTCTCTATTCACAAAGCAAAAGGGATTAAAAAACAATTTGCCAAAGTGATTCTGGGCGAACGGATGGAACTTTTTACACTTGTGGGGCGCGAACGGGAAATGGCGCTTTTGAACAACGCCGCAGATAAAACCTCCAAAGGCAAGGGAAACATCGTCATCGTCCAAGGAGATGCGGGCGTTGGCAAATCAAGGCTCATTTACGAATTCTATCAAACCATCAAAAACAGGGATTTTTTTTGGCATACAGGAAGATGTCTTTCCTTTGGAACAAATATTCCCTTTTTTACTTTTATCACCATGCTGCGTTCGTTCCTTTACCTGCCTCGTGAAATGAGCGGACCCCCGCTGAATGAATCTTTGCTTCGAGAACGTTTGGATAGGATATTTGAAAAAACAGCTAAACCATCCGACTCAACCCGCAAAAAAAACCGTATAAGTAAAAAAGCCAAACAAACGCCTGATGTTTTTTATTCCCTTGCCATCCTTTTTTCTGTGGATTTGAAAAACAATCCCCTTCTCGAACTTTCGCCGCGCGACCGCCGACAAAAAATATTCGATTCCATGACGGATTTGTTTTCCCATCTTGCATCATGCAGTCCGTCCATTTTTGTTTTCGAAGATTTCCACTGGGCGGATGCTGAATCGCTTGACCTTTTGGATCATTTGATGATCGAACTGGCGGATAAACCAGCGATGTTCCTGATTGCCCTTCGCCCCGGACTCGAGCACGAGTTTCCACACCCGGAAAAGACGCAGCTCATTAAACTGGAGGAACTTTCCGAAAAAGACAGCCGAGAACTCATTGCTGAAATTATGGGAACAAAATCCGTGCCGATGGATTTGAGAAATCTGATACTTCAGAAAACGGAAGGCAATCCCTTTTATATCGAAGAGGTTATCCTTGAACTGCAAGAAAAAGGGCTGATTGAAAAAAAGGGAAAGTCGTATCAATTAAAAACGAAAATTGAAAAGATATCCATACCCGACACCGTTGAGGGCGTTGTGCTGGCGCGGATTGACCGCCTCGAGCGAAAGGTGAAACAAGTGCTTCAATGCGCCTCGGTTATCGGTCAGGAGTTTCGCTATCATACGCTTGCCCAGATTGCGGAGGTTAATAAAAACCTGCAAAATTATCTAATTTCGCTTGTTGATGGTGAATATATTTTGGAAGAAACCGCTATCCCAGAACTGATGTACATCTTTAAACACATCATCCTCCGCGATGTCACCTATGGAACTCTCCTTGATAAACGCAAATGCTTCTTCCACGCGCGCGTTGCCAACGCCCTTGAAAATCTTTTTGAAGACCGCATAGAAGAATTTGTGGAGATAATTGCCCATCATTATGAGCGGGGAACCATTTGGGACAAGGCTGCGTATTATTTGGAGCGCGCCGCTATTAAATGCGAAATGTTATATGCCCAGCGCGCCGCCGCCGATTATTGGGAGCGGCAAATTGCCAGCGTGGAAAAGATGGAAACCTCGGAGATGGAGCGGCGCATCTTGCGTTTGCGCGGCAATCTGCGCCTCGGCGAACTGTGCCGCCGCTTGGGAAGACCCCAGCGCGGAATCACGGCGCTTTTGGAAGCCCTTGAGGATGCGGAAGAGTTGCAACAGACTCCGGATAAACTACAAGTTTTGCGCCGGCTGGCAGAGGTTAATCGTCTCGCAGGCAATATGGATAAAGCCCTGAATTATATCAACGAGGCGCTTGCCATAGCGCGCAAGATTAAAAATGCCGCTGAAATCGCCGCCTGTTATAATTTCATCAGCCATATTGAACGATGGCGGGGAAATTTTCATGAAGCTAAAAATGCAACGGAACAGGTCTTGGCTTTTGCCAAATCCACCGGCGACCGTCAAAAACATTATCAAGCGCTCAATCATTATGCCATTATCTGCATGTATTTCGGCGATTCAAAAACAGCGCATGAATCATTTCTCCACGCCCTCGCCCTGACAAGGGAGCTGGGCAAGAAAAATGAAGAAGTCCAAATTCTTCTCAATATCGGTATCAATCATCTTCGTTGCGGCGAATGCGAACAGGCTAAAATCAGATTTAATGAAGGGTTGGCACTGGCGGAAAAAATAGAGTTCGAGCAAGGCGCAGAACTTTGCCTTTTGGCAATCACGGATCTGGCGCTAAAATGCGGCGATATCAAATCAGCTGCGAACGTCTCAAAGCGCCTTTTTTTGCGGATGAAAGAAGCGTTTTTTTCGGACATCATGGCAATGGCTGCAAGCAATCAGGGGCGAATTTATCTGGCGCAGGGCGATATAAAAAAAGCAAAGAGCTCGATGGAGGACGCCTATGCCATCGCGCGTGCGGATGAAAATTACGCCGTCATCATTGACGCGCTTTGTTTGAAGACCGAGTTGCTTTTGGCGGAAGGACAAAATGAACATGCCCTCGCGGCGGCTAAAGAATTGATGTCCCTGATTGATGCCCACAAAGAACTTGAGTTTTTATCCACAGCGCAGGCGCTCAATGCGCGCTGCCATCTGGCTTTGGATAACCCAGCCGAAGCGGCAAAATGGGCGGAAAAAGCAGTGGAAGCGGCGCAGCGCTCCGGCATCCCCCGCGATGAAGCCTGGGCGACTTATATTCTGGCGCAGTGTGTTGCCGCCGCCAAACAACCCGAAACACAAAAGCTTGCGCAGGCAAAAAAACTCGCAATGCGCGTTATGGATAAAGCCCTTTTAAAACTTATTGGATAGAAACGTTTACGCGAAATTATTCGAACAGGTTCCAGTTTCTTGCCGCAGTGAATTCCGCCAGCCCCGGTTGAATATTCAATTTCCCATAACCCCATGAGTTGTTCGGAACCCCTGTTGCATACATGTCGTCAACAGCATAAACCCGCAGGATGTTTCTGGCTTTGGCGGGAGTCAAAGCGCCGTCCATGCGGAGATATAGAGCCAGCGCGCCGGTGACATGAGGCGCCGCCATGCTTGTCCCTTGTGCAACGCGGTGGCGCCCGTCATCCGCCGTTTCGCTTTGGGAGGGCGAGTAATCCTTAGAAATGGCAGAAGCAACCACACAGCCGGGGGCGGTGATATCGGGCTTGAGGATTCCCGCATCTGAAGGCGTTTCGCGCGTCGGACCGATACTGCTGAATGAGGCGAGCTGACCTTTCACAACGCCGGGGACATAATAGGTATTGCCATTGGCTGCTTCCCATTCGGTTTTGGTTGCATGGGCGCCGACGGTGATAACATCAGCCGCCGTTCCAGGGATGCTGATTGTTTCCCGTTCTGCCGTATTCGAAGCAAAACGCACAATACCGGCGGAGGGTTTGGCAATCCATGCGTCAAATCCGCCGTCGCCGCCCGTTTGAACGCGCGTCAAGGTGAACGACCAATCTCCGCTCTGGACGCTCCCGCCAGAAATGCCCTGCACCTGAATGAAAATTTGCTTATCCCCATAGGGATGGGGCGTGTTGTTATAATTCTCAATCAGCACCGACCCCTCGCCGGAGAGCGTCCATGTATTTGCTCCACCGGGTGATTGAGTTCCCGTTTCAGAAAATCCGGGAGAAGTCACATAAACATTGTAGGTGTCGCCAGAATCTACCCAGATATCAAGCCAGATATCGTTCACAATGGGCGATACCGGAACATTGAAACTGGTTGTAACGGAGCCGCCCGGTGCAATTACAGATTCGGCATGAATGGCTTTTCCATTGCTGTTGCCCGCTGCAACTACGATGAGTTTCCCCGGTCCGGTAAGGGCATTGAGCGATGATTCAAAATCCGATGTGTTGTCATGAGGTCCGTAATGGTTGCCAAGACTCAAATTAATCACGGCAGGTCTGCCGAGCGCCGCCGCGCGTTGGAATATATAATTCACGCCGTCAATAATTTGGTTATCAAACAAAACTGATTTGATGATGATGAATTGAGCTTCTGGCGCAATGCCGATGTATTTGGGAGGCGGAGGATTGCCGTCCGAGGCAGACCCATCGCCGCCTGCAATGCCCGCCACATGCGTTCCATGCCCGACAGGGTCGTTGGTGCGAACCTTTCCTGTTGTGGCGCCGGAAAGTTCGTTGCTAATCCATGATTGCGGGTATTCAACTCCATACGAAAATCCGCCAATCGTTGGGGGCGTTTCATCGTTTATCGCAGAAAGCGTCTGATCCCAGATATAAAGAATGCGCGAGGTTTTATTGCTATCAGGATCTTGTATAAAATCGGGATGAGACCAATCAATACCGCTGTCAATAATGCCGACTATAACATTTTGCCCTTTGGTCGCCGTCCATGCGTTTTGAGCGTTGCACCCCAGCCAGTTGACGGCGGTTCCGGTATCCGATGCGCTAATATCGAGCATTGTCTCATTGCGTATTGCCAGCGATATAGTGCGGATTTCTGGATTTGAAAAAAGGGCGCCGAGATTATCTAATTTGATGCGTGCGGTGATGGTGTCGCCGATTCTTGTCTGAACGGCGATGCCCAAATTTGCCAGTTCTTCATCGGCAAGATGCGATTTAATGAAAACATTCAAGATATAAGAATCGCCTTCCGCTTCGATGCCCACTATGGAATCAGACGTCCCCGCCATACGGTTTAATTCCGGCTTGGATGTGCGGAGGATGGTTCGCAACGGGGCGTTGCTTTTAGCGGCAACGTCCAACGCAATATCATCCGCAAAAAGCAGCGCAGCATAAAAAAACATCACTAATACAAACCAGAAAATCGTAGAATGCTTCACAAAGCCCTCCTTAATAATAAGCAAGATTTTAACAAGATAAATTATACGACAACATGCCCCTACTCGCCAACAAAAAGTTTTTCGCGTAATTCACAAATATCCAAAGAATTCTGATGAATATCATCAGCCATGCGAAGGACATCCTCGTTGACGCCTATGGTTTTTTCCGCTTTTTGCACTTCTTGAACAAGGTGTCGCCGATGACGTCTTTTATGGCTGATTTTCAACCGTTCCAGATTTATACGGAGCAATTCTTCAGGCGAGGCATTCGGGAGGGGACTGCTTATGAAGGTTGCCTCCCGCAGCAAAGACGCCTCTTCTTCTGATGCGTTTTCCTCGATGCTGATAAAATCCGATGATTCCTGCGCCTCTGAAAGATAGCGTGAAATAAAACCCCTGAGAACAGAGGACGACACCCATTCAAGCTCGAGAGTTTCTTGAGCCTTTGGACATAGTTCGGGATTATCTAAAAGAATTCTGACAAGGAAAAGCTCGAGCGGGGGGATTTTCTCCTTTGCGTGTTTTTGAATAGCCTCATCGGCTGTTTTTTTGACTCCCGCATTTTTTGCGCGGATATGTTGGATGACCAACCTTTGCTCTAACCCGATGCCTTCGGCAATACGGAAGGTATAGTCGTTGAATAAAATCGGATGATGGATGCGATCCAGTATCGGCTTGAGCATATCAAGAACAGCAATTTTTCCCTCAGGTGTCCGAATGTTGAAATCACGCCTTCCGGTTTCAATAAAAAAATCTAAAAAGTCCATTCGTTTTTCGATAAGCGATTGAAAACCTGCAGCGCCTTTTTTATCAAGAAAGGTATCAGGGTCTTCGGATTCAGGAAGGACGACTATTTTAACGGAGAGCGATTGAGCCAATAAAACTTCGCATCCACGCAGCATGGCTTTTTGCCCTGCTTCATCGCCGTCATAAATGAAAATGACTTCTTTTGTGAATCGCTTCAAAAGACGCGCCTGCTCCTCCGTGAGCGCCGTGCCAAGGCTTGCTACCGCTGTATTAAACCCATATTTATAAAGGGCGATTAAGTCCATGTAGCCCTCAACAAGGAGAGCGGGTTCATTGCCGCGCAGCTGCCCCCTTGTCAGATTGAGACCATAAAGAACGCGCCCTTTTTTGTAGATATCCGTTTCGGGAGAATTAAGATATTTCGGCTCGCCATCGCCCAAAATGCGCCCGCCGAAGGCAACGCAATCGCCATGCAAATCAATAATGGGGAACATCACCCGCCCGCGGAAACGGTCATAAAA
This sequence comes from candidate division BRC1 bacterium ADurb.Bin183, assembly GCA_002070185.1. Classification (GTDB taxonomy): domain Bacteria; phylum Sumerlaeota; class Sumerlaeia; order MWCT01; family MWCT01; genus MWCT01. Next base: position 20,340 of record MWCT01000019.1, read on the forward strand.
ACTGCCTTTGGTGTTTCCGGGAAGAATCAACCCCGCCTCTAAAAGGAGGTTTTGCGAGTAGCCTTTTTTGACGGCGGTGTCGAGGAAATCGTGCCAGCGATCCGGCGCCCATCCGATAGCAAAACGCTTTGCCAAATCGGAGTCAATCCCGCGTCCTTTAAGATATTCGCGCGCAGAGACGCCCTCGCTGGATTCGTATAATTCCCTGAAATATTTTAAAGCAAAATTATTGATTTCGCGGAGGGCGCGATATTTTTTTTCCCTGCCGTCATCTTCGGAGCGAGTGGTTATTTCAGGCAGCGGGATGCCGAGCCGCCGCGCAAGATGTTCCAAAGCTGCGCGGAAATCAAGCCGCTCCTGCATCATGATAAATTTAATGACATCTCCGCCAACCCCGCAACCGAAGCAATGGAAAATTTGTCTGCCCTGATGGACATTAAATGAAGGAGTTTTTTCCTTGTGAAACGGGCAGAGCCCTTTGTAACTCGCGCCCGCGCGTTTGAGAGGAATATAGCCTCCAATAATATCTACTATATCCGCCGACGCGCGCACATTATTGGCAAAATCTGTTAGAGATGATTTCATTTTTCAACGCAAAAATCATTTGCAAAATTCAATTCAACACAATTCACAGACATCAATCGTGTCAATGAATATATTGAACTAATGTTTGGCGTATTGAATGTTCGCTTTATTTGGAAAGGAAAATCAAAGATATCGTTTGGTTTATCAGTATAAAAACCAGATCATGTGCCGGGGTGTGGTTGATATTTCAGAAACCCCGGACCAAAAACCGCCGGAAAGGGTATAGCTGCCTCCGCTCATGACGCCGGCATCAACCTGACCGATTGAACCGCTGATTTCATAAGAGCCGCCAGCGCTGGTTCCGCCGCCGCCGTCCAAAGTGTTCCAGCTCAGATCGTAACCTCCGCCAGTTTGCGCATGACTATTTGCCAACAGCATCATTGAGATAATCCCAAATGCAACCAGAGCCAATATTCGATGAATATTCATAATAACCGCTCCTTGAAAAATCATAATATCATGCGAACAATGATTGGATTCAACTCAAAGAAGCTCAATAAAGTCAACTACAATATTCATGATATGTTGGAGAATTTTTTAATAACATTGAACGCCTCGAATTCGTCTTTTGCATGACGGAGGCTTTCGCGCGCCTCCTGATTGGATAGAATCATCGCAAGGGTTGCCAAAACTTGCAGATGAATTTCGGGTTTATCCTGCGGAGATAAAACCATATAGACAATATCCACCGGCGCGTCTTCCGCGGTTCCAAAATTGACTTTATGGTCTGATGGAATCAGCCCCATCGTTACAACGGGCTTTTTAATATAAGGAAGTCTGCCGTGAAGGATTGATATCCCGTCGCCGAGTGTGGTGCCTCCCTGATGTTCGCGTTTGAGGATAATTTCAAGCACCTCGCCGGGATTGTGGATGTGTCCAGCATAGTGGAGCGATCTGATCAGTTCCCATATTGCCTCGCCTTTGGATTTTATTTTGAAAGGCACCTTGAAGCATTCAAGGCACAAGGCTTTCACAATATTAAATTTTTCTTTCTGGATCATCTCGCGAATCATTTCCTCTTCTTCAATCAGTTCGCCGCCGCCGGTTAACCACGAGCGCCATTTGAGAAGGGTTTGCTCTGAAAGAAGGATGCCCACAATGTCAAATATAATGATAGAGGGCAAAATGATTTGAAGAATCAACATGCCGTCCGCGCCCAATACGGTTGCAACAAAATATGCCTCAACCACCGCAACGCCGGTTTGCGGCAACATTAATTTTGGCAGGCTTTGTGAAATACGTTTATCCTGCCCCATAATCCGGCATCCGAACCAATTGCCGAAAAGTTTGCCCGAACCGCGAGCTCCAGTATAAACAAGAATATAGAGCAGATTCTTCCATTCAAAAGCGTCCAACCGCGCATTCGCGCCTACAAGAGCAAAAAAGACCAGAGTGAAAATGGATGTGGCATTTTCTATTTTCAACGACTGAAAGATTTCGATCGTATAAAGATTCGCCACCAAAGCGCCGGCGATTACCGCCGTCATCAAAAAGGGGAGATGCCAATGCATCGCAAGTCCCACGCCCAACGATGCCAGCCCCACAATAATAAGATAAATTTGAACGGATGGACCCGGCATCTCGGAAATGAGTCGTGAAATCAACTCAGGTCCGTGAACAGAGGAATCCTGTCCCTGCCCCATTGCCTCTTTAATCCAGCGGCGTCCGATGATGACGTAGATTCCAATAAAAATGCCAAGCCCTATTAAAGTAGCGAACAAAAATTGTAATAAAATCGGAACAGCCAGCGCGCTGAAACTCCATTTAATCTCCGCATGCTTATGCATTGTCAGCATTATCTGGCAAAGAATAGAAAAGACAATAACCTCGAGGACATCATCAAGAACAACAATGCCCCCAAGGACGCTGCGGATTCTCCCGGTTATGCCGAGTTTATTCATGATGATGAACGTGGTGCCGGAGGCGGTGGCGATGCCGATGCTGCCGATAATCATTGCCATGAGGGGGCGGAACCCGACGACAAGAAAGGCGACGCTGATAAATATCCACGTGATTATTGCCTGAATGAAACAAATGATTGTGGCATCTGTGCCCATCTTTTTCAGATTGTCCCGGGAGAGCTCTTCTCCCACGCCAAAGGCAATAACGCTGAGAAAAATAAAAATAAGAAACATAAAAGATTGCAAAGCCGGTTGGTATTGTGGATACGAATTTCGGATGAAAAATAAAAGGATAGGACCGAGAATCAATCCCGCTAAAATCTGCCCGACCACTTCGCCCACGTGAAGTTTCCTTGTGATTTTTCCGCCAAAATGCGCCGCCAAAATCACCGCGCCAATAAAGGCTATCTGCAAATAAAGCATCTCGAAGTTCATAGGATTACCCTTAAATCATTAAATCAAATTTTGAAAAAATACTTGTTCGCTCAAAATGATATAGTTAGAAAAAGACTACGTTTGATTGTTGTAAAGAAAAAAACAATCTTTTATGATTCGGGGGGAACGTATGAAAAATTTTTATCTGTCAAAAGCGCTTCTTTTCGTCTCATTGTTTTATCTCATTTTGACTTTTTCTTTTGCGGGCGAAACGGCAACGGGCATTGTCTTTGAAGACAAAAACCAGAATTTGAAAAAAGACTTTGATGAAAAGAGAATTGCAAAAGTCATGGTCTCAAATCAGCATGAGGTTGTTCTTACGGACGAAAGCGGACAATTCTCCATACCTGTTGATGAAAGCTCTGTTATTTTTATCACAAAACCAGCCGGATATAACGTCCCGTTGAACAATCACAACCAGCCTCAGTTTTATTTCATCCACCAGCCGAAAGGCTCTCCGTCGGAATATAAATATCCCGGCGTTTCTCCAACGGGCGCCCTACCCGAATCCATCGAGTTTCCACTCTTCAAGTCGGAGGAACCCGCAAAATTTGAGGCGTTGATATTCGGCGACCCGCAACCCCATAATCAGGAGCGCATCAATTATCTTCGCGATGATATACTCGCAGATTTGCTGGGGACAGATGCCGCATTCTCACTTTCGCTGGGAGATATTGCAGGCGATAATCTTGCGGTGTATGACCCGCTTATCAGGACAATGGCGGCTCTGGGGATTCCCAACTATTATTTGCCCGGCAACCACGACACCAATAACGAATCCGCGGGAGATGAGATGTCCCTCGAAACATACAAGAGCAAATTTGGACCAAGTTATTATTCCTTTGATTATGGACAAACGCATTTTGTCATCATGGACAGCGTAGAATGGCACGGCGCCACAAAAGATAAAAAAGCATGGTATCGCGGCATGTTCGGAAAGCGCCAGCTCGAGTGGCTAACAAACGACCTGCAATATGTTCCCAAAGACAAACTTGTGGTTTTTGCCATGCACATAGCGCCCTATACGATAATTTCTAATTCGGCATCCGATAATATAATTGACCGTGAAGCCATGTTCCGAATTATTGAAGACAGGGAACATCTGCTCATTCTGACAGGTCACAACCACACAAGCGAACATCATTTTCTTGGCGAGGCGGAAGGATGGAAAGGGAAAAAACCGCTGCATATCATCATCTGTACTGCTATGTGCGGCTCATGGTATAGCGGACCAAAGGACGAACGCGGCATACCCGCTGCCACTCAGCAGGACGGCGCCCCAAACGGGTATTATGTTTTCCGTTTTGACGGCAATCAATGCAGCGAAAAGTTTATTCCTGCAGGATTAGACCCCGACTTTCAGATTCGTATTGAGTCGCCGGTTGGGACAATCAAGGCGGAACAGATAAAGGATTTGCAAGTAGTTGCAAACATCTTCGACGGGAGCGCGCGCTCCACAGTCACATGCCAGATTGACACCCTTGCACCTTCATCAATGAACCAGCAGGTTATGAAATCGCCGTTTTTTGACAGATTGATTAAGGAAAACAAAGATAAATTTAGGTCATGGATTCAACCTTGCCCATCCAATCATTTCTGGACATCGCCGTTACCGGCGGACTTAAAACCGGGTTTGCATACTATTGTTGTCAAAACCACCGACCAGTTTGGGAACACTTTCAGCGGCAAGGCGATATTCGAAATAGAACCGTAAAAAATTCCTCATTTAATTCTTGATTGTCCAGAAATGGTTGGAATAAAAGGAAACGCTTTTTTAATTTGGATGGAGAGCGTTCTCCTTTGAAATTTTTAATATCAGACCTCGACCGCATTGTGGATACCTTGGCGCCGCGCGCCCTTACCTGCTCCTGGGATAATGTGGGTTTCCAGATAGGCTATGCCGGGCAACCGGTTGACCGGGTTTTGTGCGCCCTTGAGATTACACCTGCAGTTATTGAAGAGGCGGTTGAGAAAAATGCTCAAGCGCTCCTTTCTCACCACCCCCTTATTTTCCGCCCAATTTCCCATTTGACAGATGAAGAGGCTGCGGGAGTTTTAACGCTTGAAATTGTTCGAGCGGGCATGAGCCTTATTGTGGCGCATACCAATTTGGATAAATCCCCGGTTGGCACCAATCGAGCCCTTGCAGAGTTAATGCGGCTTCAAAATATACGGTTTTTGGAACCGGAACCGGGCAACCCCCGTTTTGGCATGGGGTGTATTGGAGAACTGCCGCAGCCGATATCAATCAAGAAACTTATCACCCAAATCAAACGCTTGTTAAAAATTAAGCGGAGTATGCCTGTTGTGTGCGATAAAGAGCGAAACGTCCAAACTGTGGCTATCCTGACAGGCTCTGGCAACGATGCCGTCCGCGGTTTTGACATGCGGTCGGCGGATATTTTGGTCACAGGCGAAATTAACCATCATGCAGCCCTTGAGGCGGCAATCATGGGCATTCCAATTATCTGCGCCGGTCATTATGCTACGGAGGCGTTGGGGATGGAATATTTCGCGGAGGCGCTGCGCAATCATGAGGAAATAATCAAGGCGGGCGTGGAAATATTGAATGCTCAACAGCAATCGCCCCCGTTTCAATACTTGTAATTATCTTTAGGGAGGTTTGTTGTGTTTAAGGATGATATAGAAAAACTCAAAGCACTGCAGGATATTGACAGCGAAATCGCCAGATTGAAAGAGCAATTAAATCTTTATCCCCCCATGATAAAAAAAATTGAAAAAAATCTTTTGCGCAAACGCAAAGAGCTTCAATCTATTCGAGATGGACAGCAAGAACGCCTCAAACAAAAGCGTTTGATGGAAAAGGAAATACTCTTCCGTCAGGAAGAAATTCAAAAAAAAACCGCACAACAAAATGTCCCCAAAATCAAACAGGATGCCTTTGATGCGCTCAAAAGGGAGATAGATAAATTAAAAGGCGAGATAAGCGTTTTAGAGGATAAAATTATTCAGTTTATTGCAGAAGATGAGCAAGCCCTCAAATCGCTTGCAAAGGCTGAAAGTGTTTTTAAAGCCGAAGAAGAGGATTCGCAGCTTGAAAGGAAACGAATCGAAGAGCAGATTGCATCCAAAAAGCGCCGCACAGATGAACTCAACTCAGAAAGAGCCCAGCAGTTAACCCTTGTCCCCAATGAACTTCTCACATATTACAACCGGTATTACAGAGGACATGGACCCACCGTTGTTGTTCCCATCCACGGCGACTCCTGCGGCGGATGCCACATGCGCATCCTGCCCCAGATTATTGTTGAGGCAAAACAATGTGAAAAGATGATTACCTGTGAAGGCTGCCGTCGGATTCTCATCGCCCCGGAATCTAATTCCCCGCAATAAAAAGAGGGGACTGCTTATTGAAATTATAGTTGACGCGCCCAATTAATGAAGCTTATGAAATTCACAATTTTATTTAAGGAGGTGAAATTATGTTCAGGAGGTTTAAGGGTTTTACCCTTATTGAGCTGCTGATTGTCGTCGCTATTATTGCGATACTGGCAGCGATCGCCGTTCCCAACTTTTTGGAGGCGCAAATTCGTTCAAAGGTTTCGCGAGCCAAAGCGGATATGCGCTCGGTTGCCACAGCGCTGGAGGCTTATTTTACGGATAACAACCATTATCCGAACCACTCGGAAAATGGTTGGCCCTATTATATCACTCGTCAAATTACAACGCCTATGGCTTATATGACAAGCGTAGCTTTCCATGATCCTTTCAAAACAAGCGGGCATGCCAGCCAACTTGCAACCGATTATCCCAGACGTTTTCGGTATTTTAATGTCGAGGCAGGCGCGAATGACTGGCCTGATATCGGTCCTTTGTATGTTGGTCATAAATACGGAGTGCTTAATGTAGTTAACATTCGCGCAAGATACGGGGAATGGAAAATCATTTCAGCTGGTCCCGATAAAAAAGAAAATACGGGAGTATTGGATGATACGCTAATCTATGACCCCACAAACGGAACGAGCTCACTGGGCGATATTTGCCGCTCCCAAAAATCGAGCAATGTTGAACGTTCTCGAGATTAGTATCAACATAAAATAAAACTTTATTTGCGGTATTGAGCATTTTCAATGCCGCTTTTTTTATCAAAAACGGCGGCTTTCCGGCTCTCCACATTTCATTTGGAAAGATTATATTGACAACCTACATGAATAAATCCTATAAGAAGAATAATTATTGTTAAGGAGGTGAAAATATGTTCAGGAGGTTTAAGGGTTTTACCCTTATTGAGCTGCTGATTGTCGTCGCCATTATTGCGATACTGGCGGCGATCGCCGTTCCCAACTTTTTGGAGGCACAGGTTCGTTCAAAAGTGTCGCGCATGTATTCCAACCTGCGCACCACAGCCACCGCGCTGGAGTCTTATTTTACTGATAACAATAAGTATCCCCTGTGCACCTATACCCCATTTGGCACATTTCCGCTTGCGGAACAATGGAAAGTCTGGCCCGGAGCTTTAACAACTCCGGTAAAGTTTGTGTCCAGCGAGGAAACGCTAATAGACGTTTTCCGCGCCTCGCACAATTTTAAAACCAAATTGGCTAATACCATCATGTATTTACCTTCAGAGTTTTACACGCAGAAGTATAACTACAGTGATCCGTCGGTCTATCGCTTACAGTTGAACCGTTATGGCTATTGGACAATTCGCAGCGCCGGACCGGATACCTGGTATCAGAATTACTTTGGGATGAAGGGCGATTATGATGCGGGAGGATGGGGGCAGGCGTCCTATGACCCGACCAATGGCACAGTCAGCGGAGGCGATATCTATCGCAGCCAGAAAAGAGCTCAGGAACAGCATATCTAATCTAATCTTTTGTCTATGTTAATTTAAAGGCGCTGGTAAATTCAGCGCCTTTTTTTATTTGGACGCTCTTTCAAAGCAGCTTGACAGGGGAGCAATTTATTACAGAAGACTTTTTCAAATTATTTGCGGGGTGAGGGAAAATGGATAAATGCAAATTTCATCCGAATCGTTTTGCGCATGTGCGCTGTAAAACCTGTTTTATTCCGCTTTGCGATGAGTGCAAGATTGTGACCAACATCGGCGTCTTTTGCAGCGAAGAATGTCAAAACAAGGCAAAGGAATTTCAGGATAAGTCCATGGCGATGATAGAGCAAAAACCCAAGCCGAAGAAATCCATCATCAAGCCGGTCGCGGGCATTATTGTCATCATAATCCTGATATTGGCAATAGCCCTTTTGCTTGATTGGACGGGAATCGTAACCCTGCCGTTTGTGGATAAATTAAAAGAACTTATCGGTCTCAGTTAATTGCGCCTTTATTTAAGGAAGGAAGTCTTTTATGGAAAAAGTCAGAGTCCGTTTTGCGCCCAGCCCCACGGGTTATCTTCACATCGGCGGCGCGCGAACCGCCCTTTTCAACTGGCTCTTTGCCCGGCATGTGGGAGGTGTTTTAGTGTTGCGCATCGAGGACACTGATGTGGAGCGCTCCACACAAGAGGCAACGCAGCAAATCCTTGATTCAATGAAATGGTTAGGGCTTTCATGGGACGAAGGTCCGTTTTACCAATCCCAACGGTATGATTTATACAAACGACGCGCTCAAGAACTGCTGGAATCGGGCGCAGCGTATAAGTGTTTTTGCACAAAAGAACGCCTTGAAGCCATGCGCGAGAAAGCGGCGCGGGAAAAAAAGGATTTCATCTACGACGGCACATGCCGCAATCTGACGCCTGATGAAGTCAAGGCTAAAGAATCCGCAGGCGAATCTTATGTGTTGCGTTTCCGCATTCCCGCCGCAGGCGAAACCGTCTTCCGCGATGCCATCGCCAAAGACGTGCGATTTGAAAATGCCCTGTTAGGCGATTTTGTCATCATGCGCGCTGACGGGCATCCCACGTATAATTTCTGCTGCGTGGTTGATGATGCGGATATGAAAATCACGCATGTGGTTCGAGCGGCGGACCATATTTCCAATACCCCGCGCCAGATTCTCATCTATCAAGCCCTCCGCGAACCGATACCGCAATTTGCCCATGTGCCGCTGATTCTCGGACCGGATAAATCCAAACTCTCCAAACGGCATGGCGCGGCTTCGGTCATGGAATATGCGGCGGATGGTTTTCTGCCGGAGGCGGTGTTCAATTACCTTGCCCTGCTTGGTTGGTCGCCGGGCAATGACGAGGAAATACTTCCAAAAGAACAATTGATTTCGAGGTTTGATTTATACGGCATCAACCACGTCAATGCAGTTTTTGATATTGCCAAACTGCGCTGGATGAACGGCATGTATCTGCGGGCAATGCCTAAAGAAGAAGCCATTCAGCGAGTCATCGAATACATGCCTTCCAAAGGCATCCATCCCGCGCAATATGATGCGGTGTGGCTAGCCGGCATCATCGCCCTTGAAATCGAACGTGCGGAAACCTTGAGCGAGCTGGTCGCCCATCTTCATTATTATTTCCGCGATGACTTCCCCTACGATGAGGAGGGCGCGCGCAAGATTGCCAAAAAGGGGAGCATCGCGGACGGGCTTCAAATGGCGCGCGAGGCGCTCAGCGGCGTCGCTGAATTCTCAATTGAGGCGATGGAATCCGCCATGCGCCAATACACAGAAGAGCGCAATATCGGATTCGGCAAAATTGCGCAGCCCGTGAGACTTGCCCTGACAGGCGGGCTGGCAAGTCCGGGTTTATTTGAGGTCATGCATCTGTTGGGGAAGGAAAAATGTATGGCAAGAATCGAACGCGCCATCTTGTTTTTTAAAGAAAAAAATCTTTAATCCGTTTCGAAAGGAAATTGTTTCATGAATCTAAATGAGCCGGCAAAACCCTCGAATTTCATCAGGGAAATCATTGATAACGATTTACAAACTGATAAATACGGAGGACGGGTTCATACGCGCTTTCCTCCGGAGCCCAATGGCTATCTGCACATCGGACATGCAAAATCCATCTGCCTAAATTTTGGACTCGCGGGGGATTACAACGGCAAATGCAATCTTCGATTCGACGACACTAATCCCGTGAAGGAAGAGGAAGAATATGTCGAGTCTATCAAAGCAGACGTGCGCTGGCTGGGATTCGACTGGGAAGACCGTCTCTTTTTTGCGTCGGATTATTTCGAGCAGATGTTTGAATATGCCGTGCAGCTCATAAAATGCGGCAAGGCTTTTGTTTGCGATTTATCATCAGAACAGATGCGGGAATATCGGGGTACGCTGACGGAGCCCGGTCGCGAAAGCCCTTGGCGCAATCGCTCAATTGAGGAAAATCTCGACCTTTTTAATCGCATGCGCGCGGGCGAGTTCCCGGACGGCTCGCGAACCCTTCGCGCAAAAATTGACATGGCATCGCCCAATCTCAATATGCGCGACCCTGTCATGTATCGCATCCTTCACGCCTCCCATCACAACACAGGCGACAAGTGGTGTGTTTATCCGATGTATGATTGGGCGCACGGGCTTGAAGACTCCATCGAAAAAATCACTCATTCGATCTGCACTCTGGAATTCGAGGCTCATCGTCCACTCTATGACTGGTATCTGATTCAACTGGGAGCGTATCGCCCTCAGCAGATAGAGTTTGCACGCCTTAATATGACAAAAACCGTGATGAGCAAACGAAAACTGTTGGAATTGGTGAAAGGGAAATTTGTGAACGGCTGGGATGACCCGCGAATGCCAACCATATCGGGTTTGCGGCGGCGCGGATATACGCCGGAATCAATCCGTCTTTTTTGCAACCGCATTGGAGTTTCCAAAGCCGACAGCACGGTGGATGTGGCGCTTTTGGAACATTGCCTGCGAGAGGATTTAAACAAACGCGCTCCGCGTGTGATGGCAGTTTTGCGCCCCATAAAGGCGGTTATTGAAAATTATCCCGAAGGAAAAGTTGAAGAACTGGATGCGGTCAATAATCCGGAAGACCCTACGATGGGAACCCGCAAAATTCCATTTTCGCGAGTAATTTATATCGAGCGCGATGACTTTATGGAAGACCCGCCCAAAAAGTTTTTCCGTCTGGCGCCCGGGCGCGAGGTGCGTTTGAGATATGCCTACATTGTGAAATGCGAAAAAGTGGTAAAAAATCCAGAAACGGGCGACATTGTTGAACTGCGATGCACCTATGACCCTGAAACACGCAGCGGTTCAGCCGAAGGACGCAAAGTCAAAGCAACAATTCATTGGGTTTCCGCCGAACATGCCGTCGAAGCCGAGGCGCGCATCTATGACCACCTCTTCCTAAAAGACGATCCCGGCAACGTTGAAGAAGGCGCCGACTGGAAGGATAATATCAATCACAACTCTCTTGAAACTCTGCAAGGATGCAAGGTTGAACCGAGTCTGGCAAATGCAGCGCCGGGAAGCAGATTCCAGTTTGAACGGCTTGGATATTTTTGCGTGGATGCGGATTCGAAAAATGGCAAACCCGTCTTCAATCGGACAGTCACGCTAAAAGACGAATGGGCAAAAATCGCCAAATCAGAAAAATCAGGTTCGCAAAAACAGGATTCAAATTGAAACGCGCCGCAATCAAAATAATGCCCTATGTTTTGGTTTTGTTGTGTTTATCTCTTTGTGCATTTGGGCAAGAAGAAACCGTCCAATTTGACGGCAAGCGCGCCTTTGAAATGTTGAAGGCGCAGTGCGCTTTTGGTCCCCGTGTGCCGGGCAGTTTACCCAACGCTCAATGCGCCGATTATATCGAATCTAAATTGTGCAATTTGGGATTGACCGTCAAACGGCAAAAATTCAACGCCCAGACTCCTTACTCCAACGGCATTGTCGCGGGGAACAATATCATCGGCATCTATTCCGGAGACAACCCCACATCAGACCTGATTGCCTTGAGCGCGCATTGGGATACGCGCCCTGTTGCGGATAAAGACCCCGAACCTTCTTTGAGAAGCAAACCAATCATCGGCGCCAATGACGGTGCTTCTGGAGTGGCGTTGCTTATTGAGATAGCGCGCGTCCTAAAAGAAAGGAAATATCCGGGGCGCCTGCTTTTTCTCTTTTTTGATTTGGAAGATGGCGGCAACGCCGGCTCGAACAACGGCTGGTGTCTTGGCTCTCAATATTTTGCGGAGCACAGCCTTGGCGATTATGACATCAAAGCGGGCATCAACTTTGACATGATCGGCGACAGAGAGTTGTTGATACGCCCTGAATTAATATCCATGAAATACGCGGCGGATTTAAATAAAGAATTCTTCGAACTTGCAAAAAAAAGAGCGCCCTATCAGTTTTCCAATAAACCTTATGAAACTCCGATACTTGACGACCATGCGCCGTTTAATAAAAAAGGCATCCCATGGATAAATATCATTGATTTTGACTACCCCTTTTGGCACACGCATGAAGACACGCCGGACAAATGTTCGCCGATAAGTTTGGAAATAGTTGGAAATATTGCAGTTGAGTTCATTTTTCAGCGCTGGGGAAAAATTAAAAAAACACTTGATATTAAGGAAGGACATGAAGTAATAAAAAAGTCATCCCGTTGAATGGAAACAAAAAATTATATCCCATAATTTTAAGGTGGATTGGTAAACAGCTTACAGTCGTTTGTTAGTGTGTGGTTCGCGGGGATTTATGGCCTCCTGCTCATTGCTTAATATATATTTTATGGGACTCGATTATATAAGATTTATATTTTGGGCCAAATTCCTTTTTCTCCTGTTGTATGTTGTCCATTCTTTTTCGATTTGCCATGCCACGCCGATATCATCATAAGGTAAAATAGCATGACCGCCATAACAGAAAAAGTATGGGAGAATGTCATGGACATTCTCAGCCCCGAAATTGACCAGAATAGTTTTGAAACATGGTTCAAGCCGGTTCGATTCCACTCTTTCAATCACGACATCCTGCAACTCACAGTCCCGACAGACCTTTATCGCAAATGGCTGATTTCAAATTATTATGAACGGATTTTGCAAGCGGTAGCGCAGATAACAGGCTGCAGCCCGGAGATTAAATTCCGCACGCCGGAACCGGACGCGGATGAAATTGAATCTTCAAAAGATTGTATGATTTCCGGCAACGGCGCGGACAGACTCGAAAACGCTTCCTTCAATAAACCAATAGCAAGCGTCCTGAATGAGCGGTATACGTTTGCAAATTTTGTGGTGGGCGAATCCAACCGATTTGCCCACGCCGCCGCAAAATCGGTCGCCGACCCCATTACTCGCTCCTACAATCCGCTTTTCATCTACGGCGGAACAGGGCTGGGCAAAACGCACCTTATGCAGGCGATTGGGCATGAGATTCACCGAGTAAAACCGGAAAGCCTTGTCCTTTATGTGACATCCGAACAATTCATGAACGATTTCATAAAAGCCATTGCTCAGGATAATCAATACGATTTCCGCCGTTATTATCGCAACGTGGATTTGCTTCTTTTGGATGACGTTCAATTCTTCGCCGGCAAGGAACACACTCAGACACAATTTTTCCACACATTCAACGCGCTTTATGACGCGGGGAAAAAGATTGTCATTTCGAGCGACCGACCGCCAAAAGAATTGGTCACCCTTGAGGAGCGCCTCCGTTCAAGATTTGAGTGGGGGCTGATAGTTGATATTCAACCGCCGGAAAAAGAAACCCGCATCGCCATCCTGCGAAAAAAAGCGGAGACCAACGGACTCGTGATGCCCGCCGATGTGCTGGAATATATTGCAGAGCGCATAGATACGAACATCCGATTTTTGGAGGGAGCGCTTGTGCGCATTCAGGCTTATATGGCGCTGAATAAAAAGAAGACATTGAATATAGCGCTCACACGGGAAATTATCGGAGACCTTCTTTCGGGCAATGCCCGAGAGGCGGTTTCCATTTCCACCATCCAGTCCGCCGTTTGCGATTATTTCAGCATTAAACTTGCGGATCTGGTCGGACACGCCCGCGGGAGAAAATATTCCGTGCCGCGGCATATTGCCCAGTATCTCTGCCGCAAATTATCGTCAAAATCGCTTCCAGAAATTGGCGTGTATTTTGGCGGACGGGACCACTCATCAATACTGCATGCCTGCCGAAGCGTAGAAAAGCGTATCGAAAAAGACCACAGTTTTGAAACAATGGTTGGACATCTAACCAAATCCATACGCGAAAAGTCTTGATATATGTTGTATTAAAAATCAGCAGAAGGAGTTCAAATCATGAGATTGCGAAAACCTATACAAAGCGGTTTTACTTTTTTGGAAATCATGTTCGTCGTCGTTATCATCGGCGTCCTTGCCGGCATCGCCGTTCAAAACCTTTCCAAACGCGCTGAATGGTCCCGCCGAGAGGCAACCAAAGCAAATATGAAGGCGATTGACACCGCCCTTTCCGCTTATGAAATGAAAGTGGGCGATTATCCGTCAACAGAACAGGGACTTGAAGCCCTCGTTAAATGCCCCAGCGATGTCGAAAAAGAAGATTGGGGAGATTCCTCCTATTTAAAAGATGTGCCGAAAGACGCATGGGGACAGAAGTTTGTTTATAAATACCCCGGCGAACATAATGTGGATGAATATGATTTATTTTCAAAAGGACGCGACCGCAAAGAAGGCACCGAAGATGATATTGTGAACTGGAAAAAAGATAGCGAAAAGGAATAGAAGTTGTTGTTTCGGAAATTGAAGCGTCTGTTCAAAAAAATCCTCATGATGGATGATGAACTATTCCTGTGCGACTCATGCAAATATGACTACCCCAATGCGTGCATGCGCCCAGAACGCCCCAACGCCACCCGTTGTCCTGATTACAAAAAAAGATAATACCAAGACTCAGACCAGAGCCTGCATCCACTCTGCAAGGGCGCTGTTACGCTCTGCATGTTTGGCATTGCGGACGGCGATAGCCAGCGCCTTTTTTGTCCCTATAAGGCAGACGAGTTTTTTCCCGCGTGTGACGGCTGTATAAAGCAGATTTCGTTGAAGCATGATGTAATGCTGTGTCATCACAGGGATGACGACAGCGGGGTATTCGCTGCCTTGCGCCTTATGCACCGTGATGGCATAAGCCAGCGTAAGGTCTTCGAGTTCGCTGAATTCATAATCAATTACGCGCCCCTCAAAACGAACGCGCAAAGTCTGGAATTCCCTGTCAAATCCCACAACGATTCCCACATCGCCGTTGTAAACATCCTTGTCGTAATTATTGCGCAGCTGCATCACCTTGTCGCCGAGGCGCAGCAGTTGCCCTCCGCGCGAGATGTAATCGAGATTGGGGTTTAAAAGCTTTTGCAATTCACGATTGAGATTTAAGGCGCCAATCACACCCTTATACATGGGCGTTACCACCTGTATCTGTGATACAGGGTCAAGATTGAATCGGGATGGAATACGCTCGGAAACAACCTTGAGAAGAGCGGCAAGCGCCTCTTCTGGGTCTTCGCGGGGAATAAAAAAAAAGTCCGGCAGTGCATCATCCTCATCTAACATTTTCGGTATGATGGGGAATTCGCCATGATTTATTTTATGCGCATTGACAACTATCAGACTTTGCCTTGCCTGCCGAAAAATCTCAGTCAGGCAAATTACAGGAACAACGCCGGAATGAATCATATCCTGTAAAAAATTACCCGGACCAACCGACGGCAGCTGGTCTGCATCGCCCACAAAAATAATCGGCGTCTGCCGCCCGATTGCCTTAAGCAGGTGATAAGCAAGAACAATATCCATCATGGAGGTCTCATCAACAATTAACAAATCAGCTGGAAGTGGGTTAATCTCATCATAGATAAATTTCCCCAATTTTGGATTGTATTTAAGCAGACGATGAATGGTTTGCGATTCCATGCCTGTGGTTTCTTCCATGCGTTTTGCGGCGCGTCCGGTTGGAGCGGTGAGACGGATGTTTAATTTTTTATGCGATAGGAGGTCAATAATGGCGCGGATGATAGTTGTTTTGCCGGTTCCCGGTCCGCCGGTTATCACCATAATCCCGCCGTTCATGGCAAGACTCACGGCTTCTTTTTGAAGAGACGCTAACTTAAAATTAAATTTTTGCTCAAAGGCAAGAATCGCCGATTCAGAATCGTTGCGGAAGGGCGCTCTCCTGAGCGAGCAAAGATACGCAATGCGCTCCGCAACGCCGCGTTCGCAGATGTGCAAGGCTTTGGGAAACACCGCCTTTATTTCTTCTTTGGTGTTTTCAATAACTATACGGTCTTCTTCGGCGAGCGATTCTTGAGCATTTTTAATCTCATCAACATCCCCAATCTCAAGAATTTCCATGGCGCGCTGATGCAAGATATTTTCAGGTAAAAAGGTATGCCCTTCATCGGATGATGCCTCCTTCAAAACATGAAGAATGCCTGCCCTGATGCGTTGCGGCGAATCTTTTGGAATGCCAAGAGAATGCGCCACCTTGTCAGCGGTTTTAAAACCAATACCGCTGATATCAAGCGCAAGGCGGTATGGATCTTCGCGAAGGACTTTGATTGCTTGTTCCCGATATTGACGAAAAATTTTGGTTGCCAGATTCATGGAAAGATTGTGCGAGTGAAGGAAAACCATGATGTCGCGAATGAGGCGATGCTCCCGCCATGCCGACTTGATGGCGTTCAATCGTTTGGGTCCAATATCCCGAACTTCGGAAAGACGGTCGCTATCCTTATCAATAATATCAAGAGTTTGCGCCCCAAATTTTTCCGTGATTCTTTTGGCGAATTTCTTGCCTATGCCTTTAATGAGCCCGGAACTGAGATATCGGCAGATGCCTGCGACGGACGCAGGCAGGATGGGAATAAAAGTTTTAACATCGAATTGCTCGCCGAATTTTGGATGCGTGATCCATCGTCCCCAAAGACGCACGGTTTCACCCGGCGAAATTCCCGAAAGCGCGCCAACGACAATTATCTTTTTATGCTGCCCTTCCGCGCTGAACGTCGCAACAGCAAAGCCGTCTTGTTCGCTTTCAAACCTAAAGGTCTCAATCGAACCCTCAAGCGAAATGAGATTATCCTGCGATTGCAATGGCTCCGATGTGTCCGTTGATTTTTTCATCGTGTTAAAAATTTTACCCAAAAAAAGTCATGCCGTCCCATTTGAAGCATCGTAGAATAATTAGCCCAGACGGTGTTTTGCGGATAATATATCGAGTTTTGGATAGGCGCGACAACATAATGGAGAGGAATTCGGCGAATTGGCAGACCGTTGTTATCAACGATAAAAAGCCCGTAATAGGGGGCAAGGAATGGCTCGGATTCCTGATACCATGCATTGTAATTATTGGGCAGCGTATCGGGCGTGGTGAAAAATTCAGAGTAATAATCTATGAAATTCTGTGAAGCGCCGTATATTTGCACAAAAAAACCAAACGTAAGAAATGCCCAGAAAATACCCCGCATTTTCATGCCGAGCGGTTTGATGAATAACAGCGCTATGGGCAGGGCAAGAAAAACATGGATTTGATAAATATGGCGGGGCCCCCAGCACCAACCCCCCGCCCAATTCTGCCACTTGCATTGAACAAGAAAAAATGATAAAATACACGCAAGCAATCCCAGCGCCAAAGACCTATTCATTTTATAGAATTTTCCAAAGGCAAAGAAAAACAACACAAGGGGAGGAGAAAACCAAAACATCCCTTTTCCCGGCGTAAAAAGAAACCCGTATAGACCGCCCAATATCGGAGTGGAGAACTTAAAACCTTCCGCCTGATCCTCATAGCCGGTTTGCAAAAATGTCCCAAAACGCATTTTGTTGAGATACAAAATAATCAAACCTGAAATAATAAGCGGGGAAAAAAAGAGGTATGGTTTCCATTGGCGCTTCCTGCTCAGATAAATCAAAACTGCAAAACCGGGCAACATAAAAAGACTGTCCATGCGAATAAGAACTGCATAGGCATAAAGAAATCCCGCCCCCATTACGCTTACAAATGAATCTTTCTCAAGCCCGCGCCATAAAAGGAAAAACGACCCGAAAAGAAATAAAGCGGCAGACGGCTCCATAAAATATGGCTTCGAATGAACCCACGCATAGGTGCCCGCTCCAAAAAGAATCGCCGCCATCCATGAAGCGCGGCGGTCTTTGGTAATATGGAACGCAAAGGCAAAAAGTAATGCGCAGAGCATCGCGGAGACCGTCTGATTGAAAATCGAAACCCCAAGGCGAAGCATCACATCGCGAGGCGTGCGGTCGTGGTATTGAATCGTATCCGCCACCCATTTGGGTGCTTTTTCCGCCGGCAAAGCGGCAGCCATCGCTTTACCCAGATAATAAAATGGAATCGTAAGAAGAGGCTGCCCGATGCCATACTGAGCGTATTCTTTGCCATCAACACCCCTTTTGGTGGCAAAGCCTTGCAATGGTTCTATAGCAAGAGAGCCCCGTTCTGCCAGCGATTGAGTCATCCGAAAAATAATTTCCTCGTCCGGCGAATAGAGGTGCCCCCCCATCGTTAAAAGATATAGCGCCAGAAAAAGAAAAAATACTCGGATAATATCCTTCATCATAATAAAAAGATAAAAATTTCAATCGTGCGGTGTCAAACCAAATGCAGTAAAAATTGATTAATAAAAAATTGACAAAAGCACCTCCTGAAAAGGAAAAAGAGCCATGACATTAAATAAGAAATATACGTGGTTTGAAAAAAAACTTTTTCAGGGATTACATGAGTTCGGGTGGAGTTTTCTGCTCGTTTTTCTGCTCCTCTTTGCCGACCCGTCTGTCTTCAGCGCGTCTTTGGACGCTGCCCTTAATTATGGCAAGGGTGGCACATTTAATCTCGATCCGCAAACGACTTATTATGGCGGCGTATATGTGACCGCTCCTACCGAAGTTCATGGTCATGGCGCTCAATGCATCATGGTTGACCCGCAAAGCATCGCTGTTGTTCAAGGCGGGATATTGAAATTGGAAAACATGAAGATCAGCGGTGGAATGATGGTTGCCATGGATGAAAACACAAGGCTTGAAATCCAAAACGTTGAATTTAATAATTGCACCACCGGAATATGGATAACAAATCGGGCGCACGCCAAGGCTGTTAAATGCATTTTTAATTCTACGGATTTTAGCATTTCCGCTTATGACGGCATTGTTGACTTAATTGATGAATGCGTTTTTAATAAAACACAACAAGTTGCGGTAAGACTGGATAAAAAAAGCGCCGCCACAATTAAAAATACCCTTTTCACGGGCGAGGGGAAAAATGGCGTGTTCTTATCGGAGAATTCAAATTTAAGAATAAATGAATGCACATTTGATTTTTGGGATTTTTGTATCAGCGCCAATAATAGTGAAATTGAATCAATTTCTTCTTGCGTTTTTAAACAGTTTTCCAACACAGGTGTAAGCCTAAACAATTCGGAAATTAAATCCCTATCCGGCTGCGTTTTTGAAGGGCAGTCTTCCGGCAATGGAATTTACATGTCGGAATCTTCCCGATTAAAACTATATCCCCCCGCTTCCCAATTCTCATCATGTGATTATGGTATTAGCGTTCAAAATGGCAATGCCTTCTTTGAGCCGGATTCCTTTTCAATGGATGGATGCAAAAACTCTTTATTTATGTATAATATTTTGAACGATGTGGATTTAACGGGAGTTAACATTAACAACACAAAAGAGAATGCCGTCTTTTTTCTTTCCTCTACGCCTCGAACGCTGACGATTTCCCGTTCAATAATTTGGGGCGCAAAAGACGCTGTGTATGTTCATGATGGCTGTTCGTTGGTAATCAAAACAGACCATAGCGGGACGCAAACCACAATCGGAGGCGCCGTCAATGGAATCTTATTGGGCGCCGGATGCAACGCGCAAATCGCAGATTTAACGATTTCCGGATGCAAAGGAAATGGAATATTTGCCAATAACTCCGATAATGTTCTTGTGGAAAATTCTCAGTTTGAAAACAATACAAACCCCTCGGCTATCATCGCTAATAAACCCTTTTGCCTTTCGGGTAATTCGGTGAATAATCTGATAATTCGAGGGTGCCGTTTTGCCAATTGCGATAAAACCATTTATGTAACAAACGGCACTAACATCATGGTTGAAAATTGCAGCATGAAAAAATGCCGCTATTTTGAAGGCGTCGGGATTCATGACAATAGCAAAGGGACAGTAAGATACTGCGACTTTGAGGATTGTCTTTCAGGCGTTTCCGTTCGTCAGTCTTCTCAAGCGTGGATATATAATAACACAGTGGTCAATAGCCGCGTCGTTGAAGAGCATATTGTCCCTTTTGGACAGGGATTTTTTATTGAACGATTTTCGACTGCGGATATTGTGAATAATATTATTATCAATAACGACAACGAGGGAATTTATCTGGAGAGTTCCTCAGGAAGCGTTGTTCATAATTATATTGATAATAATGGACACGAGGCTCTTGATGGAAATGGCGTTTATTGCCACAATTCAAGTTTTATTATCATGGATAATTTTATCGCCCGAAATTTTCTTTATGGCATTGAGGTATCTGAAAAGCCATGCAAAATATTTCAAAATGACATACGTTATAACAATCGAGGCGCCATTCGAATATCCTCTATGGCAGATGTGGACGCGCGCTACAACATTTGTTATGATAACGATAAGCAAACGAACCCGACTGATACAGTTCTTGTTGAATTGATGATTGAAAAGACGGGGACAAAAGGAAAATTTCTGAATAATACAATCGAAGGTTCTTCCCAAGGAGTTTTAATTAGCGAAATTGCAGATGCCAAACTTATCGCCAATCTCATATGCAATAATTCGGATTTTAATATCAATATTGGAACGGGAGCCAATGCTTATTTATTTGGCAATGTATTGAATAATTCAAAACTCGGCGTCTATATCAAATATGCCACAATTGAGTCGGCAAAATATAATGAAATGACAAATTGCTCCGATTTTGGCGTTATATATGACAGCAGCTGGACTGACTTCGATTTTACAAAAAACTGGTGGGGGGATATCTCCGGTCCTTGGATGGACATACACCCTGACGGAAAAGGCAGTCCTGCCTTTCATGTTAACGTCCGCCCATGGCTCGCCGAGCCATTTGCCCGTTATGCCACAATGAACCATATATCATTTGAAAAAGACGAGCCTAAACAAGTATCTTCCCCAAAGATGAATTTTGTAAAATTATCTGCCAAAGCCGGGCAAAAGCTCGAAGATGAATACCTATCTTTTTATATGACAAAAGGTGTTAATATTTTTCCCGATTACCCATACACCGGAAACGATATGATCGGAAACGGCATATTTTTATCTGTTAATTCAAGTTATGGTTTGCGCAATAATCTGAAAAACTGCGCGCTCAGGATTTATAAAGATTCATTTATTCCCTGAAATGCTCCCCAAAAACTGGACAACGGGTTAAGGTGGATAATATGATCCTTAACAGTGTTTTGGGAAGGAGCA
>MWCT01000020.1 GCA_002070185.1 candidate division BRC1 bacterium ADurb.Bin183
AATAGCCTTTGTTATGAAAACTTGTTCGGCGTATTCGCCGGGGAGCACCAACACAGTTGTCCCTGTGGTTGCCGCTTCCACTGCCGCTTGAATCGTGTCATAATCCCCGCCCGATTTTGCAACGGTGATCACGTTTGCAGGCTTGGAAGAACCGCCGTCTGCGCTCGCCCAAGAAAGATTTCCGTTTCCGTCATTTTTCAAAAATGCGCCTGCCGCCCCTTGAGATGAGGGGAATGAGGTCGCAACATTGTTTATTTTTGTGATGTTCCCGTCCGAATTAACAGCGAATTTTGAGTCGGCGGAGGCAAGGGCGCCGGAAACATTTAAATTCCCATTCATATCCGCGCCGCTGGTTTTCAAATAATGCGCCGTGACATTTGAATTGCCAAGCGTCGAATACTGGCAGTTTGAGATATATGCGGTCGTGCCTGTGCCGTTGGAGTTGCTATAAAACAAGGGAACAACCGTATAATCGGGTTTGAAACAGCGCACATTTGTTAAATACATCTTTATCGTTTTTCCCGAGTCTGATGCAACAAGTATTCCCGCCGCTCCTGTCGTTCCGTGGGTGATTAAATCGCAATCGTTAATGTGCGCATTGGAATTATTGTTGCCTATCCATACAGGCATCGAGTTTGCGCCGCTCGAGCCTGTTGAAACAATCGTGCTATTGCTAATTTTATATTCGAGACTGTGATTAATCCCATCAATAGATACAACATCATACAACCCGGAGATTTGACATCTATCCACATAAATATTGCAATTCCTTCGCAAATATAGGGTGTCCGCATGATTTCCAATCAAGATGCAATTTGATACCCGCGCAGAACTTTCAATCATCAGCGCGGTGCTGGAATAGGCGCTGTAGGTGTTCCACATGGTCAGATTTTTAATCTTCACATACCCGCTGGCAATGCCTGTTTTAACAGAGACCAGATGCGCGCCTCCCCCTCCATTTCCTGCCACACTTTTTTTTATCACGCAATTATTCTTGTCCGTTCCAATGAGCGAAATAGCCTTTGTTATGAAGACTTGTTCGGCGTATTCGCCGGGGAGTACAAACACCGTTGTCCCTGAGGTTGCCGCTTCCACCGCCGCTTGAATCGTGTCATAATCCCCGCCAGATTTTGCAACGGTGATGACGTTTGCCAAATTGGATTTGGCTGATTCGCCTGCAAATAACATTCCGTTTGATGCCGGCGTCGTTGCCACCTTAGCGCGAATGTCTGAATTATCTGCGAAAAACAGCCGCGCAGTTAAACCAAAAACAATCAAAGCCGCAAAAAAAACCTTTTTCATTCGATTCAGACTCCTAAAATAATTTTTTATTTTTTCGGCTCGCCGATAGAAATAATGTAGATAGGTTTGCAATCTCGGGGAAGCGAAAGAATTTTTGCCGCCGCCTCTTCGGCGAATGCCCCGATTGGAACGGAGGCAAGCCCCAGCGATACCGCCTGCAAATGCAGATTTTGCGCCGCATGCCCCGCCTCCATGTCCGTGTAGCGAATGCCCTTTTCCCGATATTTGGCGGAGACGCGCTCATAAACCGCGCAGATAACAATATCCGCCGAAGCCTCCGCCACGCTCGACTGTCCATATGCGGCTTGCGCAAGCGCGGGGCGCAAATCCTTTTCGGCGAGTTGCTCGATTTTGTGCCCTTTGGGCATGTAATGGAATAACCCATCCTCTTTAACCAGATAGATTTCCAGCGGATAAAGGGCTCCGGCGGATGGCGCCGCGCGAAAATTTCTCGATTCATCTGTGATGCCCTGCGCTGACCAGAGCAGCTGGGAAACCTCGTCCATCGCGAGTTTGCGCGGGGCAAAGTCTCGGACGGAGCGGCGTTTTCGGATGCACTCTTCGAGCGAGAGGGCGCCTTTTTCGCGCGGGGCGGGCAGGGCGATAACCTTTTCATTTTTTTCTTTTGTCATTTTATTATCCTCTTTTTCAGCAAAAAGATATACGCTTAGCGCCAGAATCAGCGCGGCAATAAAGATTGCAAAAAAATGTTTTCTCACTCTTCTATCCTTAATAATTTTTTTCAATTTATTCAAAAACCGTTTGGCTTATTATTATCATTTTTTCTTCCCAAACAATTTTTAGTGACAATAAGGAATCTTGTTACTTTTTTCGGACAGGCAGTTCAGATAATTTTTGAGCGGTTTGCTCGATGAGGCGGCGCAAGGCTTTGCGGGAGGCTTCCGCATACGCGGCGGGTGTTTCCTCAGCAAGGGGCTCTCGCGCGGAAATCCGCTCGCCCCAGAAATAATTGCCGCGGTTGGCGCCGCGCAGTTCCAGCCTCGCCTCAATATACGCCGTTGCGGGTTCGGATGAGCGATCCCACTCGAACCGCTCAAGTTTCCCCGTCAAAATCCGACCGAATAAATCGGCGGGCAGATCGTCCGAGGATGCCGTCCGCGCAAAAACGCCGGACTTTTCCAGCCCTTCGGCAAAGGCGCGTGTCGCCATCTCCTGCGGCGGCTCCGCCCACATTTCATAATCGTCATATTCAATCTGTGTCTCGCTTATGCGGATGAGCATCCGTCGCTCTATGGCGGAGGCGGCATCAAAGGGGAAGATCGCCAAACCGCCGCCATCGCCGCGCGCTTCTGGAACGCGGACATCCCACTCGCCGGTCAAATGATAGTAGTGAAACTCCACTTTGGGATTGCGTTTCACTAAACCGCCGCAGCCCAGCAGAAGCACGGATAACAAACAAAGTTTCCAAAATATTTTCATAATTTCATCTCCTCGGATTCTTCGCCTTTTCCGGCGGTCTATGCCCATAAATAAGCACAGAGGGGTCGCGCTCAAGCGTCCGTATAAGCGCCTCCGCTGCCGAGAGCATGGACTGCACGCGCCGCAGCGACCGCCGCAAATCATATTCAACATCGGAGATATTAGCATCCGTATTGGCGATGAATGTCTCCAACGCAATAGTCGCGGAAGTCAGCTGTTCCGCAAGGAGTTGAATCTTTTTCTGCGTCTCAAGGATATCCAAATCCTCCAGCCTTTTATCCAGACGATTGACTGCTTTGTCCAAATCGGGCAGAAGAACATTCACATGTTTGTTCACATCGCTTGTGAGATTATCCAGTCGGGCAATATATTTATTAAGATTTTCGGAAACTATAATCGTTTGCGAAGTTGCCCTGTTCGTGAAATTAGTGAGGGCGTTTGTGGTGTCGCTAATCTGCGTAAAAACGCCTTCCAGCTGCTCCCCGAATTTTGTGTCCGGTTCGCCAAGAGCCTTGTTGGTCTTAGTCAGGATGGCGTTCAGACTGTCTAACATCTGGGGAATGCCCAGCGTGACGTTAGTAAGAAAAGAGGGGTCGGTAGGGATGGCGCCGCCGGGCAAAATGACGCTCCCCGTGGGGTTGCCGTATATTTCCACATAGATGATGCCGGTCACGCCGCGCAGCTGCAGACGCGCCCGCTGCCCCACGCGCAATTCGGGCATGCGGTCGCGGCGAATTTTCATGGTCACAAGCACCGTTCCCTTATCGCCGATTTGAATATCATCCACCTGCCCGATGGGCACGCCGTTAAAGCGCACCTCGCCGCCTTTGTCCAATCCGGTCACAGATTCGTTGAATACCGCAAAATAGGTTGATGTGGGATGCCGCTGCATTCCGGAGATGATAATAAGCACAAAGATGAAAAGCGCGATTGTTGAAAAAAGAAAAACGCCCACTTTTACTTTTTGCGCGCGTGTTGCCATAATGTTTTAATCACCCGCAAAGTGTTTTTTGAATTTGAATGCGGAAAATAATGGAATCTTCTATTTAATATACCGTCCGCATGCAAGCAAATTATCTTGCCTAAAAAGCCAACCTGTAGCCGATTTTTGTTTGCCGTCCTTGTCTGCCGCCGAATGACGCATGCAAAATGATTTCGCGCCTTGCCCAGCGCAGGGGATGAATTTTCATACATCGCATCGCAGGGGGCTCCAGCCAGTTCAACCATTTTTCCGCTTGCATTAAATTTCCCCTATATCATGTTATCGCATGTTTTTTTGCTGATAAATAATTTTTGGAGAAAAAATTATGCCAAAGAAAGCCATTTCCAAAGGACATTCGGAACATACAAAAGACGCCGATATAAAACTGGGGCTCGCCGGAAAATGCCCCCGCCCTATCAAAATCGTTATGCTCGGCGCAGGCAGCAGTTTCACCCCGCGCCTTGTCAATGATGTCCTCCAGATTCCCGGCATCAACAAGGTTCATGTCGCTTTGGTGGATATTGATAAAAAAAGGCTCTCCGTGATGAAGCAGCTTGTGGAAAAACTAATCTGCCAGATGGGCATGGAGGATATTTGCAAGGTCAGCGCCTTCGCGAATTATTATGACGCCCTCCCCGGCGCTCATTACCTCATTAATTGCATCGAGGTCAGCGGGCTGGACTGCGTCCGCTTCGATAACGACATTCCCGCCAAATACGGCGTGGATCAGTGCATCGGCGACACCATCGGTCCCGGCGGACTTTTCAAGGCGCTGCGCACGGCGCCCGTTTGGCTGCGGATTCTTTTGGACGCCGAATATCTCTGCCCGGACGCCCTTATCCTGAATTACACCAATCCGATGAATATTCTCTGCCTTGCCGCCGGACGTTTCAGCCAGATGAGCGTGGTAGGGCTATGCCACTCCGTTCAGGGCACAAGCCATCTGCTTGCCAAACGCGCGGGCGTGCCTTATGAGGAGATGGTATGGGAATGCGCCGGCATCAACCACCTTGCATGGTTCACCAAACTTGAGCACAACGGCAAAGACCTCTATCCGATTTTGATGAAAAAAGCCGCCGCCGATATCGCGGGCAAACCCTCCGACCCTGAAGACGCCGGCGACATCGTTCGCAAGGACATCATGCTCCACTTCGGTTATTTTGTCACTGAATCATCCGGTCACTTCAGCGAATACGTCCCCTATTACCGCAAACGAAAAGACCTCATAAATAAATACTGCCGCTTCGGCTATGACGGCGGCTCGCGCTTTTATGCCACCGAATGGCCAAAGTGGCGCAAGACCGCCGACGAAGAGCGCATCAAGATGCTCAAAGGCAAAAAACCGCTCGGCTGGGAGCGCAGCTGGGAATACGCCTCGTGGATTATCGAGGCGAAGGAAAAAAATCAACCCTTCCGCATCCACGGCAATGTCATGAACAATCACATGGGCGGCGGACCTCTCATTGCCAACCTCCCGCTTGACGGCTGTGTGGAGGTCGCCTGCATGATTGACGCCAATGGCATCAACCCGACTGTTTACGGCTATCTGCCGCCGCAGGTTGCCGCCCTGTGCGATGCCAATATGCGCTTTTTTGATCTGGCGGCGGAGGCGGTCATCAACCAGAGCATGGAAACGGCGATTCACGCCCTGATGCTCGACCCCCTGACCTCCGCAGTTTGCAGCCTTGCGGAAATTCGCAAAATGGCAGAAGAACTTTTTAAAGCGGAAAAGAAATTTCTTAAAGATTATAAATAATCAAAAAAAATCAGGAGAGCGCGACAATATGAACATCGTCATGATAGGCGTGCAGGGCGCTGGCAAGGGAACGCAATCTAAAATGCTATCGGAAAAACTGGGCATCCCCCACATCTCCACAGGGGACATCTTCCGCGATAATATCAAAAATCAAACCCCGCTCGGCAAAGAGGCGCGGAAATATATAGACCACGGCGCGCTTGTGCCCGATGCCGTTGTCATCAACATGGCGCTCTCACGCATCAACCAGCCGGACGCCCAAAAGGGTTATATCCTTGACGGCTTTCCCCGCAACGGAGTTCAGCTCGCCGCGCTCGAATTCGTAAAACCTGTGGACCGCGCCATATTGCTCGAGCTCGACGACGCCACAGCCATCCAACGTCTGAACTCGCGCACCCTTTGCGATACGTGCGGCGCCATCTACGGCGCTAACCGTTCGCCTAAAATTAGCGACGTTTGCGATGAATGCGGAAGCGCCCTTGTGGAGCGCAAGGACGATAAGGACGCCGCCGCCATCCAAAAACGGCTCAACCTTTACCATCAAGAGATTGACACGCTTGTGCGTTATTACGAATGGAAAAGCGTTCTGCGCCGGATTCTCACGAACGGAAATGTGGATGAAATCTTTGCCCTCTGCCTGAAGGCAATAGAACA
Organism: candidate division BRC1 bacterium ADurb.Bin183; assembly: GCA_002070185.1. Classification (GTDB taxonomy): domain Bacteria; phylum Sumerlaeota; class Sumerlaeia; order MWCT01; family MWCT01; genus MWCT01. The sequence goes on from MWCT01000020.1 coordinate 6,135, forward strand.
ATAACAGGGCTATTTACAACCCTGAATATTTCCTTCCTTCGTCCAGCATCGCAAGATAATTCTCCGCCGGCATATAGTTTGCAATGGTATTGCCGGAGCCAAGGCAGTAGCCGCCGCCCCGTTGACAGACATTCAGCGTTTCGCGAACGCGCCGGCGTATCTCGCCCTCGCTGCCTCGGCACAAAATATCCATATCAATCCCGCCTATAAGCCCGATGCGGTTTCCATAATTTCTCTTAGCTTCCGTCACCGGCTCGATGGCGTCCTCAAACGAATGCTTGGCGTCTATCTTCACATAACCGATTAAATCCTCCATGATGGAATCCAAGTTTCCGCAGGCATGAAGGAAATATAGTTTCCCGCTGGCGTGGGCGGCTTCGGCGATTTTTTTATGCCATGGCAAAATCAGCCGGCGCAGATTTTCCGGCGAAAGGAGCGGCTGCGTTTTGAAACCCATATCGTCGCTGCCCCAGATTACGCCTATCCGCGAAAATTGGCAGAGCAGCCGCGCATGTTGCAGATAGAGCTCTCCCACCTTTGCACAAATTGCCTCCACAAGATCGGGCTGGTCATACATCATATAACAAAGGCTTTCATACCCGACCGCCCATGTCACATTTTCCAACACATGCGCCGTCAGTTCATAAACCGCCATATTCTCAGGGAGGTTTTTTTCATACCATTCCAAAAGGCGCGTATCCACATTGGAAACGCGGGGCCAAGGATAGCGCTCAAAATCGTCCCAGCTTTGAATGGGACCCGAGCGTTCATCCACCCAGTCGCGGGAGGCGCGCGCTTGATCCCTCCGTGTGGCATCGTCGCCGGCGGGATTGAGTTTGATGGGAAATTCAAACCCCGGAAGATTGATGCGGAACATGTCATATCCAAGAAAACGATAAAGGGCGATGTCGCGTTTGGGGATAAAGAAAGGGTCGGCGGGGTTCAACCCTTTGGCTATATCGAAACGCCGCGCGACGGCTTCCACAACTTCCGGGTCGAGAAACAGTTCGGCGAAGTAAACCCTTTTGGGCTCCTCCTCCCTGCGAATACATTTAAGAAAGCCATTAAAATCGGGCTCAATTTTTTGCTCAAGAAGATTCATTGACATCAACCCCCGTTCATTTGGTATATACTTTCTATTCGCTGATAAATGGACACGTCAATAAAATCCAAACGCGCCGAAGGAAAAACCGCATTGATGAAATTTTCTATTTTGATTGTTCTTTTGATTCTTTATGCGATGCCCCTTGCCTCCGCTCCAACAGAGGTCGTCAAACCTTATGGCAGCGAATTTGCTCTGGAGGGGAAAGCCTTCCGTTTTGTCGGCGTAAATATCCGCGGCATCTGCCATTATGGAAAAGGCGATATCCTGCCCTTCACAACAGCCGGACATATTGACGAAAATTTGGACGGCGCGGCTGAGATGGGCGCCAAAGTCATCCGCCTTTTTGCGCCGGTGAAATTCGCCGAACATCAGGAAAATGTCAACCGCCTCAAAAATGTCCTCGATAAAATGGAATCGCGCAAACTCAAAGCCATCATCTGCCTCACTGATTTTTACAACTCAGGCTTCTGCCCTAAAGGAGACGAAGCATATTATCTGCCGCAAACCGGCGGCTGGACGGTTCTCGATGACACTTGGTTTAAATCCGGCTATAAAATAAATTACCTCCCCTATGTTGAGCTCGCCGTCAGCCAATTGAAAGAGCACAACGCCATCTTTGCATGGGAGATGGGAAACGAGATGACCGACCTCAAGGATCCGCAAGCCATCATTCCCTTTGCGGCGGATGTTGCCGCGCGCATCAAGGCGATAGATCCCCATCACATGGTGACAACCGGTTTCATCTCTGTGGATCACACGCAAATTGGCGAAACAAAAGGTTATCAGCTGTATGCGGACGCCAATATTGATTTCATCACCGCGCATTGTTACAATGGCGAGGACATCTACCACGCCAATAACCGCGCCGTGCACAGCCGCCTCGGCAAACCGCTCATCCTTGAAGAATACGGCTGGTCGGCGGCGCACGGAGACCGCGCGAGCAACACACAGGCGCAGGTTGTCAAATGGTTTGACCAGCGCGCCGCCCGCGCTTTTATGGCATGGGGGTATCAGGCGCAAAGCTACGACATCGGCGACGGCGACAACGACGTGGGCATGGATGGTTATCATCACCCGGATTACACGCAGCTCCGCGCCATATACAGCGGCAAGGCGGCGGAAATTGCGAATAATCCCATCGCCCTGCCGGCGCGTCTTTTGCCGGAGGGCGCAAATGTGGCGCGGCTTAGCACGGGCTGGAAGGCGGACAGCGTCTATGGCGCTCAATGGGGCGGCGCGAATGTTTATGACGGCGTTATCAGCGGCACAAGCAAGTGGTGCTCGCTCGGCGGCGCGCCTCCGCACTGGTTGGCGATTGATTTGGGACGGGAACGATTCGTCAACGGCATCGTGTTTCGCTTTGCCGGCGCCGGCATGGAGCTGGTGGATTATAATTTCAAATCTTTTCAGGTGCAGACAGGCGCAACGCTGGACGGTCCATGGACAACGGACCTCGCGGTTTCCAATCCCGCCCAGTTCAGTTTCTGGCGATGTCTATACGACGCGCCGAAAACCTTTCGATGCCTGCGGATTTACATCACCGATTCCGGCATTGATAATTATTGCCGGCTCGCCGAGATAGAGGTGTATGAAAAACGCGCCGCCGCCGCCTATTGGGTTATCTATTAAACGACAGGCATTGGGCTGGTCTATCGAACTGCGCGGAAGAGCAGATCCATGATGTGATACACGGGCATGGGTTTTGCGCCCGATTTATCCGCCGCGGCGCGCGCCGCCTTTTTAAGACTTTGTTCGCAGGTGGGGCAGGCGGTCACGAGCATCTCCGCGCCTGTGGCTATCGCCTCTTCCATCCGCGCCAGCCCCAGCCGGTCGGACATGGCGGCATCCCAAGTGAGAATTCCGCCGCCCCCGCCGCAACAGCGCGAGGACTCTTTCACATGTTTCATCTCGATAATTTCGCAGCCGATTTTTTTCAAAATCTCGCGCGGTTCTTTTGTTGTCTTTGCCCCGCGGGATAAATCGCATGGGTCGTGGTATGTGATTTTAGCATTCACCGGTTTGGCGATTTTATCCGGCGCCAGACGTTCGTTAATCTCCTGCAAAACATGCCGCACCTCCCGCCCGAAAATCTTTTCAAGATGAACCTTGCACCCCGGGCAAAAGGTCAGAATGGTATTATCATTGACGGGGAACGCCTCTTTCAATTTTTCAACCTGCTTTTCGCGTTCTTCCTCGAACCCCATAACCTCAAGGGGAAATCCACAGCAGACCTCGCGTACGATGCGGGGCGAAACGCCGAGCGATTGCAACAGGCGTATATTCTTTTTTGTGCTGTTCGTGCGCGAGAGATGCTGGCAGCCGATGAAAAGCGGCGCGTCGCCTTCTTGAATCGGAAACTCAACTTCGAGATCTGCGAAGATGTTGCCTGTGTTTCGAATGTTTTGCATGACCGCCATCTGGGATGCGGAGGTTTTCCCGCGCCGGACAAGTTCGCGCCGCGCGGCGAGGACGACATCGGGGCATTTTGTTTTGCCCGGGCAGCGCCGCCAGCAATCGCGGCACTGGGTGCATTGGAAGATGCGGTTCACGAGGTCGTCATCCGGCTCCAACTCGCCTGTGATGAGTCCGTAAGCCATCGTCATGCGCCCGCGCGGCGAGCCGGTGTCCCATCCGACATCCAAAAAAACAGGGCAGACATTCTTGCAAAATCCGCACATGGTGCAATTGAGCGTTTCGTTTTTGAGTTTTTCAAGGTCTGAATATTTCTCGCCCATCAGTTGGCTTTTTCCTTTCCGGCTAATTGGACGGGGTAGCGCAGGTTGTGCAGAAAGCTTTTATCCCAGTCGAATATTTTATACGGATTGAGTATATTATTCGGGTCGAGGGCGCGTTTGATGGCTCGCATGAAGGGGATGGAATCGGCGCGCTCGATGAAGAAATATTCCGCTTTGCTGATGGCAACGCCGTGCTCGCCCGTGACTGTTCCGCCGAGCCGGAGAACAAGGTCGTATATTTCGCGGACGGCTTTTTCCGCCTGATGCCAGTGGTCCGGGTTTTCGGTATCCAGCAAGACTTTTGTGTGGAGATTGCCGTCGCCCGCATGACCGTATGGCGGGATGTAGATATCGTATTTATCCTGAATCTCAAGAAAACCCTTCACGGCATCCGGCACTTTGGAAATCGGCACAGCCATATCGTCCGCCAGCATGATGGTGGAAAACTCCGGCTTGAGAACGGAGAGCGAGGCAAGCATCTGTTTGCGCCCTTTCCAGAGTTCTTCAATGCGTTTGGGGTCTTCCGTGAAATCGAGGAAGAAGGCTTTGTTCTTTTCGCAAATTTCTTTCACCTTGCGAATTTCATCTTTCACTTGTTCGGGATGACCGTCGCAAGCAATGAGCAGGAAGCCGCCGCATTCCGGCAGCCCCAGCCCTGTGGCTTTATTGACCGCTTTGACGCATATATCGCTCATGATTTCCAGCTGCGCGGGAAAGATGGGCGCGGCGATGATGTCGGAGACTGTCTGCCCCGCTTCCACAAGTTCTTTGAAGGCGGCAATGCAGGCGGCGGTCTTTTCGGGCAGCGGCGCCATCTTTAGCGTAATCTCCGTGATGATGCCGAGCGTGCCTTCCATCCCGATGAAGAGTTTTTCCATCTGATAACCGCTGGCGTTTTTCAACGTGCGCGTGCCAAAGCGGACAATTTCTCCGGTGGGCATGACCGCTTGCATTCCCAAAACATAATCGCGCATAGCGCCGTATTTGAGCGCTTTATCGCCGGAGGCGTTCGTCGCCGCCATCCCGCCGATGGTCGCCGCCTCGCTGCTGGCGGGTCCGGGGATAAAGAAGCGATATTTTTTTAAGGCGGCGTTCAGGTCATCGCAAACAACGCCGGGCTCCGCCACGCAAAGAAGGTCGCCGGGGTTGATTTCTTTGATGCGATTCATACCTTGCAAATCGAGCACAACGCCTCCTGCGATGGGGATGGCATGCCCGCAAAGCGCGGTTCCCGCGCCGCGCGGCACAACGGCAAAATTGCGCTCGTTGGCGAGTTTCAAGATTTGCGAAATTTCCTCCGCCGTGCGAGGGCGCACCACTGCATCGGGAATGTTGCAGTGCATTCCCGCATCAAACCCATACACATAAAGGTCCGCCTTTGCCGTGCGGATGCGTTCATCGCCCACAATGGCGCGGATGGCGTTGATGCTGTCCGCCCCCGCCCTCTTTTCCGCTAACTCCATCAAGCCCTCCTAAAAACACCCGCGCCTTTTCAGCGCTATCATGGATGGTTTCCTTCCACTCCCCGCCGACCGCCGTCAACCTCAAAAAAACATCCCCTCAATCGCCTCATTAATAAGATTATTGTTGCCGTATTCAAACGGTCGGGAATAGAAATAAATGCCATGTTTCAAAAGCGTTATTCCAAATCAACGGCAGCGATTCTTTTGCCCATTGCGGCGGCTTTTCTCCTTGCGCTGCTCTTTGCGGGCAATGCGTTTTTGAAAACAGACGGGCAAACATATCTTCCGCTCGACGACCCTTATATCTTTTTTGCTTATGCGCGCAATGCGGCGCATGGGAATTTTTTCCGATATAATGCGGAGGATAGCCCCAGCCTCGGCGTGACATCGCTTCTTTATTACGCCGTCTGCTCCGCCGGTTATCTGATTGGATTTCGCGGCAGCGCCATCGTCTGGTTTTCGCACCTTTTAGGCGCGGCGTTTCTTGCGGCGAGTCTGATTGTTGCTTTAAGATTTTTTCAGAAACAGCAATTTGGCGCGCCGTTTCTTGCCGCGCTCCTGACTCTTTGCTTTGGCAAAATTCTCTGGGGATTTTTTTGCGGGATGGAAATACAGCTCCACGCCTTTTTATTGCTGAGCGCCGCCATCGCATTCATCGAAGAAAAGCGCAAGCCCCTCCTCTGGACGCTGGCGTTGCTCGCTCTGACGCGTCCGGAGGGTTTTCTTCTTGCCGCGCTCATCTGCCTTTATCAATTTTTGGAAAACGGGCGGCGGGATAAGGTTTCAAATTTTTTGCAAGTATTTGCGCCTGTCCTCATAGCCGCGCTCATTTACGGGTTGGCATTTTTATACACCGGTCAATTCTTCGGCACTGCCAAACAAAAAATCTCCCTCTTTTCTGCGGATTCGGGGCTCGGCGTTCTCATGATGCGGACAAACGAAAATTACAGCGCGCTGCTGCGTTTCCTTTGGGCTTACGGCACGGGATTTCTTGCCCTGACGCCTTTTATCTTTTTGGCAATGTTCCATCTGCGCGGTCGCGAGTGGATTCTTCCCGCGTTATTTTTTTATGGGTTTTTCATAGAGGGTTTTATAGCTTTTGGCATGTGGCATCATCAGCGCTACTTCATTCCGTATCTGCCGTTGGGAATGATGATGATGGTTTTGGGACTTGAGCGGGCGCTGGAGCAAAAACCGCCGCTTTTAAAAATCGCGCGCGCCGCCCTTGCTCTTTTTTTTCTATGGAGCATTTTTTACTGGGCGGATATTTATGGCGATAACTGCCTTGATGCCAAATGGGCGAACGGGCGCCATATCGAATTTGCCAACGAAAATCTCAAATCCCCCGCCATCCTTTTGGTTTCCGATGCCGGACTTTTCAAATACGCAACAAACCATTATGTGCTGGATTACTTCGGGCTGGGGACGCCGCGCCTGAACGCTCCAAACCGCATGGGCGGAACAGGGTGCGTTTACGAGGAACTGCGCCGATTCCTCGCCGAGGAGATTCCGCCTGATTACAAAAACCGCCCCGTTTATTCCTTCGCCTACTGGGCTTTCGGCGGAGCCCTCATGGAAAAAGCGGCGAGCTGGGAGCCGGCGGAGTTTCTCGAATACGCGCAGCCGGGCGACCTTGTGCTCATGGCGGGTTATGACGACGGCAATCTTGCGCTCGATGATAAATTCACATCCGCCCTGCAAGAGTTAAAACTGGATTGGCGCGCCGCTATTGACGACGCATCCAGCGCAACGCTCGTTGTCGGATATGCCCTCATAGGCGGCGACTTCGCCACTACAAAAATCATCAGCCTTGAAAAACCGGATGCTGCGTCCATCTCCCTTGAAATCCCCGCCGCTTTATCGGGCGGAAAATTTCTGCGCCTCTCCGTCCGCCCAACTAACACCGGCTGGCAGCCATACATCGAAAGCGCGCACGATTACCTTGTCCGCCCGACCCGCCCGTTTCAGTTTGTCCTTTGGAGCCCCGCCGCTGGAAAGATCCGCCATCTGCTCAGCTATCGCTCAAAGGAAGAGGGCGCCGGCGTCAGCGAATTTCCGATGGCATGGGTTCCTTTCCACGACTTTTTTGGATTTCGCCACCAGCTCGGCGACGACAAGGTTTTTGGCTTTATGATGAATCCCGCTGTGTATGATGGGAGCATGAATCCCGACCGTCCGGGCGCGATGGCGGACGTTCCGCCGAATGACCGCTTCACAACCTCGTGCCTGAATATCGCCGATTTGAAATCTGAGGCGGCGCTCGATTTCCGCTGGCGAGCCATGTGCAAGGAACGCCAATGCATGAGCATGGTCGAGCGGCGATACGAACCCGACGGCGCGTTCATCTGGGATGGCGGACGCAGCATCACAGGGGAATGCTCGTTTCGATTCAAAGGACGCGCGGGGCAGCCTCTTTACATTCTCGGACGTTTCGGCATGGTGGCGCCGTTGCGTTTGCGCGTTCTTATCAATGGAAGCCAGACGGAGAATCCATGGTTTTTGGATGCGGGAGATTTCAAAAAATGGCAGTATGCGAGCTGCTTAATTCCGGCGGATATGATAACCGGCGATGACCGCATCGCCCTGAGCGTGATGCCCGCTGAATATCCCCATCTGAATATTTACCGATTCTGGTTGTTTCAGCCAGATGGGGAATGACGCCGTTTTTATGGCTTTTTGAACAAACCTTTCGCGGCTTTTAGCAATTGATAAAAGGGGTTCGCTCTAATGTTGTCGAGGACTCTTTTTTCGCCGGTCAAAAATTCTATCTGCCTCCGGCTGGATTCGTAATCCATTGCTAGTTCGATTTCATTCAGATACGCAGGCTCAATAACAACCCCTTTATCATCCTTCAAAGGCTCCCGCTTGGCGCGCTCTTTGATGTCCGGAGCGCGCTCGGGCTTTGCAAGCCAATCCAAAAGCGGTTTTACCGTTCGCTCATAATTGAATTGTTCGAGGACATACCTGCGCCCCGCCTCTCCCGCCTGACGAAGCGTTTCCGTTTCTGAAGCAAGACGCTCGAGCAAATTTGGAAGCGGCTCAGCATTTTCAGCGCCCAACGACGCCCCCTTCATCGCAAACGGAAAAACCAGATTCTCCCGCGCCAACCGCAAGGAAATCTCTGATAGCGCCGTGGTCGCAACAGGCAGCCCATGCGCCAGAAACTGGACTATTCTGTTGCGGCTTCCCAAAACGCCCTCATAAGTGAAGCGGTCGCAATTAATCCCCAGATTGCTTTCCGCATAATAGCGCGGCGCATCTTGAAACGGCACCCACCCCATCAAGAGGAAACGCTCTTTGAACGGCGAATTTTCCGCTTTGAGGCAGAAGTCTTTGTATAATTTTTCATTATAACCTTTTGTCCCGCCGCCGATGGAGAGGAAATATAGATTTGGCAAACGCTTCATCGCCTCCTCTATACCCTCAAAAAGATGGTCAGGATCCATCCACGTGTTGTAGGAGCCGCTGAAACAAACAACAAAAGCATCGGCTGGGACGCGCTTGCCTCTGACAAGGTTCTCATCAAAAGACGCCGACGGCGCCTCCTCCACACCGCAAGGAATCGAATAGACCAGCGGGCAACCCGCATTCTCATAACCAAGACGACCCAGCAACGCCAGCTGCCCTACAATAGCGTGGCTCTGCGCATCCGAAAGGGCGGAAAATCTATCCGCATGAATAAGAACGGCGTGATAAAGCCGCCACACGCCGAAGAGTTCCTCCGCCGTGCGCTCGCATCCATAAACTTCCGCCTTTGCCTGAATCTCCGTTATCGGATCCCCAAAACAGTCTGCCCAGACCGGCGCCATATCCCGCGCCAGAATAGCCGTATAATTGGGAAGGACGGATGCCGCCCCCACAATAGCATCCGGCTTAAAATCCTGAACCAGCGACCGCATCCTTTGCGAATTGGTATAGGCTTCAAAAGAAAAATTATACACATTCAAATTGGGATACGGCGCGGAGATAATAGCATCGCCAGCCTTTTCAGGATAGAGCCCCTCCGTGCGGAGACATAGCGCCCGCACTTTGTGCCCCGCATCGCAAACAGGTTTTATAAGCTGCCACGTCCGAATGCCCGGACCCTGCGCCGGAAGATCCCCCTCACAAGGCATGGGACACGAACCAAAAAATAAGACGCGCATTTATTTTTCCTTTTTCGAAGAATCGAATCGAACGCTGGCGACATGAACGCCCATCTCGCGAAAATCGCCGTTTCTCAGATAATCATTCGGGATGAATGGATTTTTTATTATCCAACAAAAACGCCGGAGTCCGGCGGGCGCGGGCGGCAAAGGAAAACGCCGCAGAACCCAGTTTTCGGAATCAAGTGCAAATTCACCCAGCGATTTTTTTTCGCAAAAAAGCTCGCCGCGCAGAACGCCGCAAAGCGTGGCGCTGGCGCAGATGAGCGCCGTAATCTCGCCAGTGCCCGCGGGAAGATTGAGCGCAAACTCCGCCTCCCTTCCCGTGGGACGATAAAGAAACCCGAAGCGCCCGTCCAGCGCGCGCTCATGCCAACCCCTGCCGCACAAAAGATGGTCGTTCACCCCCGCCACCAGCGCGCAGAAGAGATTCCCGCTTTCATCTAATTTCAAGCTATTCACAGCTATAAAAGATACCCTTGTCTGCGGTGTTTTCGTCAAGAAGGAAAAGAGCGCCTTCATGACGCGTTCGCGAATATTAACGAAATACCGTGATTGACCCCAAAAATTTTGACCCCAAAAATTTGGGGCGGGAGTATCGCCGTCTGCGCCATGCCCAATAGCGCTATCGGGACGCGCTGCGCCTTCCCCGTGCGGAGTTTTTTATGACTTGACGGCAAGGCTAACTTTATCGCAATAAATTTTCATCTTCTATTAAAGATGGGATTAAATGGCTCGCATGTATAATAAGCAAAAGGAAGCCTCTGCCCGTATAAAAATTAACAAGCTGCTTGAAGCCGCTGGTTGGCGATTTTTCCCCAATGGTGCCTTACCGGCTAATATTAGACTCGAACAAAATGTTACACTCAAATCGAAGGATATAGAAGATCTCGGGGAAAATTTTGAAAAGGTTAAAAAAGGGGTTGTAGATTTCCTTTTGCTCGATGAAAATAATCGCCCAATTATCGTTCTTGAAGCAAAATCCGAAGATAAAAATCCCCTTGTCGGAAAGGAACAAGCTCGCAAGTATGCGCGCTCCTTGAAGTGTCGTTTTATTATTCTCTCCAATGGCAATATTCATTATTTCTGGGATCTGCAATTTGGGAATCCAAACATTATCACATCCTTTCCGAAACTTGAATCAATCAAAGACCATCGGAAGATTGAGCCGAATCCACAAAAACTTGTTGATGAAACAGTTGAAACAGATTATGTTGTTTTGACACAACGACCGAATTACCAATCCGAAGCCGCATGGAAAAACGAGGCGGAGCACGATGGTTTCATAAAAGAAAATAGACTGCGTTTTCTTCGCCCTTATCAGTTAAAAGCTATACACGAAATTCAAAAAGCCGTCCAAACCGGTAAGACTCGTTTTCTTCTGGAAATGGCAACGGGAACCGGAAAAACCTTGGTCGCTGGCGCATTGTGCAAATTGTTTCTCCGAACAGGAAATGCCCGCCGCATCCTTTTTCTTGTGGATCGTATCGAACTTGAAGAACAGGCAAAAAAAGTATTGAAGGCGTTGCTATCCAATGACTATCAAACCGTAATCTATAAGGAAAATCGGGATGATTGGGTTCGCGCCGAAATCGTTGTAAGCACAGTTCAATCCCTTTTGTTCAATAATAAATACCAGACTCTTTTTTCCCCAACGGATTTCGATCTTGTCATATCCGATGAAGCACACCATTCCATCGGCGGTAATTCGAGGGCGGTATTTGAATACTTTGTTGGCTATAAACTCGGGCTTACCGCCACCCCAAAAGACTATCTCAAGAAATTTAACAACAAAGATCCCAATTTTACCGATCCCCGTGAATATGAACGGCGCCTTCTTCTTGATACTTATCGCACATTCGGCTGCGAAAACAGTCAGCCGACTTTCCGCTATTCTCTGCTTGATGGCGTCAAAGAAGAGTATCTTGTTAATCCAACCGTCGTTGACGCTCGCACCGAAGTAACCACACAACTTTTATCGGAACAGGGTTTTGTTGTAGAATTCAAGGATGAGGATGGAGAGGACAGAAAGGAAGTTCATAAGCAAAAAGAATTTGAAAAAAGATTCTTCTCAGACGCAACAAATCAACTTTTCTGTAAAACATTTCTCGAAAATGCCCTTCGCGATCCGATAAGCCGCGAGATCGGCAAATCCATTATCTTTGCCGTTAGTCAGAACCATGCCGCCAAAATCGCCCAGATTCTGAATCAAATGGCTCATAGAATGTTCCCAGGTAAATACAATTCCGATTTCGCGGTTCAGGTTACTTCCCAAATTCCCGACGCCCAGCAATTCACTGTAGATTTCACCAACAATAAATTGCACGGCTCCGGCAACTTCATGGATTCCTATAAGACAAGCAAGGCAAGGGTCTGCGTTACTGTCGGAATGATGACAACCGGTTATGACTGCACAGATCTGCTCAACCTTGGTCTTTTCCGTCCCATCTTTTCCCCAACATTATTTATTCAGATTAAAGGGCGCGGAACCCGCAAACATAATTTTCTCGATCAACTCTTTGATGAAAAACTAAAAGAAAGCCTCAAGAAAACCGAAAAGACGACTTTCAAACTCTTCGACTTTTTTGCCACTTGCGAATACTTTGAGGAAAAATACAACTATGACCAAGTGATTAAACTACCCAAACTCAAAGGCGCGGTTGAAGGGGGCAGAGATATAGGGAATATTACGAAAAAATCCACCTATGAACATCTGGGCGAAGATATTCTATCATCCATTGTTGAAGAAACTATCGGGCTTGATGGAATGAAAATAGATCGAAAGTTTTTCGAATCGTTTGAAGATACAGTCAAGAAAGATGAATTCATTAACCAAAAAATCGAATCAGGTCAATGGAACCAGATAATTGATTATATAAACAATAAAATCTTTGATAAGCCGGAGGAATATTACAATCTCGACAAGCTCCGCAGAGCCGCCGCAGTGGATCGCCACATCACCCTGCGCGAGATTCTGGAAAAAATCTTCGGCTTTATCCCGCGCTTTAAAACGAAGGATGAACTTCTCGAAGAAGAATTTTCAAAATTCATCGTTGATTATAAACCGGAAGAAATTAAAGCCATCCCCGCGCTCAAAACTTTCTTCAAGGCATACGCAACCAGTGATAGCACCCGGAATATAATCGAAAGCAAACAATTCACAGATCTTGCGACCAACTCAGCCTTCTCCATGGAAGACCTGAGAGCTGTCCCGGATAAATATCGGGAGCTTATTCCCGAATATATTAAGGTTTACGTGCCCCTGAATCAGTTCACAGCTTGAAAGGAACTCCCATGCTCGACACCGACACCAAACGGCGCATAGACACCGCCCGCGACATCCTTGTCGGCAAAGTCCCCGACCCCAAGTCGCAGGTTGAACAAATCACCATCGCCCTGATATACAAATTCATGGATGACATGGATGCCCAAAGCGAGGAACTCGGCGGCAAGCGAAAATTCTTCGCTGGGGAATTTGCCCGTTATGGCTGGGCAAAACTCATGCAGCCGGGTTTGGGCGGCTATGAAACCTTGAACCTTTACGCCGAAGGCATTTCCAAAATGCCAGAAAACCCCGGCATCCCGCTCCTATTCCGCAATATCTTCAAAAACGCCTTCCTGCCCTATCGCGACCCCGAAACCCTGAAGATGTTCCTCAAAGTCATTGATGAATTCTCTTACGACCACTCTGAACGCCTCGGCGACGCCTTTGAATATCTCTTATCCGTTCTTGGCACACAAGCCGATGCCGGGCAGTTCCGCACCCCGCGGCATATCATTGATTTCATCGTGGAAATCGTTGCCCCCAAAAAGAACGAAATCGTCCTCGACCCCGCCTGCGGAACAGCGGGCTTCCTCATTTCTTCTTACAAGCATATCTTAAAGGCAAATGTTGATAAAGACGGCAACAGCACATTGACCCCCGACGACAAGACGCGCCTTGCCAAAAACTTCATGGGCTATGACATCTCGCCGGACATGGTGCGCCTGTCGCTGGTTAATATGTATCTGCACGGATTTACAGACCCGCATATTTACGAATACGACACGCTCACGAGTCAGGACCGCTGGAACGAATATGCCGACGTCATCCTTGCCAATCCGCCCTTCATGTCGCCGAAGGGCGGCATCAAACCCCACAACCGCTTTTCTGTGCAATCCAAGCGCAGCGAAGTCCTCTTTGTGGACTACATGGCTGAGCACCTGACGCCCAACGGACGCGCAGGCATCATCGTCCCGGAAGGCATCATCTTCCAGAGCCAGACAGCCTACAAAAAACTGCGCAAGATGCTGGTGGAGGAATACCTCGTTGCCGTTGTCTCGCTGCCTGCGGGCGTGTTCAATCCCTATTCCGGCGTCAAGACCTCGATCCTGTTCTTTGACAAATCGCTGGCAAAGAAGACCAAATCCATCGCCTTCTTCAAGGTGGAAAACGACGGCTTCAACCTCGGCGCTCAGCGGCGCGAGATTGATAAGAACGACCTGCCGCAAGCGCGCGCCGAGATTACCGAATACCTGCGCCGTCTTTGCGCACGCGAGTCAGTGGAGGATTTCCAACCAACGCTTGGGCTGATGGTGCCGAAAGAGAAGATCGCCGCGAATGGAGAATACAACCTGAGCGGGGAGAGGTATCGAGAGGGGGGCGTCAGTGCATCCAAATTCCCGATGGTCAAGCTTGGTGAGGTATGCGAGCTTGTGCGAGGCGTTGTCTTTTCCAAAGAAGACGAGGTTATCGACGGAGGCGTTCAAGTCCTCCGAGCAAATAATATAGATAAGAACCGGTATGGGCTAAATCTAGACGACGTCAGGAGGGTGGCTCCTAAGTCGGACTTCCCCGAAGACAAGAAACTCAAAAAGGATGACATTTTCATTTGTCTAGCGAGTGGCAGCAAAGACCACATTGGCAAGGTCGCCCTGATTCAAGCTGATACCCCCTTCTATTTTGGCGGGTTTATGGGCGCAATCCGCATCAAAGCGGGACGACTCCACCCTGGCTATTTGTTTAAGCAACTAACCATTGAGCGCTTCAATGATTTTCTGAGTAATCAAATTGCTGGAGCAAACATCAACAACCTGAGTGCTGGACTGCTCTACCAATATGAAATCCCCTTGCCGCCGCTGGAGGTGCAGAAGGAGATCGTGGCGGAGATCGAGGGCTACCAGAAAGTCATAGACGGCGCCCGCGCCGTCCTCGACAACTACCGCCCCCACATCCCCATCAACCCCGCCTGGCCAATGATAAAGCTTGGTGAACTATGCACTTCAATTCAGAATGGCTATCCGGTGGAGCAAACCGACGAAGTTGGGCGTTTTAAAGTAACTCGTATCCAAACAATCGCTGATGGCATCGTCGATTTGGGGAAAACAAAGTGGACTAATGACACTGTTCCAAAGGATCGTCTGATGCAGGTGGGTGACATTTTATTCAGCCACATCAACAGTATTGAGCATCTGGCTAAGACGGCGATGTTTGTTGGTGCACCAATGCCTGTTGTTCATGGAATCAATCTCATTCGTTTCCAACCCAAACGTGATGTTGTCGTTCCGGCTTTTCTTCTTTGGTCGATGAAGCAAGAAGAATTTATTGAGAGGGCGAAGTCTTTTGCCCAGCGAGCGGTGAATCAAGCCAGCATCAAGGTTACTGATATCCGAGCGATGAAAATCCCTCTCCCTTCATTTGCCACCCAGCGCGCCATCGTCGCCGAGATCGAAGCCGAGCAGGCGATGGTCAATGCCAACCGCGAACTAATCGAGCGCATGGAGAAAAAAATCCAAGCCACCCTCGCCCGCGTCTGGGGTGAAGACAACCCTGATTCTTCAAAATAGTTGCAATTTGTTAAAAATAATAGCAACGCCCGCCGGCGCTTAATTAAACCTCGGCGGGCGGGTTATTTGGTGGAGTGGAGGAGATTCGAACTCCCGGCCCCAGCGTTGCGAACGCTGTGCTCTCCCAGCTGAGCTACCACCCCGAAATTTCAATCATCTCATTAACGAGCCGTCTACATCTCTTATGGCGGTTGCCCGCGTCAAGAAATAAAGCGCGGATTTTTTGCAATTTCAGCGCAGGCATAAAATCACGCCACAACGACTCTGTTGCGTCCCGCCTTTTTGGCGCGGGTCAACGCCTCAAATGCGGCATGAAGCAGCGCCTCGCATGTTTTGCCGTGATAGGGAAACGCGGCAACGCCCAGCGATACAGTCAGGGGCGAAAGGCGTTGATTTTCTTGCGGCGCGGAAAGTATCGGTGTTTCCTTGCGAATCTGTTCGGCGCGGTCGCGCGCGGTCTCCAGCGTGGAACCCGGCAGGATGATTGTAAACTCTTCGCCGCCGTGGCGGCAGGGAACGTCCCCCTTGCGAATGCGCGCCTCCAAAAGCTCCGCCAGCATCTTGAGCCGTTTATCGCCTGCATCGCGTCCATGAAAATCATTGAACTTCTGGAAATCATCAATATCCAACACGATGACGCCGAGCGATGTGTTGTTGCGCTCGGAGCGGTGGATTTCCCTTGTCAAAAACTCCTCCATGTAACGCCGGTTATAAAGGCGCGTGAGCGGATCTCGGAAGGATTGCTGGCGCAGGTTCTCGCTCAATCGGAGGTTGTAAAGAATCAGCCCCGTCTGTTCGGCGAAAAGCTCCGCCAAATTTTCATATCGTTTGCTCCACGCGCTGATGTCGCCGATGCGGGCAATTGGCGCGGATGCCGCATCAATCGGGCTGAAACGCCATTGAAGCAGACCCAGCGTTTCGTTATGGGCTTTGACCGGTATGCAAAAGGCGGGGACGTCCTTGTTGTCAATTCTCATGGCGCAGGCGGGCGAGCATCCCGAAGAAGCCGAGAGGTTGGCGTGGGGTTTTCCCTGCCTTAGGGCGGGGCATTCATCGGGGAGAAACCCCGATTCCTGCGCCAACCCCGCGCCCCAACGCGAGACGGCGTCAATCGCGCGTTGTTGGGCGTCCATAAGAAAAAACGTCCCGGCGCTGGAGGGGAAGAGTTTATTCACATATTGTCCAATCAGGATATAGACATCGCCCTCCGAACGGTATGACTGCAAAACGGGAACTAAATCCCCCAGAAGGTCCATCTCATTTGCCATTCGCTTTAACTCGGCGGTTTTGGCGGCGATGCGGCGTTGCAAAGCCGCCTCATTTTCCGCAGGCGAAAGCGGTCGTCGGGCGAGCTCATGCTCTCGTTTTATGGCGGATGCCAGCCGCGCGGGGTTCGCCTTGTTGATAAAATCCCTTGCGCCGGCGCGCATCATCTCCGCCACATTTTCCTCGCCGACCGATTCTGAGAAGAGTATAAAAGGAACTCGCGGCGCTTTTTCCCGCGCAATACGCAGAGCCTCTTTGCCGCTGAATTGCGGCAGGGCGTATTCGGAAATGATGGCATCCCACGATTTTGTTTCGAAGGCATGCGACATTTCTTCGGCGGATTCCACGCGCTCCCAGACTGCTGGAACATTGCCGCGGGAAAGTTCCTTGGCGGCAAGCTCGGCGTCTTCGGCGGAGCGGGTCACCATTAAAAGACGCAGCGGTGTGCCCATCAATAAAAACTTCCTTTCCGAAATATTTTTATGCCGGAAAGTTACCGTCGTCAATTATTTCAACTTTTTAGCATTAACAAGTTAACAATAGATTCGTCAAGTTAAAACATCAAACAAACCGCGCTTTAATTTGGCTGGTCTTTTAATATAAAAACCTTGACAGCTTCAAACGCCTTAGATATGAATTCATTTATTTTTTAAGGGGCGCCGGCAATTGAAACATATTATTCCTATGCATCCGATTTTACTGGCGCGGATATTTTTTGTCCTGATCAGCACCCTTTTGGGATACATGCTCGCACCGGTGGGGCAGGGTTTGTCGCTTCATTATACCCTTGGCGCGTTTATTATTTCGCTTATTTTAGTTACGTTTGAATATAGCACCCGCGCCATTTCTTCAAAGCAGATCCTTCTCTCCGCGCTGGGGCTCTTTTTTGGCTTGGTTCTTGCTTCGCTTATTGCCCCCATGTTTCCTGAAAAGATGAGCGCCAAAATTCATCCCCGCCTTGTCTGCAATCTTGTTCTCGGTTATTTCGGCATCATCCTTGCCCTGAAACACGAGGACCGCTTCACGCTCTCGCGTCTGAAATTTGTCATCTCCAACCCCAAGGAAAACACATGCATTCTGGACACGAACGTCATCATTGACGGACGCGTGCATGAGCTTTATACCACTCATTTCCTGCGGGGCGAGATTATCATTCCGGAGTTTGTCCTGAACGAACTCCAGTTCATCGCGGATTCCTCAGACCCTCAAAGACGCGCGCGCGGTCGGCGCGGGCTTGAAAATCTGGGAAAACTCCGCGAGGCAAATCCCAATTTGCAAATCTGGGACAAGGACTACGATGACATCAAGGACGTGGATCATAAACTTATCCAACTTGCCAAAGACCTTGGCGCGGATCTCTTGACCAATGATTTCAATCTGAACAAAATCGCCTCCCTCCACCAAATCCGCGTTCTCAACATCAACGACTTGGCGCAGGCGCTCAAACCCAGCTATATGGTCGGAGATGAAATGATTATCCGCATCATCCGCAGCGGCAAGGAGGCGCATCAGGGCGTCGGCTATCTTGAAGACGGAACTATGGTGGTTGTGGACGAAGCACGGCGGCTGAACGGACAAGATGTGCCTATTGTCATCACCAGCATCCTTCAAACATCAGCAGGGCGCATGGTCTTCGGTCGGTTGCTGGATGAGCATTCCTCTAACCACATTGAGCAATCCCAACGGGAATACATCGAGGCAAAGCCCACCTCATCCAATCGCTCCTAATTTTTTTGAAAAAACCAATGGCGGACGGCGCATCATGAACAACACAGATGCAATAAAAGAACAGTATCTCGCAAAAACCGCCGCGCTGGTCGTCGCCGCCGGCAAAGGGCAGCGAAGCGGACTGAACGTTCCCAAACAATTCCATAATCTTGCGGGAAAGCCCCTCATCCTTTATTGCCTTGAGGCGTTCGAATCCTTTTCTTTTATATCGGAAATTGTACTCGTCCTTCCCGCCGAATTTCTCCATGTGACCGCCGTAAAAAAAGATTTGGCGCGCTTTTCTAAATTGTCGCAGATAGTCGCAGGCGGCGAAGAACGGCAGGACTCCGTGATGAACGGTCTGGAGGCTCTCTCCCCGGATGTGGAATATGTGGCGATTCACGACGGGGCGCGCCCGTTCCCGCCGAAAAAAGCCACAGAGCAGGCGATCCTTGCCGCCCAAGAATGCGGCGCCGCCATACTTGCCATCCCCGTCACGGACACCGTCAAACAGTCAGACGCCGATGGGTTTATTCTGGATACCATCGCCCGTCGAGCGCTTTGGCTGGCTCAAACGCCGCAGGTGTTTCGCAAGGATTTGATTATCGAAGCGCACAGAGAAACCCGCCGCAGAGGCGCCGCGCTCACAGACGACGCGGGAGCGGTGCAACTGCTCGGCAGACCCGTGCGCCTTGTCGAAGGCTCGCGCAACAACATCAAGATTACCGTCAATGAAGATTTTGAAATAGCAACGAGGTATCTAAATAAATGAGCTCGCAGAACAACATTCACCATCGCTCCTATATTCCCTTTCGCATCGGGCAGGGATTCGACGCCCACCGTTTTATCAAAGGGCGTTCCCTTATTCTGGGCGGCGTGGAAATACCCTTTGAGATGGGGCTGGAGGGGCACTCGGATGCGGACGTTTTAGTTCACGCTATTATGGACGCCCTCCTCGGCGCGGCGGGGCTGGGCGACATCGGCAGACATTTTCCTCCATCCGACCCGGCGTATAAAAATATTTATAGTCTTGACCTGCTCGAACGAGTTTCGCATCTTCTTTCCGTCAATTGCTGGAATATTGTTAATATTGATTCCATAATTATTTGTGAAGCCCCGCGCATTGCGCCCCACATGGAATCCATGCGGGAAAATATTCGAGGACGCCTGAGCGGCTTGCCGGATGTTTCCATCAAGGCGACCACAACAGAAAAAATGGGCTTCACCGGACGCGGCGAAGGCGTGGCTGCCTTAGCAGTCGCACTAATCTCAAGCACGAAAGAGGACTTCCATGCTTGACCGCATGCACATTCTGGAGGAAAAACTCAATTCCCTCCTTGAACGTTTTTTGGCTCTCAAAGCCGAATCGCGCCGGATGAAATCGCAGATGAAGACGCGCAAGGGAAAAAAGGACTCCGCCGAAGAAGGCGCCGCGGACATCGAAGCGCTCCAGCAAGAGCGGGACGCGCTCGCGCGCGAACTTGAACAAACGCAATCCTGCAACAAAGAATTACAACTTAAAATCGAAGAACTTGAAAACGCCTTTCAATCAAAAACGAATATGGATAAACAGACCATTCAGGTTATTCAAAGCATCATTACACGCATTGACGCTCTTGAGGCAGAAATCGGAGAGTTGGAACATGAGCAAGACCATTGAGACGAGCATTGAAATTTACGGACAGAGCTTTAGTCTGCGCACGGAACCGGAGGAGGAAAAAAACCTCCGGCGCGTCGCCGCCGAGGTGAATGAATTCCTGCGCGAACTCGCCTGCAAAGGAAACGCCCCGCTTCATCGCCTCGCCCTTATGGCGGCGTTCCAATATGCCTATAAGTTGGACATCGCTCAAAAACGCGACTCCTCATCTCCGGAGGTTTCTCGCAAGGTTGCACAAAAAATCGAGGACATCATCGGCAAACTGCAAGACGCCCTCGATCAGGAATAATCGTCGGAACCATTTATTTTTTTCCGATATAAACCGCGTCCATGATTAACAGACTTCTTCTTAGAATATCCCGCATATCATCAAAAAATACCGCATTGGAAAAAGGATATTTTGTCCTCCTTGCCAGCTTCGTTGGAATTTTTGTCAGCATCATCGCCGCTGTTTTCAGGGAATTGCTGACTCGCACGGACGTCTTTTTCCTTATGCAAGATAGCAAATTATTGGGCATACCGAAGGCTTTTGCCATTCCCGCCCTCCCCGCTATCGGCGGACTTGTCGGCGGTTATATCGTCTATAAACTCATCCGCAAGCCCGGTCTCCACGGCGTGCCATCCGTCATGAAGGCGGTTGCGTTGCGCAATCTGAATCTTCTGCACCCCCACACAGCGTTGATTGCGCTCACATCCATCTTCACCATTGGTTCCGGAGGTTCGGCAGGACCGGAGGGTCCGATTGTGGAAATCGGTTCTGTGGTCGGCGCAACGGTGGGCAAAAAAACGCGCATCTCGCGGGAGCGCAAAGGGTTGCTGGTCGGTTGCGGCGCGGCGGCGGGCATCGCGGCGATGTTTAACGCCCCCATCGGCGGCGTGGTTTTTACACTCGAAATCATCCTGCGCACATTTTCCATCCGCGCCTTTGCGCCTGTGGTCATCTCCGCCGTTGCGGCATCGCTTTTATCCCGCGGATATTTTGGGAATTATCCGCCTTTTTACATCGAGCGGACGCTGGTTTTCAAATATGTCTCGCTGAGGGGTTTATTTTTCTACGCCCTCTTGGGGCTTTTTTGCGCCCTGTTATCCATTCTGTTTATGAACCTGTTGAAAAGAGTTCAGGATGTTTTTCAAAAAATCAAGATCGCCCCTTGGCTCAAACCCTGTTTGGGCGGGTTGCTGGCGGGAATCATCGGCATCGCTGCGCCGGATGTGTTAGGCGAGGGATATCAAGCAATCTCAGAAAATTTACGCGCCTCGTTGACCGTCAAGTGGGCGCTTGCGCTTGTTTTTTTGAAAATCCTTGCCACATGTCTGACGCTCGGATCGGGCGCAATCGGCGGCGTTTTTGCGCCTTCGCTTTTCATCGGCGCCTGCGCGGGCGGCGCGATGGGCTCCTTTTTCATGCATTACACGCCCAATCTGGTTAATACGGACGCCCCTATCCTTTTTGCGCTTGCGGGAATGGGCGGCATGCTCGCCGGAACCCTGACTGCGCCTTTGACCGGCATCCTCCTGATTTTTGAGGTGACCGGCGGTCAATATCAGATGGTTCTCCCCCTTATGTTCACAGTGGCAATCAGCTCCATCATCGCCCGCTCGCTCACAAAACAATCCATCTACACCATGTCGCTTTTGCGGGATGGCTTTAATGTTGAAAACGCCGCCCTGCCCAATCTGCTCAGCCTTTCCACAGCTGCCGCAGTCATGCACCCCCCGACAAAATTCTTAAAGGAAACGGACACGCTTCCGAATATCCTGCACCATGCGGCGGAGGTTCATGATACTATCTTCCCGGTGGAGGACAAGGAAGGACGCTTCATCGGGCTGATTACCTTGAATGATTTGAAAAGCGTTCTTGCCATCGGCGATATGGGGCGAATCATAATCGCCGCCGATATAGCCGATCCGCTGCCGAGAACTCTTACGCCAGAAGACACGCTGGACAAGGCGCTGAACCTCATGACCGAAACGGAAACGGAAGCCGTTCCGATTGTCTCCGACCGCCAGCCGGATAAACTCCTTGGCATCATCAGACGGCAGGACATTTTTGCGGTTTACAAAAAAATCCTTGAAGGGCAGGACACGGAAATTTTCCTTGAATGATGCACCATTTAACCTGTTATCCTTAAACATTATGGAAAAAGTTGGAACAGTCGTCGAAATTTTAAATAATCGCGCCAAAGTGCGATGCCTTTACCGTTGCGATTCAGAATGCTCCTTCTGCCCCGCATCGCATCTTTTTGCAAAGAGCGATGAGCCGCTCGACATCGAGGCGTTGAATCTGGCGGGCGCGCAAGAGGGAGACACCGTCCGCATCGAGCTGGATGCCGCGGCATCGTTGAGCGCATACGGGTTGGCATACGGCACGCCTATTCTGGGGCTTGTGGCGGGCGCGCTGGCTGGCGCGGCTTTTGTTCCGCGATACCCGCGCCTTGAAACGCTCCTTGTCGCCGGAGGCGCAATCGCCGGAGCTGCGGCGGGATTTACCATCGCCGTTCTGCGCGGGCGGCGCTTTCGCCCTGCCCCTGTTATTGCGGAAATCTTGAATGCCGATAAAAACACCGCCAGTAAAGGCTCATGCGACGGCTGAGGTAAATGCGATGACACAACCGATAACTTTTGGAGGTATTGCCATGTCCCTCTCAAAAAAATTATATTGCCTTGTCTTTGTCCTGCTGGCGACGGCAGCTGCGCTTTTAATCGCCGCCGAACCAAACGAAATACAAGAATATGATGCGCGCGCCGAATCATGGCGGCTCAGCCAGTCCGGCGATGCAGTCATCTATAAACTTACCGGCGCGGAAAATGAGCCCGACCGCATGGAGATTACCATCACAGAGCGCACGCTGGATCGCCTCGCGT
Source organism: candidate division BRC1 bacterium ADurb.Bin183 (assembly GCA_002070185.1). Lineage (GTDB taxonomy): Bacteria > Sumerlaeota > Sumerlaeia > MWCT01 > MWCT01 > MWCT01. The sequence goes on from MWCT01000020.1 coordinate 28,904, forward strand.
TCATCGTCCGAACATATCAAGGCGAGCGCCTTGTGGAGGAAAAGCCCGGCAGAATATCCCTCGGCGATCTGACCCGCCAGTTTTACCCCTCCGAACTGAAGGAGCAGGGCATTGAATTTTCCAAATCAAACGAAATTATCAACGGCACGGCGCGCGCCGTTCAAAAATTCGTCCAAACGGACGGCTCATATGAGGTTTTCAGCGAGAATATCCCCGCGGGCGGTCTTCTTCGAAAAGTTGACGCCGCTGGAAAAATTGTTCAAGAACTCGTTGAGATTCACTCTTCAAAACTGGGAAGTTCCCCAGTCAGCCAGATAAAAAAAGAAACGCCCAAGCCATCCGCTTTCGACAAAAAACCGCTCAGCATATCCGACCTCCGCGATGAAGTCCGACGCGAAAAAACAGATACCGCTAAAATCGTCATCGAACGCGGAGAAGCCAAAGACGCCCAAACGCAACCCTTCGCCTCTTTCCTTGAAGAAGTTCATCAAGATAAAGGGCAGATAAGCAAAAAATTCCTCGACAACCCCGCGCTGCTCTCATTTGGATTCGACCGGCTCAAGGCGAGCGCCCGCTATTTTCTTACCAAATCCGCCGAGCCCTCGGCGATACAAACGTCCGAAGAGACCCAGCCCTATATCGCAACATTCCAATCTTACCTTTATCGCAAAGGAAACCCCAAACCGGCGCGGGCGCGTTTTATAACTATTGAAGACGACAAAGCCACCACGAATGATGTTGACCTCGAAAAACCTTTCATGCCCGATATGAAACTTTACGAACTCCCGCCCGAAGCCGTGACCATCCTCCCCGGCGCATTCAATTGCTTCCGCGTCCGTCTCGTCTCCGCCACCCCCGCCACAACCGTGAAAAAAGAGGGCAACAATCTGATTACCGCCATCACAGATAAAAAAATCGAATACTGGATCACCAATGTTATGGGCAGCACCGTTGCGGTCAAAAAAATCGAGACTGAAAAAATTCGTCGGAAAATTGCGCCGGCGGAAGACCCCGCTGCTGTCTTATCCAGCGAAGAATCCACGCGCATCAAAAAATGGATTCTGGAGGAGTTCACGCCCACCGGCAAATAGATGCGCGGCTGATTTTGCTTTACAGGGGCTTGCGCAAAATTTTATGAAAGTTGGAATTTTTGGCACAGTATAAAAAGGATATTTGAACCCATGGCAAGAAAAGAGCGCACAAAACAGACGCCGCCAGTCCAAGCCGCGCAGCAGACGTCCGCCCCTCATGAAATATTTACAGCCAAACGCCTCATCGTCATGTTTGGCTTGCTGGAATGTCTCATCTTGATTCTGATGTTCTATTCCTCGCACGGCAGATGGCACATGTATCGCGCCAAAGCCGCCGCCAACCGCCGGGATTATCAAACGGCTTTCAAACATTACAAATGGCTTGAAGAAAAAACCGAAGCCGCAAAAAGCGCAACCTTCAATCTGGAGATGGGCAATGTTTGCCTTTCTATCGGTCGTTATGACGACGCTATTGGATATTATACGGAGCTGATAAAAAAATCCGACGGTCAAAAAGGCTCATATTCCTCGCTGGGCGTCGCCTATCTCCGCAAAGGCGATAAAGAATCCGCCAAGGAAAATTTCCTCCGCGAAGTGGAAGCCAACCCGCTCGACCCCGTTGCAAATTTTTATCTGGGAGACCTTTTTTTCAAAGAGAAAAAATATCAAGACGCCACCGCGTATTTTTCCCGCGTCGCTTATCTCCCCGATTATCGGAACAGACTTAAACCATATTGGGACACCATAGAAAAAGAAGTCCTCAGCCGATAAAACTCCCGCGCTATTGAGGGCGTCAAATCCATGTTCATGAAATATTTTGCCATAGCGGTTTTTCTCGCGGGCTACCTTTTAATCATATCTCTTCCCCGCCATCGGGCGCATGTGTCCATCATCGGCGCCTTGCTCCTTTTTGCCGCCGGCGCCATCACAGGCGGCTACCCGCCGTCAAAGGTCTTCTTTGCCATCAATTGGAACGTGATGGGAATCTTCGTCGGAACGCTTGTTCTGGCAGACCTTTTTATCTACAGTCGGGCGCCCGTCGTCATGGCGGAGCATCTGGTCAACCGCGCCGGCTCCGTCGGACTTGCTATCCTCTTCATCTCGCTTATGACCGGTTTCATTTCCGCCTTTGTGGAAAATGTGGCAACGGTGCTGATTGTGGCGCCCATTGCCTTTGCCCTTTGCCGCCGCGTGAACATCAATCCTGTCATTCCGCTCATATCCATCGCCATCAGTTCCAATTTGCAGGGAACGGCAACGCTGATTGGCGACCCTCCCAGCATGCTCCTTGCCGCTCATGCCAAAATGACCTTCAATGATTTTTTTATTTATAGGAGCCGTCCCGGCATCTTCTTTGCTGTGCAGATTGGCGCTGTTTTCAGCTATTTAACCCTCTGGCTTTTTCTGAGAAAGGAAAACGCAAAGGTCAAACTGGAGCATGTGGAAAAAGTCAAGTCATGGATGCCGGTGCATCTCCTGATTGCGATGGTGATTCTTCTGGCGCTTTCATCATTTGCCGATCCGGGGTTCAGTTATTACTCCGGCGTTATCTGCATAATTTTGGGCGTTTTGGGGTTATTCTGGTTCGTTGCGGAGCAAAAAAATTCGGCGCGGAAATTTCTTGCTGACTTGGACTGGGAGACCGCGCTTTTCCTTATAGGCGTTTTTATCCTTGTGGGGGCGCTCACGGAATTGGGTTGGATTGATATCATAGCCAAAAATCTTGCCCGCATCACGGGGCAGAGCCGATTCACCGCCTTTGCCGTCATTGTATTTGTTTCGGTCGCTGTTTCCGCCTTTGTGGATAACGTCCCCTATCTTGCTGCGATGCTGCCGGTGGCGCAGCGGCTCTCCGAATCGCTCGCCGCATCTCAAAACGGCGCAAACTTCCGCACGCTGCTCATCTTTGGGCTTTTGATTGGAACATGTCTCGGCGGAAATATCACGCCCATCGGCGCCTCTGCAAATATTGTGGCGTGCGGGCTGTTGAAAAAACACCGCCATCATGTGGGGTTCTGGGAATTTGTGCGGATTGGGCTTCCATTCACAATCGCCGCCGTTGTCCCCGCCGCGATTTTTTTATGGCTGGTCTGGATTCGCTGAGGAAGCGCCGGTATATTCCATTTGCATAATATCGCTTAAAGCCTGCCAGTGATGGCGGAAGCGTTTGACAAAATCTTTTTTGAAGGCGTTTTTACCCGCGTGGGATTTATGGTCCCGCCGCAGATACGTTGAGCAGCGAGCCAAGTGATAATACCCTCTGCAAAAAGGGGCGATAGCCTCATACTCTTCGGCAGTTTCCGGCGGAAAATGTCTGAAATATTCATCCAGAAAAATCTTCCCCAACGCGGGATCTTCATTCAGTAATTCCAATTCCGCCTGCGCGATATCCTTGCCCCGATAGCCGTAATGCAGCGTGGCAAAATCCAAAAGATATACAGTATCAAGTTTGGGCGAACAGATGACATTTCCGCTGTTGAGCTTATCATGAACCAGCTGATAGCTGGAAAGGTTGTCGAGGATGCAATCATAACTTTTGAACCACTGGCACGCGGCGCGAAATTCCATGCGGCTGATGCCGGCATCGTTGATGAATTTGCCGATTCCGTGCAGGCGATGTCTGACTTTTTTAAACCTGTAAGAGCCGTATTTTCCCCTGCGAGTCGGAGCGCGCAAAGCGCCCCAGCCGTCGCTGCCGATGGAGTGCAGCCGCGCCAACAAAACCGCCAGCCGCCTCGCCAGAGTCTCATCCGGCGCAATCTCCCGCCAGATCTGCCCAGCAATGTATTCCTCCGTCAAAAAGGAAACCCCCTTGTCGGAATACAAGGCGATATAGTCCACCACTTTTGGGGAGGGAATGCCGTGTTTTTGCAGAATGTTATCCGCCAAAAAGAGCTGCTGTGCGGAAGATTTGTCCGATTTCGCGTATGCCCTGATGATGAAACACCGTCCGTTTTTACTGCGCACAAGCCGAATGCACGTCTTAGTTCCCGAGACAGGCACCTCAATGGCGCAATCGCCCGCCGAGCATCCCAAGAGCGGAAAAAGCCGCCGCGTGATATAATTCCGAAAGGCGTTGTCTATATGGAAAATATCCGTAAACATACGAAAGAGTTTTATTCCAACTGCTCAAATTCGCCCGAGCGGGCGGCGGCTATGTAGTTCATGCAATAATCATCCCGTCCTAAAAGCGCCTCCGCTCCCTTCAAAAGCGCCATTAGCGGTTTATCCAGCGGGTCAAGAATGGCGGCATCCAATCCGGACGCCATGGCAAGAACCAAAAATGCGCGGTTGATAATTTTGCGTTTCGGCAGCCCAAATGAAACATTGGAAAGACCGCATATTTTATGAATATCAGGATATTGCGCCGTTATCCGCCGCAAAATATTCAACGTCAGATTGCCATAAGCAGAATTGGTTCCTATGGGGCGCACAAGCGGATCCAAAAAAATTCGCTCCGCCGCAATGCCCTCGGAAAGGAGACTCTCCACAAGACGGCAGGCAACGGCGTATATCGCCTCCTCATCCTCCAAAAGCCCCGCATCGTCCATCGCAAGGGCAACAACGTTTGTGTTATGCTCTTTCACAATCGGGAGAACGGCGCGGAATCGTTCCTTTTCCCCGGAGATGGAATTGATGAGCTCCGCCCTTCCGCCCGCAACAACGCAGCCATGCGCCAGCGCCTGCGGTTTGGGGCTGTCAATGCACAAAGGCAGGGCGGATGCCTCCCGCACTGTTTTAACCATCCACTCGAGGTTTTCAAGTTCGGCTTCCGCAAAAGCGCCGGCATTCACATCCAGATATGTTGCGCCGGCGGCTTCCTGCTGGCGGGCGATATCCATCACAAAGGCGCTGTTTCGCTCGGCGACTGCCTTGCGGATTTTTTCCCGCGTTGAGTTTATTAATTCGCCTACAATAATCATAGTTAAGAAATTCCCAGAATCTGCTTGGCAACCTCAACCGCCGTGGCGGCGTCTTTGGCGTAGCCGGTTGCATTTATCTTTTTGGCATACCCCTCATCCACCGGCGCGCCGCCGATGATGACGGGGTTATCAAGACCGGCTTCGCGAAACGCCTTGATATTTGCCTCCATGCCAATCATCGTGTTCGTGAGCAGCGCGGACATCCCCACGAGGGCGTTTCGGTTCTCTTTCATGGCAGCCATGAATTTATCGGCGGAAACGTCAATTGCGAGGTCAACGATTTTAAAACCCGCGCCCTCCATCATCATGGCGACAAGGTTTTTGCCGATGTCATGCAGGTCTCCTTTGACAGTGCCGATGATAAACGTTCCCAGCGGCTTGACGCCGGTATCGGCAAGCGGCTTTTTGATAAGAGCCATTCCCGCCTTCATAGCGCGCGCGGCAATCAGCACCTCCGGCACATAAATCTCATTGGCTTTGAACCTTTTTCCGATAACGTCCATGCCCTTGATAAGCCCCTCATTCAGGATATCCTGCGGCGACAAGCCCATCTCCAGCGCCTGCTGGACGAATTCCGCCACGCCGGGCTGTCCTTTTTTAATTGGCGAATTCAGGTCCGAATTCCCGCATATAACATTATCCATAATTGCCGCAAGCAGCTCAGACATCTTATTTGACTCCTTTTTCTTGCTTTTGACCCAATCGAATGAAGGCTTCCCTAACACCCGCCCAAACCCCATGCAAGCCAATTCTTGCGCAAAAGCCTCATGATTTGTATATATCAATTCCCGCCCAGTATAAAAATTTAACCATCACAGCCCTTTAACCAGATGCGCCATTTACATAAAAACTTCGGATTTCTTTTGCACGCCCTCTTTTTACCTTGAAACGCCCGCTCATTATCATGCATCATCTTTATTTGAATATAATGGGAAAGGAGCAAAATTAAATGAGCACAACTTATACCGAGCAGGGGCTGCCGGAGGATGTGAAAAATGTTCACCGCGCCATCGCCAGCCTCATCGAGGAACTTGAAGCGATTAACTGGTATCACCAACGCGTGGCGGTGACAGAAGAGCCCGAGCTTAAATCCATCCTCGCCCATAACCGCGACGAAGAGGTGGAACACGCCTGCATGACGCTGGAATGGCTGCGCCGAGTGATGCCCCAGTTTGATGAGCAATTGAGAACTTTTCTCTTTACCAGCGGACCTATAGGGCACGCAAACCACGCAGAAGAATCGGGAGGCGCGTCCGGTTCCCTCGGAATTGGGTCTTTGTCGAAAGGAGGCAAGTAATATGGACCTGATGAAAAAAAACCTCGCGCCCATCGCTGATGAAGCATGGGACGAAATCGAAAAACAGGCGCAGATTACATTGAGGGGAAATCTCTCCGCGCGCGGGCTGGTGGATTTTGACGGACCTCACGGCTGGAAAAAAGCGTCCGTAAATCTCGGTCGCGCCAAACTGGCGGAATCTGGCGTCATCGAAGGCGTGCTTTTTGGAAAAAGAGACGTCCAACCGCTCATTGAAACCCGCGTGAATTTTGCGCTCGACCTCAAAGATTTGGATGATGTGGAGCGCGGTCTTAAAACCCCTGATCTGGAGCCTCTCATCGCGGCATGCTGCAAGGCGGCTCAATTTGAGGAGAAAGCCGTCTATCTTGGATTTGAAAAAGGCGGCATCGCCGGCATCTTCAAATCCTCAGAACACACCCCGATAAAAATTAAAAACGAGACAAAGTCCTACGCAAAATCAATCGAAGAAGCCGTTGTGGCTTTGCAAAAAGGCGGCATCGGCGGACCGTATAATCTCGTGCTGGGAACCGCGCTTTATCAAACTTTGATGGAAGGCGAAAGCGGCTATCCGCTCAAAAAGCGCGTGGACGATATCATCCGCGGAAAAATCGCATGGAGCCCCGCGCTCAAAGGCGGCGCGCTCCTCTCCGGACGCGGCGGCGATTTCATCTTTACAGTCGGACAGGATTTGTCCCTCGGCTATGCGGGGCATACAGCGGAAAAGGTGAATCTTTTTATTGCCGAATCGTTCACTTTTCAGGTGATTGAACCGAAAGCCGCCATCGAGATTGCGCTGCAATGATTTACCATCTGCCCGAAAGCGACGATGTTCTGCTCGCCGAATGCGACGTTGAGACTTTTTGTTCCAGCGGTCCCGGCGGGCAGAACGTCAATCGCCGCGAAACAGCAGTGCGGCTGCGCCACCGCCCGACCGGTCTTGTTATCGTCTGCCAGCGGGAACGGGAGCAACACCGCAATAAACAAATTGCCCTCGCAAGCCTGCGGCGCAAACTTCGCATGATGCTTCGGCGCAGAAGGCGGCGCATCCCAACCAAACCGCCGGAGGTTTTAAAGGAGCGCGTGCTCGAATCCAAAAAATTGCGCTCGCTCAAAAAAGCCATTCGCCGCAAACCCATCATCGAAGATTGAATCGCTTCATAAACCGCTATTCAGTTTCCCCGGCTCCATATTTTTAACCTTGCGCGTTCCCTGATACATCTCATACTTCAAAAGACGGCATTCAAGAGAACCGTTAAAGAGCGGGATGCGGCGCGATGTGCGCAGCCCGACTGCCTTTGCCGCAAGGGCGTTGTTGGTAAAAATGAACGCATTAAAGCCGTCATATTTATTTTTTAGCGTGTCTCCGATTTTGCGATAGAAAGCCTCCGCGTCCTCCACCTTAACGCGATTGCCATAAGGCGGATTCATGATGAGCGTTCCGGGCGATGGCGGCGGCGTCCGCTCCTCAAAGGCAGCGCATTCAAAGCAAATGTCGCGTTCGACGCCGGCGCGCCTTGCGTTGGCAACAGCCTCCTTGATGCGTTCGGGACTTATATCCGAGCCGATAATCGTTGCGGAGCTATGAGGCAGCGCGGCATCCGCCGCCTCGCTGCATACTCGCTCAAAAATCTCTCCGTCATAATCTCTCCAGCGCATAAAGCCGAATGAGCGGCGCAACAGCCCCGTCGCTTTCCGCCGCGCCAACAGCGCCGCTTCGATGACAAAAGTCCCCGAACCGCACATCGGATCTATGAAGAGCGTCCGCCCGTCCCACTGCGAAAGGGCGATGATGCACGCCGCCAAAACCTCGTTGATAGGCGCCTCGCCGCTCTCCGTTCGGTAACCGCGCCGGAATAACGGCTCGCCGGAGGAATCCAGCGAAAGGATTGCGCGCTTGCCTTCGATGTAAATATTCACTCGCAAGCCGGGATTTTTCAAATCCACATTAGGGCGCCGCCCCGTGCGGCTGCGGAATTGATCTACAATCGCATCCTTCACCCGCTGCGCCACAAACACAGAATTATCAAACGCCGAATTATTGATGAAGGCGTCCACCGCCAGCGTTCCATCCGCATCCATGAAACGCGACCAATTGACGCGCCCCGCCTCCCGATAAAGTTCGTCCTTATCCTCAACGCAAAAATCGCGAACAGGCGCAAGGATGCGCATTGCCGTGCGGCTCCATAAGTTGGCTTTATAAAGGAGATATTTTCCGCCAACAAATTTTACGGCGCATGATTGCGTTTCAACCTTTGAGGCGCCGAGCGCGCGAAGTTCCGCCGCCGCAACATCCTCCGCGCCCCTGATGGTTTTGGCGATCATGGCAAAGGCGCGAGCCGGATTTTCTTTTTGTATTTTCACAATTTACCGCCTAATATAATAACATGAACGCGGGCGGACGCCGGCGGGCGCGGGTTGATATTGCGTAAAATATCCGTCCACGCCCCTATAACAAAGCCCAGCCGTCTCTTGCGCCGGATATGGCTGCTGCGCTAAACCTCGCCGCGTATTGCCAGCAATTCCTTCATGGCATCGCTCAAATCAATACGCGCGCCTTTCAACCCAAAAGCGTCGTGCAGCTGTTTGTAAATCTCATAAAGCCGATTGTATGTTTTGACGTTGCGCGGCTGCGGGGTATATCTTTTTTCCCGAACCGATGTCATGGCGCGAATCGCCGACGCAAAATTCGCATACCCGCCGCGCGTCCGCCCAGCCGCAACCGCCGCCGCAATTGCCGCGCCCAGCGCGCACGTCTGCTCGCTTTGGGAAATCTCCATATCTCGCCCGATAACATCCGCATAAATCTGCATCGCCAAAGGGCTGCGCACGGAGATGCCGCCGCAATTAATCACGCGCCGCACTTTTGCGCCGTATTCCTCCAACCGCTCGATAATCCGCCGCGCCCCAAAAGCGGTCGCCTCGATTAGCGCGCGATAAACCTCCGCGGGATTTGTGCGGAGCGTCATCCCGACCAAAAGCCCTGTGAGCCGCTGATCCACAAGAATTGTCCGATTGCCATTGTGCCAATCCAGAGCCAATAAACCGCTCTCGCCCGCCTGCAGCCGCGCCGCCTCCGCGCTCAGTTTTTTATGAGCCTCATCTGCGCTCCCAACCGATTGAAACTCCCGCACAAACCAGTTAAAAATATCCCCAACGGCGGACTGCCCCGCCTCCAGTCCCAGATAGCCCGGAAGAATGGACTCCGGCACAATGCCGCACAGACCCGGTATATCCGGCAAACCTTTTTTGAGCGGCGCAATCATCATATCGCATGTGGATGTGCCGATAATTTTGACAAGAGTTTCCGGACGTATGCCGCTACCAACCGCGCCAAGATGGGCGTCCAGCGCGCCGACCGCCACAGGCGTCCCAGCCGGCAGACCAAAAATCTTCGCCCAATACGCGCTCAAACCGCCCGCCGGTTTTGCAATCGTATGCGCCGATTTCGGCAGCGTGCGGCGGATGCGAACAAGCCTTTTATCCAGCCTCCCCCAGAAATCCTCATCGGGATATCCGCCCCACGAAGGATGAAACATCCCCTTATGACCGGCGGCGCAAATGCCGCGCTTCATCGCCGCCGGAGCCTGCGTGCCCGTCAGCATTGCGGGTATCCAGTCCGAAATTTCCACCCAAGTGTGGATGGCATCAAAGACCTCCGGCGCAACGCGGGCGCAGCGAAGCAGCTTTGACCAGAACCACTCGGAGGAATACGTCCCGCCGCATTTGTCAAGATAGTGCGGACGAATGCGCCGCGCCAGCGCCGTGATTTCCGCCGCCTCCGCATGAGAGGTGTGGTCTTTCCAGAGCCAGACCATCGCATGGGGATTGCTCTTGAATTTATCATGGCGCGCCAGCGGCTCGCCTTCGCCATCCACCGGCATCGGCGAACTGCCCGTGGCGTCCACTCCGATTCCGATAACATCGCCC
>MWCT01000021.1 GCA_002070185.1 candidate division BRC1 bacterium ADurb.Bin183
ATCGGCGGCGCCGGCGATGAGAATATCTTCAAGCAGGAATTAACCGCATTCATCTCGCTGGACGGCGCGGCGGGCGATTCCACTGCCCATCCTTATTGGGCAACCTATCCTAACACAACCATGTCCCCCGCGGTGGTGGATGTGGATGTTCGGCATAACACCTTCGGCGTTGCGGGGGGCGAAAAACTCCCCGCCGCTATGACTATGGCAGAATTCTTCGAAGTTGAGGACAAGGTTCAGCACAAGATTGATTATCTTGCGCTTGGTCTCCTCACATTCAAAGAAGATAATGTTTATGTAACGACTAACAGCTTCTACGCCCCTTATACCACAATCGCCGAAATTCAGCGCGGCGTGGATGCTGTCACATCCGGCGGCGTGGTCAGCGTGGCGGATGGAACCTACACCACCACAAACACGCTGATTGCCAGCGCGCTGACCTTGCAGGGGCAGAGCCGCTCCGGCGTTGTGATTGCGCCTTATGCGGAAGATGATAATGTCAACAGCGCCTTTGGCGGCGTCAATCCTCAGCAGGCGTTTGTCATTCGCTGCGACGACGTAACCATCCGCGACCTGACTATTGACGGTCAGGCAAATCCGCTTCTCACTGCCGGCAAGGATAACTTCCGCAATGCCATCATCACCGACTGGAATTTTGGTTCCGGCAGCTTCAACCGAATAATTGTGGATAACGTTTCCATTCGGAACATCTTCCGACGCGGCGTTCATCTGCAGGTTGGCAATGCCCCAACCGGCGGTCATATTATTTCTAACAGTTCCTTCCAGAATATTTCTGCGCTGGTTGATGCGGATGCGGTGGGCGTTTTCAATTCGGACGCGCAAATCACAAGCAACACATTTGCCGCCATCCCCTGCGCTATCAAATGCGACAACGTTCTTGCGCCATCCGTTCCCACACGGTTGGTTGCGACAAAGAACCGAATCAGCGGGCTGATTGCCACGCCGATGGTTCTATCGCCTGCGGCGATGATTCTGAACACGGCGGCGGATGGAACCATTATCGGCGGAAGCGCCCTTGATGCCAATGATATTGACTTGACCATCGGCGGAACGCCGCAAGACCTTGGCATTCTGGTTCAGCCTGCGGGAGAGGCGGTCATTTCGTATAATAATATTCAAGGTTCCGCGCAGGATGTGGGAATTGCCGCGCTCGGCGCCCCCGCGCTACAGCCTATCCAAATCCTCGAAAACACCCTGACGGCTAGCGGCAGCGCAGACCTTGGCGATGGGACGGCGGCGGGAATCTGGCTTTGCGATAGCGGCGATTTTGCATGGGCACCCGGCTTTATCGGAAGCAGTTACGCTATTTTAAGGAATAATACAATTTCCGGTTTTGCCAAAAACGTGGATATGGCGAGCATTTTTGGCAATAACATTCAGGCTAGTATCGGCGGCACCGGCGCCGAAGGCAACAATATCTCCGGCGCGCAATGCGGCATCCGCATCAACGGCGCGAATGCGTTTGGAACCATCACCGGCAACGACATCGTCGGCAACGATACCGGTATTCTGGTTGAAAATATTGCAGGGGCGTTGGTTAATCTGAATAACATTTCCGGCAACAACCTTTACGGCGTGAACAACACCGCCGGCGCGGCGATTGACGCCACTTGCAACTGGTGGGGCGATGCGAGCGGTCCGCAGCACGCCTCCAACCCCGGCGGACTGGGCAATGCGGTCAGCGATGATGTCATGTTCAGTCCGTGGGCAACGCTCAACAACTACACATGCGTTCCGAGCGTGGGTCTTGCAACGCAATTGGTTTTTGTCACAGAGCCAACGAACACCAACAAGAATTTCCTCATCGCGCCCCCGCCGGTCGTTGAGGCGCGGGATGCGGACGGGAACCTCGCCATCACTTTTGGCGGAGCTATTTTGCTTTCCATCAGAAATAATCCCAGCAGCGGCACATTGAGCGGTGTAACGCTTGTGAACGCAGTCAACGGCTCCGCTACATTTAATGGTTTGTCTATTGATAAGCCGGGCGCAGGATATACGCTGAACGCCTCCTCTGATGGTTTGACGACCGGCGTGAGCGCCCAGTTTGATATTATTGATGCGGATCCGATAATCGCCAGTATTGACCCGGCAACGGCGACTGCGGGTTGGGCTGGGTTTACGCTGACAGTCAACGGCAACAACTTTGGCGTAACATCAATTGTCCGTTGGAACGGCTCCGACCGCCCCACGCATTTCATTTCTGTCAATCAGTTGACGGCGGATATATCGGCTGCGGATATTGCCACAACTGGGTCTGTTAATGTCACCGTTATTAATCCCGGTCCGGGCAGCGTTGACAGCAACGCGGCGGTCTTTACGATTCGCCCCGTTCCGACAACAGTATATGTGGATGACGACTGGACAACGGGCGTTTATGATGAGGCGATTATCGTTCCGGGCGCGCCTTCCAATCCTCATTATTTTGGTTATGACGCCTTTGGCGCCATTGTTCCTGCTCTTGCTGAGGTTGAAGACGCCGGAACCATTGAAGTTTTCAGCGGAAATTATAATGAGGCGATTGATATTGACAAAGAGGTCTGCCTGGCAAGCGTGGAGGGCGCCGCTACGACTGTCATTGACGGTCTGGGCACAGGGCGCGCCCTGACCGGCGGGCTCGATATCCCAATTGCGATACGTCCCGCCGGCAATGATGCCGTGAGCATCGAAGGCTTCCGATTCATCAATAGCTACATCGGCATTGAGATGAAGGACGTAGCGGGCAATCCTAACGATTATCTAATTGTTATGAATTGCGAGTTTGCCGGCAACGACATCAACGGCTCCGCGATTGTGGTTGAGCACAGTCAGGCGGATATTCTGGGCAACCGCATCGAAGGGCTCGGCGGCGGCATCCGCATCGCCAACTCCTCCAACTGCAACATTATAGGCAACATCATCACCGGCGGCAGCAACTACGGCATCGCGGTTGGCAGCGACAATGTTGAAGGGCTTGGCGCTTTGACGGCGGAAAATATCAATATTCAATCCAATATTATCACTAACCTTTCATCCACGCCGTTCACGCAGGCTTATGGTATCTTTGTCGGGCAGAGCGACGGCTCCACCTCGGCGCCTTTATGCCGCAATGTCACGCTCGATGACAACACCATCACCACCTGCGGGCATACCGCCATCATGCTCGATGGCATCAATACCCCAGGCGACGGCGTCTTGCTGATTACGAACAACAGGATTTCCAACTGCGGCACATATCCCGGCGTGGCAGTGGACGGCATCTGGGCAGTCGGCGCCTTTGGGGACATCTTTGGAGGGCTCATCCGTATGAATGAAATCCATCATCATCAGGACACCGCTATTCAGATAGATACTGGCAATTTCATCATCGAAGGAAACTACATCGCCCATAATAATATCGGCGTGATTGTGAATGGAGGCGAGGTTGATATGGGCTTTGGCGCGCTCGGTTCCGCCGGATTGAATAATATTTCAATCAATGCGACGCTGAATCTGCGCAATGCCAGCCCGATTGATATGTGGGCGTTAAAGAATTACTGGGGCACAACGGATTATGCCGCCATTGAACTCACCATTGACCACAAGCCGGATAACCCAGCGCAAGGAGAGGTTTTCTTCCTGCCCTTTACCGGAATGAGCGAGCCGGATCCGGTTTGGGTCAGCCGCGCGTTTACTATTGCGACCCCCGGATGGGGCTATGACCATTTTGATAACATCACGGACGGACATTTTGCCGTTGCGGCGGGCGGAACGATTTATATCGCCGATGGCGTGTATGACGCGGAGGCTGCCTATCCGATTCAAATTGGCAAAGGCGTAACCGTTATCGGCGATTCGGCGTCCGGTGTTATAATCCGCGACCCTGTTTCCACGGTGAATACCGATATTGGGGTCGGGACAACGCTCATTGAAATTATCGGGAATAATGTGAGCATCTCTGGAATGACCATTGACGGCGATAATAATCCCGCCGTTGCGGAAGATGGCACGAATCCCGAACTGGGGCACGGCGATGCCGATGCGGAAAATGACGTCAATGCGCTGGTTGGCATCCGCCACAACGCCGTGAGTGTATCTTCAACGTGCAACAACCTGCTCTTGACAAACATCATATTCAAAAACCTGTCTATTGGCGTTGAGATGACAGGTCGGCTCGGCATGCCGGATGAAACATCAATAGGCAACCGCATCGAAGGTTGCCAGTTTATCAACATCGGCAAAAGAGATGGACTCTTCAAAAACGGAGCGGGCGTCCTCGTGACAGCGGCGCAAGTGGAAATCACCACCAACACGTTCAATTTCTGCGATATCGGCGTGCGCGCTTGGGTTTATCCCGCCGCCATTGATATGGCGCAGATATCTATCAATGATAATGATTTCATGAACAACTATTTTGGCGTTCTGATAGACGGCAGCGAAAACACAAATACCTCGGCAGGCATGAACAGTTTTGATCCCGATGGCGCTGGACCGAAACGCGAAGGCATCTACAACAACCGCTTCGGAGCGGATGCGGCTTTCCGAAATGATACAACTGGTTGGGAGCCCGCAGTCGGCGATTTTGTGGATCATTTCAATCTGGACTGCCCAACCACGGGGACGTTTGCCGACCCGACGCCTCCGACAAGGGTGCCGGATACGCCGGTGGGCGTCATGGTTATCGGCGGAACGGATCCGCTGCTCATCGTCCAGAATACGATGCAGAATCTGCGCCGCGGTGTTATGGTTCTCTCCGAGCGCGGTCTGGGCGCTGATGACGGCACGGTGACTGTGTTAAGCAGCGTCATAGTCGGCGCAGGAGCGGATGCCGCCTTTGACGCATCGCCGATTGTCGCCCGCAACCGGAGGGTTTATGGCGACGCAATCGCAGCTGATGACTTTGGCGGCGACGTCAAACTCTATGTTTATGACTGCTTCCTCGATGGCGGCGTGGATCTGGTGCGCCTCCAGGAAGAGCCGGTTGTTTCGCTCCCGCCGACCACATTCTCCGTGACGCTCGGCGGTTCGATTGTGAATAGAAACGTCTTCGGTTTGGTGCGCAATCAGGCTATAAATCTGGGCAAGTTCGACCTGCCCGGCGGCGGCGAGCGTGATGACGTGATAGCAACATATAATGATTTTCTTGTGGGTTCGGTTTCGCTCGCAGAGGCGGTCATTTATCATAAAGAAGATGACCCGATTCTGGGCAGGGTAATTTTCCTGCCCGCCAAGCGGCTTTCCAACATGGTTATACTTGCCGCCAATCCGCCTAATGTTGACAATTACAATGTGACGGTTAATCTAACCGCGACGGTTATGGACGGCTGGGGCGACCTGATTTCAGACGTGATTCCTGTCATTTTCCGCACAAGCGCAGGGACGCTGGGGACAGCGGAGTCCGTGATGACATCCGGCGGACTGGCGCTGAATACACTTTTCTATAATAGGAACGGCATTGTGAACGTCCTTGCCGAAGCGGACAGCGTTGCCACAGGCACAGTTGCCATTCCGTATAATGTGACCGGCGAAGAAAATCTGGCATTTTATCCGTTCGATAACCCCGATTTGGAAGGCTGGATTGTGGGGACGCCGGCTCCCGGAACCTATGTGGACGCAAAAGACGGCGCCTTCTATATGGCTCCGCCCCTCCAGCCTGCGGGACAGATTGGCGTTAACGGCAAGTTCACTGTGAACCTTTATGGATATTGGCATCTGAAAGATTCGGCGGCGATACCCTATGCGCCCAACAAGATCTATCGCGCCCGTTACCGCGTTCGGACGGATCAGCCCGATCGCATGAAATCCCCGATGGCGCGCTTGCGCTGGACGAATATCGTTTTCCTATCCGGCGCCTCGCTCATTGTGGACAAAGGGTTGAACGCCATCGGCGAAACTTGGCAGGATTACTATTCCTACTTCCTGCCGCCGGACCTTTCCGGCGCGCCGGAATCAGAACGGGCGCTGATTTTGAACTTTGACCTTGTGAATTTCTCCGCTGAACAATTTGGCGCGCTCTTCCTTGACGAAGCGGAGGTGATAAGATTCAACATTCCACCGAGGAGCATCGCCACCCCCGCCCTTTCTTACAGCACCGCAGAGGATTTCTCCGTCTGGGTGCCGGAGACGATTCCAACGCTTTTTGGACCTGTTGCCTATGGCAGAGGAACGAACGGCTTATATCTGGAATCGGGCGCCACGCCATCGCCACCGATTGGCAAAGAAGGGTTGCCGGATTATGGACAGTGGTCTGTGCCTGTTAACGTTGCCTCGGTTGATTATGAGCCGAACAGACTCTACAGGGCAATCTTCACATTAAAAGTTCCTGATGCCGCCACGCGTGAAACCATTGCCCGCATCAGGATGCGTCTGCATACCGCAAGTTGGGATTTGGCTAATGTTTATGAACTTTTTAACAAAGGCGCAGGAACGTATCATAATCACCTGCCCAACACAGCGGGTTTGGAATACTCAGTGTTCATGGAGTCGCCGCGAGAATTTTATACAGGCGAGGACGCATACAAAAACCGGATTATTGTCGCCTTTGATTTGGTGGATGGCGTTGTTTATGAACGCGGCAGAGTCTATCTCTCAAAGGTGGAAGTGGAACATTATGATCTGCCGTAACAAAGGCGAAAATTGACAACTAAAAACATCAACATAGCCGTTTTAGGGGCGGGAACTTGGGGTTGCACGCTGGGCGCTCTTTTAGCGGAAAAAAGATTTCCAATCCGTATGTGGGATATCTCGGCGGAAATCTTGGAGACGCTAAAGGCAAACCGTGTGCACCCCAAACTGCCCTGGCTTCATCTGCCGGAAAATGTTTCCTTTGAATATGAACTCGCCAGCGCTGTTAATGGCGCGGAATATCTGATTATTGTCACGCCCTCCCATGCCGTGCGCTCCCTTTCCGCTGAGATGCAAAAGGCAAATGCGCGCATCGCTGAAAAGAAATTTGTCATCTGTTCCAAAGGCATTGAGCAGGGGAGCCTTCTGCCGCTTTCGGGAGTGGTGGAGGATATTCTGGGCGCGGCGGCTCGCGATAATATCTGCTGCCTCACGGGACCCACCCATGCGGAAGAGGTTTCGCGCAAAATGCCCTCATCCATTGTGGCTGCATCTGCCCAAAAAAATCTTGCCATCCAAGTTCAGGAGATTTTCCACACGGAATTTTTGCGGGTCTATTTTCACGATGATTTGATAGGCGTTCAGCTCGGCGGCTCCGTAAAAAATGTCATCGCTATTGCCGCGGGCGTTTCGGACGGGCTGGGTTTCGGGGATAATACCAAGGCGGCGCTATTGACGCGGGGTCTGGCGGAGATTATCCGATTGGGCGCGGCGATGGGCGCCCGCGCGGAGACCTTTAGCGGTCTTTCCGGCATCGG
The DNA here is from genome assembly GCA_002070185.1 of candidate division BRC1 bacterium ADurb.Bin183. GTDB lineage: Bacteria > Sumerlaeota > Sumerlaeia > MWCT01 > MWCT01 > MWCT01. The sequence goes on from MWCT01000021.1 coordinate 7,359, forward strand.
AGATCTCATCGTCACCGCCACCAGCCATCACAGCCGCAACCGCAATTTCGGCGAATTGATTGCGAAAGGGCGCACCGTTGAAGAAGCCCTGCGCGAAATCGGGATGGTTGTTGAAGGCGTGAAAACCGCCGATTCCGTTCTTGCCCTGTCTCAAAAATATCAGGTCTCCATGCCCATTTCGCAGGAAGTTTATAATTTGATTTATATGGGGAAAAAACCGCTGGACGCCCTTCGCGACCTGATGGGACGCTCGCCCAAACCGGAAATCTACCTTTAATAATGGAGCAATAGATATTGTTAAATTTCCGCATAAAATATACTACCCTTTTATTTCTTTTGGAGTTTTTATCGTTTGCTTTTCTGGTTTTTGGATGCGGCTCTGTTAATGGCGGCAGATTGCCCGGTTTTGATGTCAGCCCTCATTTCGAAGAGCAATACACCTCCGCCACAATTCAGGACGATGTAAAAATTTTGATTAACGCGCCGAGCGCAAAGCAATTTGACCCCTCAAAGCCCACGCGATTAATCCTCTACGCCCTTCCCAATGGCAATACGCTCAGCCAGACGTTTGGCAAAAAACTCAAGCCCGGTGTGGACTGGCATTACGGAATCCAGCACATCGGCGCGCAGACACGCCGCATGCGGGAGGTTATCGAGGAGGAAAATATCATTGTCGCCTATCTGGAAGCAGGCGGCAGGTCTTGGCCTGCTTGGCGGAAAAAATATCCCGATAGCGGGAAACGCATCGAAGAGACCGTTGAATTTGTCCGCAGGCAGATCCCCGGCGTTGACGTCTCGTTGGAGTTATCCTCGCACAGCGGCGGCGGCAGCTTCATCTTTGGTTATATCAATAATCATGACCAGATTCCCGACGACATTATGAGGATTTCATTTCTGGACGCCAATTATGGCTATAGCGATGAGGACAAACACGGCGATAAGTTGGTTGAGTGGCTCGGGCGAAATCCCAAACATTTTTTGAACATCCTGTGTTATGACGACCGCAACATCAAAATAAACGGCAAACCGATTGTCGGTCCCACAGGAGGAACTTGGCGCAAAACCCTTTTGATGATAGAACGCATCCAAAAGGATATCCCGCTTGAAAAAACACAAGAGCAAAACCTTGTCCGTTATCGCGATAAAAACCGGCAGGTTGACATAATCATGCACACAAACCCAGAAAATAAAATTTTGCACACCGTTTTAGTCGGCGATTACAACGGCTTTATCCACACCTCCACAGCCGGCGCGAAATATGAGGGCAAAGCAGCCGTTTTCGCCGGACCCGCCGCTTACGAAAAATGGATTCATTCCGACTAATAAATCTTTTGAAAACTATCCGTTGTTGTAAATAATTCAAGTTGACGCCTATAAGTTTTTTGATTTAGATATTTTCAACTTTTTTGGTTTAAGCAGAGAGATGTCTCGCAAAATTTTAATATACGGCAATCCCATTTTGAAGCAAAAGTCGCTGCCTTTGGAAGCGGATACGGCGCAGCTGCGGGGATTTATTGACGAACTGGCGGAAACGCTTTATCGCTCGGATGAGGGGATTGGTCTGGCGGCGCCGCAGGTGGGCGAGCTCGTCCGCGCTCTGGTGGTGGATATTGACCATATCTCGCGGGATAAAAGAACCAACCCCAAACGCCGCCTTCAGGTGTTCATCAATCCGGAGATTGTCTGGGAATCGGAGGATGATATTTCTTACAATGAAGGATGCCTGTCCGTGCCCGGCATTGATGGCAAGATTTACCGCCCGCAATCGCTGATTTTGCGCTTTCGCGATTTGAATTTCAAGGAGCGGGAAATCGAGGCGGACGGTCTTTTGGCGCGCGTGCTTCAGCATGAGATTGACCACCTGAACGGGACGCTTTTTGTGGATCGTTTGAGTTTTGCCCAGCGCGCCCTCCTTGTGGGAAAATTAAGAAACCTGCGCCATGAGGCGCTCAAACAGGACAAAAATGGGGCAGTGGAAAATCCCGACGCTCCCATTTTATGATTTTTTGCCATGTGAGAAAACTCCTGTATGGTTTATCAATTGGACGAGCAATCAAAACCCGTTGAGCCTTCCATGGCAAGGATTAACGGACGCCAAGAGTTGGAGATTCTCATCCGCGCCCGATACCCCATCATCTACATCGTCTCATGGGAAGAAGAGCGTGTCATGCAGGAGGTTGACAACATCGCCTCCAAGCGCGATAAAAAGGTTTATGTATGGACAATCTCCAAAGGACTTGTCCGCCATCGCAGCGGTCTGGATGACGCAGTAGAGGGCAAAAAAGGCACCAAAGACCCGATTTTGCTCCTCAAAGAGATTCAATCTTTTGAAGAGCCGTCAATTTTTGTTCTCAAAGATTATCATCCGTATCTCAAAGATTCTTCCGTTATTCGCGGGTTGCGCGACCTATGCTATTATTTAAGGCACACCTCCACCTCTGTGATTCTGCTTTCGCCGACGCTGAACCTGCCGCCCGATTTGGAGAAGGATATTAATATTGTGGATTTTCCGCTGCCCGACCGCAAGGACATAGAACATCTTTATCTTTCCATCGCGCATGATTTGCGGGAGCACCCCAATTTCAAGGTGGACACCGCGCCGGAGGCGATGACCAGCATCCTTGAGGCGGCGGTGGGGCTGACGCTCAATGAGGCGGAGAATGTCTTTGCAAAAACCCTTGTCATGACAGGGTGCCTGACCTCCGCGCAAATCCCTTTCATTTATTCGGAAAAGCGGCAGATTATCCGCAAGACTGGGACGCTGGAATATATTGACGCCGCCGAGCAGATGGAACAGGTGGGCGGTCTGAAGGCGCTCAAGCGCTGGTTGGAAAAACGGCGAATGGCGTTTACGCCGCAGGCGAGAGAGTTCGGACTTCCCGTTCCCAAAGGCGTTTTATTTGTGGGCGTGCAGGGATGCGGCAAAAGCCTTTGCGCCAAAGCGGTCTCGAATTTCTGGTCGCTGCCGATTCTGCGGCTGGATATGGGGCGCCTCTTCAGCAGTTTCATCGGCTCCTCCGAGCAAAATGTCCGCCGCGCCATCTCCATTGCGGAGTCCATCTCGCCGGTGATTCTTTGGATTGACGAAATTGACAAAGGTTTTGCGGGGATGCAGTCATCTAATTTTTCCGATAGCGGCACAACGGCGCGAGTCTTTGGCACCATAATCACATGGATGCAGGAGAAGGAGGCTTCCGTTTTTGTTATAGCCACGGCAAATGAGGTGGAATTTCTCCCGCCGGAGCTTCTGCGCAAAGGACGCTTTGATGAGATATTTTTTATGGATCTGCCCAACCTTGAAGAGCGGCGCGAGATTCTGGCGATTCATTTGAAAAAGCGCCATCGCGACCCCGCAAAGTTCGATTTGGAAAAACTGGCGGATGCGGCGGAGGGTTTCAGCGGAGCGGAAATAGAGCAGGCTGTTGTCGCCGCGCTCTATGACGCCTTTGAACACAAGACGGATATTTCGACCGAGAATATCCATCAGGCTTTAAGGGATACCTATCCCCTTTCGGTCACCATGCGCGAAGCCATCGAGCGGCGGCGCCAATGGGCAACGGGACGAGCTCGTTCGGCATCATAAATTAAGGAGAAAAACATGAAAAAAACACATTGGGTCTCATGCGCGGTAATCTTGCTTGCGGTTGTTAATCTTTGTCCAAATATCCTGTCCCAGGATAATGCCGCCGTTAATCAACAAAATAACATTATGACGGACGGGCGCATCGTTTTAGCGGCGATGATTTCTCTGTCGGATAATCATATTAAAAAAGTCGGCGATACGCTGGAACTTTTATCTCAGACGCAAGAGGCGTGTTCCGGCGATTGGGAGAAAATTAAACCCCTGCTGGAGGCGGCTGAAAAATCTTGCGTTCCCGCTACATTTTGGTTTGTGCATCCTGATGGCGCATATCACACAGTGGAAAAAGGGCTCACGGGGCAGAACCTGAAAGATAGAGATTATTTTCCCAACTTGATGGCAGGGAAAAAAATCGTTAATTTCTTTGTGGTCAGCAAATCCACCGGCAATAAATCCCTAATCTGCGCCTCGCCAATCATCAAAGAAGGCAAGGTAATCGGGGCGCTGGGGGCGTCCATTTTTCTTGAACAATTGAAAGAGACGCTTAAAAAGGAAATGAACATTCCCGATGATTTAATTTTTTATGCACTGAACGAAGAGGGCATTTTAGTTATGAACTGGAAAGCGGGGCGCGTTTTCCTTGACCCGACTTTATTGGGGAGCGATTCCCTGACCAGCGCCACCAAAGAGATGATGAACAGCAAAGAGGGCGTTGTTGTGTTTGTGTTCGAGGGCATGCCCCGCCGAATCATATATCAAACCTCGCCTTTTACCAACTGGCGTTTTGCATTAGGTCATATCATCAAGGATTGAATGAAGATACCAGCAAAAAGAATCCATGAAACTCTCCGTCATCATGCCGGTTTATAACGAAAGACGTACCATCGAGCAGATTCTTTCAATGGTGCGCGCCGTGCCTATCGAAAAAGAAATCATCGTCGTGGATGGCGATTCCACGGACGGCACAAGGGAAATATTGAAACAACAGGAAAAATTCGAGGATACAAAAGTTATTTATGAACATTGCCGCAAAGGGCGGGGCTATGCCCAGAAGGAGGGCATTAAAGCCGCCACCGGCGACATTATCATCTTCCAGGACGCAGACCTCGAACTGGATCCCACTCAATATCCCGAACTGCTCAAACCTATCATGGAGGGCAAGGCGCAGGTTGTTTTTGGCTCGCGATTTTTGCAAGGCAAACCCCAGATGACCTTCCTGCAATACTGGGGAAACCGCGTCATTAATATCATGGTCAATTTGCTTTACGGAGTCCATCTGACCGATGTGGAGACCTGCTATCAGGTTTTTCCGCGGCAAGCGATTCAAAACATTACCATCCAGAGCAATCGCTTTGCCTTCACGGTGGAGTTGACGGTGAAGCTCATCAAGAAAGGGCTGACGATTCTCGAAATCCCCATACGCTACAAGCCTCGCAGCCGCAAAGAGGGCAAAAAGCTCTACTGGGGCGACGGCTTTGCTTCCCTTTATACGCTGGTGAAATACCGATTCTTTAAATAGCCGCATCTTTTTGAAACTCTTGAAAAAACTAAAAAATATGTAGTATTAGGTCTTGATTTATACAGAGCGTTAATAGTATTAAAAATACGTTTTGGTCGTGGGGCGGGGCAATTTTTTACTTTATTTATTTATATATTTTGTAAACGGGTGATGTATGAAAACGGTTAGGTTTTTTCGCGACGGGGAAAAGAGTTTCAATTTTTTTCGCACCTTTTTAAAAGAGAATTTTGACCTGCCGCATCCTGATGAAACTGAAAATTTCTTTTCCAATTTCTGCAAAACAATCCTTTCAGAAAATCAAAAGTATAATCTGACTTCGCTCAAGACATCTGAAGAAATTTATGAGGTGCTGTTTATTGACTCGCTCCTGCCCTTTACCATGTTTCCGGGATTCAAGGCGGGGGAGCAGGTGATTGATGTCGGTAGCGGCGCGGGGATTCCGGGGCTCGTCCTTGCACCGCTTTTTCCCGAAACGCATTTCTGCCTTTTGGATGCCACGCGCAAAAAGATTCAGTTTGTTGAAGCGGTTGTAAAGGAATGCGGTTTGAATAATGTAAGCGTCCGTCTGGGCAGGGCGGAAGATGCCGGTCACGATAAAAACCTGCGGGAGCGTTTTGATATCGGCATCGCCCGTTCACTGGCGCAGCTCAATATCCTCCTCGAATATGTTTTTCCGTTTATTAAAACGGGCGGCTTGTGCTACGCCTACAAGGGCAAAATGACCGATATCGAAATCACGCGCGGCGAGGGCGCTTTAATGGAACTGCAAGGAAAAATCGAGCAACAAAAGACTTATCACCTTCCTTTTTCCGGTAAAATGCGCACCTTTATCACGATAAGGAAACAGGATAAATGTCCTGATAAATTTCCCCGGCGTTCGGGCGTTCCTAAAAAGCGCCCTTTGTAATAACACTGGGAGAAAAAGGAGGAAAATGAAATGGCAAAGGTTATTAAAATCCTCATTGCAGCGGTTGTCATCATTGGCGCGGTGTTTGTTTGGACGCAAAATGTGGGCGACATCCAAGGCAAGGTTATGGGCGCCAAAGCCCAAGCGAAAAAAAAGGCAAGAGAAATTCAGCGCGCAGGCGAGACGACTCCGGAAAAAATAGAAAAAGCCAAACAATGCCGAGATATGCTCGTCCGCATAGCCCAAGCAAAACGCGCCGCCGAAGAGCGCAAAGGCGTCGCCGTTGCGAATACAACATGGCAGGAGATTTTGCCCTTTTTGAAAATGAATGATATTCCCAAGTGCCCCTCCGGAGGAACTTATCATATCAATCCCGCCGTTCAAGCGCCGACGTGCTCCATAGGCGGCAACGGCACCGTTGATCCGGCTGACGACCATATTATCTCCCATTGGTAATCTTTTTTTCGAGGAGGAAAGATTTGAAACTTTATGAGAACGCCCGGATCCTAACCCTTAATAAAGTGCAACCCGAGGCGAGAGCGATGCTATGCCATCGCGGGGTTGTGATTCAACTTTTTAATGAGCCGAACCCGATTATCACCGGCTTAGGCGCGCTGCGCCGGGTGAATTGCGGAAACCGTGTGATGCTGCCCGCTTTCACGGACGCGCATCTCCACCTGATGGATACAGGCATTAATCTGGGAACGGTGGATGTCTCATCCGCCCGAAACGAATCGCAAGCCGTTCGCATGTTGAAGGAGGCGCGCAGCAATGCGCCCGCAGGCGAGTGGATTCAAGGTTCTCGATGGGGACACAATCTTTGGGATCCGCCCGCCCTTCCCACCAAAAAAAGCCTTGATGAACTCTTTCCGGAAAACCCGGTTTTTCTTTTCAGCAAATGCGAGCATCTCCTTTGGGCAAATTCGTTGGCGCTCAAAATGGCGGGGATTGCGGCGCAAACCCCCGACCCCAAAGCCGGCGAGATTGAGCGCGACCCCAAAACCGGCGAACCGACCGGAATCCTCAAAGAGGACGCCGCCGATCTCATCTGCGCCGTTATTCCGGAAATTCCAGCATATCGCAAAAAAGAACTCCTCAAAAAAACAGGGGCGCATCTTAACCGTTTCGGAATTGTGAACGTTCACGCCGCGGATAACGCCGATGTCTTTGGTCTGTTGCAGGAAATCAAAAACGATCCCGATTTTCACCTGAATGTCCTTTTTTATTTTCCTGTGGCAAAACTGGACGACCTTATAAAGGCGAAGATGCACAGCGGTTTAGGCGACGCCAGACTTAGATTTGGCGGCGTCAAACTTTTTGTGGATGGCTCACTTGGCGGGCGCACCGCCTGGATGGATGAGCCTTATGATGACGAGCCGAATAATTTCGGTATCATGATGAGAGACAAGCCGGAACTTTTTGACCTTGTGGATCGCTCCAACAAAGCGGGCATCGCCACCATGACCCATGCCATCGGAGACCGCGCCGTCCGCACCATTTTGGAAGTTTATGCGGAGGCAAGCGACCCGCCGCCGGGAACATGGAATCGCGTGGAACACTTTCAACTTTTGAGCGAAAAAATTCTGCCGCTGTTAAAAAAATCCAAAACCGTATCGTCCGTTCAGCCGGTGCATATTTTCAGCGACTGGTCGGCGGCGAATCGTTTTTGGGGCGGTCGCGCCCGTTGGGCGTATGCCTTCCGCACAATGAAAGAGGCGGGGATGCCGATAATCTTCGGCTCGGATAGCCCCGTTGAACCGGTGAATCCATTCTGGGGAATTTATGCGGCGATGGAGCGCAAAGATGGCGCGGGCAACCCGGCGGATGGCTGGTTCACACAGGAACGGCTGAGCCTTCATGAGGCGCTGGAGGCGTTTATTTCCGAGCCGCCGGTGATTGCAGGCGAAGGCTACATCAAAGGAACGCTTTCGCCGGGGGCGCGCGTTGATTTTGTGTTGGTGGAAGAGAATCCATTCGCGGTTTCGCCCGAAGCCTTGCGCGATATGAAAATCAGCGCCACCGTGGCGGGCGGAAAAACGGTCTTCGGAGAAATATAAGGCTCAAGAACCTTTCATGTTCCATTACACTGTTGATGCCGATGAAGATATTGATGCGCAGATTGCCGACGACCTGCGGCATATCGTCAAGACTATACGCTCGCATGTTTCAGAAAAAGATTTTGTCGCCCTTTTTTTAGTGGGGGGATTCGGGCGCGGCGAAGGAGGCGTGATTCGGCGCAAGGAACGCTGGCGCCCAGCCAATGATTATGACCTTGAACTCATCGTGCAGAAGCCTTTCGATAAAGGCGTCATCCATGATTTGGGGACGCGCCTTGCCGGCGAACTCGGCATACCGTGGGTTCACATCGAATCGCATCCCTTGTCCGCCCTGCCCCGCCTGAAGTTCACAATGTATCATTATGATTTGAAATATGCCAGCCGCCTTATCGAAGGAGATGGCGAAATTTTGAATCTTGTTCCTGCGATGAAAGCAAACAAGATGCCGCTTGAAGAGGCACAAGGCGAGCTTTTCACGCGGCTCTGGACGTTTATCGGCGCATGGCGCGCGGACATGGGCGGACGGGCGCTCGCGCCGGAGGAATCTGAATTTTTATACGGGCAGTTATCCAAGGCGCTCATCGCTATCATGGACGCGCGGCTGATTTTACACGGCGCGTATGACGCCTCTTATCGGCGGCGATTGGAAAGATTTAAAACGCAGAACGCGGCTTGCGAAGAAACATCGCTTTGCGAATGGGCGGTCAAATATAAACTCGCGCCTCATGCCGCCGCGCCGCCCGCGCCGCCGATTGAGATGTTTTTCATGATAAAAAAGTTGTATATGAATACATTGAGACGATTTTATGCAGCCGCTTATGGCAGCGTGCCGGCGCAAGAGGTTTCGATGAGCTGGCAGACTTTTGAATCCCTCCATTTCAAAAATCCGCGAACACTTTTCAAACGGCTCTATTTTAAAATATGGAAACGGAGCCGATGGTTTCTTGACTACTTGCGGTATAATATAGGAGTGATATATCTTGTCAGCGCGCTGGAACGGGATAAAATTTCTGAAGAATTGCTCGCCCGAGCGCATCATTTTCTCAAGGGAGTTTCCGGATTTGAGGAGCCCGCCCAGCCCGACTGGGCATCGCTTCAAAAGGAAGCCCTCAAACTGCGAGAACAAATATGGCGCTAAACCAAAACCCCGCATCGCCCGCCCTTTCCGCCTCGACCGTATTATTTATAGTGGCGGACGCCTTTCGCTATGATTATTTTACGCCGCCCAATACGCCGACGATGTGGCGTCTGGCGGAAAGCGGATTGTATGTACGGCGCCTGCGCCCCAATTTTGGCTTTTGCGAACGCGCGGAGACTTTCACAGGAACGCGTCCCGATGCGAATGGATTTTTTACGGCGCTCACTTATGATGAAACGAACAGCGAGTTTCTTTCCTTTAAGAAGGATATTTGGCTTCTTTCGTTATTCGACTGGCGCGCGGAATTTATGCGCCGTTATATTCGCCGATTTTACCGCGACTGGTTCAAAAAAGTGCGGTGGGTAAATCAGCCAGTTTATGAAATTCCGCTAAAGATTCTTCCGCGCATCGCGCTCACCGAAGACCTGCGCGACTTGCATCAGCCGAACTGGTCGAATATCGAAACCATTTTTGATGTGATGCGGGAGAGCGGTAAAACTTTTTATTATGATACCTTCGCCTCCCTCACCATGCCGATGGGCGGCGATGACGACCGTGTGAATCAAATCTGCCGCGCCTTTCAAGAAACGCCCCGCGATTTTTATCTCCTTTATATCGGCGAGGGCGACGGCACAGGACATGACTACGGTCCGGAAAGCGTCCAAACCGCAGCCATGACCCGCCGCGTGGATAAACGCATCAAAATTGTGAGCGACGCCTTCTTTGAGGCGTTCCCCGATGGACGCATGCTCATCATCGGCGATCACGGCATGTTAGAAGTGGCGGGTATTCTTGATGCCCAGTCCAAAATTCTGCGGACGGGGCGCAAAGCCGGTCTCCGCGCGGGCAGGGATTTTGATTACTTCCTCGATTCCACATTGGTCAGGCTCTGGTTTCGCACAGAAAAAAGCGGCGATATTTTTCGTGATTTATTCAACACAGACGCCGCATTTTGCAACGAGGGGCATGTGATGACCTGCGAGGAAGCCGCGCGGTTGCATGTGCCGCCGCCGGACGGGCGATACGGCGATTTAATTTGGATAGCGCATCCCGGCGCACTCATATTCCCCGACTTTTTCCATTTCCGAAAAATCTGCCGAGGGATGCACGGCTATGAGACGCATATCCCCGCGCAGCAAGGTTTTGCCCTTGCCGTTGGTCGGGACATCGAGCAGGCGGAGATTCAGGAGGCGGAGTTGATAGACATCTGCCCCACGATTTGTTCCCTTTTGGGAATTCGCACGCCAAAACAAAATGCGGGAAAGAGTCTTTTATGAGCGTTTCAATTGTGTTGCGAGTGAAGAACGAAGCGCGGATGCTGCATGATGTCCTGCAGGGCGTGGAGCGGCAGAATTATCGCGGCGATATGGACGTGGTTGTTGTGGATTCCGGCTCGACTGATGGAACGCTTGAGATTGCCCGCGCCCACAACTGCCGGATTTTTTGCATCAAGCCGGAGGATTTTTCTTGGGGATATGCCCTTAATCTCGGCGCGGAAAAAGCAACCGGCGATTTTATTGTTTACCTCTCCGGTCACTGCGTCCCTGTTGATGAGTTCTGGCTGGAAAACTTGCTGGCACCGTTTGAGGACGCATCCGTCGGCGGCGTTTACAGCCGGCATGTCCCCATTGTTGAGATAGACCCGTTCGAAGCCATCGAGCTCGAATATTTCTGGTTTCCTGCGGGCAGCGGAGAGCCGACGGAATCGGATGCCTTTTCCAACGCAAGCAGCGCGCTGCGGCGTTCAACATGGGAGTCGGTGAAATTTGATGAAAAACTTTTAATGGTTGAAGACGGCGATTGGGCAAACCGCGCGCGCGCGGCGGGATGGAAAATTATTTATCAGCCGCGCAGCAAGGTTTATCATAGCCACCCGCCTCGCGTGGAAAATATTTACCGCCGGTGGTTTTCGCGATGTTATGCCGCCAAAAAGATTCTGCCGCGGACGCGCGAGGGCAGTCTCCTATATCTCATGTATAAGACCCTTTTATGCGGCTGGCTGGATTTGAAATATCTGGCGCGGCACGGACTATTGAGCCGCTTCTGGCAAATACCGCTCTATGAGGCGGCTCGGCAGCTGGGCGCATACAATGGCGCGCGCGCCGCTATTGCCGGCAAACCATTCGATCGCTGGCATGATGTCCCCGTCCCTCGCATCCTTGAAAAGCTTTGCAAACCGATTGAGAGGTGATTGGATGGAAATAAACAACGCGCGCTGGCATCTGTAATTGAGGCGTCGGATAAAACTAAGATTTTAATTTATCAACGTCCAAAAGATCCTGAGGTCTACCAGTGGCGCGTTTTGTCAGAATGAGATCTTCCTTTGATAAGATATATATGGGGATGCCATCATAAGTGCTTTCCACCCGATGATTCCAGGCTGATGCAAAATCAAGACCGACAAGCCCCATAATAATATCTATGCGGTTGGGCGCAATGCCGATTTGATAAATCAAATCAGGCTCGGCAAAATTTTCAGCATTGATATCAATTAGAGGAGCGCCAAACTTTTTTAGAGCCGCATAGACACGCTCAGCATTTTTTTTTGTGGGATTGACCCAGATATCAAGGTCTTTGGTGTAGCGGGGTTCTGTATAAAAAATCACAGCGTGCGCCCCGGCAATAAGATATTCAACTTTTTCGGCGTTTAATATGCTGAACAGTTCTTTGTAATCTTGATTCGCTGACATTTTTACCTCTGAATAACTCAGACTCCAAAACCATCTCGGCGGCGGCGGCAAAACGAGCCTCATGCCCCGCATCCTTCCAAAATATGCGGTCAAAATCATTGGGTTCGGATATCTTCCCCAACCGCTCTATGAAAATTCGCTTTGACATGTTTTTACAATTACTTTGTAATCGGCTCTATCACAAATAATATTTAATGCATACATCAAATATGTTGATTCAATCAAGATGAAAAATTCATTATTTCTTCATTATATCAAAATAAATACTTGGAAATCTTTGAGGTTGGAAACATGAAATGGATTATCGCTGTCTGCATTATGCAATTGCTGCCTTTTTGCATGGCAGAAAACCCTACCGGAGCCGTTCAGTGGGAGAGCGGCTTTCAGCCCGTCTATAAAAGCGGAGCCTACCCGCGCGCAACGGCGCTCGCCGATGGGACGCTCCTTGTCGGGTTCGATCATTTTATTGAAGGGCGCAGAGCCATCGGCATAGTTCGCAGCACAGACGGCGGCAAAACTTGGGGCGATTACACAGAAGCGGCGCAGGCTCCCGCCAGCGATAACCTTGCTAATGCCTTCCCTCTCGCGCTTGCCGATGGAACTGTCCTCGTGGCGTATCGCCATCACACTTTCACAAATAACACCTACCGCCTTGTGGTCAGCGCCAGCAGCGACAAGGGGAAAACATGGCAGAAGCGGGGCGTCATCGCCCTCGGCTCCACAGGAATCTGGGAGCCTTTTCTTTTTGAACTCCCCGATGGCACGATTCAGGCTTATTATGCCAGCGAGGAAAATTTGAAACCGGAGCAACAGGTTGAGATGCGCGCCTCGCGCGACGGCGGCAAAACTTGGGGCGCGCCGGTTGTGGTGGCGCGGATGAAAGGCTCGCGCGATGGAATGCCGGGGGTCGTGCGTTTGCGCGACGGCAGCCTGTATGTCGTCTTTGAGGCGTCGGACGTGCCTCCCTATGGTTTTGTTGTGCGAGCCGTGCGTTCCAAAGATGACGGCAAAACGTGGTCGTCAGAACGGGAACTGATTTACAAACCATCGAATCCGGTTATGGCGGGCTGGGCATCGGGCGCGCCGAGCGTAATCAGAGACGGCGACCGCTTGTTTGTTTCATTTCAGGCGGATGATTCGGTCGAATTTCAGAAAGGCAATAAAAATGGAGACCCCGCCGCGCCCGGATATGATTACTTGCGTAATTCAAGTTTCAAATATGTGAGCAGTTCCGACAACGGGCGGACGTGGTCGCCGCCGGTCGCGTTGGCGGGAGAGCCCGGCAAACCATCACTCTGGAATGCCCTCTATACCCCCGCGCCCGGTATAATCATTGCCTTGGCAAGCTTTCACAGCGCGGTCTGGTCAAAAATCGGATACGTCAAAAAATAAAAAAATCCAAAAAAAAATTGACCTTTTGGTTTTAAAATAATATCTAAACCCTGCTTTTTTGTTGCACCCCGTATAAAATTTTTTGGGGGCAATTTTTGATGATTATTTGAAAAAAGGGGGACTCCGCCGATGAAAAAGATTTTGTGCTGCCGCTCCGTTCAATCAATTCGATATGCCGCGATGCTCGCAGTCTTGAGCCTCATGACCTGTCTGGCGCATGCAGCTTATTTTCCCAACATGGTTTATGGTGCAAAAACCCAGATTGCGCCCGGTGTTACGTGGCAAAGAGCCACAAATCCAAGCCCGGCGCAAAGGATTGTCATAATCGAAGTGGATATGACAAATCGGAATGTTGAACTTGTGCCCGTTTTCAAAGCCGCAGGAAATGTAGCCAATTCATCCAATGAAAAAACCAGCAGCATGGCAGCCCGCTCGGACGCCGTTGCCGCCATCAATGCAGGCTATTATCATATAACCGCTGGCGATGGTTATTTGATGACAAATAGCTACGTCGAGATTGATGGCGTTTTTATCGGTGGAACCAATAGTTCTATGAAGCCTGAAAACAACCGCTCTGTTCTCGGTTTTTCAGGCAACCATCATGCCATTGCCAAGAGGACGAAATTGAACTCCTCTTTTGTTCCCGCTGACCCGACAGACTGGGATAAAATAGTTGATGCCATCGGAGGACGCGGGCATTTTATCACATCCGGCGGGGTTGTTATCACTCAAGATAACGAGGGAACCTCATCAAGCCATTATGATTCCCTTAATCCGCGCACCCTGATTGGCTATAAGGCAAGTCCCTATAAAGTGTATCTTGTAACTGTGGACGGGCGCCAGTCGGGTGTGGCGGAAGGCATGACTTATACACAACTTGCTCAGCTGATGGCAGACCTCGGTGTCGAACAATCTATCAGCCTTGACGGCGGCGGGTCAACAACGGCTTGGATTAAAGGTTCGGGCGTCGTCAATACCCCTTCGGATGGCAGCGAACGTTCTGTTGTTACCGCCTGGTGCGTGTTGTCAGCCAATACAATGGATAACACGGTGGAGGAAGTGGAAGTAACGGGTTCTTGGGCAACGGATACGCTAAGCGCTCAGAAATATTATCTTGATCAATTGATTACCGATAACACAGCAGGCGCGGCTTCTGTCAAATGGACACCCAATTTAGCGGAGGATGGTTTGTATAAGGTGTATGCCTGGTGGACAAGCGAGCCCGGGCGCGCCACCGCCGCTCCCTATGAGATTGTCCATGCCAACGGCACATCAACGATGTATGCCAACCAGACAACCAAAGGCGGAAAATGGAATCTGCTTGGTATATTCCCCTTTCATGCGGGAGCAGGCGGTTCCGTCACGCTGCGCAATACCGCAACGGGAACCATCTCCGCCGATGCAGTGCGTTTCGTTCGCATATCGGCCATCCCCGCGCCGATTACTCCGGGGTATATTGTGACAGGCAATCTATATCAGACCGATTTTGAGACCGACGTCTCTTCGGACTTCAACGTTTCGCAACATATCGCGGGCGATAACTCCATCAATTTTTCCTACGACTATTCGACGTTTTCCCAGCAAGGCGGCGGTTTCCCGACTTCGATTCCGCAATCTCCCGGTTCCACCGGCGCAGGCACAAAAGCCCTGCGCATGGCAGTCAACCTCAATAACGGCGTAGTCAACGGAATCACCGCCACGCTCGCCGCCATCACGCCGCCGGGGCGGACGCTCAGCACGACCAACATGCGCATCACGTTTGATGCCTGGATAAACTATAATGGCGGCGTCGGCGGAGGCACCGGCTCCACCGAATGGATGACCTTTGGCGGCAGCGCCGATCCCGCGCGGGTTGCTATGGCAAACTCGGATTACGCCGGAGCTAATCAGCCATTCAGCGGATTTTATTTTGCCATTTCGGGCGAAGGCGGCTCTTCAACCGATTACCGCTACTACGACGGAAACGGAACAGGCGGGGCAACCGGCAACAACGCCGCTCGCGCCAATTATCTGGGCAACGCATCTGTCAATAGTTCCAGCTTCTCAAGCATCTTTCCGGAGGGAGAGTATGAAACATCTGGCGCGCCGGGCAAGGCGTGGAACAAATTTGAAATAGTCAGCCTTAATGGCAAACTCCGCCTGCTTGTAACACGTCCTGACGGCTTTCAGATTCTTTTGTGCGATTGGTTCACGCCGAACACAAGCGCCACGCTGACCGGCTTGCTGCCTCATTTTGGAACGATGGATTTGAATGCGGGCGTTGCAAGCCCCGGACAGGATAACTTTGTCCTTTATGACAACTTGAAGGTTGATGCTATTGCGCCCACTCCGCCTTCAAACATTGATGATTGGGGGCTTTATTAACACCGTCAAGGCGCAGCTAGATATGAGACTTCCGCCCCGACAACATACATGTCGCCGGTGTAAGTTTCATTATTAGGAACTGAGCAGCCGCGCTGGAAATAAAAAAACCACATATCGTTGCTATTAAGCGCGGTGCCGGTGTTCACGCCGGAACTAAAATACCAGGTCTCATGAAATTCACTCCACTTGGAAACCCATGTTTGACTTTTCATTAAAAAAAGCCGGCCGACCGCGTTGCCATATGCCAGCAAGGGAGCGTCTTCTGGGTTATTGTAGGACATTGTATCCCAACCTGGGCTAGGGTTTTCCACCGGGAGATTGAGCATGCTGCCGGATGTCTGCAAACGCCATTGACAAAACCCCGGAGCGGTCGTTTGATACAAAGCAAAATAAATGGTCACCTTTATAGGAGTTGTGCCTTTCCAATCGGTGGGTTTGGAAACGCCGAATCCGGCAAGTTGAGATGTGTTGGGCCAGCGCAATCCCTTTTCATGCATTGTGATATTTAAGCCGGTCGTGTAATTCATCGCATTGGCGGGCACATAGATGCGGCGCCAGGAGAGATTGGCGGGTTTGTTATACACGGCGTTCCAATCAACGCTCTGCGTATCTTTTGCTATGCCCGCAGTGAGGGCATAGTTCGCTTGCGGAGCCGGCGTGATAGTTTGGCGCGGTGTCAAAATAGTGAAATCGTCGCCGCTGCCGCCGGGACGTACGCCGATTTCAAGATAAAGCTGCTGGTTCCCATAAATGTAGCCAAAATCCAGCTGCACGGTGAATATGCCTTGTGCCACAGGAACATTTGTGTGCAATAGGGGAATTGTCCCAGGCAAAGGGGAGCCGTTCGTAGCTACGTTATAAAGTGTAAACTGGAGGTCATAATTGCCGTTCGCCGGCTTGCCGGCATCTCGCAACACCCCTTGATAGGTGAACGCGGCGCCAAGGTAGGCTTGAATCTGAGGAGATGGGGCATCCTTCTCTGCAACGCCGACTTGCGGCGCAAGCATCGCCAGCGCGCAAATGGCGCATAGCATGATGGCGCATCTGAATAAAACCTGTTTTCTCATAATTTCCCTTTCGCGCTAAATATGTTTACAAAAAATTTATGCACTTTCACAAACGACCAAACTATTGGTTCGTTAGTTTATATATAAAATCGAATAAAAAAAAAGCGCGGGTTGAGTCAATAAATTTTATACGCAAGGCAAACCGGGATTTTATCTTGACGGGCGCGGGTATTCTATCGCACTTATTTGGCAGATTTGTTTTCAATTCAATTGGAAATAGGACGATGAAAATGAATAGGTTTCGGGCAATCTTATCTATTATGCCGATTGTGCTTTTTGCCCTTTCGGCGCAAGGAGGCGATAAAGAAATGACCAAAGTTGCGGCTGGAGAATTCAAGAAAATCTACGACCCGAGCGTGAACGAAAAAGAGCCGTGGTATATCAACGATCATTGTTTCATTCGCGGACGGGACGGCATCTGGCACATGTTCGGCATCACAAGGCAGGAGCCCGCCGACCCGTTAAATGAAATTCACCTCGCCCATGCCACCGCAAAAACATTACTGCAATCGCCCTGGGAAAAGCAGCCGTTTCCGTTGACCGCCGTCCGCGCTGAGCCGTGGAACGAAGTGCATCTCTGGGCGCCGCATGTGATTGAACATGCCGGTTTATATTATATGTTCTATTGCGCAGGCGACAAAGATCACACGAAATACAAAATACATCTGGCTACATCGCCGGATTTGAAAACATGGACGCGCTCGCCAAAAAATCCTATGGTTGTGGACGGTCATGATGCGCGCGACCCATTTGTGAAGCGGGTGGGCGATAAATGGGTGATGTATTACACCGCAACATCCGACCCGAAGGAAGGCAACCATATCGTCGCATACGTCACCAGCGACGACCTTGTAACATGGGGCAATCGCGGCGTGGCTTATACCGACCCGGCAATAGGCAGCTGGGGCGGACCAACGGAATCGCCCTTCGTCGTGAACCGCGGCGACCTTTGGTATCTTTTTATCGGTCCGAGACCGGAGTATGACGGCACGGATGTATTTGTGAGCAAAGACCCCTTCCATTGGGACATCAAGGACAAAGTCGGACACATCCCAGCGCATGCGGCGGAGGTGGTGCAAGATGTTGACGGCAAGTGGTATGTGAGCCGTTGCGGATGGGGCAGGGGCGGATTATATCTCGCACCTCTCGAATGGCGGGATGGAAAGTGATTATAGCACAACATCGAATGTGCATCAGGCGTCGAACCATATCGCAACAGAAACTTTTTGCATGCAGAATGCAAAATTAATCATAATCGAAAATAACGGATATTAACGAAATGCCGGGATTGACCCCCAAAAACTAATGAAGAATCCATTTATTCTTTCTATAAGCAACTCTTCAAAAAAGATTGGGGGATGAAATGAGCCGACATTGCCTATCAATCTCATGCATATGTATTCATGTAATATTTTCGTTCATTAATTATGCTATGGCACAGATTCCGATTTCAACAATCGAAGATTTACAGAAGATCGGAAATGATCCCGCCTATCCTTTGAATGGCAATTATATTTTAGTGAATGACATTGAAGCGTCAGCAACAAAAAATTGGAACGAAGGTAAAGGATTTGATCCAGTAGGGGACGCGTTTCATGAATTTACAGGAATATTTGATGGGAACAATAAAACAATATCTAATTTATATATTAATCGCCCGGAGGAAACAATGATTGGGTTATTTTCCAGAAGTTTTAATTCCCAAATCAGAAATCTTACACTATTAAATATATACACTTTAGGGAAGAATAAGGTTGGGTCAATTGCTGGTGTGGAAGGGCATATTATTAATTGTCATACGGTTGGTGAAGTAAGGGCGATAGATGGAATAGTTGGTGGTATTGCTGCTTCTTTCGCTAGAATTGAAAATTGCTCATTTAGAGGAATTGTTAAAGGTGATAATGAGCAAATTGGAAGATTGATTGGTGGCTTGGCAGGATCTGACAGTTGGATAAAGAACTCTTACTCATTTGCTAATGTTATAGGTGTATCTTATGTGGGGGGGCTAATTGGGGATTCCGGAAGTATTCAAAAATCATATTCTTGTTCAAATGTTATAGGCGTTGATTATGTAGGCGGCTTATTTGGCAAAGGCGGGGGGGCAGAAAATTGTTACTCTACAGGAAAGGTTATCGGACAAAATTGTGTCGGCGGGCTGGGTGGAATCAATTATGGTGTTGTGAAAAACTGCTATGCCACTAGTCCGACTTCGGGAACAAAATATGTGGACGGTTTAATCGGGATCGCCATAGCTGACTATACGGCTCGCGTGGAAGATTCCTTTTTTGATATCAACACAACCAATCAGGATGACGGTCATTATGGAGGCAGGACAACCGATGAAATGATGAATCCGGAGACGTTCACAAACTGGGATTTTGAAAATGTCTGGTGGATGATTCCGGGGAAAACGTATCCGCTTTTGAGACCGGTGCGGTATGTGGGGTTAAACATCAAACCAGAGCAATCTTTTGGACTTCCCGCGGAATTTAAAATTATTTTTGACGAACCGGTGCGAAATTTTACGTTCGATGATGTTGACATCTCTCTCTCAACTGTTGGAGGCATCCTTGGCACGCTGACGCCCGATGATGCGCCGACAACGATCACCGCGATGGACTGTTTCACCACATGGACGCTGCGTCTGGAAGATGCGGCGTCAACAACGGGTCTGATTGTGATGCGACTCCCAGTTGCGGCTGCCATGAACGCCGCCAATTATCCGACAACCGAAAGCGTAACGCTGATTCTGCCGCTCATCGAGCCCCTCTTCGGCGACCTCAACGCCGATGGCGTCATCAACACCCTCGACCGCGACATACTCATTGCCCTCATCCTCGACCCGAAGAGTCTCTGGCATTCCCGACTTCTCCTCCCCTCCGCCGCCGACATCAACAAAGACGGCGTCATTAATGTCGCCGATATCATCTCGCTGATAACGTATTTGAAATAATATATCAGAAACGAATCGTGTCTTGACAAAATGCTGAGAATGACCCCAAAAGCCTTGATAATTACATTGATGGAACAGTTCGCCGTATGAGTTGGCATTCAATTTATCTCAATGAAGAATCCATTTATTCTTTCTATAAGCAACTCTTCAAAAAAGATTGGGGGATGAAATGAGCCGACATTGCCTATCAATCTCATGCATATGTATTCATGTAATATTTTCGTTCATTAATTATGCTATGGCACAGATTCCGATTTCAACAATCGAAGATTTACAGAAGATCGGAAATGATCCCGCCTATCCTTTGAATGGCAATTATATTTTAGTGAATGACATTGAAGCGTCAGCAACGAAGAATTGGAATGATGGAAAAGGGTTTAACCCTATAGGGAATCGTCAAAATGAATTCACTGGAATATTTGATGGATGTAATAGAACAATCCTTAACCTCATGATTAATCGTCCTGATGCAAGTTTTGTAGGATTATTCTCTTCATGTAACAACTCAACAATAAATAATATCATATTATGTAACGTATATATTATTGGAAAATCATCTGTTGGGGCTATTGCGGGAATCGGAAGCAATCATCGCAATTGTCATGTTTCTGGTTATATTTCAGGCGAAACAGTAGTGGGAGGAATTGTTGGAGAACGAGGTTTGCTCATTAACTGTTCCACAAGTGGAACAGTTAATGCCGAAAGCAATGTCGGAGGATTAACTGGCGCGGATTCGTGGATTGAAAATTCATTCTCGAACTGTAATGTTACTGGAGACATATATGTCGGTGGCTTGGCGGGCAATTTGGGTTTTGGCATATATTTAAAAAACAGTTATAGTGCAGGGGAAATCACGGGTATTAAGAATGTTGGCGGTTTGGTGGGTATGAATATTGGCGCTATTGTTAATTGTTTTTCAACAAGCGCGGTGGTTGGAGATTGCCCCTATATTGGAGGGCTTGTCGGCATAAACCATGCTTTTATTCAAAATTGTTATGTCTCTGGGCCTGTTTCCGGATTTGAGGATGTCGGCGGTATCGCTGGATATTCAATGGTTAAGCCCTCTGGTATTATGTATCGAATTATTGATGCTTTTTTTGACAAGAGCACAACTGGTCAATATAATGAATTTTGGTTGTATAATGAAAAGGGAATACCCAAATCTACTATAGAAATGATGGCTCTCGTTACATTCACAAACTGGGATTTTGAAAATGTCTGGTGGATGATTCCGGGGAAAACGTATCCGCTTTTAAGACCGGTGCGATATGTGGGGTTGAACATCAAACCAGAGCAAATGGCTGGGCTGCCGGCGGAATATAAAATTATTTTTGATGAGCCGGTGCGAAATTTTACATTCGATGATGTTGACCTGTCCCTCTCAACTGTTGGAGGCATCCTCGGCACGCTGACCCCCGATGATGCGACGACAACAATCACCGCTATGGACTGCTTCACCACATGGACGCTGCGCTTAGAGGATGCGGCATCCACAATGGGTCTGATTGTGATGCGTCTGCCTGTCGCGGCTGCCATGAACGCCGCCAATTATCCCACCACCGAAAGCGCAACGCTGATTCTGCCGCTTATCGAGCCCATCTTCGGCGACCTCAACGCCGATGGCGTCATCAACACCCTCGACCGCGACATACTCATTGCCCTCATCCTCGACCCGAAGAGTCTCTGGCATTCCCGACTTCTCCTCCCCTCCGCCGCCGACATCAACAAAGACGGCGTCATTAATGTCGCCGATATCATTTCGCTGATAACGTATTTGAAATAATATATTCATAAAACGAATCGTGTTTTGACCAAAAGCCGGGAATGCCCCCAAAAAGTTTCATAATTCCCAAGCGGAAAACAAAGACGATTATTGGGTTTATGTGTGAATTTTTTTAAAACATCTGCTGCATCTATTTCCATGGTGCTCCGTTGTTGCGGGACATTTGGGATTGGACGGTTTGCCATTTTTCGTTGATGCGGCTTTGAGCGGCGATTTCCCAAAAGGAGGTATCCCGCAATCGCAATCCCATGACGGCGGTAATCCATGCATGTCCCCATCCGCTTTCGACAGACCAAGGACCCCAGCCCACATCGGCTGGGCTTGCCCAAAAATCCCATTTATCAAAATCAAACGCTCGCAGCCATGCGCCGTTTATAGTGGGCATTGATTCCGAGCGTGCCTGAATCCGACAGAGAAAGGCAGTCAAGCGATCTTCCGCCGCCTTCAATTCGGCGTCGCCTGTTGCGGCGGCGGCTTCGTGGAGTCCAAGCATCGCAAACCCCAAAGTGTAAAGCGTGTCACATACCGGATCTCCGTTTTGCTGAATGAGCGGCGTTTCGCCGGTTCCATACTCGGCGTTTGATTGAGGTATTTTGTAATGACCGCCCCCAACGCCATGCAGCCATTCCTGAATACCCCCGCAGGAAACTTGGCGCTCGAGAAGCTCGGAGGCAACGCGATACAGCCATTCGCGGTGTTGCGGCTGGTCGTCCGCGCGTATCAGCCATGCAAGGCAGAGGAGCATACGCGCCCTTTCGATGTTGTCCTTCCAGAGCCATTGATTGGGATAGCCCTGCATCATCCGACCGATAGCCGCTCGGGAAGTTTCTAAAAACGGCTGATATCCGGTTTTGTCATAAGCCCACAGGTAACAAGCCCAGAGATAAGACTCGAAATGAGGGGAGTAGTGGACAGTTTCGGCATCGGCGTAATGTCTCCATCCATTGCGCTCAAGGTCGGCGATATCAATGCGCGATCCGCGGAATCCTAATTTCCCAGTCGTGCGGAAATTGGCAAGAATCCCGCGTAAAATCGGCTCATCCCAGCGGTCAGTCTTCAAAACGGACGCCGTTAGAATGGTTCCCAAAAGGACGCGGGCGTTGTCGTCGCCATAGTTTGCAATCCACCAAGGTTTTGAGATGTCGCCCCAAGCAATTAGACCGTAAGCGGGATGCTCGGGATTCCCTCTCGGTCCGCCGCAGAGTCCGGAATTAAAATAGACATAGTCCTGCAAATTAGCGGCGATTGCGGCGCTCTCGCGTTTCCCGGTCAGCAGCGCATCCAAGGCGAAATTCATGGCAACCTCGCTGTTGCAGTCCGCTCGAAGAGGCAGACGATGCTTCTGATTGCCATCCCATCCAATTTCCGACACAATCCCTTCGAGGACGCCAAGGCTGCCATCAGCGGATTCATCGGATTCAATTGGTGCGATTGAAGATGTGCAAACATCAACTTTAAGCAGCCGGTGAATTTCTTCAACTCGGGAGGGCGCGACAAGCAATCCCGAACGGCGATACCAGTTTATGGAGGCATCAAAGGCTTGACGCTCCGCATCCTGCGGTAAATAATCGGAACGTCCCAAGGCAGGACGGACGCGGGGTTCCCATTGCAAGTTCAAATCTCCGACGTCAGGATTCAACCATCGAAGAATCCAAATCCACAAAGCGCGCACTTGTGCATGCGGCGCAAATCTTCCCTGAACGAAACCGCTGAGCCGCGTTGTGGAAATCAACACAGAATCGCCGGGAATTTCAAAAAGCAAAGCATGCGCCTCAGGCGGCAATCCATAAACCGCCTTGTCATATCCAGCCACGTGAGCGCCGACCAACAGCGCACGCTCGGGATTGGAGGGTATATAATGGCAGCCGTTCAGCATCAGGATTTGATAAGACGGCAGAGCCGGTCCAAGACCGTCAGGCGCCACAACCGCCCGCTCCCGTTTAAACTTTTTAACCGCTTCCAGATTCAACCCCGGAATCCAAGAAGGATATTCGATGAAAAGACGCAACTTTTTTTGTCGGGCGCGATTGAGCCATTCAATAGAAAAAGGCGTTCGAGTGTCGGGATAACCGTCTGCCAGCAATAGAACGCCGCCGCCCGCAGGAGCAGCTTCGATGGCTTGAGTTGCCGAGTCAAAGCGCGGGACACAACCGTATGAGCGAACAATAACACGATAAAGATCATTGTCGGCTCTGCAACAAAAAATAAGTTTTTCATGACCGGACGGTTGAGACTTTAATAAAGGGGTGCAGGCGGAAGCAAAGGCGCAAACGAATCCGACAAAGACGCAAGATCTAAAAAATATCATAAACATTCTCCTTCCATCGAGATTACTGCAAATAAGTATTATCCGAATAAAGAGATAAATAATGCGCCGTTCCATCTTTCAATAATATGATTTCAGATATTTTATTAGCGTGTTGTCAATCGCTTTTCTCGGCGCCAGCCGCCATGCCGATTCATCTTCTCAGGGGGCAACCGCGCTGTTCAATCTGCGTCTCTGGGGTCAATCATCTCGATTAGCTTAATTTGTTGTTGACATGTCCCATGCCTATCTATCAGAATCTTTTCAATAATGAGAAGAAACGGCAACTTCTTATACAGAAAGAAACAGCCTGCGTGTGCTATTTTATACAGGTCGTATAATTATATTAGGCATGAAAGAAGGTTGTAAAGTGGCAATCGCTAATCACATTGAAAAGGTTCGGCAGGGTCTCCGTGAGGGCAGATTTACTTCTGAAGCAGCTGTTTCACAGGGGATACTTTTGCCCGCTCTGCATGAGCTAGGGTGGCCGGTCTTCGATACATCAATAGTAATTCCAGAATATTCGGTTGAAGGTCGCCGTGTCGATTATGCATTATGCCACCCACAAAATCGCCCAGCGGTATTCATCGAGGTCAAAAAGGTTGGATTATCAGAAGGAGCGGAACGACAGCTATTCGAATATGCTTTTCATCTTGGGGTGCCGATGGCAATCCTGACGGACGGTCAAGAATGGAGTTTTTACCTTCCTGGTGAGCAAGGGCGCTATGATGAACGTAGGGTTTATAAACTCGACCTTCTTGAACGGGATGTTGCTGAAGCAGAAAGCAGGCTAAAAAGATACCTCAGCTTCGACAATGTCAGTTCAGGAGCCGCACTCAAAGCTGCACGATCAGATTATCAAAATGTAGCAAGAATACGAATTATCAAATCTAATTTCCCTAAAGCGTGGGAAGCGTTACTTAAAGAGCAGGATTCATTATTGTTGGATCTTCTTGCTGAAAAGGTTGAAGATCTTTGTGGTTATAAACCAGATTTGGATACATGTAGTCAGTATCTTGAACTCCAGATACAGAACAGCATGCATCATGATAAATATGAATCTGAAATAATACCTCCGGTTAAGCAAACGAAGCCATTCTCTCGATCTACACACCACGTTCACACTCGAACCATTGATAATTTCAAATTTGTATTTAAGGGTAAAGAATTTAAAGCTCGATCGGCAATAGAGGTTATGATTAAACTTTTTCAATTGTTGTCTCAAGAGGATAATGGATTTCTTGATAGATTTGCATCACGTAAACATGGCAAGAAGCGGCGATATCTTTCAAAAAACAAAAAAGATTTATATCCCGGTCGTCCTGATTTAGTAGAACGAAACTCTGTTGAAGTTGTGGCAGGATGGTGGTTGGGAACCAATTATAGTCGGCGAAGCATTCAAGATATAATCGAATTAGCACTTGAGGTTGCCGGGTCGCAACTGCGCAATGCGACCAAAATAAATGTATTGTGATCTATTGCCCAACCACCGCATCAACTCGGATTGGCAATTCCGCCACGCAGCATTGCCTGCCGGTTACGCGTGACGTTGCGTTTCTCTCGGTTCAATACATCTACCTCCTCGCCACAGTCCCGCTGGGGTCAATCACCTCGATTAGCTCGATTTGTTGTTGACATGCCTCGCGCCTATCTATCAGAATCTTTTCCATGGCGCGCACAATTCGAATAAATCTCCCGTTTTCTTTGTATCATGTTCTCTCCAGAACTAACACCGGCGTTATCGCATTTGCGGATCATGAAGATGAACAAAAGTTTCTTTTGTATCTCGGTAAATACGCGGCTATCTTTTCCATAAAAATTCATGCGTGGTGTCTCATGAATACGCATTTTCATATTCTCATGGAAACTGCCGAGCAGCCGGACATTTCCGAATTTATGCGCCGTCTTCTAACTGTTTACACGGTCTATTATAACCGCCGCCATAAAAGACACGGTCATCTTTTTCATGGACGTTTCAAGAGTTATGTCGTGGATAAAGCCGCTTATTTATTGGAGTTGTCTCGCTATATTCATCTTAATCCGGCGACAGCATCATCGCCGCAAAACCCTGAAACATATCGCGGCTCAAGTCTGCGATATTATATTCATGGCGGTGAGCCGGAATTTCTTTATACTGCGGAAATTCTCGCATGGTTCAAAGGCAACAGAAAACAATACGCGAAGTTTGTCCGCA
This sequence comes from candidate division BRC1 bacterium ADurb.Bin183, assembly GCA_002070185.1. Taxonomy (GTDB): domain Bacteria; phylum Sumerlaeota; class Sumerlaeia; order MWCT01; family MWCT01; genus MWCT01. The sequence goes on from MWCT01000021.1 coordinate 33,308, forward strand.
AGGGTTTATCCGAAAACATAAAGCCGGAGATTATTGGGCAGATGTTTGTGGGAGCAAAAAATTTCATCCAAAAAACTCAAAACAGAAAGGCTCAGTTGGAAAAAAGCGGAACACGCGCGTGGGCTGCCCAAAAAAAAAGAGAACAGGCGCAGCAGGATAAGCAAAAGCGAAAAGCAGAAGAAATATTAAACAAAGTTGCGGATTATTTTCATCTCTCTCCTGAAGCAATTAAGAACAGCCGATACGGCAAAGGAACGATTGGAAAAGCGAGAAGTCTGGTTTTAATGTTATTGAGAGTGCATCTGCCATGGTCGGGCGCGCGAGTAATGAGATTCATGGGCTTGCGTTCTCAAAGCATGTTGAGTTATCACTCCAAGGCTGTGAGCGAAGAGGATTATTGCATCCTTGAGAAGGAAATTAATAATAAAAACAAAGTTTGCAAATCGAAATAATCGAAGGGATTGTTTAAATGTTTTGTTGGGTTATTTTTCACCTTGGTTTTTTTTAAAGGGATAATAATACTTTTTGGGAGGTGTGGATGATGAGAACAAAAAAATCGGCATTGTGTCTTATGTGCGCTTTAATACTTATGTCTGTTGGCGCTGAGGCGGCAAATACGGGTTTTACCTATCAAGGTATGCTTAAAGATGGAGCAAATCCGGCAAACGGAAGTTATGACTTTCGTTTTACTCTTTATGATGCCGTGGCGGGGGGAAGTGTTATCGGGGCAAATAACCCTTATTATGTGGATGACAAGATGGTTGTCAGCGGATTGTTCAGCGCAGAAATCAACTTCAATGCCTCGACCTTTATACTCTCAGGCGGAGCTGATTTTTATATTGAAGTGGCAGTGCGCCCCGGCAGCGTTTCCAATTCCGTCCGCACCGGCTATACCGCCCTTGCGCCGCGGCAGAAGATAACACCGACGCCCTATTCTCTCTCCACCGTTAATTCAACGAATCTCGGCGGCAAACCGTCGGAAGACTATATGCTTGCGGCAACGGATAAATGGGTGAACACCTCTGGCGACACAATGACCGGTACTTTAAACATTGAGAACTCGAGCATCTGGTCCCTTGAGATAAGAAATAGTTCCGCAAACAATAACGCCACAGCCATATTTGCCGAGGCAAACTCGACTACCGCGAATAATTCCAACGCAGGATATTTCAAAGCTGCGGGCCCAAGATCAATTGCGGTTGAGGCGCTTGCAACAGGCGAGTCAAGTACGGGCATACAGGGGCGCTCCGATGGAAGCTCCGGCAGGGGCGTCGTCGGCGTTGCTTTGGCTGAAGGGGATTACCAAACCGTTGGCGGGAGTTTTTACACCAATGGATATTCGGGTACAGGTGTCAGAGGCAACGCAAACGCCAAAGGCGATTATACCAATTATGGCGGCGAATTTTCTGCGGCGGGGTATTCAGGAATCGGAGTTTCCGCAATCGCGAGCGCAACGGGAAACGTCAGTAATGTCGGCGGCAAATTCGAAAGTTGGGGGCAGAAGGGAACAGGCGTTATAGGATTTGCCACAAGTGAAACCGGCGAAAATTTCGGAGGACATTTCACCGCAGCCGGCGGAATAGGCAAAGGAGTTTACGGATCGGCTTCCTCAAAAAACGTGGACTTCATAACCTATGGAGGTTATTTTGAGAGCCATGCCAACAAAGGCGTTGGTGTGTATGGCGAATCTAAAGGAGCATCCGGGATTGGCGTTTACGGCTTGAGCTCCGGTGAGGGAACGCCGGCGAAATATGGAGGATATTTCAGAGCAATCGGAGAAAATGGAAGAGGTATTTATGCCTCGGCTGCCTACGCAACCGGAGACACCCGCGCCGTGCAGGGATATGTCTTAAGCCCAGCTGGATTTTCAGCATATTTTGAAGGCGCTGTCGGAAGCGCCAATTATTTTCAGCGCCGCGTTGGCATCGGAAACACAGACCCCAACGCCAATCTTCACGTCGCCAGTCTGAATAAATGGAACTGGGGAGAGGGCAACGGCTGGGGCGATTTCTGTGTCGGGACTTCAACATACGGACTCTCCATCGGCATTGCCACATCGGGCGGCGGCGCCGGCATCGCCCGAATGTGGACCCAAAATAACAGCCTTATTCTTGGAACAAAGACCGGCGGGGATACTATTACAATAACAACCGGCAAACGCGTTGGAATAGGTCGCGCGCCTGCAACTAATAAGCTAGAGGTTGAAGGCGACGCATCAAAATCCACCGCCGGCAATTGGCTTGCCAACTCCGATGCCCGCATCAAAACGGATGTGCGAACCATTACCGGCGCGCTTGAAAAACTCGCGTCGGTTCGTCTTGTGGACTTTGAATACACGCCGGAATACCTTGCTGAACACGCGGAAATTGAACCGCGAAGATATATGAACGTCATTGCCCAGGAGTTTGCCGAAGTCTTTCCTTATTATGTCAAGGACAGCGGGGAGACGCTTGCCGAAGGCGGGGAGATTCTTCAGGTGGATCCCTATCCCCTGACGATTTATTCCGCGGCGGCAGTCCAGGAACTGTATCAGATTATCAAAGAGAGAGATAGCGAAATTTCCAACCTTCGCAAAGAAAATCGCAAATTGGAGGAACGACTTTCGAGGCTTGAATCCATTTTGCTCTCAGAAGGTTCCAGATAGGAATCAAAAAATAATCTGATGATTAAAAAAACATGGAAGACCAAAGGCGCAAATCATAACGATTTCGCCAAAAAAGGAGAAAATGATGACACGGAAAATCGCTTTCTTTGATGCCAAGCCTTATGATATTAAATCGTTCACGGAGATGAATAAAGATTTTGGCTTTGATATCGCCTATTTTGAGACGCATCTCAACGCCCAGACCGCATCGTTAAGCGGAGATTTTGATGCCGTTTGCGCCTTCGTCAATGATACGATTGATAAAGCCGTCATTGATGAAATCATTAAACATGGCGTCAAGTTAATCGCGCTGCGCTGCGCCGGGTATAATAACGTGGATTTTAAGGCGGCTTACAAAAAAATTCATATCGCCCGTGTGCCGGCGTACTCGCCTTATGCCGTGGCGGAACATGCCGCCGCGCTTATGTTTTCGCTCAATCGCAAAACCCATCGCGCCTTTTTCCGCACTCGCGACGGGAATTTTTCCCTCAACGGACTTCTCGGATTTGATATGCATGGCAAGACTGCCGGCGTTATTGGAACCGGAAAAATCGGCAAATGCCTTATTGCCATCCTTAAAGGCGTCGGCATGAAACTGTTGGCGTATGACCCTTTTCCCGATGAGGCTTTTGCGGCTGACGCCGGCGTTCAATATGTTTCCCTTGATGAAATTTATCAACAGGCGGACATCATCTCTCTGCATTGCCCGCTAAACAAGGACACCGAATATATGATCAATGCGCAGGCAATAAGCCGGATGAAAAACGGCGTTATGATTATCAACACAGGCAGGGGGAAACTCATACACACGCAGGCGCTCATAGATGGGCTTAAATCCGGAAAAATCGGCGCGGCTGGGCTTGATGTTTATGAAGAGGAGAGCGAATATTTCTTTGAAGACAAATCGGCGCAGATGATAACCGATGATATCCTTGCCCGTCTTCTGATGTTTCCCAATGTGCTGGTCACCTCGCATCAGGCTTTTTTTACGCAGGAAGCGCTGCGCAACATCGCCCAAACGACTCTGCAAAATTGTCAGGACTTTTTTGAGCATGAAAAATTGGTAAACGAAATATGTTACAAATGCGGCGGACCCTGCACACGAAAAGAAAAAAAATTGTGTTTTTAATTAATAGGTTTCAACACACTTGATTACCTTGATTTGAAATATCCGTCCCGCGCGTTGGCTCCGTTTGTCTCGCCGCGAACGCCAATCCCATAGGCGCCGGAACTGTAGGCGTAAATCGTGTCCTTAAAAAATATGTTAATCTTTTGTTTTTTGCATGGCGGATTCGAGTGCCGCTAAACGAGCTTCTAAAGAGTCAATCTGTTTTTGCTGATTCGCATTTTGTTCTTTCAGAAAAAGAATTTCCGCTTTTTTGTTTATGAGTTTTTGGTTCAATTCCTGAATTGCCGCGGCGGCGTAAATGGTTAGCGGATAAGCATCCACTTGAAGAATCTCTCCGCCGTCAGCAAGCGTCTCGCCGCTGTCCTTGACATAATCAGGAAAGACTTCGGCAAACTCCTGGGCAATAACGTTCATGTAACGGCGAGGTTCAATCTCAGGATGCTCTGCGAGATATTCCTTCGTATATTCAAAATCCACGAGCCGCACCTTTTCAAGCGTCTCA
>MWCT01000022.1 GCA_002070185.1 candidate division BRC1 bacterium ADurb.Bin183
GCCCCGCGGGACAAGCGAATCCCGCTCCTCCAGTTGGACCCGCCTTGGGACAGCACGGTGTGAATATCATGGAGTTTTGCAAACAGTTCAACGCAAGAACCAAAGAGCAACAAGGGCTTATCATCCCCGCCCTGATTACAATTTATCAGGATCATAGTTTCACTTTCGAGCTGAAGAGCCCGCCTGCTTCGGTTCTTTTGAAACGCTCGGCAGGTTTGGCAAAAGGGTCGGCTGTTCCCAACAAGGACAAAGTTGGAAAGGTGACAAAATCTCAGGTTATTGAAATTGCGAAGCTCAAGCAAAAAGACTTGAATTCGGCAACCATCGAAGCCGCGGCTCGGATGGTCGAAGGTTCCGCCCGAAGCATGGGCATTGATGTTATACCATAATTTGAATTTATTACTCTGGCTTTTTACAAAAGTATAAGGAGAAATCCATGAAACGCGGGAAGAAATATCAGGCGGTCGCTGGGAAAGTGGATCGCACAAAAACGTACAGCATACCGGAAGCCGTGAATCTTCTTCGGGAGGTTAAGTGGGCGAATTTTGATGAAAGCGTAAATCTTGATTTAAAGCTGACTGTTGACCCACGCCGTGCGGATCAACAGATTCGCGGGACGGTCGTGCTCCCGCATGGAACGGGCAAAAAGATTCGTGTGTGCGTTTTTGTCAAGGGCGAAAAAGCCCGCGAAGCAACAGAGGCAGGCGCTGATTATGTCGGCGGCGATGAACTGGTTGAAAAGGTTCAGGGCGGCTGGACAGATTTTGAGGCGGCGATTTCCACGCCGGATATGATGAAGTCGGTTGGCAAGTTGGGGAAGGTTCTTGGACCTCGCGGTCTTATGCCCAATCCTAAAACCGGAACTGTTACTTTTGATCTGGCGCAAGCCATCAACCAAATCAAAGGCGGGCGTGTTGAATATCGTCTTGACCGCCTCGCAAACATGCATGTTCTTGTTGGAAAAACATCCTTTAACAACGAACAGCTGGTTGATAATGTCACAACTCTTGTTGACGCTGTTATCAAAGCAAAACCTTCATCGGCGCGCGGGCAATTTATTAAATCTATTACCTTAAGTTCTACGATGAGCCCGGGCATTCGCATTGATATCACCCCCGCGAAAGCGGAATGATATTAGTTTGTCGGTTGGTTTTAATATATTTTGGAATACCTGTCCAAAGACAGTAGGTCCTCATAAAGGGGATAAGGCAGAGAGCCGCCTACCGAGGCAGGGTTGCGAAGTGGAGAATCAAATTAAAAATTGCTCTCCTATCGTTCCCTCAGAGGAAGGCGTAAATTTCTGCATGACCCCCGGACCGCTTAAACATCAAGGTTGGATCGCTCTGCTGCGGGGATTCAGCCGGAAAAGAAAGGGGTGAAATAATGGTCAAGCAGATTAAAAAAGACGCAGTGGAGAGCCTTACCACCAAGTTCAAAAAGGCAAAATCGGTGGTCATGACCGATTATCGGGGCATGACAGTTGCCGAGATGACCAATCTCCGTAAGGCTTTGCGAGCGGAGCGCGTTGAATATCGTATCGCGAAAAACCGCCTTGCCCGCATTGCCATCAAAGAGGCAGGAAGCGAGGCTGCCGATGAATTCCTTATCGGGACAACAGCTATCGCCTTTGGTTACGATGACCCTGTCGTTCCTGCCCGAATCCTCAACGAATTTGCCAAAACAAACGAAAAACTCAAATTCAAAGGCGGTTTGCTCGAAGGCAAAAAAATCAACATTGCCACAATTGAAAAGTTGGCAAAACTGCCGTCCAAGGAACAACTCCTAAGCAGATTGTTGGGCTCCCTGCAGGGACCGTCCAGCAAACTTGCTATGGCTATCAATCAGGCGGCGTCAAAAATTGTTTACGCCCTGAAAGCTATTGAAGAGCAAAAAAAGGCTCAGGGTTAATTCTTTCATTTAAAAAACACAAAAAAGGAGTAATTAAAATGTCAGATAATGTTCTTTCCAATCAAGAAATTGTCGAGTCTTTGAAGAAAAAGACCTTGCTTGAGATTAGCGAGCTGGTCGAGTTGATTGAAACCACTTTTGGTGTTTCCGCAGCGCCTGTGGCTGTTGCCGCCGCCGGATCTGCCGCAGCTCCAGCTGAAGCAGTTGAGGAAAAAACAGAGTTTACGGTTATCCTGAAATCCTTCGGCGCTAACAAAATCAACGTCATTAAAGAGATCCGCGCCATAACCAACCTTGGTCTCAAAGAGGCAAAGGAATTGGTCGAAGCCGCGCCTAAAGAGGTCGCAAAGGATGTTAGCAAGGCTGAAGCCGAAGATATCAAAAAGAAGTTGGAATCAGCTGGCGCAACAGTGGAATTGACTTAATCAGTCATTGTGTTCACGGCGCCTCAGGGTTTATCTCGGAGGCGCTTTGGGATTCGTTTTAAAGGCTCCAGGTTTTGGGACAATCCTTTAACGTGGGCTTTTGATTTAATCAGGAGGTGTTCCTGAGTGGAAAAATATGAAATAGATCCGATTACAGGCCGGATTGCCTACCGGCTTGTTCCTGAAATCATGGAAATACCCTACCTTCTGGAAACTCAGAAGAAATCTTATTCGGATTTTCTTCAATTCCAAATCCCTCCTTCTTCAAGGGAAGTTTATGGGCTCCAGGAGGCTTTTTTAAGTGTATTTCCTATACGCGCCACGAATAATCCATCCACGCTTGAGTTTGTTGAATATTCTTTCGGCAAGCCCAAATACACGGAATCTGAGTGCATTGATCGCGGGATGACTTACGCCGCGCCTCTTAAGGTCAAGCTTCAACTTATTGTTCGCGAGGAAAATCCTGAAACACGCCAGGTTGACATCAAGGATATCAAAGAGCAGGATACATACATGGGTGAAATACCTCTGATGACTGCCCATGGAACGTTCATCATCAATGGAGCTGAGCGTGTTATTGTCAGCCAACTGCATCGCTCCCCTGGCGTTTCTTTCTCCTCCGCCATCCACCCCAACGGTAAAACCACATATAGCGCGCGCATCATTCCTTATCGCGGCGCATGGGTGGAATTCGAAATTGATATTTACAACGTTATGTATGTCATGATTGACCGCAAACGGCGCATTCCGGCAACGACATTTCTGCGAACATTCGGCTATGAATCTGAAGAAGATATTGCCCGAGAGTTCTTCCCCACTGAAAAACTCACCCTTGACGATTTCAAAAAAGGCAAAACAAAAATAGGCAATATGATCTCCAATCTTCATGATTATCTTGGGACCGAATTTATCGAACCCGTGCTTGATCCCAAAACAAAAAAAGTGCTGATTGAGGCAAACACTAAAGTTACAAAAAAAGCGATCGAAATTCTTAAAAGTTCCGGTGTGCGTTCTGTAAGTTTGACTGTTGCTGATGGTTATCAGGAAATTTTGGGAGCAATCCTTGCAGCTGATGTTATTGATACGCATACCGGCGAAATCCTTGGCGAGTGCTGGGACCGCGTTACAACAACCCTTTTGAAAAATTGCGCGAGCGCCGGCATCAAGAAAATCGAAGTTCTAAAGATTTCTCATGATGACACGAACGTCATTCTTAACACGTTGGAAAAAGATAAGGTTCATAGTTACGAAGAGAGTCTGATTGAGTTCTTCAAAAAACTGCGCCCCGGCAACCCCGTGTCAGTTCTTGCCGGACGGCGCCTCATGGAGGAAATGTTTTTTAATGAACGCCGCTACGACCTGGGCCCTGTCGGGCGTCATAAAATCAATACACGCTTCAAAATGGATACAACCAACATAAGCCGTCTTCTCTCGCGCCAGGATATTGTGCAGGTCATGAAATATTTGGTTCGCCTCCAGAAGGATCAGGTGGATGTTGATGATATTGATCACCTTGGCAACCGCCGTGTCCGCTCCGTCGGCGAGCTTTTGGAAAATCAGATTCGCATCGGGCTTGCAGACCTTGAAAAAACCGCCCGCGAGCGCATGGCGATTGTAGATCTTGAAAACATGCTTCCGCAGAATTTGATTAACGCCAAGCCGGTTATAACCGCCATCAAGGATTTCTTTGGTCGCAGCCAGCTATCGCAATTCATGGATCAGACGAACCCTCTGGCGGAACTCACCCATAAGCGCCGCCTTTCCGCGCTGGGTCCCGGCGGGCTTTCCCGCGACCGAGCTGGGTTCGAGGTGCGAGACATCCACCACACTCACTATGGTCGTGTCTGCCCCATTGAAACGCCGGAAGGTCCAAACATCGGTCTTATTTCCTCTTTATCCACTTATGCGCGCATTAACCAATATGGGTTTATCGAAACGCCATATCGGAAGGCGCACAACGGAACGGTCACCAATGATATTGAATATATGACGGCGGATGTTGAGGATGAATATTGCATCGCTCAGGCAAATGCTGCCCTTGATGAGAATAGCAGATTTACATCGGATGCCGTTCTCTGCCGTTATCGCGGCGATTTCCCTCGCGTTCCGCCAAGTGATGTCGAATACATGGACGTCTCCCCTAAACAGTTGGTAAGCGTTTCCGCCGCGATGATTCCTTTTTTGGAACATGATGACGCCAACCGCGCCTTGATGGGGTCAAACATGCAGCGCCAGGCTGTCCCGCTTCTCTTTCCTGAAGCGCCAATTGTGGGAACAGGCATGGAGCGCAAAGTGGCTGTGGATTCAGGCGTCTGCGTCGTGGCAACTCAGGCAGGGACAGTTGACCGTGTTTCTGCACATGAAATTGTCATCATAAACAAAAAAAATGAGCCTGTTTATTACCCGCTAACCAAATTTAAGAGATCCAACCAAAACACCTGTCTCAACCAGCGCCCGCTTGTTAACGAAGGCGATACTGTTGTGGCTGGTCAAATTATTGCAGACGGTCCTGCGACCGATAAAGGCGAAATCGCTTTGGGCCGCAACATCATCTGCGCCTTCATGCCTTGGGGCGGTTATAACTTCGAGGACGCCATCCTCATTTCTGAAAAAATGGTTTATGGCGATGCCTTCACCTCCATCCATATCATGGAGTTTGAAATTGACGCCCGTGATACAAAAATGGGCAAAGAGGAAATCACACGGGACATCCCCAATGTCGGGGAGGAAGCCCTGCATAATCTGAATGATAATGGCTTGATTAAAATCGGCTCAGAAGTTAAACCCGGTGATATTCTTGTAGGCAAAGTCACTCCCAAGGCTGAGACCGATCTGACCAGCGAGGAGAAACTTTTGCGCGCCATATTCGGAGAAAAGGCGGGCGATGTTCGCGATGCCTCCCTTAAAGTTCCACCGGGCGCTCACGGAATCGTCATTGATGTAAAGGTCTTCTCCCGCAAGGAACGCGGGCCTCAAACGGATCGCGACGATAAAGCTGCCATCCTCCGCATTGAAAAAGAGCGCGATAATAAACTGGCTGAAATCTGGGCCAGGTTTGATGCGGAGTTGACTGAAATCATCAATTCCATGAAACCAAAAATCGTAAACTTTGAAACTGGCGAAGTGGAATACTCCCCCGGCGCTCCCGTGACTCAAAGTGTTCTTGATTATGTGCGGCAATGTCTCAAGACAGGCATGCTTCCTGTTGATGGACGCGCCGGCGCCCGCATCAAATCTATGTTCCATGAAATTATGACCGCTGTGAACGATGCGGAGGAAGACGCCTCGAATTACATATCCCGCGTTAAGACGGGCGATGAACTTCCGCCAGGCGTGAACAAGGTGGTCAAGGTTTATATCGCCACGAAACGTAAAATTGCCGTTGGCGATAAAATGGCGGGTCGCCACGGCAACAAAGGCGTTATCGCTAAGATTTTACCCGTCCACGACATGCCCTTCCTTGAAGACGGCACGCCGGTGGACATTGTTTTGAATCCGCTCAGTGTTCCCTCCCGTATGAACATCGGTCAAATTCTTGAGACCCATCTGGGTTGGGCAGCCAAAGCGCTTGGCTTGAAAATAGCAACGCCGATTTTTGACGGCGCAACCGAAATATTAGTTCGGGATCTTCTTCAGAAAGCAAAGGTCAACGAAACCGGGCAGACCATTCTTTATGACGGTTTGACCGGTGAGCCGTTTGACCGCCCAGTCACAGTGGGTTACATCTATATGATGAAGTTGGCGCACCTTGTTGAAGATAAGATGCATGCCCGCGCCATCGGACCTTATTCTCTTGTCACTCAGCAGCCTCTTGGCGGCAAGGCGCAGTTCGGCGGACAGCGCTTCGGCGAAATGGAAGTCTGGGCATTGGAGGCTTACGGGGCGGCTTATACGTTGCAGGAGCTCTTGACTGTCAAAAGCGACGACGTCAATGGGCGCACCCGCATCTATGAATCCATCGTAAAAGGGCGCAATTCTCTTTCTCCGGGAATTCCGGAATCGTTCAATGTTCTCGTCAAGGAGCTTCAGGGGCTGGGGCTGAATATGGAGCTCATGGCGCAACAAGAGTTGGAGCAGGAGCCGATGGATGAAGAGATTGAAGAAGAAGAAGAGCCGATAGATCTTCTTTCCGATGACGACGAAGATGAGTAGTGCCAGAGATTTGTATCAAGTCTGATAAATTTTTCCTGTTTAATCAGGAGGTTTTCCCATATGAATAAAAATGAACCTGAAAAGATTGAGAATCAGACAATCCTGCTGGGATTGGACAAAGATTTTGAAGAAGTTGATTTGAATATGGTGAATGCGACCGCCAAGATTTCAATCGCATCGCCAGACCAAATTCTTCAATGGTCTCGCAGACATTGCCGCCAGACGGATCGCCGCGGCGTATGCAAATGCGGCAAAACCGCCGAAGAACAGGCATTATGCCCGTTTGGCGAGGTCAAAAAGCCCGAAACCATCAATTACCGGACGTTCAAACCGGAAAAGGACGGTCTTTTTTGCGAACGCATTTTTGGACCTGTCAAAGACTGGGAATGCGCCTGCGGCAAATACAAACGTATAAAATACAAGGGCATCATCTGTGACCGCTGCGGCGTTGAAGTTACGGAATCCAAAGTTCGCCGCATCCGCATGGGTCACATCAAACTTGCAACGCCCGTTTGCCACATTTGGTTTTACAAGGGAACTTCCAGCCCTATCTCCAACCTCCTTGACATCAGCATCCGCGACATCGGCAAGGTCATTTATTATCAAGATTATATTGTGGTGGATCCGGGCGAAAGCCCTCTCAGAGCCAAACAGATTCTTTCCGAAGAGGAGTATCGCAAATACAAGGACATCTATGCCGACCGAGTAAAAATCATGATCGGCGCAGAAGCCGTTATGGAGTTGATGAAGCAGCTGGATATTGAGGGTCTTGCCAAGAATCTTGCCATTGAAATGCGCAATGCAACATCCATGCAGCGCCGAAGCAAGATTATCAAACGTCTCAAGGTTGTGGAGGCGTTTCGCGGCTCGGAGAACAAACCCGAGTGGATGGTCATGAATGTCCTTCCTGTCATCCCGCCGGACTTGCGCCCGCTGGTTCATCTGGATGGCGGACGTTTTGCCACCAGCGATTTGAACGATCTTTATCGCCGCGTTATCAACCGCAATAACCGTTTGAAAAGGCTCATCGAGCTCAAGGCTCCCGATGTTATCCTTCGCAACGAAAGACGCATGTTGCAAGAGTCTGTGGATGCCCTTTTTGATAATAGCCGCCGCAGTCGTCCGACCAAAGGACATAACAACCGTCCCCTGAAATCTCTATCGGATATGCTCAAAGGCAAACAGGGGCGTTTCCGCCAGAACCTTTTAGGAAAACGCGTTGATTATTCCGGTCGTTCTGTTATCGTTGTTGGACCCGAACTTAATTTTAACGAGTGCGGTATTCCCAAAAAGATGGCTCTTGAACTTTTCGACCCTTTTATTATTCGCGAGCTCCAGCGTCAGGAATATGCGCATACCATCAAAAACGCAAAGAAAATGATCGAGGCGGAAGAGCCTATCGTTTACGATATCCTTGAGCAAATTACACGAAATCACCCCGTTCTCCTGAACCGCGCTCCGACGCTGCACCGGCTGGGTATTCAGGCATTTCGTCCCGTTTTGGTCGAGGGCAAAGCTATCAGACTCCATCCCCTTTCTTGCGCCGCTTTTAACGCCGACTTCGACGGCGACCAGATGGCTGTTCATGTTCCGCTTTCGACCGAAAGCCAGATGGAAGCCCACCTGATTATGATGGCGCAGAATAACATTCTATCGCCTTCTAACGGACGTCCCATTTCAGTCCCGTCTCAGGATATTGTTCTTGGGTGCTTTTATCTTACAAAGATGCGGCAGGGTGTGCGCGGAGAGGGAATGCGCTTTGCCAGTCCGGAGGAAGCCATACTGGCTCACAATCTTAATATTGTTCATCTTCAGGCTGAGGTCACGGTCAGAATTGACGGCAAAAATATCAAGACATCTCCGGGGCGCATTATTTTCAACCAGATTCTGCCAAAGAAGATTTCTTATTTTAATGATGACATGTCCTATTCGCATACGGTGTTGAGCAAAAGGCACCTTGCGGCTCTCATTGCGATGGCGCATAAAACATGCGGCGCTGCCGCCACTGCAGAGCTTCTTGATAAAATCAAAGAACTGGGATATTATCACGCCCAACGCGCAGGCATCTCTATCTGCGTTGCAGACATGATAGTTCCGCCTACTAAGGAAAAGATTCTTGAGGATGCCAAAAAAGAAGTCCGCAAGGTTCAGCTACAATACGAAAAGGGCGTTCTGACTGATGAGGAGCGCTACCACAAGATTATTGATATTTGGACAAATGCAACAGACACAGTTGGACAGAATCTTATCAAGGTTTTGCAGAATGACCAGAACGGGTTGAATCCTATTTATATTATGGCAAATTCCGGCGCGCGCGGCAGCGAGCAGCAAATCCGGCAGTTGGCAGGCATGCGCGGTTTGATGCAGCGCCCGACCAAAAAGGTTACAGGCGCCTTCGGCGAAATTATCGAGTCTCCGATTCAATCCAACTTCCGCGAAGGTTTGACGGTGTTGGAATATTTCATCTCCACACACGGCGCCCGCAAAGGTCTTGCCGATACGGCTCTCAAAACATCAGATGCCGGTTATCTGACAAGACGTCTTGTGGATGTGGCTCAAGATCTTATCATTACGGAGGAAGATTGCGGCACTTTTAACGGCATCAAGATTTCCTCCATCAAGGAAATCACGATTCAGGGAGAGCGCGAACTCGAGCCGCTGAGAGACCGTATTGTTGGACGTTTCCCAATTGACGATGTTATCAACCCCACAACCGGCGAGGTTATCTGCCGCCGAGATCAAGAGATCACAGAAGATATCGCGCACGCCATCGAAGATGCGGGATTTGACGCTCTTGAAATCCGTTCCGTTCTTACATGCGAATCCCGCCAAGGCGTATGCATTCGTTGCTATGGACGCAATATGGCAACACAGCGTCTTGTGGAGGTCGGCGAAGCAACCGGCATCATCGCCGCTCAATCCATCGGCGAACCGGGAACGCAGCTCACATTGCGCACATTCCACATCGGCGGAACCGCCAGCCGCGAGCTTGAAGGTTGGTATCAGGCTGCCTTCGACGGTCGTATCAAATTCATCAATATTCGCTACGTCACACGCGAGGACGGCACTCCCATTGTCACAAACCGCACCGGCTCCATTCATGTTGAGGAGGAAAACGGCGCCCGCGTCCAGATCCTCCCGAACGTTCCTTATGGCGCGCGTATTCGGAGAAAGGAAGGAAGCCTTGTCAAGCAAGGCGAGCGTTTTGTGGACTGGGATCCCCACTACACGCCGATTATTACTGATATTGACGGTCATGTCCGTTTTATTGACATCATTCAGGGCATCACAATGAAGGAGGACATTGACCCTGTCACCGGCATTGCGCAGATGCTTATTACAGAACATCGCGAAGATCTGCATCCCATGATTCAAATTATCGTGGATGGTGAGGTTAAAACTCAATACGCACTTTCTGCCGGCGCGATTATCAGCCGTGAAATCATGGAAGAAGGGGCGCCGGTCAAGGCAGGGCAGACTCTTGCGCGTCTTCCCCGCTTAAAGGCAAAGACGCACGATATCACTGGCGGTCTTCCCCGTGTTGACGAGCTCTTTGAGGCGCGCAAACCAAAGGATTGCGCCTTTATCGCTGACATTGACGGCGTTTTCCATTTTAAGGGAATTTCAAAGGGCGCCCGCAAGGCTTATATCAAATCAGAAATAGGCGAAGAGCATCAATATACCATTCCTTTGTTGAGGCACGTGATTGTACGCGATGGCGAATCCCTCCGCGCCGGCGACCGCATCACAGATGGTTCTATCAGCCCCCATGACATCCTGCGCGTCAGAGGCGAAAAAGCCGTTCAGGAATTCCTTCTGAGCGAAATACAGGAAGTTTACCGTTTGCAGGGCGTTAAAATCAACGACAAGCATATCGAATGTATCATCCGCCAGATGCTTAAAAAAGTTACCATCGAGGAAGTTGGAAACACGGAATTCCTCTTTGGTCAGCAGGTGGATAAGTGGAGATTTCAGGAGGCAAACCGCTTAACAATCGCTGAGGGCGGCGAGCCGGCAACAGCCAAACCGAAACTCTTGGGCATCACTAAAGCCTCATTGGGCACGGAATCCTTCATCTCAGCGGCGTCATTCCAAGAAACCACCCGCGTCCTTACCGATGCCGCTATTCGAGGACGCCGCGATTATCTGCGCGGTTTGAAGGAAAATGTTATTATGGGTCTGCTCATTCCCGCCGGCACCGGCATCCCGCGCTATCGCAATATTCAGGTTGAGGCTATCAGCGGAGAAAAGGATAAGCTGCCTCCTGCGCCGGCAGGCGACAACGAATCAGGCGAGGCGCCAGCAGCCGCCGCCAACTAAAAAATCGTTAGCTCATTAAATGAATGCGGTGTTTGGAATATTCCCAAACACCGCTTTTTTTTGGCAAACTTTTATTATCTTAAAAATAATCCGGCTCGTTGGTGAGTGGATTTTGCAATGGGAAAAGCGCCTCCAATAAAGGCGACACACCCGCAGGGGCTTTCCCGCCTGCTTGAATGCAACGCTCAATAAGGCGTCCCGCCGACCAATAACCAATGACGCTCCGCGTTAGAAGATTCTGCGGCGTTTGCAAAGTCTGAAATGTTTTTACAAGCGAGTTTTTAATTGAGATTTTGCCTTTGTTAAAAGCCAAAGATGCCTTGCCTGCATCCGCCGCTTCAAAATTAATCCCGCCCTCTGCGCCGGCAAAATCGGAGTTTTTTAACCGCCGCTCTAAAACTGGTTTTATCTCTTTGAGAAGCTGCGGCAGATTGACGATTCGAAGCATCGCTTGCCCTTGACCCTCCGCAAGATATTGCGATACGACGCGAGCGCCAAAATCTCTGAGAAACTCGAAAAATGGGTCGTCGGGGGCGATTCGATATTCTAATTCGGATGGGTAAACATCTTTATATTTTTCAATATGGAAAACAACAATGGCATGGCGCGCCTCATCTGAGGGCGCCACCACTTCCGCCGCGTATCCGCCGCCTCCCCAAACCGATTTGAGGATGACATATCCGATAGGGACATCGTTTGAGCTGCATGCCACAAATAGTTCTTTCGGTTCTAACATTTTATACCAACAGGCTGGAATGCGTTTGATTGAACCGGTTTTGTTTCGGTAGTTATCGTTATATAATTTATCCAGCGCTGGAATGTCCGCCTCTCGGCAGGGACGAACCGCCAGCGGGGATTTTATCTGAGCTAAAAATCTGACCGGGGCAAAAACTTTAAAACTCCCCATTGCTTCTATGTATCCGAATTTGTGATAAAAATTGGGAATGCCATAAAGCATGCTAATAGGATAATTATTTTGGCGCATGTAATCAATCGAGTCGTTCATCAAATGGGAGGAGATGTTTTTTCCCCGAGCATCGGGATGCGTAAAAACATCGCCAATGCCTGCCATTTTGATAGCGCAATAGCCAATCCGCATCCATTTCTCCACAATGCTTACATGCCCCAGAATGCGTCCATCTTCTTTTGCCAGCCGGGAGTGTTCCGGTTTATAGAAGGGGTCTTTCGTTTGGTAATCCATTCTGATTTTATAAAACTCATACCAGTTTTTTTGTCTGAATATTTTCCCCATCATATCGGCGATTTCTTCAAGGTCGTGTTTTGTTTTGGCAAATGTAAATTCCATTGTATTCCCCCTTTATTGGCATAAATTATCCTTTCTATGATTAATTTTCAATCCACGGTCAAGGTATTTTCAATTAAAAATAATTTAAAATTTCCCTTGAATCCGTCAATTGAGGCGAAGTAATAATTCATTTCGTTTTGTGCCGCGAGTAAAGATGTTCTTTGCAAATTTCTTTGTCTTTGCCGAAGTGGCGGAACTGGCATACGCGCATGGTTGAGGGCCATGTGGACATTGTCCTTGGGGGTTCAAGTCCCCCCTTCGGCACCATAATCACCACACCTTAGCATCCCGCAAAGTCTTGCGGGATGTTTTTTATTCCGGCTGATGTATAGCGGCATTATTCATTGACAAGCGCCCGCATCAAAATGTATAAGAAAATGAATTAATTGAAAGATAGAAAGGCGACATATTATGAGGAAATTTTTTGAATATAACGTGTTGGTCTTATTGGCGCTGTTTTTCTTTTTTTCAAGTTCAAAGAGTTATCCAACAGCGCCGCCCGGTCCGGGCGATATTGAAAAATATAAAAAGGATGGCACGCTTGAAGAGCGGCTTAAGTTTGGTGAGAAACTTCAAACCTACAAGGCGCATCCCGACCTTGTGAAACGTATGAAGGCGCGGCTTGAGGCTAAAAAGGAGGGTAGGGTTTTTGATGAGAAGGGCTTTCCTTATAAAACGGGACTGCCATCAATAGGTTCGCCCAGAATGTTTGCACTCCTCATCGAATTTCCGGATTATCCACATACTCAGGATTTCTCGATTTTTCAAAACCAACTTTTTGGCAATGGCAATTCGGCTAATTATCCTTATGAAAGTCTGAGGAATTATTATATTAGATCTTCCTATGGGCAGCTGAACATTCAAGGCGAAGTTTATCCGTGGCACATGGCTTCACATAACCGAGATTATTATACCGATAATGTCAAAGAAGCCGTTATTGAGGCGTTAGACGCCCTTAAAGACACTGTGGATTTCACCCAATATGATAACAACGACGACGGCGAGATTGATTATTTCATCTGTTATTGGACTGGACCTGACACCGGCTGGAACACAACATTTTGGGCATGGTGTGATATGGGTGGGATTAATTTCCACGATGATCCTTATCGTGTGGATGGCAAGTCTCTTAAGGTTTTTTCATGGGTCTGGGAGAAAAACGATGGGCAGGGGGAACCCAGTTTTTCTCCCCGTGTTTCCATTCATGAAACGGGGCATGGTCTTGGGTTGCCCGATTACTACGATTACAAAGACTCTGTGGGTCCTAAGGGCGGGCTTGGGGGGTTGGATATGATGGACAGCGCCCGGTGGGATCATAATGCCTTTAGCAAGTTTCTCCTCGGCTGGATGGGCGCATATATTATCGGGGACATTAATGTTATTCATAATGTCACACTACGACATGCCGACACATATCCCGATGCGGTTGTTATCATGCCTCATTGTTCGGGGAATCTTTTTGATGAATACTTTGTTGTTCAGAACCGTATCCGGAGCGGCAACGACGATACTCTTACCGGCTCAACCCCGCTTCCTAATCAGGGACTTGTTATTTTTCATGTTAATGCAAAATTGAGCTCCTATACAGACGATTTTCGCTATGATAATAGTTACACAGATTATAAATTAATCCGTTTGATGGAGGCGGACGGTCTGGAACAAATTGAAAAAAATTTAGGCGCAGACGCGGGAGATTTCTACACTGAAGGGACAAGCCTTTCTTCTATATCAACCCCCAATAGCAACAGCTATTTCAAAACCAATCTTAATGGAGCTTATATTACCAATATCTCGCCCGGCCTTTATGCTCGTTCCGCTACCTATATCAATGCCGCGAATAAGCTTTTTGCAGATTTAAGCACTGCGCTTGATAATAAAGAACTCTCTTTTATCACCGGTGGCGACTCCATCTGGTATGGTGTATTAAAATCCGACGCCATCGGTTCACATGCCGCCCAGAATGCGCTCATTATGGATGGTCAAAGCGTCTGGATTAAAACAACGGTCAAGGGGCAGGGAACAGTGACATTCGACTGGATGGTTTCTTCCCAACAAAACAAAGACTTTTTGGAATTTTTTATTGACGGCGCCTTAGTCAAAAGCATCAGCGGAACGACAGATTGGATAAGCGAGTCATATCGTATCTCCAAAACTGGCACTGGTTCCCATACGCTCCTCTGGAAATACCGCAAGGATGGAAGCGGCTCAGCTGGAGAGGATCGCGGCTGGGTGGACAACGTCCAATGGACATCCATATCTCCAACACTTGCGGAAGCGCTTGATAATAAGGATCTTATTTGGATAGCAGACGGCGATAATGGCTGGTATGGGCAGACGGCAAACTTTTATTTCGGGGACAGCGCAGCCCGAAGCGATATCATCTCGCATAATCAGAGCGCGTGGCTTAAAACACAGGTTCATGATTCGGGCACCTTAAACTTCGTCTGGAAAACAGCCTCTGAGCTAAACGGTGATTTTTTGAGATTCATGCTTGATGGTTATGAGAAAGATAAAATAAGCGGAACCACCCTATGGCAGCCTAAATCAATATTTATTCAGGACGATGGCATTCATAATCTAACGTGGAAATATACCAAAAATGCAAGCGGGTCTGCCTCATCCGATTGCGGATATTTGGACAATGTTGAATTTTTCCCGACTGAGGCGCTTGCTGAAGCCCTTGATAATAATCTTCTTTCTTTTAGAACCGGTCCCGGCTACAAATGGTATTACCAGAATAACTTTTCCTATTATGGGGGCGATGCCGCCCAGTGCGGTTATTATCCCAGCCCCAATCTGAAATCTTCATTTGAAACAACGGTGGACTTTCCGGGTGAGGTTGTATTTTTCTGGAAAGTGTCGTCACAAGCTAATCACGACTTTCTTGAATTTTATGTGAATGATGTTTTAAAAACCCGCATCAGCGGCGAGCAGGATTGGACCATGGTTTCGCCTATTCCGGTTGTTGCTTCATCCACATTAAAATGGCAATATTCCAAAGATGGAAGCATCTCCAACGGTTTAGACACCGGTTGGGTTGATAGGGTAATTTTCACAAGCTCTTTATCTCTCGGTACGGCGCTTGACAATAAATACCTACCGCTAATAAACACAGGCGATGTCCCTTGGGTTGCCCAAAGTTCCGTCTCATACTATGGAGGCAGCGCCCTTTGTGCTGGACCGTTCCCGCCACCGTATAAGTTAAGAAAGTCCCAGCTCCAAACAACCCTCACAGGTCCGGGCACTCTGAAATATTATTGGAAGGTCTCATCATGGAGTTCATTGAAGTTGCTAGTTCGTGGTAAAGAGGTAAAAAAAATCTCCGGAATAAAGGATTGGACACAGGAAACCATTTCTCTTTCTCCCGGAACCCATGACATCCTTTGGTCATTCGCAACCGATGGCGATTCTTTTAATGATTCGGAGGAACTTGCATGGCTGGACAAGGTGGAATTTATCAAGGATATTTCTCTAAACGAAGCAATAGACAATAAAAGCCTTGTCCTAAATACATACGATCCTGTTGGCGGATGGACTGGAGTGGAAGATACAACGGCATATTGCGGAACATCCGCCCGTTCGGGGGCTATCAGCCACAATCAAATGTCATTTCTTGAATCAAGCTTCAATGGTCCTCGTAATTTGAGTTTTAACTGGAAGGTTTCTTCTGAACAAAATGGGGACTTTCTTGAGTTTTATATTAATGATGCTTTCAAAAACCGCATAAGCGGCAATACCGACTGGCAAAAGATGTCCTATGTGCTTCCAGCTGGGACACATAAAATTCAATGGGTATATTACAAGAACGGCAGCATTTCATCAGGAGCTGATTGCGGATGGGTTGACAAGGTCATGCTCACTGCCACCCCATCCATTGGCGAAGCGGTTGATTTCACCGGTTTCACATGGAACACCGACGGAAACGTTCCATGGGTCGGGCAAACATTTACCAGTTATTATGATGGCGACTCCGCACAATCTGGCAATATAACGCATAATCAAACCTCCCGTCTTTACACAAATTTTACAGGACCGGGCTTATTAAGTTTTTATTGGAAGGTTTCCTCGCAATGGGGAGGGGACTTTCTTGAATGTAAAATTGATGGAACTTTGCGCAATCGCATCAGCGGCGAGGTTGATTGGGAACAAAAAACATATGTGATTGAAAACGGCTCTCACTTAATTGAATGGATATATTCCAAAGATAAGGCTTTCACCGACGGTTCCGACTGCGGCTGGGTTGACCGCGTTCAGTGGACGCCTGGCGCGCCTCCCCCCTGCAATTATTACGTTCCATGGAATTATCCAACGATTCAAGAAGCCATCAATGCCTCGCGAGAGGGCTGTGTTATTATGGTCTATCCCGGTATCTATAATGAAAACATCATCATATCCGGCAAGAATATTTTGTTAACCTCTATAGCCCCCAACGATAAAGAAACCGTGCGTCAAACTATCATTGACGGCGGACAAAAGGGTTCGGTCATCACATTTGGCGGCGATGAATATAACTCATGCCGAATTGCGGGATTTACTATTAGAAACGGCAACGCGGAAAAAGGCGGCGGCATCGCCGGCAACGGCACAAATGCCGTCGTGGAGGATTGTATCATCACTAGCAACACCGCCCAGAGCGGCGGCGGTATTATAGGCTTTTCGGGTATTATCAGGAGAAACATTATCAGCAACAATAAGGCGGAGTTTTTCGGAGGCGGCATCTTTCAATCAACCGCTATCATAGAAAATAATTTCATCTATGGGAATACCTCCAATCATCATGGCGGCGGTATCGCTTGGTGCAAGGGCGCAGTTCATAACAACACGATTTACGGCAACACAGCGAAAACAATGGGCGGCGGCTCAAGCGCCTCCAACACACGTCTAACAAACTGCATCTTCTGGAACAATTCCGCGCCAGAGCATCCGGAAATTTATTATGATGCAATTCTCTATCCTGAAAATGCTCCTTATTATTGTTTGATAAAGAATTGGACAGGCGCGGGAACTGGCATTCAAACAGCCAATCCGCTCTTCATCAATGCAGCGGCGGAAAACTTTCATATTTCTAAAAATTCGCCCTGCGTGGACAATGGTTGCGCCGTTGCGAATCTCACAGAGGATTATGATCGGGACAAAAGAGAGATTGTTATATATCGGAGACCTTTTGGCTCTTCTCACAATGATATTGGCGCTGATGAATTCAACAAAATCGGGCCTGAAATTACGATTCTCTCGCCCGAAGGAAACATCAACTATTACACCCAATCGTTCGAAATCATGTGGAATGTTTCGAACACTGATTACGAGTCTTCAACAACTCTTGCGCTTGTAAAAGCTCCTAATGATTCATCCGGAAGAGTCATCATAAGCGGCATCAAATCTTACAGCAAAAACATGAATTATATTTTGGATTTCAAGAATGCCCCCGAAGGGATATTTTACATCTATGGGAAGTTGGCAACCGGTTTTCATACGCCGTCTGAATCGTGGTCATTCGGGACAATCAAGATTTCAAAGATTACGGCTCGGGACATTATTGACCATTTAATGAAACGAAAGCCGCTTCCGACCGCGCGGCTCGTTTTCGCAGACCCTAATAATGACGGACGTATAGACTCTGCAGATTTAATTTTTCTTTTGAAATTTGGTTTTCAACAATGAGGATGCGATTATCTGCCTGCCAGTTTTAATACCAGCAGAGCAGCTGGCGGAATACTGGGGAGTCGAACCTGATTTTCTTGGCGCATCTTTCCTTTTTTGACAACCGGCTTTACGCGATTGGGATGATGGATTTCGTTCATGGCGTTGATTGATTTTCCGGTTAATTCAAAAAAAGTGTATTTTTTTTCATAATTGCCGCCGATAATATTTAGTGTCATATCCATTATTTTATCCGGGCTGCGGTTGATGATAATGATATGCAGTCCGCCATCTTTGACAAGGGGCATGATATCCACAAGCGGGAATTTCTGAGGCTGCGCGCCTGCCCATTCAGGTTGCCATTCAGGGATTTCAGAAAATGGGCAATCAAGCGTGAATGCCGCAGGTCGAGCGCCGGAAAGTTTCCGCAATTCTTGTATGGCATAATATACGGGATTGAGACATATTAACCCGCGCTCTTTAGTCATGTTGCCGCCGTGATTGATTATTGCGCTGTGTGTGAAGATATCCACCATGCCCTCTGTGCGGATTATGGAGTTGAGCGTTCCCGCAAAAAACAGCGCCTCTGCGAGCGTTTCCGGGCGCGGTTGCCAGAAGGAATGATTGTATATCATTTCCTCTGTCAGCGCAATCTTAAAATCTAACCCGCGCTCTTTGCCCAGATTATGAACCCGTCGGAAGAAATCTTCGAAAAGCCATGAATAAGCCATCTGGCTCAGATAGGCGTATTCCGCAGAGCCGAGTGTGTTATTCGAACAAAGAAAGTGGAGCGTCAGCGAGCGAAGGATGTCCGGACATTCCTGAATCAGCGTTTCATTCCAATCGGGTTGAAGACTGTTGTGATCGCCGCAGGCAAGGAAATAAAGGGTTGGATCAACGGCATTCATTGCTGTATAAAATTCTCGGTATCGCCGAGCGTATTCTTTTGGCGTGCAGTATCCGATCTGCCAATCGCCCCAGAGTTCATTTCCGATTTCCCAGACTCGGACGTTGTATGGCTCTGGATTGCCAAGGGCGGCGCGGATGCTTCCCCAGCGCGACTCCGCCGAGCCGTTGCAGTATTCTATCCAATCTGCCGCTTCCTGAGCCGTTCCATTGCCCGCATTGACACAGATTAACGGCTCCGCGCCGATAAGACGGCAAAGTCGAATATATTCATCCGTTGCCACATGTCTCGGGTCAATCTGAACCCAGGCGGGATTCGGTTTTGTCAGTCGTTTATCAAGCGGACATAAGTCTTCTTTCCAGTGATAACCGCTCACATAATTGCCGCCGGGAAAACGCAGGATGCTGACGCCTTGAGCTTTTAAAAGTGCGACCACTTCGGGATCAAATCCGTCAACGGCGTCCTTCGGGAAAAGAGTAATCTGGTCTATTTGTGCGCGACCGGGCGCGGCGATGCCAATACAGAACCAAAGTGGTCTGCCGGACATTTTTTTGGAGATTTTAAGTTCCATCACAACGGAGATTTTTTGCCAGTTCTGGCTTTGCAGCGGATTAAAGGCAATCTTTCCGAAAACTTTTTTCGAAGGCAGGACATCCATAATCTGCGCCACAATAGGAGCGGTTGCGTCCTTCACGAAAAAGGACAGCTCATATTGCGTCTCTCTGTGAATGGGGAGAAATATTTGTTGACGGATGCCGACAGCCTCAGTTGCCTGCGGCAATTCGCTGACGTTTATTGCCTGTGAATAGGATGTGTTGTGCGCATCTTCTAAAAGACGATATGCGGATTTGCTTCCATTCCAGCGGAACCAATGATACGCGATGATTTTTTCATCTCCCCGCTCGAAAACTTGTTCTTTTGTGAGGCGTTTAATTTCCACAATTTCGTGGCGTCCATATCCCTTCCATGGGTGGCACACCGCCGCCGGCTCCAGACTTGGATTTTCAAAAATCTGCGCCCAGAAGCCGCCATATATATTGCGTCCCAGATTCTCTGAGAAATTCCCAAAGAGTCTTTCTTCGAGAACATAATCGGAAAGGTTCGAAACATCAATATTCGCCACTGCCCGGTTTTCTGACGTCTCATGAAAATTGAACTTTGTTTCCTGCGCTGAAACGCCTGAAAAAAACGCAGCGGCGAATACCAGCCCCATCAATACATGGCGAAATTTACTCAATTTTTTTGACATAGTCGAACACCGCTTGGAATTTAAATTTTTTAGGATATTGATTCAAAACATCTCCCGAAGCAAAAAGCCGAATCTGCGGTTCAGGCATCGGGCAATTATAGTCGCCTATCTGGCTCCATTGGCGTCCGTCATAAGACGCGCTGACCCAAAATTTATTCGCCTCCTTTTTACGAAGACGAAAATAAATATCGGTTTTCTTTTTCGGTGCAAAAGCGTCAACGGATACCGTCCCCATAAAATCGGTATTGATTCCTTCAATAAAGATGTCCTCGCGCATATCGTCCGCAAGCGCGTAAATTGCGATGAAGCGCTTGTTGCTCTGCGCAAGAACCACGCCCGCCTTGTTCCATCTGCCTATGGCGCGAGCTGGGTCGAAATTCATTTTAACTTCGATTTCCCATTGTTCGCCCTTTGGCGCCGGCATGGAAACAAAAGGGTAATTTTCTTTCCCTATAAAAATGTCCGAACCTGCATAAGGCGCGATGTAAAGGTTGCCTTTTTTCTGATAGATTTCATATTTGCCCCAACCGCAATTCGTCATTCCAACCATCCAACATTTTTTGAGCGAGTCGCCGCCAAAATCATCATCTTCATATTCGCCTAAAAGACCTTCCGTCCAATCGCAAAAGAGCGGCTTTTCATCTACGCCGTTCAAACCGATAACCCCGATGCCGTTTGCAAAAGAGGAGGTTGCCTGATCCTGAGGCAGCGTCCATCCGCCCGTGAGTATCCATCGCTCCGGCTCGACTGAGGCAAGCGTTCTGACCGTTCTTTCGCCAACCTCGATTCTCAATCTTGCTTTTTCAGGATAAGGATTGGGATAGAATGGAGAAATGCCGCGCGATTGAGCCTTGCCGTTCCATTCGGCGAGCCCTTCCACACAATGAGTTATGAACCCGATAGTATTTCGTACGTAATTATCGGCATCGCGCCAGAAGATAAGCCCTGCTTGCGTGTATCGTTGTGTTGGGAAAAATTCTTGAACAGTTGCCTCATAATAATAGGGCGGCGTAAACTGAGGCTTTTTGACATAAACAACCTTTTGAGTGTTATCCTTCTCATAGATATCGCCGGACGTTTCGGTAAGGCGAAAGCAACCCGATTGGTCCCAATTGAGTTCGCGAACTTCCTCTGCCGCGATAATCGCCACCGCAAGATATAAAGTTAAAAGGAGACAGGCAATTTTACTCATATTTCACACACCAACGTTTTGATTTCAAATGGACGGATATAGATGTTGATGGCGCTGTTTGCGCGGTCAAGAGGAATTGGATTTTCTTCGAGCATATTCGTCTGCCAGACACGGCGGGGAATACTGGAAAATTTTATGGAAACATGAGTCCCCATTTTCCCCGCTTCATACAATCGAACCGTATATCCCTTTTTTCCCTCTGCCCATTTGATGCTCTCAACAATCACATTGGGCGCGTCAATTGTGAAGAGCGATGGAGGGCAGGCAACGGTAGCATCTGATTGGAGCGTAATAATCGGCGTATTGAGTTCATAAGCGGGACGCGCCACCGCATCAACAGAAAACGGCTGCGCATGAGGAAGAATAGAATATGTGAAATAATGCCGTCCCGCATCGGCGCGCTCATCGGGATGAACCCCTGCTTTGATGAGCGTCAATGTGAAATCGCCGTCCTTTGCGCAGACGCCGTATTTGCAATCATTCAAAAGCGCCACGCCAAAACCGTTATCGGATATGTCCGTCCATTTGTGCGCGCAGACCTCAAACTGGGCTCGGTCATCCGCCTGATTCCAATGCATGGGACGTTCCAAATGTCCAAATTGAATTTCATGCCGGGCAAAATCGCAGAGGATATCAAAATCAAATGCTGTTTTGAGCAAAGCGCGCCGTTCTTTCCAATCAAGGACAGATTCAAAATCAATTTGCTCCGATAGGGCATGAAACACAATATCTTGAACAAGTTTTGAAGCCGTTCCAATTTGATATTCGGTTCGAAGCCGCAACTGCAAATTGCCGACAGCGGCAACCTTGCGTTTGATGAGTTTTGCGCCCGGGCTCATCTTAACTTTTTGACCGGCATCCGTATTCCAATTATCCCACGCATCGGGGATATCCGCGCCCAGCATAAAGCGGTTAAGCACCCCGCCGTATTTTACGATTTCCCTTTTTGCCCTTTTATCCAGCAGTGAAACGATAGCGCCGTTTTTATCAAGTGTTACAATCGCATAAGGCGTTTCAATTTTATTTTCGCTGACCTTGAATGGAGTTCTGCCGGTCTTTTTTCCTTTCTTAAAAGGAATGATAGTTCCGCCAAGCGCCGGGATGGAGACTCCGCCAAGAATCAGCCGCCGCTCCCCCGCCGGATTGATGATGGTCTGCGACTGAATGTTTTCGTCCGATGGGATAAAGCCTGCGGGGATTTTTTCCAGATTTATCTCGCCTGAGCGTTCCCAACTCAGCGAATTAAATAAAAGGATATTCATGCCGTTTGATTTTTTTTCTTTATGAGAAATGTTTTCAAGAGCGCGCCGTTCCAGCGCCTGCGCCTCACGAAGGATTTTTTGATAACTATCAATAGCCTCGATATTGACCTGCTTGATGGATGAGCCGGGGAGGATATCGTGAAACTGCAATATCAGCAGATTCTTCCAGATTTTTCTTAAATCCTCTTTCGGATAGGAAAAACCTTTTCCGGAGGCGGCGAGGACATTGATGAATTCGGCGTTGCGGAGGGCAATCTCCGCCTTGCGATTTAATCGTTTGATGTCCGCGATGGAGGTCAGCGTTCCTCGATGATTTTCGAGATACATCTCGCCCGACCATGTGGGCAGTTCCTGAAGTTCGTCCCTGACGCCTTTCATAAATTTGCTGACGGTTGTATGGCGAATGCGTGGACATCCTTCCAAATCTTCAATCCGCCGGGCAACCTCCAGCATTTCCATCATCGGTCCGCCGCCGCCATCGCCATGCCCGATGGCGCAAAGCCGCCGGTCTTGAATTTCCTTATGCTGCACGCGTTTCCAGAATTCATGCAGCGATTCAGGGTCCGCCCAACAGGCAATGGTGTTGAAATGCACAAGCACGGTTGTGCCGTCTATGCCCTTCCAGTGGAATGTGTCGTAGGGGAAACGCGTGCTATCATTCCAATCGAGTTTTGTTGTGCAGAAATATTCCACTCCGCAACCGCGCATAATTTGCGGCAGCGAAGCGGGGAATCCAAACACATCAGGAAGCCAGAGCGTATCAGACGTGTAATCGAACATCTCCCGCGTGGCTTGCTGCCCGAAAAGGAAATTGCGGACGAGCGATTCGCCGGATGCAATATTCACCTCCGCCTCAACCCACATTCCCCCATTGGGTTCCCAGCGCCGCGCTCGCGCAATTTTTTTCATGCGTTCAAAAATCTCCGGATAATCTTCGCGTATCATTTCCGCATGGCAGGGCGCACTTTGAATAAAGACCGCTTCCGGATACTGCTCCATCAGGTTTAGCATGGAGGAAAACGTGCGGGCGCATTTGCGCCTTGTTTCAGCAAGCGTCCAGAGCCATGCGGTGTCAATGTGAGAATGATTAACCACTCCAAAGGTAGGCGTTGTAGGCGCATTTTTATTTTCCATCAGCGGCTGCATGATTTTTCGCGCTTGCGCCAGTTTAGGACGCCAGACCTTTTCCGGTTGGTCCATTGGAATAAAATCAATAACCGCAAAAACTTTGTTGAGCGCTTTGATAATCTGATTTCGCCGCAGGCTGTGCTCATCGAGCGCATTGATTAATTGGCGAAGGACCCGCAGGTTATAAACGAAATCACAAACATCTTCCCGCTGCAGCAGAATATCCGCGCCATCAAAGACAAGGGACTTCGGCGCCACTACGATATCTTTTTCATGCGGCTGCGTTCCGGGGAATGTGCTGCCGGAATAGGACTCAAGGGCTATATGATATCGGTCTCCGGTTCTGCCCTTCATGGTCAAAAGAACAATCGGATGAAAGCGGTCGAATACTCCTTGCGGTTCGCCGTTCATAAGCAGAAGCGATTCACCGCCGGTGCGCGCATTAAGAAAAACCTTTTTCCCCTCGCAATCCATTGGCAGGCGAAAATCACCGCGGAACCATGCTGTCACGCCGCTGCCGCCCCATCGCTGTCCCCGATTTACGTTGCGCCATTTTACGTTTGTGTTTTTATCAGGTTCCCTGCGCAGATGTTCGCGCGTTTCATACATCTGCATTGGGGATATTTCCGCAACTTTTTTGAATCGCATTTCCATGTAATACTCTTCAATTTTCGCGAGTTTGGGAAGCAATTTGGAATCAATCAGCATTTAAGATGCTCCTTTCAAATTCATTCAAGAAATCTTTTACGATTGGAAAAATAATATTCCATCAGTTTTTTTGCAATGGGTACAGAGGTTGAACCGCCGTATCCACCTTCTTCAATCATGACCAGCATGGCAATCTCCGGCGCGTCATAAGGGGCATAACAGGCGAACCATGCGTCGTTTTCCCTGCCATGGCGCTCTGCTGTGCCTGTTTTGCCGGCAACTTTCCACTCCTTTGGGAAGCCCGCATGAAAACCGGTTCCGCCGGGCATATACACCACGCCTTTCAAACCTTCCAGTATGATGTTCGTATGCTCAACTCGGAGCGTCGCATTGCGCGTTTTCGGTTGAAAATCATACCGGCGATTTTCTGCGTCCCTGTGATGCAAAAGGAAGTGCGGCTGGACAAATCTCCCCTCATTGGCAAAAATGCAATAAGAGCAGAGCACCTGCAAGGGCGTGGCGGTCAGCACGCCTTGTCCTATGCAAAGGTTCAGTAATTCTCCCGGAAGGATGGAGTCCGATTGCTGAATGGGCAAATTTCCGCTGACTTCATAAGGCAAGTCAACGCCGGTTGCCGCGCCGTAGCCAAATCGCAGCGACCATTCCATCAAAGGCTTGGCGCCGATTTTTTGAACAGTCTGATAAAAATAGACATTGCAAGAGACCCGCAAGGCGTCCCGTAGGTTCACATCGCCATGTCCAGATTGCAACTCACAGACATAGGGACGCCGCCAATTGGGCAGATAATATTTGCCGGAACAGGCATAGGTTTGGTTTGGACGTATGCCGCCATCTAAGATTGCTGCGGCTGTTACTAATTTGAATGTTGAGGCAGGTGGATAATTTTCCTGAATAGCCTTGTTCATATATGAGACGGGACGAGTCGGACGCGCCGGCGCCGCCGGGTCGTTCGAATCATACCCCGGCGACGACACCATTGCCAGAATCGCACCGGTATTGGGATTCATCGCAATGGCAACGCCTGTTTTTCCTTCCATCATATAGTAGGCATATTTCTGAAAATCCAAGTCTAACGAGAGATAAAGGTCCTGCCCCGGAACAGATGAAGTGGTATCTAAGGTGTCCACATAACGTCCGCGCGCATCCCGCTGCACCACCTCTGTTCCCGGTTCGCCGCGCAACAAATCCTCGTAATATTTTTCAATCCCCGCCACACCGATGAGATCATCTGGGCTATACCCTTTTTCCCGATACTGCGCAATCTGGGTTTTGGTCATGCGCCCTAGATAACCGGTGACGCAGGAGGTTATCTCGCCTTCGGGGTAATATCTTTTGAAGTCAGAAATGATTCGCATACCGGGAAGCGCCCATTGCCTTTCGATAATCGGGGCAATTGTTTCCAGCGAAAGATTGCGGGCGAGCAGACGCCATTGCCAGCGCGGCTGCATAGCCAGCGCCTGCCGTTCCCGTTCGCTGAAATCCCGGCTTAATGTTTCCTCCAGATAGACAACAGTCTTGTGCAATTCATATTCGGTCAGCCGAAACGGGCTGATCCAGATGGAATAGGTTAGACGGTTGACGGCGATGAGTTTTCCGTCGCGGCTGTATATTTGACCGCGGGGCGCCTCGAGGCGTTGTGGATGAATATAATTGTTTCTTGCAAGTTCGGAGTATTTTTCGTTATGAAGAATCGTCCACTGTCCGATACGGACAATCAGCACGATAAAGATTATTACAGAAGCGACGGCAAGCAAACGAAATCGTTTTTCAAAAAGTTGGCGATCCTGTAAATCAGATGATAATAACGACATGCTCTTTCAGTCCGCATTTTTTCGCATAAGGCATGTCAAAAATTCTACATTGCCCGATGCCCCTTTTATCGGCGAGGGCATGAAACCTGCGCCGCTCCATCCGTTTTCATCAAAATATTTTTCCAATTCATCAAGAACCTCATTGCGGGTTTTTTCATCTTTGATGACGCCCCCTTTGGGAATCCGTTCCCTTCCCGCCTCGAACTGCGGTTTGATAAGCGGGATGACCTTGCCATCGGTTTTCAAAAGCGGTTTGACGGCGGGGAGTATCATCCTCAACGAAATGAAGGAGACATCAATCACCGCAAGATCAACAGGTTCAGGGATTTCGCATTTTGATAAAAATCTCGCATTCACCTTTTCCAGCAAAATGATTCGAGGGTCGCTCCTCAAACGATAGTGAAGTTGACCATAACCAACATCCACCGCATAAACCTTAACGGCGCCCTTTTGCAAAAGACAGTCCGTAAAACCGCCGGTGGATGCCCCTACATCAAGGCATATCCAACCTGACGGTTTGATTTGAAAGCGGGCAAGCGCCGCTTCCAATTTAAGCCCGCCGCGGCTGACAAATTTTTCATCGGGCGCATTCAAAATTATTTCTGCGTCCACATCCACTTTAATGCCGGGCTTGGGATGTTCCACGCCGCGGACCTAGATTTGCCCCGACATAATCATTCGCTGCGCCATTTCGCGGCTTTCTGCCAGTTCTCGTTCTACAAGTATGACATCAAGACGTTCTTTCATGTGGCGGCATCCCCAGAACGGCACGGAGCGCAGTATGCTGGACGAACAACTCCTACGCGGCGGACTCTTTTAATGCTCGGCGAATGGAATCCGCAATTTTCTCAGAAGAAAGTCCATATTTGTCGTAAAGATAGGCAGGAGAACCATGTTCAATAAAAGCGTCCGGCAAGGCAAGCACCGAACAGAAATTTGTGATTTTTCTGCTGGCAAGAAAATCGTTAACGGCGGAGCCAAAACCGCCCGTAATAGCATTATCTTCGACCGTCCAGATGCGGCGGAATCTTTTTGCAGCATCAAGAATCAGTTCTTCATCCAGCGGTTTGATAAATCGCGCGTCCGCCACCGCCAGATGGAAGCCTTCGCGCTCAAGGATTTCGGCGGCTTCGAGGGCGTGGTTGGTCATCACTCCGGCTCCGATAATTGCGGCATCATTGCCTTCGCGCAACCAAACGCCTTTTCCTATGGGAAAGGGAACCGCCGGTCGCGTCAGGTTGAGGTTTGGCAAACCGCTGCCACCGCGCGGATAGCGAAAAGCTGCAGGACCTTTTTGATACGAAAGCGCCGTCGCTAGCGCATCGCGCAAATCTTCCTCGCTGCGGGGCGCCATGATGATTATCCCGGGTATCATCCTCATATAGGAAAGATCAAAATTCCCATGGTGTGTCGGTCCATCTTCTCCAACAATTCCGGCGCGATCCAGAGCAAAGACAACAGGCAGATTCTGCAAAGCCACATCATGAATAACCATGTCAAACGAGCGCTGCATAAAGGTTGAATAGATGGCGACCACCGGTTTCAAACCTTCGCAAGCCATCCCCGCCGCGGCAACCACTGCGGCGCTTTCCGCGATGCCAAAATCAAAAAAACGCTGCGGGAACTTTTTGGCAAATTCGCTTAGCCCCGTTCCGCCGGGCATGGCGGCGGTAATGGCAACGATGCGGTCGTCTTTTTCCGCCTGCTCCATAATAGCATTGCCGAAAGTTTGCGTAAAACTCAAGTTTGCGCTTTTTTTCGGCGCTCCAGTTTCGATGATGAAAGGGGCGGCGCTGTGATATTTTTCAGGATTTTTTTCCGCAAAAACGCACCCTTTGCCTTTTTTTGTGACGACATGGAGGATGCGGGGACCTTTGAATTCAGCCACAGTTTTCAGGGCGGGCAATAACGCGTTGAAATCATGCCCGTTAATGGGACCAACATAGCGGAACCCTAACTCCTCAAAAAATAGACCGGGCACAATCAGTCCTTTGACCACCCCTTCCACGCGATGCGAAAATTTGACTATCTCCTTGCCGATTTTAAGTTGCCCGACTTGAAGCCGGTTCACCATTTCTTCAATGCGGCGCTTTGAGTAGTTATACCATTTATCTGTGATAAACCGGTTGAACATTTTCGGAATTGCGCCGACATTCTGGGCAATACTCATCTCGTTGTCGTTCAGGACAATCATAAATCCCGTTCCCATAATGGCGGCTGTATTTAGGGCTTCGTAAACCAGTCCGCAGGTCATGGAGCCATCGCCGATAACCGCCACCACTTTAAAGTTTTCTTTCTTCAAATCGCGCGCGTTGGCTATGCCGAGCGCTGCGGCAAGCGATGTGCTTGCGTGTCCCGCACCAAAGGTGTCATATTCGCTTTCGTGGCGTTTTAAAAAACCGCTGATGCCTCCTGCTCGGCGCAATGTTTCAAACTTCTCCGCCCTTCCAGTGAGGATTTTATGGGCATAAGCCTGATGCCCCACGTCCCAGATTAGTTTGTCTTTTGGCGTGTTGAGGATGTAATGCAGGGCGATGGAAAGTTCCACTGTTCCCAAAGAAGAAGCCAGATGCCCGCCATTTTCAGACACAACGGTGATTATTTTCTGCCTGATTTCTTTTGCCAACACTCTCAATTGTTCCAAGTTGAGTTTTCTCAAATCAGTCGGATTTTTTATTTTTTCAAGAATCATTTCTACCGCCAATTATAAAATAAATTTGCTCAGGTCATCATCCTGAATGATATCTGCCAGACTGTTTTTAACAAATTCTTTGTTAATGATGATTTCCTTTTTATCGGTATCGGGCGCCTCAAAAGAGATATCCTCCAAAAGGCGCTCCATGATAGTGTAAAGTCTGCGCGCGCCTATATTTTCCATCCGCTGATTGACCTCGTAAGCGGAGCGAGCAATTTCATCCACTCCATCAGACGTGAATTCCAAAGAGATGCCTTCTGTTGCCAGCAGAGCCGTGTATTGTTTGGTCAGAGAATTTTTCGGCTCTGTCAATATACGGCGATATTCCTCCACTCCCAAATCGGTCAGCTCCACCCTCAGCGGGAATCGCCC
Organism: candidate division BRC1 bacterium ADurb.Bin183; assembly: GCA_002070185.1. GTDB lineage: Bacteria > Sumerlaeota > Sumerlaeia > MWCT01 > MWCT01 > MWCT01. The sequence continues at coordinate 29,037 of MWCT01000022.1, forward strand.
CTGAAGTTCCGGGATCAAGTCCGATGGTTTGGTTTGATGAAAGGCTCCGGCGGCGATGAAAAGGATATGGTCAGTTGTAACCATTCCGTATTTAGTGGGCACTTTGGAACCTTCCACAATGGGGAGCATGTCTCGTTGGACGCCTTCGCGGGATACATCCGGTCCATGCCCGGCAGAGCCGCGCCCTGCTACTTTGTCAATTTCATCAATAAAGATAATCCCCGACTGTTCAACGCGCTGGATCGCTTCCTTGATGATTTTATCCATATCAAGGAGTTTTTCCACCTCTTCTTCAATCAGGAAACGGCGCGCATCTTTGACGGGCATCTTGACGCTTTTTGATTTTTTTGGTATTATTTTATCGAATAGCCCTTTGACATCTATTCCCATCTCTTCAAGTCCAGTGCCGCCGGCGAAGACTTCCACCATAGGTCCTGCCTGCACCTGAATCTCAAACTCCACCTCGCGGTCTTCCATCTGACCTTCCGCTAATTGCTGCTCCAGTTTTTGACGGCTGCGCAGCCAGCGATTGAACCGCTCCTGTTCCTCCTCGGAAAGTCCGTCAAAATCATAAACAATCTCCGTCCCTTTTTTCTTCTGCCGGAAAGAGCGCGATAAATGCGGCGGCGGGGCAAGGAGCAGATCCAGCAGGCGCTCCCTTGTGCGCTCTTCGGCGCGGTCGCGAATAGCGGAGGTCTTTTCTTCGCGGACCATGTTGACGCCGACTTCTGTCAGGTCGCGAATCATACTCTCCACGTCTCTGCCGACATATCCCACTTCTGTGTATTTCGTTGCTTCCACTTTGACAAACGGGGCATCGGCAAGACGGGAGAGGCGCCGGGCAATTTCAGTTTTTCCCACGCCGGTGGGTCCGATCATTATTATATTTTTGGGATAAACCTCTTCGCGCAGGTCTTCCGTCAGACATCGCCGCCGCGCCCTGTTGCGGAGCGCAATTGCAACCAGTTTCTTGGCGCGGTCCTGTCCGATAATATACTTATTCAGCGCCTCGACAATCTGGCGCGGTTTGAGCCCTTTTTCATCACCGTTCTTTTTTGTGTTAATATTCTTCACTTGTCGAAATATTCTTTTTTCATGAGTTTGATAAGACGGTTTGACGCTTTTTCCATTGTGGAATATTGGGAGCGGAACTTTTTGCGAAAGCGCAGATTTTTCGTCCATAGCGCTTTGCCGGAATCGGCATCCATCAAAATCACTTCAACGTCTATGATGCTTGACCACCAGTGAAATGTGCGGTTGTGGCTGGTGTGGCACATTTTTATTTTGCCAAAAAGGACAAGGTCTTGTTGGAGGTCTTTGGCAAAATCGGTTGCAGGAATCGCGGAAAATAATTGGGCGATTGCTTTGTCGTTCTGGTCTGAGAATGTTTTTTTGAGGCGATTTTTTTTGTCTGCGGCGTAATACTTCCAATCTGTGCGCGAATAAACAAGAACATGCGGTATCTTTTTATCAAACTGCTTTACCAATACGTCTGCAAAAATCTCTCCCGCGTTGGCATTTCGGTATATATCGCGAGACCCCGACCACCACCCTTTTAATTCTTTGGGTTGCGATGCCACCTCGTCAGATATATCAAAATCCATAACCAGCAGTTTGACCTGAAGTTTTTCTGCCGGCTGTTTGATGCGGCAGCCGGGTATAAGCGCCATAATCGCTAAAAGGCTCAGCACCAGTCGCGTGATTGATTTTGTCATTAACTCCCCCAATCAAAGGTAAAAAATATCTTCGCCCCAAAGCGCCATCGTTATAACGTTATCAAATAATTCCTTTATGAGCATGCCTCTTTATTCGTCAAGGCATTTCATCCATCGGAGTCCGCGATTTTAAACGGAAGCAAAATGCGGCGATGGCGCGGCGGATTAATGATGAAAAGGGCTCTGCCGATAATCTGCTTCTTTTCGATAAGGCACACTTTATCCCAATCTACTAAAATGACGTTTGGACTGTTCAGCGCGGGCGTTTTCCCGCCAAATGAAAGACCCAGCTGCATCTGCTCCGGCGAGTGGGAATAGATTGCCAGATATTTATCCTTTGGGACTTCAAACCGCAAATCTTGAAAGATGTTATTCGGACAAACGGGCTGGCACCACATAGGCATGGGATTGCCGTTGCGAAAAAATTGCCCCGCTTTTCGCTCAACAATATCTCCGGGCAAGCCCATGATGGTTTCAAACGTTCGTCTCTCTTTAATAGAATAACGGGTGGTCTCAATCATTCCTGGAATTTCGATGTGCAGCGCCTCAGGATTGTAAAAAACCAAATCCCCAATGCGCGGATTCACAATCCAATAAGAAAGGCAGTCCACAAAAACAGCGTCCCCTTTATGTAATATAGGCGCCAGCGTGTTTTGAGTAACGCGGATGATTTTAAAAATCGGCGAGATGAAAAACTGCCCCACAAGAAAGCCCGCGCCTAATAAAAAGAAAAGCGATGAATAAGCTGCCAGCGAATATCGAAACGTCCATATTTGCCCGTTAATTTTAACAGCCGTCACAAGCCCGTCATTATAGGCATATAACATAAATGCAATAAATAATAAAATAATCAGATTCGAATAGTGTGCGGAGATGGTTGAGATGACCGCCGCAAATCCAATGATATAGGCGATGAAAAAGAACGCCGCTTTTTTGTATTGATGATTATAAATCTGACCCAAACCGCAAAATAGCGAAAGAAACGCCGCCAGATAGGGAAAGCGATGCGGGGCTTCCGGAATCGGCGAGCAAAAAAATCTGCTTATGCCCCGTATAACACCGCGCGTCATTTGGGATATTTTGGCAAAGGGGTGATGTCTGATTTGCGGCGTTGAAACGGGCAGGTCTTTGAGGGGGTCCAGAATCCATCCGCAACGCAAACATGCCTTGTTTTTATCCTGATTATAAAACTGGCAACGCGGGCAGATTTTCATGGTTTGGTAAGCATAATTCCCAAATTAAAAAACGAGGCGCGGTTATTGTTGTTTGAGGATTTCCTTTTTCTCCCCCTCGTCTTCTTCCTGCTGCGACTGCGCCAGACGCACCGCTGGCGGAGGCGTTCCTCCATCCCATGAGGCAAGCTCGCCTTTGATGGGACCCAAAATCTCCTCAAAGATTTGTTTGTAATACTGAACCTGTTGAGGCGCAAGATTTCCCATGTCCACCCATATCTCGCCATTTTTTTTTATGATGATTTTAACATCTTCGCGAGCCATTAGGCGTCCCTTATTTGAGACCTGTTCGGGCGATGCCCTGAATAAAGAACCGCTGGAGGAAGAAGAACATGATGACGATGGGCAAAACGGCAAAGGTAGATGCCGCCATAAGAAGATGGAAATCCGAGCCTGCGTCCTGATTGAATGCCTGCAACCCTACCATCAGCGTGCGCATTTCCGGACGCGTGGTCACAATCAGGGGCCAGAAGAGGGAGTTCCAGTTTCCAAGAAAATCGAATATGCCCGCTGTGATGATGACAGGTTTGGAAAGAGGAATGACAATCTGCCATAAGAATCGGAAACGTCCAGCGCCGTCAATTTGAGCCGCATCCCAAAGGTCTTCGGGGATTGTAATAAAAAACTGCCTCAATAAAAATATCGAAAACACGCTTGCCAGCCATGGGATAATCAGCGCCTGATAATGATCAAGCCATCGCAGTTTTGCCAACGTCAGATAATTCGGGATTAGAAGCACCTGTCCCGGTATCATCATCATGGCGATGATGATGTAAAAGAAAAGCCCCCTCCCCCAAAATTGCATCCGGGCAAAGGCATAAGCGGCAAGAGCTGAGACTGTGAATGAGCCGCAGGTTGTGACGATGCCGACCATGATGCTCACATAAAAATATCGGGTAAAGGTCAGCGGCACAGGCGGGTCGCCATAGATATTCCCTTTGGGGGCGTTCCATGCCTCAACCCAGTTCTTCCAATGAAATTCTGTGGGCCACCATGTGGGCGGAAAAGCAAGCGCTTCTTTATATGATTTGAAAGAGGTGATGAACATCCAGTAAAAAGGGAGCACCATAAAAAAACCGCCGATAAGGAGAGCCTGATAAGTTATGGTATCTTTGATGTTTCTCGGTCGTTGCCAGACATTAATAATGGTGAAAAGAAGGAGCGCCAAAAACCCCGCATAAACAAGGATGCCTTTCCATCCTAAAAATCTGAATCCAAAAACAAGGATAAGGAATATTGCGATATTTGAGACAAATACTATGTTTTTTTCATGTTTGATGCTTGCAGGTAAAGGCATTCTCAAACCTCATAATGAACGCGTCTGCCAAGAATGCGATTTTGAATCAGCGTAATTATCAGAATAATGACAAAAAGGATATAAGCAATCGCTGAGGCATGCCCCATCAGCCACAGACCTTGAAAGCCTTTTTCATACAAATGGAAAACTATTGTAGTGGTTGTATTATCCGGTCCGCCGCTCGGCGTCATTATCAGTTGCGGGACAAACACTTTGAAGCTGTTAATCATGGAAGTAACTAAAATAAAAAATGTCACCGGCGATAAAAGCGGAACGGTGATATGCAAAAATCTATGCCATGCTGAGGCGCCGTCAATTTCCGCCGCCTCATAATACGTTTTGTCAATATTCTGCAATCCTGCCAGAAAGATTATCATATAGTATCCGATGCTGCGCCAGATGGTTGTCAGAATGATGGAAAACATGGCGAGGCTCGGACCAGCCAAAATGGGCTTTTTAATACTGATGCCGATTGTAGAAAAAAGCATTGTCCAAATACCGCGCGGCTCGCTCAGCCATTCAAGGCGCGGCATCCCCATCTGTTTTAAAAAATAATTCGCCAGACCAAATTCCCTGTCGTAAAAATAGCGAAACACGATTGATATGGCGACCCACGTTGTAATAAAAGGTAGGAAATACACGGTTCTGAAAAATGAGCGCCCCTGTATCTGGGAGTTGAGCAGCATTGCCGCCAAAAGCGAAATTAAAAGCGTCAACGGGACGCTATAAATGACATAATTAAAGGTGTTGAGGATGGTCTGGTGGAATTCCGCATCTTGCAATACATTAAAATAATTGGTCAGCCCCACCCATTTGACAGTTGTCCAAGTGTCCAAACCTTTCCAGTTGGTGAAAGAAATGATGATGGATAATATAACCGGCAGAAACCAAAAAACGGCAAGGACAAGCGTCGCCGGCAGAAGGTAACAGAAAGCCTCCGCGTTTTGCTTTAAAATCCTCATGCGGCGTTTTCGGAGTCTTTCATTTTGAAAGGATATTGCCATTAGCAAACCCCTTGGTGCTTTCCCATTGTCAACCGAGAGCTGCCAGTTGACGCTTTTTTATGCTTTTCGCTGAATATGCGGAATTTCTCCGCCACCCAATCAGGCACAGCCTTTCGATTCATCATAATTTTTGGATAATAAGAGCCGTGGCAGTCTGAACCGCCGACAATTCCCATACGGTATTTTTGAGCCAGATTGCAATAGAAAGAAGATACGTAATCGTCATGACGGGGATGAAACGCCTCAATTGCCATGGCGCCCCATTCTCGATGCGTCAGGATTTCATTTTCTTGCATCATATCGGCGCGTCCGACCAATCCGGGATGGGCTATGGCAGAAATGCCTCCCGCTTGGCGTATCAGTTTATAAACCTCTTCGGGCGTATTTCCCAAAGGAGGGACATAAGCGACGCCGTCCGAGCCGATGAATCGTTCAAACGCTTCATGGATAGATTCAACATATCCCCGCTCGAGCATGGCACGCGCTAGATGCGGGCGCCCCATGCTTCCCTGCCCCGCATAAGAACGCACCTCATCCATTGTGAGGGGATAACCTAACGCAGTCAACTTTTCGGCGATTGCCGTTAAACGGCGGCTTGTCGTTTCTTTGCCTCGTATCAGAGCCTCTTTTATCGAAGGTTCTTCGCAATCTGAAAAATATCCCAGAATATGAATTTCAACATCTTCATAAACCGATGTCATTTCAATGCCGGGGATAAAAGGCATGCCAAGTTCGTCCGCCTTTTTTTGCGCCTCCGGGATGCCATAAAAGGTGTCGTGGTCTGTCAGTGAGATACATGTCAAACCTATTTGCGAGGCGTATTCAACGACTTGGGACGGCGTGAAACCGCCATCCGAAGCTGTTGAATGCAAATGAAGGTCGCAAGCCATTTACAGCCAAAAAATCCTTTCTTTAAGAAACAGCGTTACATTTCAAATCTTTTTCAATTTTCTTATTTTCCCATCCAATTATCGAAGTTATTTTGCTTTGCATCGGCATGTAATTGTCAAGTTGAAATAAACAACCTTGCGGTTTATAAAAAAATGTTTATTCTGCCCTTGACAGATAAGGTCGAACCCAATTAAGTATTTATGGTAAATTATATGAATGTATTATTAGGAGGTTTTTTTAATGAAACCATCCCGGTTGGTTACACTGGTTACCATCATGACGCTCCTATGCGTCCTTTTATCCGGCTGCCGCAACAAGGATGAAGAGCGCAAAAAGGCTGAAGAACTAAGTTTCAAAAAAGAACGGATGGAAAAAATAAATCAGCGGATGAATGAGATCAATGACGAGATTGCCCGTCTTGAAAATTCGATCTCTGAATTAAACCGCGAAGTTGACAATTACATGTTTAAGACAAAAAACAGTCTTAATTCGCTTAAGAACTCTCACACCGATATTCAAAAGGCTGTATCAGATCTTCATAATTTTATTATTCCGCCCGAGCCTGCGAAAAAACCTGGGCTTCACTGGTTTTTCAAACTCATCATCCTGATTATCATCATTATCGCCCTGACCTTTGCTGTGGTTGCGTGGCGCAATCGCCATAAAGGCGGCGAGGATGAAGAATTTGCCTTTGAGGAAAGTCCCGCCTACGAAGAAGATGGGGCTGACTCCAATGAGGAACGGTGACTTATTTCAGGTTTCAAATTGAACAATCAAAATAGGCATGTTGTTTCTATCTTTAATTTAATCGTTGGTTCACTTTTTATTATCGGCTATTTTGTAATCATGCGCGCCGCCGGTTTTTTTGTCCCAAAGGATTTTGCTTATTTAGGCGGTCCGCTTTCGCTTATACCCATCACAGATGATCTTTTCCGCTCTTCCATTCGCCATTTTCTCCCATGGGAAACCGCCTCGCTTTATTGGAAAATATTCCTTCTTATTCCCGGCGCAACTTTCCTTTCTTTGTATTTTTATAGTAAACTTACATCGGAAAAGATTTCGCATATTCTTCGAATAATTTCAGAAAAGCCGTGCTGGATTCTGTTTATCATAACTATCTTTGCGCTGGTAGGTATTTTAATTTTTGTTTTTTTCGTTTTTCAAAAAACATATTTCACCGACGATGAAAATGCTTATATCACACAAGCATATGTAATTCTCGGCGGGCACGCGCTCGCCCAGGGAACCCCCTTGCTGGCTGC
>MWCT01000023.1 GCA_002070185.1 candidate division BRC1 bacterium ADurb.Bin183
CCTCCAGTCCCTTTCTCAGGTCCGATACACTTTCATAATCGTGAAGATACACGCATTCCTGTTTCACGCTGCGCCAAAGCCGCTCCACAAAAATGTTGTCAAAGTAGCAACCCTGTCCGTCCATGCTGATTCGTATTCCGTTCTCTAAAAGCGTTTTCGTAAACGCCTCGCCCGTGAACTGTGAGCCCTGGTCTGTGTTGAATATCTCCGGGCTTCCATAACGCTCCAGTGCCTCTTTCAGCGCCTCCACACAGAAGACCTCACTCATTGTGTTCGATAGCCGCCACGACAAAACATAACGGCTGTGCCAGTCCATTACAGCCACGAGATAACAAAAGCCATGGCTTAGCCGGATGTAGGTGATATCCGTGCACCAGACCTGATTTGGACGCTCGATTTTCATCTCTCTCAATAGATAGGGATAAATTTTGTGACCTGTGCCCCGCAGACTGGTTTTCGGCTTCGGATAAATCGCATGGATGCCCATCTCCCGCATGAGCCGCCGAATCTTCTTTTTGTTGGCAGGCAGACCATACTCCCTTTCCAGCGCCTCTGCCATCCGGCGCACGCCATAGAAAGGATACTTCGTATATATCTCATCGATTAGGTGGTTGAGGCGGTTGTCTTCTGACTCGTCCCTGACCGGCTTGTAGTAATAACTGGCGCGAGGAAGCCCCAGAAGCTCGCACTGACGCCGCACAGACAGGTCTTGGTTTTCCGGTTCGATCATAGCGCGAAGCTCCTCAATCGTACAGTCCAGTCTTTTTTTTTAACCAGTCAACCTCGACCTGAAGTTGTCCTATCTGGCGATAGAGCCGGTCTGTCAGGGCGATGCTCTGCTTCTGTTCACGGGCAGATTTATGTTTGAAGGCTTCACCCAGTTGCTCCAGTGCCTGCTTTTTCCAGCTCGACACCTGGTTGGGATGCACTTCGAATTCGCTGGCGATCTCGGCGATGGTTTTCTGCTCGCGCAAGGCTTCTATCGCCACTTTCGATTTGAATTCCGCGCTAAAACGACGACGATCTTTCATGATTTTTGCTCCTTCCCAAAACACTGTTAAGGATCATATTATCCACCTTAACCCGTTGTCCAGTTTTTGGGGAGCATTTCACAATGCTAAACTCGTTTTTGTCGGCGAGGCGCCCGGACAACAGGAAGACTTGCAGGGTATTCCTTTTGTGGGAAGGGCGGGCAAACTCTTGGAAAAACTCCTTTCTGATATCGGATTGAAAAGAGAAGATGTTTTCATATGCAATGTTGTAAAGTGCCGACCGCCGAATAACCGAGACCCGCAGCCCGATGAAATCAGCGCATGCGAACCTATTCTTATCAAGCAACTTGAAATTATCAAACCTTTGGTCATCTGCGCCCTTGGAAGGCACGCCGCGCAAACGCTCCTCCGCGATTCAACAGGCATCAACCGCCTGCGCGGACATTTTTACAACTATCACGGTATCCCTTTATTGCCCACGCTGCACCCAGCCGCAATTCTTCGCGCTGCCAACTTGCTGCCTGATATTGAAAGCGATTTTCAATTGCTCAAACAAAAGCTCATGGAAACTCAGGACGGATGATAGACAATCTTCAATCCATTGTTGTTTTTGGAAGCGGAACAATCCAACCGAGCGACCCAGTCTATCAACTCGCTTATCAAGTCGGATTCCAATTGGGCAGATTAGGGTTCGCGCATATCTGCGGCGGATATGGAGGAACAATGGAAGCCGGCGCTAAAGGCGCGCGCATGGCAGGGGCAAAAACAATTGGCGTCACAGTTGAATCATGGGGACCGCCCAATCCCCATATCATGGAAAATATAGCCATGCCAAGCCTCTTTGCTCGAATTGAAAAATTGATGGAACTTGCCGATGCTTATGTTGTCCTGCCGGGAGGAACCGGCACATTAATTGAACTCGCAACGGCATGGGAACGAATTATTAAAAAGATAGATCCCGTTAAACCGATTCTTCTCCTGACTGATTTCTGGCTTCCAGTCATTAATCTTCTAAAAACTCAACTGCCCAAGATTCAAACGAAAAACCCGCCCGATGATTTGAAAGGGATAAAATATCTTTATGGAGAATTTCTTGTTATAGCCGAGAGCGTCGAATCTGCTGCTCAATTATTGAAATATCTTGCCAAAAAGGGGTAAGCTAATGGACGGGATGAAAAAGATTTATTATACATGTAAAAAGTTTCTGGCGGCGATGTTTATTCTTTATTCGTTAACTTACGTAGCCGGTTGCAAAACAACTCGAACTATCGAAGAAAAGGAGGTGGCGATGGCATTAAACAAGGAAGAGCGGATTTCGCATGCAAAAAATCGCTGGTTCGAACATTATGCAAAAAGGTTGGAATTATTTATTGACGAACTCCCCATTGTGAAAACCGGCGGCGTCATTTTTCTTGGCGATTCTATTACGGAGGGATTCCCGACAAAGGAGGCATTCCCCAACGAGAATGTGATAAATCGCGGCATTGGCGGCGATCTTATTGAAGGGGTTATAGACCGATTAGATATTTCGATTGCACCGCTTAAACCAAAAAAGATTTATCTTATGATAGGCATCAATAATCTGGTCGGCTATCCCGATAAACCGATTGATGAGTTCGCCATGAACTATAATAAACTCCTTGATGAACTAAAGCAGAACGCACCCGATGCTAAAATAATCGCACAGTCCATTCTTCCCACAAGCAAAGGGTTCGCTCATAAAAATTCCGCCGTCCGCATAATGAATGAAAAAATCAAACTCATGGCTGAACAAAAAGGGTTGGAATATGTTGACCTTCATCCCGCGATGGCTGATGTTAAAGGCGAACTTAAAAGCGAATACACGGGCGACGGCATTCATCTGAATATCGAAGGCTATCAGGCATGGCTCAAAGAAATTGTTCCAGCGGATAAATATTTTGACGTCCTTGTCAATCTTTCGCCGATGTGGAATAATTATCGCGGCAGCAGCCGCGCTGTGAATGCCATTGACCCGATTGAAAAAAGCATTTATCCCGGCGCGCGCGGACCGGAGCAGCTGATTATTTACACGCCAAAATATGGCAAACCCTCTACAGGAACCAATGAATGGGGAAACGAGGCGGTTGTCCAAAATGGCGTAGTCACAAAAATCGGCGGCAATAATTCTCCCATACCGCCCGATGGTTTTGTTGTTTCCGGTCATAATACCGCCGGCAACTGGATTCTGGCAAACCTGAAACTGGGGTATGAGGTGATATACGACCAAAATGAAGTTCGATTCAAGCAACCAAAAGATAGTTCATCCAAGGCGCCCGTTTCCAAGAGAGAGATGCGGATTGAATTCCTGAATCTTCTCGCGATGATGTCGCTTCGTAAAGCGCCGCAAACCCTATTTGAAAAAGCCAAAAATTTATATTTCGAACTTGAAGAGCTTGACGCTGAGGCGCATTCTTCTCAGTTTTTTAAATGGCATGAGCAGTTAAAAGAACTTGAAATGAAAGTTCAAGAAGCAGCCGCAAAAAATGAAATGTAAAGGATAAAGCAAAATGGGAATTGTGGAAATTAAAGACCTCACCCTCAAATTGAATGACAAAATCATTCTGAATCAACTCAGCGCTGATTTCTGGGAGGGACATATTCATGCTATCGTGGGACCGAATGGCGCGGGGAAATCCACCCTTGCATCCACGATTATGGGACTGGACGGTTACCGCGATTTTGAGGGCGACATTTTTATTGATGGTCAGAGTATTAAATCCCTCTCGTTGGACCAGCGGGCGCGCAAGGGCATCACGCTGGGATGGCAGGAACCAGCCCGATATGAGGGGCTTTCCGTGCGGCGGTTTATCCAAGCGGCGGCAAAAGACAAAAGCGAAGAAAGCCTGCGCGATAATATCTCCAAATTAGGGCTCGACCCCGACGAATACATCAACCGCTCCGTGGATAAAACCCTTTCCGGCGGGGAGCGGAAAAAAATCGAAGTCGCCTCCATCCTTGCCATGCAGCCGCGCTTTGTTATGCTCGATGAACCCGACTCAGGGATTGATGTGGCATCGCTCGAAAATATTTTTCACGCCTTGAAATTTCTCAAAGATAAAGGCTCAACGATTATCCTCATCACACACAGCCTTGCAGTGCTGCGTCAGGCGGAGCACGCATTTTTGATGTGCCGCGGAAGCATAGTTGAAAAGGGGAGCGTGGATAAAATGGTTTATTATTTTGAAAACAAGTGCATCCCTTGCGATCACAAAAACATTCCATCGGTTCAGGAATTGGGAGGAAATTAACATGGCTGAGAACAGAGCAACCGTTGAAAAACTTCTTGCGCCAACAGATATTGGGCTGCATGTGATTGACGACCCCGATGTGGCGCGGCTGGTCATCCATCACAATCATGTAGTCGGTTCGCATCTTGTGCCCGGACTTCATGTAAACGTCAATGAACTTGAAGATGGAGTGGATGCAAAAATCGTCCTTGATGAAGGCGTTGTTATTGCGAAACCCGTTCATCTTTGCTTTGGGATGCTGCCCGAAACGGGAATTCAAAAAATAAATTTGGATGTCGAAATCGGGGCAAGAGCAAAAATTGCGCTCCAAGCTCATTGTGTATTCCCGAACGCTGTGGATGTTCAACATCTTATGGATGCCGTCATCAAAATCGGTGAAGGCGCGGAATACACCTATTTTGAAAAACATATCCACAGCGAGCATGGCGGGGTGAAAGTTGTCCCCCGCGCAAAAGTGGAACTTGCAAAAGAGAGCCGCTTCAAAACGGAATTCGAACTCTTAAAAGGGCGCGTCGGCGTGATTGATATTGATTATGAAACCGTCTGCGCTGAATACAGCTTTATGGAAATGACCGCCCGCGTGAACGGCTGTGCCGATGATTATATTAAAATTCATGAAACCGGACATCTCCTTGGCGAGGGAGCGCGCGGAGTTCTGACAACAAGAATCGCCGTGAGGGACACCGCGCGGGCTGAAGTCTATAATAAACTTATCGCCTCCGGCGCCCATTCAATCGGTCATGTGGATTGCAAAGAAGTTATTCAGGACAAAGCCGTCGCGTCGGCTATGCCGATTGTAGAAGTCAATCACCCCAAAGCGCATGTCACCCATGAAGCCGCCATCGGCAGCGTTGATAATAAACAATTGGAGACGCTCATGTCGCGCGGGCTGACAGAGGAAGAAGCGGTTGATTTGATTGTTGAAGGGCTTTTGAGTTAACGGTTTTCAATCAACCCCATCCGCCAGATTGGAAACACCGGTGAAATGGAAATCTTTGATGCGCATGGCGGGAGCAGTGCATGCGCCCATATTAGAAGCAAGGCAGCGCCGCTCTCGGCTTATGTCTTCCACATTGCAAAACGCTTCCAAAACGCTTTGCGTGAAGCGCAGATTTCGGATAGGTTTTGTGATGCGCCCATTTTCAATTAGAAAAGTCCCGTCTTTGGTCATGCCTGTCATTATAGTGGCAATAGGTTCCACAATATTGGGATAATGAATCTTTGTGACATAGATGCCGTGGCGGGTGTTTTGGATAATCTCCTTTTCCGAAGATTTGCCCGGCGCCACAAAAAGATTCAAGGCGAATGGACCGTGTGAATTGGGCATGGGGAGGGCGTGCCCTGTGTTGGGGACGCCCATTTTTGCCGCCGTGCGCGAATCATGAACCAAACCAACTGCAACGCCGTTCTTAATGAAATAGACCTTTTTCTTTGGCGACCCCTCATAATCAAAGGCGCGGGGTATGCCTTCCAAATTCATGCCATCGTCAAAAATGGTAACGTTTCGCCCAGCCGCTTTTTTGCCCATGAGATTGTTCATGAACGAGCGTTTTTCGATATAATCTTTGGCGCTAAAACCCATGTAAGATAAGAATTTCGCAAGAACCGCCACAGCATAGGGAGATAAAACAACAGTATATGCGCCCGGAGCAATGGGGTAAGGTTCCCCGACAAAGCCCGTTTTTTGAATCGCTTCCATTGCCATTTGCTCGAAAGGCATTTGCTCGATATCGCTGCCAGCCCAGTAGGAATATCCTGAATAATGTCCGCGGCTTACAACAAGATTCAGTTCGGCTTTTGTCGAATATTGGCAGGCGCGGACGTTGTTCGAATTCCAGATAATCAGACGTTCTGTGCGCGTGGAAAGGGCGCCAGCTGCTTCGGCTTTGTGTTTTTTTGCCTGCGAGATAATTTTTTTTACAATCGCGGCGCGGCGGGCGGGGCTGCATTTTTCTGTGGAAGGCGAGGCGTTGGAAAAATTTATCTGCCGGACGCCCTTTGGAAGTCCGGGAAAAGTTTTATCAGGTTTTTGGGCGCGGGCAATTTCAACGGCTTTTTCCGCCGCATTGCGCAGCATTTCTGTATCATCGAAACAATTGGTTGTGAACGTTCCCTCCCGCCCATTAATAATGACACGCAGCTGTATATTTGATTCCTCGCTTGCCATATTCTGATGAATATAATTCTGAGTAAAGCGGGTGAGGGCGTTCTGGCTAATGGTCAGAATAAATTCGCTTTCAACGTTTTTAGCGGTTTTGCCCATAAAACGCCTCCTTTAGGGGATTTTTCTATCGTAAATCCTGTATCGTTTTGAAAGACGCGCTCCCATCTTTTGAGCCGCGCGATTCATGAGATAATTATCCTCAAGCACCCATCCCAGTTCCCCTTCAGGGTATCCGATGGTTGGGGAGACCTGTGCGATTTTTGCATAAAATACAAGGTCAAGACCCGCTCGGCGATGTTCAGGTTTTATCCCCATCGTGATGATGCGGATACGGCGGATTTTACGCTTCCACCAAAGCGCCTTCAGGATTCCAAAAGGGAAAAGGCGCCCGTTTGTTTTTTTAAGAACAAGATTAAAATCAGGCAGGCAAATGATAAATCCAACAGGTTCTCCTCTGTGCTCCGCAATATAAAGAAGGCGGGAATCCGCGACAGGTTTCAACTCATGCGCCATGAAATCAAACTCGGCGTCTGTCATCGGGATAAATCCCCAGTTTTTTTCCCATGCGCTGTTGTATATATCTCGCAGGATTTTCATCTCATCTTTTAGGCGGTTCATGTCCACTTCTCGCAACGCCATGCCGGAACGCTCCTGCACCCTTTGAGCCAATTTGCCGATGCGTTCAAAGGAAAAAATACTCTCATCAAGATGATAGCAGACGAGGTCTTTGGATTTTGAAAACCGCGCAGATTCGAGAAGGTTTTCGTAATAAGGGAAATTATACGGCATCATGATGTAAGGCATTTCATTGAATGAATTGACAAGAAGACCGCAGGTTTCGTTCGTGGAAAAATTCATAGGTCCCCGCAAAGTGTCCATGCCCTTTGATTGAACAAATTCCGCCGCCTTGTCAAAAAGCGCGCATGCCGCCTCGCAGGAATCCGCACAATCGAAAAATCCAAAAAAGCCAACCCTATCCCCATGAAATTTGTTATGATTATGATTAACATGCGCAGAAATTCGCCCGACGATTTTGCCATTTTCCTCCGCAAGAAAAAGGGCGGCATCCGCATGTTCATGAAACGGGTGCCGTCCTTTTGTTAGAAGTTTGATTTCATCTGAAATAAGATTGGGAACCCACCAAGGGCATTCGCGATACAATGCATGCGGGAACAAGACAAAACGGCGTAAGTCCTGATTGCTCGCGACAGGTCTGATATTGATTGTCATTTTTCCTTGCGATTCAAAAGCCCCAATTCTTTGGCGCCCTTGTAAATAATTGCCAGCGCCTTGTCCAGTTGTTCGTCGGTATGCGTCGCCATGACGCTGATGCGAATGAGCGCCTGATTGGGCGGGACTGCGGGGCTGACTATGGGATTTACGAAAATGCCTTCTTCATGAAGGTAGCGCCAGAATTTAAACACATCCATATTATCGCCGATGATTACCGGCAAAATGGGAGTTTCCGATGTGCCAAGATTAAATCCCATATCTTTGAGAGCGTCCGCCATCTTATGCGTGTTATGCCAGAGCTTTGCGCGGCGCTCCGGCTCATTTTCGATAATCTCCAAAGCGGCAAGCGCCGCGGCGGTATTGGCGGGCGTTGGGCTGGCGCTGAATATCAGGGCGCGGGAGTTGTGTTTCAGGTATTCGACGACTGAATTGGAGGCGGCAAGAAATCCGCCGATGGAAGCCAGAGATTTGGAAAACGTTCCCATAATCAAATCAACGTCATCATTCAAACCAAAATGATCCGACGTCCCATTGCCCTTGCTGCCTAAAACGCCAATGGAGTGGGCGTCATCAGTCATAACAGCGGCGTTGTATTTTTTTGCCAGCTTAACTATTTCCGGTAAACGGGCGATATCGCCTTCCATGCTATAAACGCCGTCAATGACAATTAGCTTCCCGCCTTTGGGACAGGTTTCCAGTTTTTTCTCAAGACTTTTGGGATTATTGTGGGCAAATTTGATAACCTTTCCAAAACCCAGACGGCAGCCGTCAATGATGCTGGCGTGGTCTGATTTATCAATAAATACAAAATCCTTCGGACCTACAAGGGCGGAGATTGTCCCCAGATTTGTCTGAAAACCAGTGGTAAAAACCAGCGCGGCTTCCTTGTTGCAAAAACGGGCAAGCCGTTCTTCCAGCTGAATGTGAATGTCGAGCGTGCCGTTGAGAAAGCGCGAACCAGCGCAACCGCTCCCATATTTCTCAGTCGCCTCGATTGCCGCCTTTTTAACGCGCGGGTCGTTGGTGAGCCCCATGTAACTATTGGAACCAAGCATCAGCATCTTTTTGTCGCCAATGATAACCTCTGTGTCCTGAGCGGAGGAGATCATCCGAAAATAGGGATAATACCCCATAGCCTTGACCTCGGCGGAGGCGGTGTAATTCACACATTTTTCCAACAACTGGGGCGGCGCTTTCTTTTCAGTGCAATCTGACATAAGAGAATCTCCCTCACAATGCTTGACTAAAAAGGCTTTGCTTTGGTTTATATTTATCAACTAATATATAAACGTCTTTTACCTGCTTTGCCAGTCCCAATCTGTCAAGAACGAATCTCAAATTTATTAAAATTCGACGAATGGTTTGTTCTTGTGCAATCGTTTTTGTAAAAAAATATTAACTTGACTTAGTTCAATTTGGATTGCTGAAATTTAATTATTAAAATGTCCTATTTATAGGGGAAATAATATTTTTTGTTTTTTTGTGAAGATGAAATATAATAAAAGGAGGTGGGAAAAAACAACCATACGTTTCTTGAAAAATCAAATTTAAAGGAGTTTGAAAAATGACAAAAACACGTGCTCTTATTTTAATGGTATTCTCGTTTGTTTTAATAACGGGAATCCTCTTCGCGCAGGCGCCCGCTCTGCCAGTTTATGAAGGTTTTAATTATCCGGTCGGGGATCTGGTTGGTAATGCCGGATGGGAACAAACGGGAAATAATGCAGCTTTTCCTGTGCAGATTGAAGCCGATTCGCTCACGTATGCCGGGCTTCCAGTATCAACTGGAGGAAAGGTCAAATTAATAAACGCATCTAACGCTGAAGACCCAGGATTTGATATTGTACCAACGGGAAGTCAGACTGAAGCCAGCTCTGTTTTTGCCTCAATGATTCTCAATGTTGTCAATGAAGGCAATACAACTGGGGATTATTTTTTCAATTTCTCTTCTGCCGGCAAAACCAAGACAGATTACCATTCCCGCATTTTTATCAAAAAAGGCTCTGCTGATGGGAAATATCTTTTAGGTGTCCGCAATGCAAGCTCGGACGCAATCCAGTGGGAAACCGCAGACCGCGATATTGGTACGCCGGTTTTTGTGGTCGTTTCGTATGATTTTGTTGTCGGCGAAGGAAATGATGTGAGCCGTATTTGGATTAACCCCGAGCTGGGACAGGCAGCACCGGGAACTCCCAGTTTAACCACAGTTGGCAGTGGGACCGATCTGGGTGCCGTTGGTCGCGTGAACATTCGGCAGGGTAGCGGCAACACGGATTTGGCTTATGAACTCGATGAACTTCGCGTGGGTTCATGGACCGATGTGACTCCTGCCGGAAGCGGCGTAAACGACTGGTCGAAACTATAACATATATTCCATTGTCTCTTTAAAAATTCCCAGAAGCGGATTTTATCCGCTTCTTTTTTTATTAGGGGATTGACTTCAAAACAATCGCTGCCCATTGTTTCTATTATGTTTTGGCGGAAAATAAAAAAATATCTAAATATTAAACGAGCCATGGCAGAGCAACTCAAGAGCTGTTCCCGCTTACGCTCGCTGCCTACCCGCTATCATTTCGAGTTCAACGACTATTGCAATCTTGATTGCGCCATGTGCCCCCGCAAAAGCGAAAATATCCCAAAAGATACCGGCAATCTTGATCCGGCGGTCATCCGTCAAATTTCGCGCTGGCTCCCATATTCCCTCTACACAGGTTTTGCCGGAAACGGCGAACCGTTTTTGCATCCAAAATTATTTGAAATTATGGAACAGGTTTCAAAGTCGGGCAGCGTGCCTTCTATTGTTACTAACGGAACGCTTCTCACCCCTGAACGAATGCGCCGCCTTTCTAAACTCGGTCCCAGCATTCTTGTTATTTCATTTGACGCCGCCCAAAAAAAAACATTCGAGGAGATACGCATCGGGGCGGATTTTGATAAAATCCTCGAAAACATCCAACACATTAACGAAATCAAGAATAACACCCAATCGCCATTCCCGGTGTTGAATTTCCTCGTTTGCACCATGAAAAAAAACCAGACGGAACTCTGCGAAATCGTTAACATCGCAAAAAAGAACAACGTTGCCAAAGTTATCTTCCAGACTATTTATCCCTTTTCTGAAATGGCGCAGATGAATATGTTTAAAGACCTTTTGGATATTGAAGCAGCGACATCTGCCGCCATAGAATTAGCAAAGAAACTGGGCATTGAAGCAGGGCTTGCCCCTTTGAATTTCGGCATTGCGGAACGGTTGCATCACAAAGGAGAGCCGCTTGAATCCGGCGCCCGCCTCTTTTGCGAAAACATCTGGCAGACCATGCATGTCGGCGTGAATGGCGATGTGCGGTTTTGCTGTTTCTGGACGGGCAAATCCATTGGGAATTTGCTCCATCAATCCGTGCCGGAAATTTGGAATCACCCTGATTTTGTAAAACTCCGCGCCGCCATCAGCCGAGGGGAAATCCCCAAGGAATGTCAGGATTGCCATGTTTTAAGCGTTCATGACCCCGTTGCCATTAAAGCAAGATTAAATGAAGATATTAAAAATCTTTAAGCAACCGACAGGAGGTTGAGCAAGAAATGGATATTCAACAACTAATTGAGACGATGGGGCGCAAAGCAAGAAACGCCGCCGCTGCGCTGGCAGTTCTCAAACCTGAGGATAAAAACCGCGCCTTGAGATGTATGGCGGACGCCTTTTTATCCCATCGCGATGAAATCAAGATTGAAAATCAAAAGGATATGAACGCCGGCGAGGATAAAGGGCTTTCCAAAGCCATGTTGGATCGCCTGCTGCTCAATGACAAACGAATAGATGAAATGGCGCAGGCGCTCCGGGCGGTGGCGGAATTGGATGATCCCGTGGGTGAAATTTTTGATATGCGCGTCCGACCCAACGGTATTAAGATTGGCAGAATGCGATGCCCCATCGGTGTGATTGGCATTATATATGAATCGCGTCCCAATGTAACCGCAGACGCCGCCTGTTTGTGTGTCAAATCTGGAAATGCTGTGATTTTGCGAGGAGGCTCTGAAGCCATCAACAGCAACCGAATCCTTGCCAGACTCATGTCGGAGGCTGGCATCGCATCCGGTTTGCCGGAAGGAAGCGTGCAGCTGGTGGATACCGTTGACCGCGCCGCAGTCACCGCCCTTCTTCATGCCAATCAATATATTGATTTGATTATACCCCGCGGCGGAACGGCGCTTATCAAAAAAGTAACCGAAGAATCTACCATCCCCGTCATCAAACATTACAGCGGGAATTGCTTTATCTATGTGGACGAAACCGCCGATTTAGAGCAGGCGACAGCGATAATTGAAAACGCCAAGACGCAGCGCCCGGGCGTATGCAATGCCCTTGAGACATTGCTCATAAACCGAAAGATTGCCGCCTCGCTGCTCGGCAAACTGGCGCCTATTCTACTTGGGAAAAAAGTCGAACTGCGGGGCGACCCCGCCGTCTGCGAAATTGTCCCGCAGGCAAAGCCCGCCAAAGAATCGGACTGGGAAGAAGAATACCTTGACCTCATCCTCGCCGTCAGGGTTGTGGATTCCCTCGACGAAGCGGTGGAATTGATAAATCGCTATGGCTCGCATCATACAGACGCCATCCTGACAAAGGATTACGGCAACTCCATGAAATTTTTGACTGCGGTAGATTCTGCATGTGTATTTGTCAATTGTTCCACCCGCTTTGCGGATGGCGGAGAGTTTGGAATGGGTTGCGAGATAGGAATCAGCACAGATAAACTTCATGCGCGTGGACCAATGGCATTAAAAGAATTAACAACCGCTAAATTTATTGCCTTGGGCGGCGGGCAGATAAAAACATAAAACTTTTTGCATGCTATTAATATTTGATTTTATGTTGACACCATATCCGCCATTAATAAATATCGTTAATTGTAATATCCGCAAAAGAAACGGAGAGATTTTGTGTTTCCCATTGATGAAAAAAATAGATTCATAGCAGGCGAGGTAATCCCGATATGGTGACAACAATGGAACGGCGCCTGGGCGAAATGCTGGTTAAAGAAAACATCATCAGCAATGATAATCTCGAAAAGGCGTTAAAGAAACAGGAAACGGAAAACGGCAGCCTGGGACGGGTGATTGTTGAAATGGGACTTGCCTCAGAATGGGAAATGGCTGCCGCCATCGGCAAACAACTCAAAGTCCCGTTTATTACACTTTCCCATTATGAAATAGACCGCCAAGTCATTGAAAGCATACCGGAAGAAATAGTCCGCAAATATAAAATTGTGCCTGTTGATAAAACCGGCGAAACACTCACTGTGGCGCTGTCAGACCCATCTAATATTTATCTGCAGGATGAATTGCGTCTTCTTACCAAATGCAAAATTATCCCCGTTATCAGCTTCGAATCGGATATCATGGAAGCCATCAATCAGTATTACGTTGGAGAAAAAGAAGAAGGCAACAAATTCGAGGAAATGCTCAAAGATATCACAGACCAAGAAATTGAAGCCGCACATGAGGATGACAGCGTTGAAATTCAGGGTGAGGGAGGAGCGGAGGAAGAAGATGACCTGGCGGTTGACGTTGACGATGCGCCGGTCATTCAGTTGGTCAACCTTATTGTTTCTGAAGCCATCAAAGCGGGAGCAAGCGATATTCATGTTGAACCATACGAAAAAACGTTGCGATTGCGCTACCGAATAGACGGCGTTTTGCAAGAGATGACGCCCCCGCCCAAAAAATTCCAAAACGCCCTGATTTCGCGCATCAAGATTCTTTCTGAATTGGACATCGCCGAAAAACGCCTTCCACAAGACGGACGTTTCAAAGCGCGCATTCAGAACCGCAATATTGATTTCCGCGTTTCCACTTGCCCTATGTCGCATGGGGAAAAAGTGGTTATTCATATCCTTGACCAGAGCGGACTCAAAATTAACCTTGGCGATTTGGGCTTCGACCCCGAAATCATTAAAAGATTTGTTGATGGTATTCACAAACCATGGGGAATGGTTTTAATCACCGGACCGACTGGCTCCGGTAAATCAACCACCCTCTACTCCGCTTTGGGAACCATAAACGATTCAAGAAAGAACATCTCAACTATTGAAGACCCGGTTGAATACCAGATTAAAGGCATTAATCAGGTGCAGGCAAAAGCTGACATCGGACTCACCTTTGCCGCCGGCTTGCGCAGTTTTCTCCGTCAAGACCCCGATATCATCATGGTGGGCGAGATTCGAGACCTTGAAACAGCGGAAATCGCTGTGCGCGCCGCTCTGACAGGGCACCTTGTCCTCAGCACCCTTCACACCAATGACGCCCCTTCAACTCTGACCCGTTTGACAGATATGGGCGTTGAGCCGTTTCTTGTGACAGCATCGCTAATTATGATTCTGGCGCAGCGCCTTGTGCGCCGTATCTGCAACAATTGCAAAGAGGAATTTGTTCCATCTGAAGATATGCTGAGCCGCGCAAAAATCGAACCACATCCCGGAATCAAATTATGGCGAGGCGCCGGTTGCCCCATTTGCAGAGGGACAGGCTACAAGGGACGCGTTGCTTTATATGAACTCATGGTTATGACGGAAAAACTTAAAGAGTTGGTTATCGGCGGCGCGTTAGCAAGTCTTTTGAAAAAAGCCGCCATTGAAGAAGGAATGGAAACACTCCGCATGGCGGGAGTTCGCAAAGCGCTACAAGGTCTGACAACACTCGAAGAAGTGGTCGGCATAACTGTTGCGGATGACCAATAAGCGATATGAGAGAGTAATGCTCCGATAAACGAATCTGAACAGGGAGGGTATAATGGCAGTATTTCAATATATGGCTCGCGATGCCCAGGGCAAGATGGTGAACGGAACGACTCAGGCTGCCAGCCAATCTGCCGTTGTCAAAATGTTGCGGGATCAAGGGTTGACGCCGACCTCGATTCAAGCTGGCGCTGCAGCGGGTAAAGGCAAGCAGGCGAGAGGAAAGGGAGGAGGACCTAAACTCGATGATGCCGTGATTATTTCGCGCCAGATGGCAACGATGATACGCGCCGGCTTGCCTCTGATTGAAGTCTTGGACATCCTTGCAGATCAGGCAGAAAAAGCCTCCTTGAAAAAAATCATGAGGGATATTGAAAAAGATGTTGAAGCGGGCTCATCCTTCACAGAAGCCATTCAAAAACATCCCAAACTCTTTGATACGTTTTTTCTGAGCATGGTCAGGGCGGGCGAGGCAAGCGGTATGCTGGATGCGATTCTTGATCAGGTCGCAACCTATTTGGAAAAAGTGCTTGCCATCCGCAGAAAAGTCAAATCAGCGGTCATGTATCCCTTGACAGTTTCCGTCATCGCCTTCGCCATCACAATATTTTTGCTCGTCAAGGTTGTTCCGGTTTTTGAAGATATCTTTTCAGAACTTGGTTCCAACCTTCCAGTTCCAACGCAAATAACAATATACCTGAGCAAAACACTTCAGAATCACTTACTCAAGATGCTCATCGGCTTGGTTGTTGTGATTTTTATTATAGGACGTTGGGCGAAATCAAAAAGCGGAAGATATAAATTAGATTATCTAAAACTGAATATTCCGATTTTTGGACCCATCTTTATTAAAGTTGCCATCGCAAAATTCACAAGGACTCTCGGAACGTTAATCAAAGCCGGCGTCAATATTTTGTATGCCCTTGAAATTACTGCAAAAACAGCGGGAAATACAGTAATTGAAGAAGCGGTTCTTAAAACACGAACGAGTATCCAAAGCGGGGAAAGCCTCACGCGCCCGCTTATTGAAGCGGGGTGTTTCCCCCCCATGGTCACGCGTATGATAGATGTTGGGGAACGAACGGGTATGCTGGAAACCATGCTTTCCAAGATTGCCGATTTTTATGAAGATCAGGTCAATGCAGCGGTGACTGGTCTGACATCGCTCATCGAACCGCTTCTCATTGTTTTTCTGGGTGTTGTGGTCGGTTTTATTGTCATATCCATGTTCATGCCGATGTTCAAGATGGTAGAAGTTCTGACGAAGTCATGAATTAACGAATTTTGGATAACACAATATTTTCAGGGGAGTCGTAGATGTTAGACCCAATAATTGAACGGCGTGTGGCAGACATGAGAGAACTGCTCCAACTTTGGAATAGCTTTCATAAATATTTTGCCATAGCAGTCAAAGGCGGCGAATATATTACACCAGATAGAGAAGCAGAATTTCTTCAAATTAAAAGCCGCATCGCCATGCTTCATGATACTTTCATGGGCGTTCTCAAACATGACCAAGATATTGGACAACATGTCTTATCTCTTGTGGAACGCTCAATTACGCTTAAGCACCTCCATCGCCTTTCCGTTGCCGAAATAAACAAGATGCAGATTGAATGGCACGAATCTTATCTCCTGCTCAGCGAAATGGTGGCGTCATTGGAAGAACAGGCAGAGGTTATTTCAAACATCAACCCCACGACATACAGAATTCAAAAAACGAAAGAAAAGGCGATTCTTCATTTCAAAAATTTTGTGGCAAGCATTTGGTTCAAGGTTATTCTTATAGCCATCGGCATTCCCATACTCTTTACGGTTGTTAATCATATCTGGTCATTCAGCAATCTGAAAAAGTATAAGTTGACTCGAAAACCTTACAATATCGTAGTCAAATACTGGCGCTATGTGAACCCCAACATACCCTTTGAAAATACCAGCGAAATCCCAAGAAAGAAAGGCAATCGCCCTGCCGAACTTGAAGCCGAATCGGTTAATTTATCCCAGCAGACAGCAACATCCATAATTACCCAGCCGGATCTCAAAGCAACCCTCCTCGGCTCTAATATACAGTTTTCGTTTGAGGCATACAAATATAAAAACAGCCGAGACAAACTCTTTATCATGTTTTTCCTGTCCAATGAGGAAGATAGCAATGACAAAATGCAAGAATTTATGGACAACTTCCTCCGTTGGAAAAACTCGCTAAGCGCGCCGGAGCGCAAAAACATAGAAGATTACAATGATATTTTCCGTATCAATAACGTCATCATCATCATCAGCTCAACAAAAAGCGCAGACCGTAAAATCATCAAAGAATTGGAGTTTGGGGTTATGGATTAATAAATCCATGATTGGCTATAGCAGACTATGGTTAAAGATTCTTGGATTATTTTCAACGCGCACCCCAAACGCAGTCGAAGATTATTAAATATCCTTTTAAGATATTTCGGAACACCCGATGCTATATTGGGTCTTAGATGCTCCGACCTCGTTAAAGCGCCGGAAATTACTTCCGATTTTGCGAAAGAACTTCTATCAAACGCCGATGATTTTGATCTCGCTGGTGAAAAAGAATTAATCGAACGCCACGGGATTCGCCTGATTTCTGCCCATGATGGGGAGTATCCCGAAAACCTCCGCATGATGCAAGAACCGCCGCCGCTGATTTATACGAAGGGGGATTTTATTCAGGAAGATCGGTATGCTGTGGCTGTTATCGGCTCGCGCCGCCATTCATCCTATGGACGCCTTGCCTGTCAAAAAATCGCAGGCGACCTCGCGGCAAAAGGGATAACAATTGTCAGCGGGATGGCGCGGGGCATAGATACAATAGCCCATCAAGCCGCGCTCGAAGCCGGCGGCAGAACAATCGCCGTTTTGGGCAATGGACTCGCTTCCTGCTATCCGCCGGAGAATCAACAATTAATGGAAAAAATATTTCAGCATGGCGTCGTGATTTCTGAATATCCCATGAATGCGAGCCCGCTCAAAGACCATTTTCCCGAACGCAATTCCGTCATCGCTGGAATGTCCCTTGGAATATGTGTGGTTGAAGCCGCGGAAAAAAGCGGAAGCCTGACTACTGTTCGCGCTGCCGCTGAAAACAACCGTTCTATGTATGCCGTGCCGGGCAATATTTTTCGCCATACTTGCCAAGGCACAAACGCCCTTATCCGAGACGGCGCCCAGCTGGTGCGCTCCGCTGATGATATCCTTGAAGACCTGTCGCTTGTTTTAAGAGGAATGATGAAACGCTGAAGAGTCATTGGCTGCTTATTCTTTTTTGATGGCATCCAAAAGCGCTCCGCAAACATCCCTTAAATCGTCCCTAATAATTAAATCCGCCGCATCATCAAAAGGCGTCCAAGTTTTATTAAATAAAATCATTTTCGCACCGCTTGATATGGCGTGTCGAGGGATGAGGGCAGCCGGATAAACCACAAGCGAGGTCCCCATAACAATGAGCAGATCGCACATCATTGCTTCCTGAAAAGAAGCCTCCAGTGCGCCGCCCGGCAATTCCTCGCCATAAAAAATAACATCGGGTTTGATGGCGCCTTTGCAATCGCAGGCTGGATAAGGGGCGTTCTTGAGCCTTTGGATGGTATCTTCGCGAGAGTATTTTTTGCCGCATTCAATACAATGGGAAGAGCGGAAATGCCCATGCAACTCATAAACCTTTTTTGAGCCCGACTCCTGATGCAGTCCATCAATATTTTGAGTGGCGATGCCGCGCAACATGCCGCGTTTTTCCATTTCGGCAAGAAGAATGTGCGCCGCTGCGGGTTTGATATCTTTTAACCCATAAATCCACTCCCTTGCAAATTCATAAAAAAGATGAGGCGACTTTCTGAATGTATCAATGTTAAAAATCTTCGTCTGATCAAACCGCTCCCAGATGCCGCTTTTATCTGTTCTAAAATCCGGAATACCGCTGAGCGTGCTCACGCCTGCTCCGGTGAGGGCAAATATCCGCCGCGCTGATTTCATTCTTTCAAGAATTTCCAAGTATTTCGGAGGCAGATTTGCCGGCATATTGATTCCTTTTTTGAAAATTAATGATAAACACAAGCATATTAACCGCAAGGCTCAGGCGTCATTTCAATTAAAAAATATGATATTTATACGATAAAAAAGCTTGTATTGAAGAATGCCATGCATTAGGAAACTATATGATATTGGAAATAAAATCAAACTTCATTTGTTGTAAAATGTTAATTTGGGCGGAGAGTGATATTATGAGAACAAGATTGATTGTCGCAGGTTTGATGGCGCTATTTTCAATCAACCTCATTTATGCGGGGGCGCAGGTTCCATTATGTCCGTTTGACTGCACACAGATGAAACCGGAAGCAAGGGAACACTACGAAAAAGCCCTTGAATATATTGACCGCATTTATTTGGAAGGTGCCATGGAAGAAATCAGGATTGCCTGCGAAATAAATCCTGAACACGTCAATCTCCATTTTTTTCTTGCCGACCTTGCGCGTCAATTGGGACGGCTGTACACCACCCCAAATCCCATTCCCAATCCCCCGCCCGATCCGATGTCCTTTAATGCGCCGCCGCCTCCCTATTTCTATGAATTCCACGATCCGCTTAAATATTATACAATTGCCGAAAGCGCGTTGCTTCATATTCAAAAATTCGATACCCTCACAAAAGAACAAGAAACTCGCCTGAGCAGCATGCTTCCCAATGTTCAAAAAGAAAAAGGCGAACTGGCGCAAAGGGATAAAACCAGGAAAGAAGTCGGATTGAAAATCATCAAAGACTTTCTTCAGGAAATTGGAGCATGGAAAGAAACGCTGACTCCAGCAGAAACACCGGCGCCGGATGCTGCGCCAGCCATAGCCGCCCCCGCTATTTCGATAGGGGGAAGCCCGTTTATTTCAAGTGCGGGCGTTCCTTTTACTCCTCCATCAGTTGCAACTACAGAAACTGAAGGCGCTTCCCCATTTTCTACCTCCGCCGGCGCTCCAGCTGTTCCCGCAACGACCGAAACGCAGGAAGCACCTGCCGCACCAACTGAAGGGGTATCGCCTTTTAGCACGGAGCCCGCCGCATCTGTGGCTCCGCCGATTGCCCCGACAGGGGAAGCCGTTCCAGCGCCCCCGGATGCCGCCGCAGCCGCCTTAGGCGCCGCAGCACCCGCAACCCAACCCGCCGCTCCTGCAACGCCGCCGGAAGCGGCAAGTGAAAACCCATTTGATTTAAATTAAAGATTATTTTCCGCTGAACGCTTCAGAGCGCGGATATAATCTTCAAGAATCGGATCAGAGCCAATCAGACTCAAATAATGCTCGGCAAGTTTAAGAGCCTTTCCCGCATCTCCGAATTCTTTCTCAGAAAAGACGGCAAGCCTTACGGATGCAAGGGCGTCATCTTCCTGATAATGTGTCCATTCGCGGCTTAATTCGCCATTTGCCGGACGCTGTTTAATAGCGCGTTCCGCCGCCTGATAATAAGATTCCTTCGCTCCGTCATAATCTTCAAGAGAGCGGCGTATGGTTCCCAGCATCAAATACAATTGAAATGAATCCGGATTGTTATGAATACCTTCCTCCAAAAAATTTTTTGCTGCCAGCAATTGAGGTTTTTTACGCTGTTTTTTGAGCCACCATGCGCCGATCATATATCCCCGAATATGATGAGGATCGCTTATTGTCATTAGACGGAACCACGGCAGCATTTCCGTTCCATCAAGATGGTAGTGGGGCTGCGATGGATCCAGCCAAGGTTTGACGCGGCGCTGAAGTTCGCCGATAAAACCGCGGAAATCTTTTTCGGACGTGGGTATAATCGTTTCCGCGCCTTCATCATGAATATGACCGCCCTCATCATCATGTTCATGTTGATGAGCATGAGAGTCATGGGCGCGCGGGGCAGTGGTGGGATGGTCATCGTGTTCATTGATTGTATGCTCTGCGCTGCTCATCGCGTCATAATCAATATTCAATTTGTAAGCCACGCCGGCGTGCATGTAACGCTCAGTCTTGATAAACATCATATCGCTTAAGTTGGCGCGGGCTTCGCCCAATATGATAGCAATGGAACTTTTGTTAATGCGCTGCCGATACTCGGCGCCTTTCGATGTGCCTCCTGAATAAACGTTGGGCGAAAGACGCAACGTCAATATGGGACTTAGAATAAAGAGAAGGATAATAAACCCAAACAATGTTTTTGAAATCAATTTTTTCTCGGCGGCGTTCATTTATGGAGCATCCCTTAAATTGATTTTTTTTCGAAAACAGCCATTCCCAGACTCAGCAAAACGATAATAAATAACACAGCATAAAATAACAACCCTGCCAATTGAGCAAAGGATAAAGAGCCAATGCCGTCTGTGTATCTTGTTATCAAATTCAGTTTTGAAAAATCCGGAATATAAGCCAAAAACCAATTGATGAATTTCCCTGAGCGGCTGGAAAGGTATCTTGAATAAAAGAATTTATTCACATGAGCCCATAAGACCAAAATCAGCCCCGATATCAAAATGTTCACACCATTCGAAAACAAAAGCGACAGTAACATAGCCAATGCCGTAAATAATGCAATGGAAAACAGAATTAGTAGAATTGTCTGAAGCAGCAACACGGTATTATAAATTTGCATTTTGGGGACGGGCGCCCATCCCAAAATAAAAAGAACAAAGAAAGATATCCAACTCATTATTGTAACCGCGCTCCACTTGCCAATATAATATCCGCTGCGTTTGAGCGGTTTGGCAAGCAGCGGGTAAATTGTCTTATTTTCAATATCCTCCGGTATCTGGCGTGCGGCGCTTAAAAGAACCGTGATATGTGCAAAAAACCATGCAAGGGTCAATCCCAGATTCAATAATAAATTTGCAGTTGCCGCATTCTCAACCCCGATTAAACTCATCGTGAAAATTCCCAGAATAAACAAAAGCGACAAAACTAAAACCGCATAAAATTCCCTCCGCCGTATGGATTCCAATAATACGCTTTTGAAAATAATTATAATGGAACTGATGCCTTCATTATTTATGGAACGCATTCGGCTCATAACTCTCTCCTGCGAAAGAGCAATAGCGTCAAAAAGAAATATAACGCCGCAAATGCAAAGGCATATAACGTCAGATAAAAAAGAAGCAAAGGCGGCAGAGGCTGCCATATTTCTGCGTGAACTGTCTTTTCTGAAAAATCCAAAATAGAAAGCTGGGGGATAGAGTAGTTCAGGATAATAACGACAGCTTTGCCAAACCCGCCCATGAAATCATAAATAAAAGATATACCTTCGGTCAATATGTTGGCAGTCAGATAAAAAATGATTCCCATTGTAATCGCCGCATCAAGATTCAAAAGCAGCGAAAGGAAAAACCCAAGCAATGTTAATATTGCCATAGCCCACATCTGAAGATAAAAATATTGGATGAGGTGAACCCATGGGATGGCGACGCCAAGATAGATTGTTCCGCCAATAAAAATAGACATAAAAATCCCAAAGCAAAAGGCTGCGGCGAGAATGACGCCCAGAAATTTTCCCAGCAAAAAAGTTCCCCGCCCAACCGGTTTGGCAAGCAGCGGATAGATGGTGCGTTTCTCAAACTCTCTTGGCAATTGACGGCTGGCAAGCACGATAACTGTCACCGCCGCGGCTAAACTCATAATACGAAGCGCCGTCTCTCGATAAAATTTTATCAAGCCCGGCATGTCAAAAAAATTGATGGACATAATCGTGCCAATAAGAATTAGCGATATGAGAACGACAACGTAAATCTCTTTCCGGCGCACAGATTCAATCAATACGGTTTTTGCTATCAGCCAGACGTTTCTCATTTTTGATGAGCCCTTTATAGATTCTCAACCAGCTTGATATAATACTCCTCAAGAGTTCTGGCGCCGGTGGATTTTTTTAATTCATCCAGAGATGATTCTTTGATGATGCGACCTTCATGAATAATAAGAACGCGATCGCAAAGCGTTTCAACTTCTGTTAATTCATGGGAACTGAAAAAGATTGTGCGACCGCGCGATTTCAGCTCAAGGAGCACATTCCGCAAATCATAACGACCGATGGGATCAAGCCCGGAAGATAGTTCATCAAAAAATAACGCTTCCGGATCTGCGATAATCGCCTGTGCAATGCCGAGCCTTTGCTGCATGCCTTTGGAGAAATGTTTGAGCAGGGTTTCCCCCTTGCCAGCAAGACCAATATTAGCAAGCAAAGGCGGGATTTTCTCTTTAAGTTCTTTTTGTGAAAGACCGTGGAGCCCTCCATAAAGTTCCAGCAATTCACGCGCCTTCATAAACGGGTAATAAAGCGCCACTTCGGGAAGATATCCAATACGGCGGCGGCTCTCAACCGTGCCGGCATTATCCCCGAAGACTTTTACAACGCCGCTTTGCGGGAATAAAAAACCCATAATGGATTTTATGGTGGAGGTTTTCCCCGCGCCATTTGCGCCAATAAACCCGACGCATTCTCCTTCGTTAACAGTAAATGAAACCCCATCAACAGCGCGGATTTTCTTGTGCCCGCGCCCATATTCAATCACGAGATTTTGGACGTGTATCACAGGCGGTTTGCGCGCCATAATTTACCCTCTGTATATTTCATTGATTTTTGCGACTAATAATAAATTACATGTTTTGAGGTCAACGGATTTTAATCCGATTCACATTCAGAACACCCTCTTTGCATACTTTCCTTGCGCTGACTATATTTATTCTCCCATACATGGAGATACAAAAGAATAAGGATAGAAACTATGATGAATATGCCCTTGAATTGATCCAAAAATAAACCAAAACGTATAAGCGGCGGCGGTTCTTTTGGGAAAATGTATTTATTAGATAGCAACGTTTTGTAATGTCCGAATCCCGGAAATGTCGCATAAAGGTGCAAGAGTCTTTTACAGGGATCATAAGGCTGATAATCCATGCAAAAATCATGATACCCTTTTTCAAGACGAATTCTTTTTACGGTTGTAACCTGCCCCTTAAATTCTTTGAGCTCCATTATCGGCGCGCCATCAATTTGAAAAAGATATTTTCCATGTACTTTAACATAAAAACTGTAATCGCCGCTTAATGGCGCGCGTAATTTGCCCCTCCATGAAATATGAATGCTTTTAATATCATTTTGATTATACGGCTTTGATTCATCAATGCAAGTTAGCACATCCTTTGACAACCGTTCTTCAATCCGAGCGTCTTGATAAACAACTTGGGTCCGCCTTATTATGCTATTGGAGGAAATAATAAGATAGATTGATATAAAAAGAAAAATGTTCAGTAATGCAAGAATGGCAAAAACTTTATCTCCCCGCCTCCATTCTTTGGAACGCCGGCTAATAATAAAATCTGAAAATCTGAATTTGACAAGCCGTTTAAGATTCACAAACGAGATTATGATTCCCCCCGCAAATACAAGAATAACAAACGCCAATAAAACAGGCGAAAAATATTGTGTGAAGTTGATTAAGAACGAATCAATCTTGCCGAGCCGAATGAAATGAAGATGCCCCGCTATGCCAGAAAGTTGGGGGATAAAAAGGAATTGATTCTCATCATCATTAACCATCCCGAAAATATACCCGTTGAACTGGGAAAAACTTGTTAAAACGCCGATTAACTGGACTATCAACCCTGCAAGAATAATAAAAATAATCAGACCCCTAAACTGTTTTGAATATTTTTGAAAACGCAAAAATATCTCGTTGATAAATAACATGCAGAGCGGAACAAGGGGGAGAAGATATCGAGGGCCCCAACTCAGACCGCCGTGCCAGTCATGCCATTTCGCAAAGAAAAATATTTGGAGCATCGCAACGGATAAAATGGTAACGCTCAATATCGGACGTTTGGAGAAAAACCTAACCAAACCCATTAAGCATAATATCAGCGGCGGAGAATATAAAAAAATGCTGCGCGAAGGGCTGAATAGCAATCCATATAAACCAAATGAAAGCGTTGTCGTAAAACCCTCGCCCTCATATCCCGATTGCCGAAATGCGCCAAATTTCAGGTAATTGATAATCAAATGCGCGATGATGGCGACAATGACAGGGAAAAAAAAGATTATTGCATCTTTTATATACCTGCCGGAAATTCCGCACTTTGACCAATTCGGATGCGCATGAACAATGATATAATAAGGTATAATAACAATGATTATGACAAGGGTATCTATCCTTGTGAGCAGCAAAAGCGCAAAGAATAATCCAGAAAGAAACACATCCTTTGCATTTTGCCGACGCGCATAATTTGTCAGATGGAAAATCATAAACAAAAGCAGCAAAGCAGTCAACGGGTGCATGAAAAACATTCGAGCGTAAGGGAAACAAATCGTGCATAAACCCAGAACCGCGCTCGAATAAAACGACGTTTTAATGGGGTATCTTAAATAACGCGAAAATCCGTAAAACGCCGCAATCAATAGCGATGTAATAACCGCATTAACGGCATAGAGAAAATAACCAATAATGATATCGCTTTTATCATCCGGAAAAAATTTCGAAATAGCGTCGCCAATAATAAAAAACGGGACGGCAACGAGCGTCTGTCCCACGCCGTATTTTGATGCCGTTTGTCCGTAAACCTCATTAAACCGGAGCGACCCCGCATTCACAAGCGCATAGGTCGAAACCATCATAATCAATTCATCTGTGGAATAATTCACAACGGTGTAATGGTCGCCGGAGGATAAAAGATAAAATGACGTGAAAAGAAGGAAAAGGTATAATTTGATTTTACCGTCGCAAGTCAAACCGCATACCTCGCCGATGCGCCATGATTGTTAGGCTGAATTAAGGCTTCGACATTTTTATTTTATCCCGAAGGACGGCGGCAACTGCATCGTTGGGGCGCAGTGCGCAATAATCATTCAAGTATTGCATCGCCGAATTTAAATCCCTATAGGTATAAGCCAGAGCCCCTTTGAAAAAACCAATTTCAACCGCGTTCGGATTAATACGCTCAATGACCTTCATCATATCCTTTAAAGAGTTGGCTATGTTGGCAGAGTCTTGTATTTCCATCAACATTTTTTGCCCGGCTGTTAAACACAAAGCTATGAGATGTTTTCGCCTTGTCTGAATGATATCTTTGCGTTCGGAATCCTTGATTGACTTCAGCATATTCGACAGATACCTTTCGGCTTCCCGATAATTTGCAAGATGGACATAGCAGTCTGAATGCAGCAATCCCGCCCTGAAAACAATTGCTTCGTTTGACGATTTTTTTGCCTCGCGCAAATAAATAACCGCTTCTTTGTAATCGCCAAGATTAAACAGCGCCTCGCCATAAAAAAGACTGGCGGTCGGATGCGACCCCTCGTTATCCAGAACATTTTTTGCAAAAAGGCGCGCCTTCTCCCACTCTTTGGCGTCAATGGCTTGACGAGCAGATTCGAGCAATCCATATGAAGCCGGATTGGAAAACCCGCCCTTAGGAGCGGGCGGGAAGAGCCGAGATTTGCCTAACAAAATAGCGGCAGCAAACACAACGAGAATTGTAGCAAGAATCCCCCAACGTCGCACCGGTTTTTTTATCGTCATGGTTGTCGTAATTTCGCGCGATATCCGAGACTCGGTGTCTTTTGGGCGGAGAGACTCTTCAACCTTTTCGCGTTCAATTACAGTATCAATGAATTTATTCAATTCACTTAGAGAGGCAAAACGGCGCGATTCATCTTTATAGAGCATGCGCCGAACTAATTCTTCCAAATCTCCGGAAGGGTGAATTTTTTTTGGCAATGATGCGAAAGGTTTATTGATAATTTGAGATAAAGTTTCATAAGGAGATGCCGACTTGTGAAGCCTGTCGCCAATAAGCATATAATAAAATAAGAGCCCCAGCGAAAATATCAAACACTGCTCCCCAGTTTTGCCTCCGATAATTTGTTCGGGGGAATAAAAAGAGCGATCTCCTGTCAACAACCCCGCATCATGCAAACCCGAAGACTTATCAAAAGAGGCAAACGCAGTGTCCGCCATCTGGAGTGATTCATTTTCAGCGATGAAAAAATCATTGGGGATCACATTTGCCCGATGTATGCCGCTTTTTGCCAGAATCTGAAAACACTGAACCATACGTTTAAGAATGTTCAAAGATGCCAGATGTTCCAAATTGCCTTTGGATGCGATGAAATTATAAAAAGGGATCCCGTTTGGATGCGAAAAAATCGCACAGGTATTTTCTTCGTTATCAATAACGGCAAGAGGAATAGCTATCGAAGGATTAACAATTGTTTTCAGAATCCGCGAATCCTCGAGAAATCTCATTTGCAGCCGGACTCTGCTTTTTTTATCCAGCGACAGGGGAGAAAGAAACTCCTTCACAATCAGCTTACGTTGAGCGCCTTTCAATTTTGCTTCAAAAACGCGCCCCAGCGCTTCCTCGCGGAAAATTCCCGAACGTTCAATGTCATCAAGCGTTATGTTCATTTTCGATTATTGCGCATATACGCGCGCTCGTATCGTTACATTTTTAAAAACGCTTTTTCCGATTTATCTCGGCGACTTTTTGGATCGCTGCCACCACGCTTTGATAGCCCGTGCAGCGGCAGAGATTGCCCGATATAGCCGTGCGAATTTCCTCCTCGTTGGGAACTGGATTGTCCATAAGAAGAGCCGTAGCGGATATCACAAGACCCGGTGTGCAAAAACCGCATTGGACCGCCCCCTCATCTACAAACGCCTTTTGCAATGCTGAAAGATTCCCATCAGACGAAATCCCCTCGATTGTGGTAATTTCGTGACCGTTCGCCTGACAGGCAAGTATCAGACATGAATTGACCGGCTTGCCATCAAATAGAATTGTGCAAGCGCCGCATTCCCCCATTCCGCAGCCGATTTTTGTTCCCGTCAGCCCAAAATGTTCGCGAATCATATCCGCCAGAAGAAGATTATCCGGCACAACCGCCTCAACCTCTTTATTATTCAAAGTAAAACGCACAACAACATTCCCAGTCATCTCGCTTATCTCCTCAAGTTTACATATTATTTATGGCAGAGTTCGCAAGGTAAATGCAAGGTAAAATTATCAAAGGATTGATGCCGAATACGAACTATTGGGATAGACGCCTGAACGCTCTCCTCCGTCCAGCCCACAAACAGTCAAGTGTTCCCCGCTCTTTTTGCCTCATACGCTAACGTTAAGCCGCCGCATCGAATTGATACTGATATTCATACAGCCGCGATGTCAAGGCCTGACTCATCTTCCGCTCGCTGATTTTTGGCGTCCACCATCGTCGCCACCGCGCCCATATCGCCGCAAGAAGAGCATCCGCCCCCGCCGATTTTGCGATACCCCATAATATCCCAACCTGTGATGAACCGGTTTTTGTCAAGCCAATGTGAAACAGCTCACAGTTCATTTATTCCTTTTGACTATTAAATCCCCAATACTTTTCAACCCATTAGTTGGATCGTAAATAATTTCTGCATTATCATCAATTTTATCAGGGCCGATACTATAGAGATATATATTGTGTTTATCTTCTCTTCGTTTGATACAATATCCATCATAAATATCAACAGGTAAATTAGGTATGTTTTTTTCGGATAAATCTACATCGAAATTATTAATTATATTTTCCAATTTTTTGTACATCTCATTTCTTCTTTTATATAGATGAGTTTCTATTATATTAACATCAGGGGCAACTACCCATTTTAGCACCCCCATTTTCTTGTATAATTCAGCCGCATTGCTTGGGGGTGGGTTTTTATAAATTATTATTAAGGTTGCCAATACTGAAATAACTCTTATTAACATAACTACAATAATTATTAAATAAATCAATCGTTTTGAGTGTGATCTATTTTTATATTTACAAAATATTTGGGCCAAAAATAATATTGCTAATATTGGTACTATATAAAATAAAGAAATAGTAATAAAGATTATAGTATATGTAATATAATAAGCAGCCATTATTTAATACCACATGGTGCAGGATCTGGATAATCTGGAATACCAAATCTACCACAAGTTGAGTATGGTTGAGTGAATTCCCAAGGCCCAAAATCCCAATCTCCCATTTCACAACTAATCCCACCATCACATATAACCTTACATTCAGTGTGAACTCCACCTCGCCATGTTATTAAACCTATCTTACAGTGTTGTAACGTTATTCCCTTTCTTGCCAAACATTGCTTTATCATACCATCTCCATTGTTACCCCCGCACATTTTATCTGCAAAATTGGCGCAAGCCCCTCCATTTTTTGCCTCATCTTTTGTTTCATTAAAACAATTCTGAATTGCAAATAATTCTCTTTTAACACTTTGCGAAGGATTGTTTTGAGAAAATGTGTAAGATGAGCCTGGTTGAATAAAACGTCCAATTATTGGGTCATACAATCTGAAATTATAATTATACAATTCGCCAATACAATCATATTCCTTATTATGAATATGATACCCCGATTGTGAGCCAACCTTGACATTGCCGTAGGCTTCTTGGTCAATGGCTTCGAGGACGCCGCCGTAAGTGTTTGTGCGCAGGACGACGTTGCCGATGGCGTCATAGTGATAGTAGGCATCTGTCCAGTTTGCGCCGGACTTTTCGCTGATGCGGAAGATGTTCCCGATAACGCCGGGGGCGACTGTGAAAATACGCTGCCAGTCCCAATTTCCCGCGCCGACTTTTTGCTTCTCGGCAATCACCGTCAAGCCGTCGTAATAATAAAATGTGGACGTGGTTCCCACTGTTCTCACAAGCCGACGCCCCAGCGCGTCATACACATAACTGGACGAACCGTATTCATCCCTGTTCGCTGCTATCAGTCGGTCATCGCGGTTCCATATGAACTCGCGTTGCGGTTCCTCTTTGTGGTCGTAAGCAACAGTCATATTGCCGTTAGCGTCGTAATCATAAGAATAAATCGCCCCGCCCACTGACCGCAACGTCAATTGATTGCCGTTGTTATGAGCGTATGAAGTTGTCGTAGTCGTGCTCCCGTCGAAATACTTCATCTGCGTCCGATTCCCCGCCGCATCAAATTGATACTGATATTCATACAGCCGCGATGTCAACGCCTGATTCATCTTCCGTTCGCTGATTTTTGGCGCCCACCCTCGCCGCCACCGCGCCCAAATCGCCGCAAGAAGAGCATCCGTGCAATCTGAACTTTATTAGACTCATATTATTCCATTTTATTTTTGAACTTGTGTATGAACATGAAAAATATAAGTATTGTCAGCATTATGTAAAAAACAGCACTATTCATTTTGGGGAAGAACATGCATAATACAATTGCAACCATAAGACAAAGCGTATTTAAAGCAATGTAATTATACATTCGTCTGATAATTATCCATGTCAATGATATCATAAAAAATGACAGTACTATAATGAAGTTATAATAATACCTGTCAATGTAATGACTTATTAAATTGATTATAAGAATATATCCCATTGTTAACAATAAAATTATCCCTTGGTTTGTTTTGTTTTTCATTTGAAATACTCCCAAAGCTTATTCTTAAAATTAATAAAACCATTGGCAATATTCTGGCAATGGAACGGGAATTACAATTGGAGGAGGAGGAGGAAGAAGATGAGCGCATTGTGCGCGACAATACAGTATATTACCCCAACTTGTGGAACCCGCTCCTCCAATTATTCCAATTGCTGTTACAGATAATGATGAACAACCTGAAGCTCCAGCTCCTAAAACCATACTAGAAAACCAATTCCAACAATTTCGGTTCAGTTCAATCATACAAGCTGCCCAGCATGCCCCA
>MWCT01000024.1 GCA_002070185.1 candidate division BRC1 bacterium ADurb.Bin183
GCTCTGCCTGTTGCGCTATCTCCCGGCACGTGGGTTTCAATCCACGCCCCCGCATGGGGGGCGACGGCTTGAAGGAGATGAGGTAGTCGCTCTTGGGATGTTTCAATCCACGCCCCCGCATGGGGGGCGACTCCGCACCGTCTTGTAATTAACATTCACAGTTTTGTTTCAATCCACGCCCCCGCATGGGGGGCGACGCACCATGTGTAACTTATGGTACATCAATAGTTTAAAGTATGTTTTCCGCGAACCTCCTTTGTTTTGCCCATTTTTATTCAATTTTCAAAGAACTATCCTGATTTCCCCGTTATTTGGCAAGGCTTTTTGCCAATCGCGAACCTCCCCAGCTTTTTATGTTTGCTTGGGGTTCGCGGAAGGCTATATGATGAGTGGACCTTCAGGATCGTATGATTTTTTTGCTCCCACATGCTCTACTCGATTTCTCCAATTTCTTCCGAGATAATAATATCGCAGGCTATCTTCTTCAGGCAGTATCTCTCGTTCTAATTTGTGCTTAAATTCTGCCCATTGCGCGGGATCTACAAGGCATTCAAAAACAGAAAATTGAACGCGTTGTCCATAATTCTGGCAGCATTTTGCCACTCGATAAAGTCGGCGACGCCCGGCGGGCTCTTCCGTTTTAACATCATAAGTAACCAGAACCATCATGGCACTTGTCCTTTGTCGTGGTTGGGCAGGATGGCTTAATTTTTTTATCCTGAATATCCTGCTTATTCTTGTTTATCATTTTCTGTGACTGTTATTTTAATTTTTCCGCAACCTTTTGAACGGTAGCCTCCGATGCGGTCTATGGATTGTAGGCGTTCGATAAGCAAATCCTTTAAAACTTTTTCCTTATTCCAATGTCCGGATTTTTGATTTATGAGCCAGTTGTCGGCATTGGGGTGTTCGACAAGGGGGCGTTTGTTGCCAAGTTTCCATCCAAGGAGTGTGTCTTCAATGAGTACTTCCATGATGCCGGTGAATTCGACATTGGGCGGGACGATCTGGTAAGGGCGATTTGCAGAGCCTCGGATGGTTTGGGTTGCTCTATCAATAGAAGCGGAATATAGGTCTTCTTCAAGACGTTCGTTGCAAAAAAGGAAAGGAACATTTACAAACCCGACAAGTCCTGCGGCTCCCAATAAATAACAAATTGGACATATTGTCAGAGAATCTGATCCTTCTTGGAAATGTCTGCCTTTTTTTTGTCGGGCGGGTTCATACTTACAAGCTGTTCCTCTAAAACGTTTAGATACCAAAGGTTCTTCTTCTTTTGAAAGTCTAACTGATGGAATACATGGTTTCAATAATTCATCAACCCACACACCTTTTTCGACATATTGATCGTTAAGCCAATGCTCTAATTGTGAACGTAATGAACCTTTGAGAGTAGGTCCCGGAATGCAGAGCCGTTGTCCTACAATTGCAAAGGGGTTTTCAATATCAGAGAGCGGCTTATCTTTCCCGCCGATATGGTTAGGTTCTAACGTTAATAATTTCACTGTATAAGTTTTGATGTTTTTCATTTCAAATACTCCTTTCATTCTATCGGTTTGATTTCATTAAGCGTTTTAATTATGAGTCGTCCAATGTCTCGGTTTTGATGGATAACTTTATTATCCAAATAATTGAGAATTTCCAATAAAACCTCTGCCTGATATTTTGTTGCCTGTCTTTGCCTTTTATCTAAAAGAAATGTTTTTGTAGTTTCAAATCCGTATCGTTCAAAGGCTTCGGCAACCTTATTCAGAAAACTTTCGGTAAAAGGTTTCTCTCGTTTTTTGTTGATTTCACAGAACGATTTCAATTTTGGACTACTCTTTATCTTTTCAATCACTGGTTTGATGGGGTCGCTCATTATTGTTCACCTCCTTTTAAAAGAATCGGATGGGCTATAACTTGGGAGCCTTCAAACAGGGAACGCTGATAGTATCCTGTCCCGCCTGTTTGAGGTCGGAATAGGTATCCGTAGACCGGTGCGCGGATATTGCGAATGCCAAGTTCGTCCAATATGCTTTGTTCTTCTGGGATGCGGACGCATAGTTTTCCTTCTTGAGGCGGGATGTCCCATGGTATATTTTCGATGTATTCCATATTGCATTGACCAAACCCTTTGGATTTCATTGCGCCAAGGTGCATTATGAAACTTTTCGGGATTACGTTCAACGTGAAATCGTTTTTAAAGATATAGATGTGCGCATGGACATTCGTGATGAATTCGATTTCGAGAGGTATAATGCTGATGTCGAGTCCGCGGTCTCGCGGGGAAAAGGTCATAATCTGTCGTTGATTTGCATCCGCGCCGTTTTTAACAAATCGTCCCACGGCGTGAAGCGTTCGATAAGGTTGAGGGAATCGTTCTTTCAACGCACCCACAAGCGCGGTATAGGTGAACACATTGAGACATGGGCGGAAAATAGACCCGCGAATGCGCTCGCCAAGGCAGAGCGTTTCAGCGGTAAGGCGATATTTCAGGAATTCTTTTTTTACTAAACTTGCTTTATCCATTATTCAATCCTCCATGAGATTTGTTAATGTCAGCAGGCTTTTAAAATCAATCTTATTTGGCACAAGAGGGGATAAAACCGCTGGGGGATGTTCTTTTTCTTTTTTTTCCAGAACTATTTTAGCGAGGGTTTCCGATTTCTGAGCAATAGAGGTAAGTCCATGGAGTTTGCTTCGAGCTATGCTTGGAAGGGCGTTGAGGATTTCTGTGAGGTGGGGCAATTTGATGGATGCCTGCCCGCTATTGACCAGTTGCACCGAGATGTCATCTTTGTTATCATCCAGAAATCTGAGGTGAACGAAAAAGGGATATTTGTATGAGGAGAGAGATAGCGACAATTGCACGGGGCAGGGCAGTTGTTCAGAGGTTATATCAATCATTTTTGGGAAGTGGTTTTTCATGTTTTTGTTAAAGATTTTAATGATTTCAATCGCATCGGACTTTTTTTCAATATGAATACACCAAAGGTTATTATCAACGGATTCGACGCACTCTTCCGAGAATTTTTCATGAAAACAATTTTTCAGGTCGCGGAGAAATTTATTCGTGTAATCGTTAAAGAAATCCACAAGCAGTGGGAAACTAATCTGCATGTTTTCGATTATGGGTTCCAATTGACTCTGATGGTATTGGGGATTATATGTTTTCTGGCTTTCTCGAATATAATTTTGGTGAAGCGCCGTGAGGGCGTTAATCAAATTCTTAATATCGAGATGGGAGCGAATCCATGCAACCCTGCCCCCGCCCCAATTATGAAGTTTATGCAAAGGTGTTGCATTCATGCGAAGATTAAAACACTCGGCGCAAATTTCTTCCTCTGGTTCATTGAGAAATATTTCAATTTTTTCAAGATCTTCTTCGGGGAAATCCTCACTGTTGTGTTGTTTCCAAGGCGTTTCCGATAACAAACGTCGTGCTGTATCCGTTATATCATTTCTTTGGGCAAGCTTGTGGGCAGGCCAGCGAAAATCGGCGTGAGCCATCTGGCAGACCTCGCAAATTGGAAGAGATATTGTTTCAGGCATCTGGGAGATATAAACAGGAAAGAATGAACCCTCCTGCAAGCACTGAGGTATCCCTTTTGAATGCGTGTTATCTTTTTCTTTCAAAGGCATATAATTTTGTTTCTTTGCAAGAGTAAAACCTTTTTTTAAAATAACACCCTCAAATTGTTTCATTTGGTCTTCATCGGCAAAAATTCCGATCATTTCATTATCGACAACAGAAATAATATTATCCGCATATGCCTTTTGTGCTTCTTGGATTGCGAGCCGTCTTTGTGTAAAAATATTCCAATCTGCGATACGAAATGGTCGTTGATTGAAACCAACATGATAATGGGTGACTATTATTTTGACTTTTTCTGCTTTTAAGTCATTATCATTTCTCCACACACCATTTGCGTCAAATTCGTGATTTTTAACGCTACCAACAACTCTCGCCAGCTGACCGGCGATGATTGAATGCGATAACAAGGTAGTAACATTCATTCCGGGCCGGGCAATTTCGGTTCTTTGATTCAATTTATCTTTATATTTTTCCACTAAATTTTGCCACGATGGAGATTGATTCAGAAATCTTATTAAATCTTTTAATTCGATTTCAGATTTCAAGCGAATGTCCTGTGTTTGAAATCCCGTCCATAAAGAATATGTCCAATATTGAGGATTACCAGGAAGGGTTTTCTCGGGAATTGTCCGCCCCCAACCTGCAGCAAGATGATCTCCTAATGTCACCCATAACCAGACAAGCGAGCCCTTCCAATATTTAGTTCTGAGTTGTTGGTCTTTCCGGAAAATAATTTCCCATGGGGCGGCTTTGAAATCAATTTCCCATTCGGGCGCCTTACAATTTTCAAATTCATGAGGTTCCGGTTCAAGTCTTCCTTTGGAATCTTTTTTTTGTAATCCAATCTCCAGCCAATTAACTAATTTGCCGATGTCATGAAATTCTGGATACATAGAACCCTCCATCATATCTCATTTATTCTGACCACATCGCAGAGCAACCTGTTTTTATACTGTCCACCCAGATATCCTCTTTGGAATTTCACTTCCAAAAAAATGGTGGATAGCCGTCCAAATCGCCTCTCAAGTGTCTTGCAAGAAGCATTGCCTGTATATGCGGCAGCAATCCGATGGCAACCGTTTCGCCAATAAATGGGTGCGTTATTTCCTCTTGTTTGCGTTTTTGATAGGCGATTAAAACCTCTTTTCGTGTGGCGTCATCCATCACGACCGCGCCCGTTTCGGATTTTGCGAATCCTTTCCCACGTATTTGCTGCCGGTTAACGAGGGATAACGCAAGTCGGTCTGCGATGCAGGCACGGAATTCCTCTATCAAATCAAGCGCAAGACTGGGGCGTCCTGGGCGATCTCGATGCAGAAATCCTACTTGAGGGTCCAGCCCGACCGCCTCCAATGCCGACGCGGCATCATGCGTTAAGAGCGTGTAGAGAAATGAAATCAAGGTGTTCATGTTGTCCATCGGCGGTCGTCTATTCCTTCCTCGAAAAAAGAAATCATCTTTTTGCGCCACAATAAGATTATCGAATACGCCAAAATAAATATCCGCCGCCTCGCCTTCAATTCCGCGAATGGTATTCAATTCAAGAGGCGGCTTAAGTTTTTCAAGGAGAGGGGCAAGGCGTTTTGCGCCATTATCAAGAGCGGTGGTTTCCGCGCCTTCAGTGCGGTCGCGAGCTGCGCGCAGAAGAACGGTTCTGCTGTTTGCAATTTTAGCTGCCACAAACGCGCGAGCAAGAGCGGCGCTTGCAACTTCGTCATCAGCGCGGCGGTATTGTTCCCGGCGTAGGTGAAGCGGTTGAGGTCTTGCGGGTCAGCGGGGTCGGGTACAAGGGTGTCCGGCGAGGTGAACCGGCCCAACTGCGGGTCGTACCATCTTGCGTTGTAGTAGCTCAGCCCCTCGGCGCACAACTCCGAAGCAAACAATCCCGCCGAGTGTGTGGATTGGGACGCGAAGTTTGGTTTCGCTTTCAACGCGCACGAGTACAGTCTCGCCCTCCCGCGAAAGATAGGCGTTCTGTGTCGAAACATATAAAGTATTAAGCAAGCGTTTCATAACATTTGCCTGCACACCGTTGTTGAAGTCAAATTGTTATAACGCCTCAAGGGGCGCTATTTTTAATAGCACGCAAAATATATTTTTCCACGTCCTCGTGTGCGCTTATCGTTTTCGGCATACAGAGTTCGATGAGAGAGCAGAAATTGCATTTTTTTTCATAAACTGCAGGGGGAGTGCGCCCTCTTTGGAATAATAAATGCAGACGCGCCGCGGCGGCTTCGGTTTCTGCGCGAAGTGCTGGCGTGAATGCCACATCAAGACGCCGCCTTGGCTTGCCGTAAAACACTGCCCCCGCCGGGACGCTCACATTGAGCATTTCCTCAAGACACAACGCTTGCGCGCAGAGTTGAACCTCATCTGAATGGTCTAACTTGGGCCTACCCCTTTTGTATTCGACTGGAAAAGGATACCACAAACCATCAACTTCTGGAAGTTTAAATCCCTGAATTGTTTCATTATTCACGCGATGAAATTCAACGATGTCCATTTTTCCAGATAGCCCGAGTTTCAGAGAGCGGATTTTCAAACCTCGCGCAATTCTCATGTCACCGCGAGTTTCAGTTTCCGCTTCGTCCACTTTCTCATGAAGTTGTTGTCCCTGAACCGTATAAACATTTTCAGACCATACCTGTTCAATATGAATTAGCGCACACTGACGTTCGCAGAACATCAGATGCTGCAATGCCGATAATAACAATAACTCGTCTTCGGAGAACATGTTATATCACACAAGACGATTAAGAGTAACTTTTG
Source organism: candidate division BRC1 bacterium ADurb.Bin183 (assembly GCA_002070185.1). Classification (GTDB taxonomy): domain Bacteria; phylum Sumerlaeota; class Sumerlaeia; order MWCT01; family MWCT01; genus MWCT01. Next base: position 6,347 of record MWCT01000024.1, read on the forward strand.
GATATTTCTCTGTTTCGAGTTTATAATTGCTCTCTAAAACTTCATTTACAGGTGAGTTTATTTTCATTTGGTAATCTTCATATTTTGATGGATATTCCCCAAATGGGTCAATTTTGATAAGATCAAACAATTTATGAGATGGAGCATCCCCTTTATTGCTATTATGGGAGAACACCCAAAGACCTTGTGTGTGCATTTCTCCTCTACTTGCAGAGTGATCATGTTCAAACATTTCTTTCAATGCTTCCCAAAAGTCTTTCAAATCATCCTCGGTAACTTTATTAGCTAGATAAGGGTTATAGAAACCATGTGCACGGTAAAGACCATAACCAATAAATGGCTTACGGCCCATTTCTGTCTGCTTGCGGGCTTTGTCTTCTTCTTTCGTTATGGCAACTCTGGTAATTGTAATATCCATCGGGAAAATTGGATCAATGGAACGGGCAAAAGTAATTTGCATCGGCCCTCTGACTTGACCAGCATTAAGACCTGTTGAAAGAACAGCACCAAACATGCGGATGTCAAAGTATGTCTCAATCATTTTTTCTTTGGTCAATTTTTTTTCCTCTGGTCCGATCTTTTTCCCTTTAGATGAATCTGAGAGTTGCTTAACAATAGCATTTATTTTCTTTTTCATATCATCATTATCCACATCTTTGAGCAAAGCTGCTTTTACATTTTTTTGATTATATTTTTCTCCTGTAAAGCGTAATTCATTTTTATCAATCTCAAAATCATCTATTGGATGTTCTTTAAACCAAGTGATCAAATCTTCATCTTCATCCTTAATTATTACAGTAGGTGGTTCAACTCCAATTTCTTTTGCTGCCCGATATATTAGTGTATTCAAAGCATATTCGCTCTGGATGAAAATAGGTTTCCCCAAGATAACGGAAACATAATCTCTTATCTTTCTCTTAATACAGACATCAGTTACGATTCCATGCCGTGTAATCGGATCAATACGAGGAAGATTGCCTGCATCCGGGTCTCCATTTGGATTTCCATTCTTAACATCGAAAAGGAACACGAAATCGTGTCTCTTAGTGGGATCATTATAGATTTCAGTCATTTTTCTCCTCCTGAGTGGAATCTGTGTTTGTTTGTGTTGGAATGGTTATGGTTTGTGGGCGGCGAATTTTTCGATAAATTGCCCTCTGATGATAAAATCCAAGAGCAAATTCTGCCTGCTCTTTTGTGCTTAATGTATCAGGAAATCCACAGGCATTATAAATATGTTCCTGAACTTCTATTAGATGACATTTGATTTCCTCACCATATCCTTGTTTGTGTAACTTCGGTAAATGCGCTGTCGTTGCCATCTTGATAAGATTCCCAAATACGGAAGATGGAGCTGTTGAAGCAGAACCATAGAATCTATCCACGAGTGTTGTATTCAGATTCCAATGAGCCTGTCGCAACTGTATTTCCTCAAGAATGGCGAGAAGACGTCCGCATAGATAGGAACGCTTAGTTTCCTTTTCATCAAGACTTTCCATTGTCTTAGCCTCCTTTCGATTATAGGTTAATACCAATTTCATTGCGGCAACCAAAGACATCCGCCGATATGTCTGTTTGTCTTTTTCCTCCTTTTTATCAATCGTTCTATCTGGAATTCGAAAACGTTGAAGAGCCATGACCAACAAATTTTCGGGTGGTGAAGTTCCTTTATAGGCTGTCCGTATTAATTCGCGGACAAGATTGGCATCCGCTGATGCGCTTTTACTTGCTTCTGGTTTCAATGCGCTAATAATATCGGGAATGGTTGGCGGCCAAGGATCACGACCATCAGGATGAACGATATTCAATGCCTTAACAAATTTCTGAATTTTATTTAAAACCGAATCAAGACTTTCATCAATCCATTCACGGACAACAAGTCTGCTTTTATTGGGAGTTAGAACGGCAAGATAAAAATGATTTCTGCTGATATTGAAAGCATCCAATTGGCCTGCCCAGGGGATATTCAGAAGGCGTTTGAGTTGTGCTGGATCGGGTGCGGGAATGTTTTTGCCTTGATTGATATCAAGTATCGGGGCCTTTAACAATTCTTCAAAATCTATGGTAATGCCATCAGTAGTTTGAATTTTGGTTTCTTCTTTTAACCAGAATATTGCCAATTGATTTTTCAAAGGGCTTTTTCCTTCTCCCTTGGATTCGTCTTTTGCAATAATTGATCTGTGTTTTTCCGAATTTGTGAGATATTGCAGAACCTGACTTGCCTTCCCAGCACATTCAAAACAAAGAGGTGAATTCGCATTTTGTTTTTGACCAAATGATTCAAAAGATTCCTTATTGATTGATGATATTGGGCAACGTTCACGGAATAAATGTATTTTCCAAGGGAAGATACGAAGAATAGGGCGATAAAGACCACATACAGAACAATATGCCTTAGATTCTGAATATTCCTCCATCAAATAATCTATCCAAAAATTTTTAACACATTCTTTCTCAAAGGGGAATATCTCTGTGTTGGTTTTAAAAGCAATAATATCTTTTGGAGCAATGCTTTGGAATAATTTTTTATCTTTTTTTGATTTCAGAAACTCAGGAATAATCTTTAAATCAGCATCAGATGTTTTCTCATAGGCTCTATCAAGCAATTGGATGAATCCTTTATGAACTAATATTGCGCTCTCTTTTTTGCCTTCCTCTGGAATACCTAATGCATATATAGCATTGTCCACAAGAAGCGCAGCTTTAAGATTATCTTGAGATGCATTGCCTGAGCGGTCGCCTCTTGTTGGAACAATTTTCTGTAATGTGTCTTTCTTGAATTTTTCTTGATTAATGGAATATTTTAAGGATTTGGGATTAATATTTATCACCCAATTAATATTTTTTGCTTCATAACCGAGTGGATTCATTTTGTCTTCAAATCGTTGAGCTGCATCTACAAAAGCTTTAATCATTGCGTTCCTCCAGTTGATAAATTTCAGAATATTTTTCTTGGGGGATAAGAAAACGTCCATTTTGAATATTTGCATCAAAGAAGAATGCTTGTTTATAACCTTTCACACATTCTGAGCCATTTGCACAGGGCAATTTAAATTCCATTTCCTCTCGTTGTCCATCTCTAGTAAATGCGATATCAAATAACATATTTCCCATAGGCAAATTGATTGTATCATCTGGTTTATCATTTTCATTGGAAGATTCAAAACTTGCGGCAAATTCACGATTTCCCAAATAGGGTGCATGGTGGCAACGTCCTTTTGCGATTCTTCTTTCAAATTGAGCAAGATATTTTTTAATACAATGTTGTGTATGATTCCGTAATATCATTTGTCCGAAAATAATATATTCCACATCTTTGAGAATAAGACTACATCGTTGTTGTCTTTGATCTTCAATTATTGTTGGCGTTTTTCCTTGTCGTGATGAAATTTCATTTCTCAATATAGTCATTTGATTCCCTAATTTCAATACCCAGATTTCTTTTATTTGAAAACGAATTTCAGGTTTCCAGAAGATTGCTTCAAGAACGCCTCGGGCTGCACTGGGTGTAATTACAGGATAGCTTACACGTTCCGCCTTGAACTCAGGGCGTGTGAAGCAGGCATAATCTCCTTTAACTTTTACTCTCACTTCTGCAACTTTTTCAAACATACTTACCCCCTATTTGATTCAGATATAACAAGATCGCTTGGATCAAGGGCATCCGCAATGATGCCTCTTCTTTCATCATACTTACCAAGCCATTGATATAATCCTTCAGAAATCTGATGAATCCGATCTTCTTCTTCATATTTTTTGATTTGATTCTGATATAAATTGATCAAATATGGCTGAATCTTCCTCCATGCACTTTGACTTGGATAATCTTGCCATTCTTTAAGGAGTTTCAATGAGTCATCATAATTGACAATAACTGGTATAGTTTTCTGGTCTATGAGTTTATATTTTTCAGCAATCTTAGGAAAATCCAAATCTTCCCGGAGTTCTTGGATATTTTTCACATCCAGATTTACCCCAGAAAACAATCTCTGAAAATATTCTCGATAGATATCCGGGTTATGAAGGTCTTCAGGCTTATGGCGTGATAATATTGTTTTTGCCAGTTCTAAACCGATATGATAAGGGCCACGGGGGACGCCCCCTTCTTCAGGCTCAAAAATATACATCTTTCCTTTTTCTGGAATTTTCCCCTCACGATTGCATCGCCCAGCAGCCTGAACAATTCGGTCAAGTGGGCCAATGGCTCGATAAACAATGGGGAAATCAAGATCAACGCCAGCCTCAACAACTTGAGTGCTTATAAGGCGAACAGGTAGATTATTTAAAAGTCTTTCTTTAATTTCATCAATTAGAACCTTCCGATGTGCACCGCAGAGAAGCGTTGATAGATGATAAAGATTGCCATCATTCTTCATAACATCCATAAGTGAAATGGCGTTTACTCGTGTATTCATTATTACCATTACTTGAGGAAGAGAGCAAATTTGCTTGGCGAGATTAGTCCAACTTAGCGAACCATCAAGTATCTGATATTCAACTCGCTTGAGTTTATCAAAATGATCCGCATAATCTGGTACAATCTCCTTGATTGTTATTTCTCTAAATTCTGATAGATATGGCGTATTGTCAAAAGTCGGTTGGGTGGCAGTGGATAAAACTATCGTTACGCCATAATCTTTAACTAGAATTCGCAATAAATCCAATGTAGGTCTGAGATATTGAGTCGGTAAGGTTTGTACCTCATCAAGTATAATCACACTTTTCGCGATATTGTGTATTTTACGAACCCGGCCTGGATGATTATTAAACAAGCTTTCAAAAAGTTGAACAGTAGTAGTAACTATAATAGGAGCATCCCAGTTTTCCGAAGCAAGTCGTCGGCAAATTGAAGAAGGGGATTGTTCTTCATTATCTTCAATAGACAATTGACTATGGTGTTCTAAGATAGATTCATTCCCAAGAATTTTACGATATTCTTTTGCAGTTTGGTCAATAATACTGGTATAAGGTAAAGCGACAATAATTCTTTTTAAGCCATATTGGATGGCATGTTTAAGGGCGAAGGCAAGGCTGCTACGAGTTTTGCCTCCACCTGTTGGAACTGTAAGACGAAAGATTTTGCTAGTATTATCAGATGCTCTAATACATTCATCATAAACTTCTCGTCTTATTTGATTAACTTCAGTAAGGTTCTCTTTAGCTTTATTTAAAAGGGCTTTCTGATTTTTCTCAAAGCAATGCCACAATTGCTTTATTTCAGGAAATTGACCTCTTTTTTCATATTGTTCCTTTTTGAAATGTCTTTCTGTCATTAGATAATCAGCATCTACCAAAGTTGAATAGAGCATTCGAATGAAAATATCTCTTTGAGATTTGTCTTTAGGAGATATTTGGATATTGCGAGGTTTAATTTGATTCGCTGCCTGCCTCAGCAATTCCAAAGCCTTTGGATTATTATTGATAAATTCCGTTATTTTTAAAGAGATAACTTCTCCAGAATCTAATTTGGAATGATGTCCGGCAATGGGCAATACAAATTCTTTCCACAAATCACCACTTTTTTGCATAATATAATAAATTAATGCTGCTCCCCATATTGAATGTGGAACTTTTGGGGAAATTCCACCTTTAGATATATGATTCAGGTAGTTTTGGAATTCAGGATTAATTTTTCCAAGATCATGCAATATACCAAGGTTATATGCGATATCTCCCGATCCAAAATCAAAAGCAAATTTGTAAGCTTTATCCCCAACATCAGATAAATGTTTTAATAGATAATCCCATTCATTATCCGAGTTGGGGGTATGGGCTATACATTTTTCTAAATCTATTTGCATGAGATCATTCATTTAAATGTTTTCTTAACAATTCATAAGGAAGATATTCCCCAAACGTTATGTAAAAGCAAGTCTTTTCTATAACATATTTTGGGATAAAAAAAATAGGGCAGTGGGTTTGAAGCCATCGCCCCAAGTGTCATTTATTGGAAAGTCAGATTACAGTGTTCTTCTGCTGGTGAAGTTGGACAGGGCGGGTTCGCCCCTCCCATGAGTCCGCGAACTTCCAACTCGGATGCCGTCGCCGAACCGAAGAGGGACATCTTTGCCATGTCCGTGCCGTAAAAAACGTGATACCTGTCCACTCCCGGCACAAGGTCCCAGTCCACAAGCACGCTCGTCGCGCTCGTCTCGCGCACAATGACGCCGTCGGGCGGATTGGAAACGCGCGGGCCGGGATGCGGAGTCAGAGGCTCCAGTCCGAAGTCGCGCAAAAACTCCGACTCCTTGCCGACTGCCAGATACGCCGCCTGAGCAACCTGACGAAAGAGCGGGTTTGCTCTGCCGGTGCGGCTCTCATCGCGAGCCGACATCTGGGCGGTTCTGTAAGTCCGGTATAATCAGGCTTAAAAACTGGCCTGAAACCATTTAAACCGGGGGAAAAGCCGGTTATTTTAAGGCTTTAATAACTTGTTTCTGGGTTGTAATTGGCGGTTATAAGGCTGTTATAAATTATTCCAGCCCTGTAACGGGTTGCTTTTGAAGAGGAGCAACTATTGCCTCAACCTGCCCCCTATGTCTCTTCATCCTTCGGCAGGTTGAATCGCATTGGGAAGAGTGCGTTGAGGGATTGAATGCGGCGGATGCCGTCGGTGTTTTCCAGAATGACAGGAATGTCGGCGGCAAATTCGATGAGAACCTGACGGCATGCCCCGCACGGCGCCGCCGGTTCGGGGGATTGCGTCACAATCGCAATCGCCTTAATCTCCCGTTCGCCCGCCGCCACAGCCGCAAATATGGCATTCCGCTCCGCGCAGACGGTTAAACCGTAGGAGGCGTTTTCCACATTGCATCCAGTATAAATCGCGCCGGAGCCGCTCAGCAGAGCAGAGCCGACCTTGAATTGAGAATAGGGGGCGTATGCATGTTCGCGGACCGCCCGCGCCGCCGCCGCCAGTTCCTCAATTTTTGCATCAGATATATTTTCCATCTACCCCTCATTTGCAGTTTTGTTGAATCATCTAAAATTTTTTCATGCGGTTTCAAGCATAAAGTGCTTGCATGGGATGCGTCCCGCGTTGCAAATAAAATCAATTTCGACGCAATGAGAACGGAGTTGATTTCTCCATGCGCATTCTTGCCATAGACACATCCACCGATTGCGGCGGCATTGCCATCCTTGAAGAGGAGTCGGTTTTGGCGGCGCTGACGTTGAATCTGCGCAAAACGCATTCGCAGCGTTTGATGCGGGATGTGGATTTTCTGCTGGGGGAATGCGGGCTTAAGGCGCGGGATTTTGACGCCATTGCAGTGGCATGCGGTCCCGGCTCTTTTACAGGCGTGCGGATAGGCATGGCTTGCGCTAAAGGTCTGGCATTCGCGAACAACACGCCCATTGTCGGCGTTTCCACACTTGAGGCATTGGCGTTGCACAGCGCGGAACGCGGGATTTTACTTTGCCCCGTTCTGGATGCGCGGCGGAGCGAAATTTTCGGCGCGGCATATCGCTTGAGCGAAGAGGCGGGCAAATTGAACGAAGTTCTGGCGGAGCGGGCTGAGCCATTGGAAAAATTCCTGAATCAGATAACGGAGCCGGCGCTATTTTCCGGCGATGGAGCCATCAAATTTGCCGATGCCATCAAGGCGCGGCTGGGCGCGAATGTGCGATTTGCCATGCCCGGTCGGAGCCTCCCCAGCGCGGTGACGGTTGCGCTTCTTGGACGCGAAAAATTGGCGCGGGGCGAGATTGGGGACATCGAATCGCTCATCCCTATTTATCTGCGGGAACATGATGCGCGACTTCCCGATACGAAAGGAACCTAACCATGATAAATGTAGCGCAGGCGGGATACGGTTACTGGGGGCGCAATTTGTTCCGCGCCTTTTTAAGCGTGAAGAATGCGAAGATGGCGCTCTGTTGCGATTCGAACCCCAAGGCTCTTGACGAATTGCACGCCGCCCATCCTTCCATAGAAACATGTTCCGATTTTGCCGATATATTAAACCGCAAAAATATTGATGCAGTCATTATTGCCACGCCCGCCGGTCTCCACTACGAACAGGCAAAAGCGTCGCTTGAAGCGGGCAAACACGTCCTTGTGGAAAAGCCGCTGGCTCTGCGCTCCGCGGAGGCTCGGGAGCTTGCCGAATTTGCCGAAAAGGTTAATCGCATCCTCATGGTCGGTCATACTTTTTTATACAACGATGCGGTGAGATATGCGAAACAAAAAATCGAAAGCGGCGAATTGGGCGAGATTTATTACGCCTATTTCACGCGGTTGAATCTGGGGCGCGTCCGTCAAGATGTGGATGCACTCTGGAACCTTGCGCCGCATGATGTCTCCATAGCCCAATACTGGTTCGGCGAAAAACCAAATAACGTTGCCTCTGCGGGCATCTGTTGTTTGCAAAAAGGGATTGATGACGCGGCGTTCATGACCATGCGTTATCCGAGCGGCAGACTTGTTCATATCCATGTCAGCTGGCTTGCGCCTCACAGAGTGCGCCAAGCGGTAATCGTAGGCAGCAAAAAGATGCTCATGTTCGACGACACATCGCCAGACCAGCGTATCGTCATTTACGACAAAGGCATTGACCGAAAGGATGTCCCCAATGCGGCGGCGGGACAGCCCTTTGCTTGCTTTGCGCAATACACGCTCATACAACGCGCAGGCGATATGGTCATCCCAAAGATTTCTTATCGCGAACCGCTGCAAGTTGAGTTGAATGAATTTATCGAATGCGTTCGCATCGGAAAAAAACCGCTGGCTGATGGTTGGAACGGTTTGGAGGTGGTGGAGATTTTGGAATCCGCGCAAGATAATAAAAAAGGGGAATGACTCGTGAACGAATCATTAAATTTCAAAATATTCCCGAATGTCCATTTAGGCGAGAACGTCTTTCTTGGAGATTACGTTATCATCGGCGAACCGCCGCGCGGGGCAAAGCCCGGCGAGATGGCAGTCAAAATCGGCGACAACGCCCAGATTCGCAGCCATTCCATCATATATGCGGGCAATGTTATTGGTAAAAATTTCCAAACGGGGCATTATGTTTTTCTGCGCGAGGAAAATATCGTGGGCGACGATGTCAGCATCGGCACAATGTCTATGATCGAGCATCATGTTAAGATTGGCAACCGAGTCCGCATCCACTCGCAGGCGTTCATTCCGGAGTTTTGCGTCCTTGAAGATGACTGCTGGATTGGTCCCAATGTGGTCATGACTAATGCAAGTTATCCGCGGGCGGCAAGAACGAAGGATTTTTTACGAGGGGCGATTATTAGACGCGGGGCAAAAATCGGCGCGAATACAACCCTGCTCCCCGGCGTTGAAATAGGCGCAAACGCCCTTGTCGGAGCGGGCGCCGTGGTCACCTGCTATGTCCCTCCAAATGTTGTTGTAGCGGGAAACCCCGCAAAGATTATCAAATCCGTTCATGATTTAAGATATCCTGACGGCGATTTTGTTTACCCGAAAGAGGATTAAGCATGACATCCATACCTTTTGTTGATTTGAAGGCTCAGTATCTTTCCATCAAAAGCGAGATAGACGCTGCGATTCAGAACGTTTTGGACACATCGAATTTCATCATGGGCGAGAATGTGAAAAAATTCGAGCAGGAATTTGCGGCGTGGAGCGGCGCGCCTTTTGCCATCGGATGCAGCTCCTGCACAACGGCGATCCATCTGGCGCTCCTTGGCTGCAAGATAGAGCCGGGCGACGAAGTCATCACCGTCTCCCATACATTCATCGCCACAGCCGAAGCAATCTGCCACTGCGGGGCGACGCCCGTTTTTGTGGATGTTGACCCCGAAACATACAACATCTCTCCCGAACAAATTGAAGCGGCTATCACGCCTCGGACAAAGGCTATCATTCCCGTTCATCTTTACGGTCAATGCGCCGATATGGAGCCGATTCTTGAATTGGCGGAAAAACACGGCTTGCGCGTCATTGAAGATTGCGCTCAGGCTCATGGAGCGGAATATCAGGGACGCCGCGCGGGAACAATGGGCGATTTTGGCTGCTTCAGTTTTTTCCCCGGAAAAAATCTCGGCGCGTATGGCGACGCCGGAGCAGTTATCACCAAGAACGAATCCGATGCGCGGTTGCTCCGATTGCTGGTCAATCATGGACGCGAATCCAAATATGAACATGAAATTATCGGATATAATTATCGCATGGACGCCCTTCAAGCGGCGATTCTGCGGGTCAAGTTGCGCCGTCTTGACAGCTGGATTGCGGCGCGGCGGCGCATCGCCCGGCGCTATGGCGAGTTATTGAAAGGGCTGCCCATTCAAACACCTATTGAACGGCACAAACATGTTTACCACCTGTATGTGATTCAATGCGACGATCGGGAAGGCGCGGCGGCGGCGCTCAAAAAACAAGGCATCGCCACCGGTGTTCATTATCCGCTGCCGCTGCATTTGCAGCCTTGCTTCAAAGGCATGAAAGGCTCAACCTCCGGCAATTTCCCCGTTACGGAAAATCTGGCAAGGCGCGTCCTTTCTCTGCCAATCTTTCCCGAATTAACGGAATCGCAACAGGATTATATTGCAACGGTTCTCCGCAATTATTTCAAATGAACGTTAGAACCGAAAAATATATTTTGTTTTTGATTCTTTTGTTCGGTTTTATATTGCGCGCTCTTTCCATCAATTATGGACTTCCCAATCCGGGGTATTTTTCTTCCGATGAAATTGACTCCATAAGCCGCGCCGTAAAAATCGGCGCCGGCGATTTAACGCCTGCCCATTTTAATAAGCCGACTTTTTATAATATCATAATTATTGTGTTTAACCTTTTTGCTTTTCTTTTTTATCGAATTATTGGAGCCGATACCGATTTCAAACGATTGTTCATTCAAAACCCCGCATTCTTTTATATCCCTGCAAGATTGGCGAGCGTTTGCGCCGGCACCGCGGCTCTTTATCTTTGTTATCGCGCCGGTAAAAAATTAAAAGACGCACGCGTCGGATTATCCGCCGCCTTTTTGCTTTCGTGTTGTTATACCACCGTTCGATTTTCTCATTACGCAAAAGAGGATGCGCTTTTGACCTTGATGGTGTTATTAACATTTATGATTGCGATAAAATTAGGCGAAGGCATTTCTGCGAAACGTGTTTTAATTACCGGATTATTAACCGGCTTAACTGCCGCCGCAAAATTCACAGGCATATTGGCAATCATATTTCCAGTGTATTACTTAATTAAAAACAAAAATCTGAAACCCAAAATACTCCTTTCATTGCTTGGCGGCGTGTTATTTGGATTCGCCTTAGGAATGCCATATTTTATTATTCATCCGATTAGTTTTTTTAAGGGGCTTATCTCTTCCACAATTTTAAGACAGGTTCAGGGGGGAACTATTTGGCTGGGAGGCGAGAAACATTTTGGTTTGATATTTATCGCTAAAATGTTTATTCAAGAGTTCGGTTGCCTTTATGCCGCCGCGCTCCTATATTTTTTATTCCATGCAATATTTAATAAAGGCAAAATATCGGCAAAGCCGCTTTTCAAAACCCCCTCGGCTTTTTTTGCCCTTATATTCTTAACAATTATCATCTTTGCAGGACATCTGGATTATCATTATATTATGCCGCTGACGCCTTTTTTATGCCTTGCCGCCGCCGTGAACATCGCCAAAGCAAAATCAAATACTATTTACGTCATGATGATGTTTCTATTGATTGTCGAACCGCTTTATCGCTCAGTCAAATTTGATGTTGAATCTTTTGGCGAGGACACAAGAATTACCGCCGCAAAATGGATTGAAGCCAATATACCAACACATGAACAGATTGCATTCGATACCGCATATTTCTATCAATATCACCCCCCGATTGGACTCTCAAAGGAAAGCTTGGATGCCTTGAAATTGGATGCGCAAAAGGAAGGCGGCACGGGAAATTATTATCAGCTGCTTGGCGAATATCAAAATAAAGAAAAAATATATTATGCGCGATTTCTCCCCATGCCCACATGGTTGGAAAAATTGCAGCCGTCAAATATCGAACAATACAACTTGGGGAATTTGCAAAAAGGCGGCTTTACGTGGCTTGTTTGTTCCAGCTATTATCATAATCGAATTATGAATGACAAAAATTACGGTTGGCAGCCGATTCGAAATTTTTATTTGGAAATTTTCGGAAAAGAGTTGCAAATATTCCAACCGCAACCTTGGGTTAATATGGGTCCAATTATTAAAGTTTATCGAATTGGAGAGTCCGGACATCAACGTTAAAAAGACATATTATCCTTTTATTATTTTGCTTTTTTGCTATGCGCTATATGCGGGGATTTTCATTTACCGCACAAGTTTTATTGTGAATGAAGTTCGGTATTTTTGCCTCCTCGATGACGCCATGATTTCAATGACATACGCGCGCAATCTTGCGGCGGGTTGCGGGCTTGTGTGGAATGCGGGCGAGCCGCCGGTCGAAGGGATTACCAATCTTTTATGGGCGCTTTATATGGCGCTTTTTCATCTGCTGCCCATTGCCGTTGAGAAAATAAGTCTGTGCATTCAAGTTAGCGGCGCGCTTTTGCTTCTTGCGAATATAATAACAATCAAAAAGATTGCCGATATTTTATCCGACGGAAACATCTTCATATCCTTTGGGGCGGCGCTCCTAACGGCTTTTTACCTGCCGCTGAATAATTGGGCGTTGCAGGGGACGGAGGTCGGCGCTCTGACCTTCCTCACCAGTTTGACTGTCTTGAAAATAATTCAGAACTACAAAGGCAGCCGCCGCTCGCTATCGCCATTTATCCTATTGGGAATTGCCGCGCTGATTAGAATTGATATGTTTTTGCTCTACGGGACTGTCTTGATATTTTTGTTCTTTGCCGAACCTCAAAATAGAAGATTCAATGCATTTGCCGGATTGGGTGTTTTTGTGATTTCTTTATTGAGCCAGACCCTTTTTCGACGTTGGTATTATGGCGATATTTTTCCGAACACTTATTATCTCAAGATGTCGGGGATTCCGTTAGGGCTGCGTTTGATGCGCGGGCTCCTTGTGCTGGCGCTGTTTATTTGGAAGATGAACTGGTGTATTGCGATGCTGTCATTGATTTTTATCTTCCATAAGCGCGCGCAAAACACCTTACTTTTGTATCTGCTAATAGCGGCGCAAATGTTTTACAGCATTTATATCGGCGGCGATTCATGGGAGTGGTGGGGCGGCAGCAACCGTTTTATCAGCATCGTGATGCCGCTTTTTTTTATTCTGATTTGCCAAGGCGCGCATGAAATAATTGTGGATAAATTGAAGCGGGGCTATCTTATTTATTCCTTATTGATACTGGCTATTCTGGCGAATCTCAACGCCACAAGAGGCGCGGCGGCGCTTGCTGATGCACTCCTGATTAAACGACCCTTGCACGTCATAGACAATCAGCAAAAAATTCAAACAGCGCTCGAAATTAAAAAAATTACAACCCCCGATGCGCATGCGGCGGTGGCATGGGCGGGAATTCCCATATACTTTTCCGAAAGAAAAGGCGTGGATTTGCTCGGCAAAAACGATCCGGTGATTGCGCGCCAACCCATGAAACCTATTAGCGGAATTCGCGAATTTAATCCGGGGCATTTGAAAAGAGATTACAACTATTCAATAGGCGTTTTAAGACCCGATGTTGTCGTAGAACTTGCTCGGCATCCCGAAAAGGCAAAAAGGATATTGAACGAGTTTTACGAAAATAAAAGTGTTGGCGAATTTGAATTTTATTTTCTCAAAAACTCGGATAAAATTATCAAGATGAAACCATGAAAAAACTGCTCATCATCTCATACGATTTCCCGCCTTCCATAACCGGCGTGCGGCGCGTCCTCAAATGGATTCGATACCTTCCGGAGAGCGGTTGGGAATCACTTGTCCTGACGGTGAAACCAATTCGCACGGTGCGTCTCGACCCAGCGCCGCTTGCAGAATTATCGGATAAAGGCGTCCCGATATTTCGCGCAGGTTCTTTAGACCCTTATCGGCTGACTGAAAAATTTTTCCCCCGCAAAACGGAAGAAACAAAGCCTATCGGACACTCATCTGAAAGATTAAAAGGCGCGATGGAATTTTTGAGGAGGTGGGTCTTTATCCCAGATGACCGATGCGGCTGGATTCCCTTTGCCGCGCTCAAAGGATTAACGCTGATTCGACAATTCAAACCCGATGCAATGCTGACAACCTCATATCCACAGTCCGCTCATATTATCGGCGCGATTCTGAAAAAAATTACACACCTGCCTTGGACGGCTGATTTTCGCGACGCTTGGACGCAGAACGCCGAATTCTTCAAACCCGCAACCTCTCTCCATGCCCGCTTCCAAATGAAACTCGAAAAAACCGTAGCAAAAAATTGCGACATCCTCACAAGCGTTTCCGAACCTATTAGCGCGCATTTTAAAAAGATTTTAGGCGAAGCGAACCATAAGGTGCATACATTGCCCAATGGATACGATGAATCGGATTTCGAAAATCTCGCCGCCCATCCAACGGCAAAGTTCACGCTTGTCTATTCTGGGACATTCTTTGGGGAGAGAACCCCTCGATATTTTTTGCAAGCCTTAAGCGATCTGTTGAAAAAGCATCCGGAATGGCGAAAGGATTTTCATGTTCGGTTTTTTTCCAGCGTTGACGATTCGACTGCGCAAACGATTAACGAAAAAGCCATTGGGGATGTTGTCCGAATTGAAGGCATGTGCTCCTACATCGAAAACATTCAGCAACAGATGAATGCGGCAATTCTACTGCTTTTTATCCCGCCCGGACCGCATTCGGATGTTATGATGACGCAAAAAGTTTTTGAATATCTCCGAACCGGGCGCCCTATTCTTGCAATGATTCCCGATGGGGCTTGTAAAAATTTGCTGAGTCCGTTCGAAGGCGTGAAGATTGTCGAACCGCTCGATGTCGAAGGCATCAAATTATGCGTTGAGGATTTATATCTCAAATGGAAAGCGGGAGGTCTGGGCGCCCCGCAACAAAGAAAAATCGAGCAATTTGAAAGGCGAAATCTTACAAAGCAACTCGCTGCCCTTCTTGATTCAATATGCAGAAAATAAAAAACCTACTCAACGGAGATGATGTCTTCCGCATTGATTAACTTTATCTCAATATCATTTCTCTGCTCATAAATCATGACAACGCCCTGAAGAATGATTTTTGCGCCAACGCGTATTTGGTCGTTTTGCTTGACTGATTGCGCCATGGCATCCCACAGAGGGACGGTAATCGTTCCCGTCGAATCCGTCACTTTAAGAAGCCGTCCATTTTTTACCGATATAATTCTGGTAATATTTCCTGAAATGGCGACAGTAACATTCAAATACTCCTTATTGATTTTCCCAATATCAATAATCTGCTTCTGCGAAAGAGGGGCGGCAGTCGCGGATAATTGTTTTGGTTTCATCACAATTTTATCGGGAGCCGTCACTTTAATTTGCATTTTACCGCGAAATTCCGTCACCTCGCCCTCAACCTGAACGGCGTTGCCAATCACCGGTTTTTGAGCCTCTGTCAATTGCGAGCCAAGGTCTGGCCAATATACATAAGCGACATCTTTAACGCCGTCGCTGATTAAAACCGTTGTTGGCGCCGTGTCTTTCCATGACGGCTTGATATCAACAATTTTCCCGCGAACTTTTACAATGTTGCCTAAAAGAGCGTCCGTAATCTTGCTTGGCGCAAGCGTATCGGAAAGATCGCTCGGCTCTTCCTCTACAGGACGCGGTTCCGGCTGAGCAATTGAAGGAGCCGCCGATGATGCGGCGGTCGTTGGCGATGGAGCGGATTGAATTGCGTTTTCATTTATGGGGATAATATCAGAGGCTTTGGACACCTTAATCTGCATCTTATTGCGAAATTCGTTAACCTGTCCGGAGATTTTAAGAGTCTGACCAATGGCGGGCATCTTTTCCGAGCCGAGACCAGCTGCAACATCGCTCCAGAAGACGACGTCAATGCTGCCTGTATTATCGGTTAGAATGATAGTATGCGGGGCGCGCTCTGTTTGAGGCGCCTTGTATTCTTTAACCAAACCTTGGACGGTAATAGTTCGTTCAAGCAGGGAGCTATTGACCTGACTTGGCGTCAACACGCCGCTCGCAAGGGGCGGAGCAATCATCGGTTGTTGTATTGATGGGGCAGAGATCGGCGCGTCAAATAATTGAATATCCGCCGCATTGTAAACATTCAAATTGATGTTGCCCTTAAAATCCTTAACCTGCCCCGTTACGCGAATTTTTGTTCCCGGCTTCAATTGCTCTTTGATGGCGATTTGATTATATGTTTCTTTCCAAAAGACAATGCGAATTGTTTCAGTATCGTCAGTCAGATAAACAGAATAGGGCGTCGTATCAGTTCGAGGAGATTGAATGGACACAATTTTTCCGCCGACCGTAACCGTCTGCCCGATGTTTTTCTGGGTAACCATATTAATGGGCGTGATGGCGGAAGATCCCTGAGCATGAACAAACGATGCCAGCAAAATCATAAAAATAATAAACGACGCAAAAACTCTTATTTTCATTTCATTCCTCCCATGATTTAATGCATAGCTATATAAACCTGTTAGCGCTTGGCGGTCAACAAGTATCAAAATTTTATGAGATTAACCCTTCGTCTGCGAAACTATAATAAGCGCCATCGCCGATGATAATATGGTCAACGACTCGGATGCCCAAAATTTCGCCCGCCTTTTGCAAACGTTCGGTCAACATTATATCCGCGCGGCTCGGCGCCGGATGTCCGCTGGGGTGGTTATGAATAAAAATAACGCCCGCCCCGGAATCGCGAATGGCTTCCTTAAAAGCCTCCCTCGGATGAACCGTGCAGGAATTTAAAGTCCCTTTGGAAATCTCAACTTCGCGCATGATTTCATTTCGGCAGTTAAGAACGAGCATCAAAAATACTTCCTGCTTATAATTTGTGAAACGCAATCTGTATTGTTCGTAAACAGCGCAGCTTTCCTTGATTTCGGTTAACACCCGCTTTTTTTCCTGAGAAAACCGCTTGCCCAGCTCAATGGCAGCTTTGATTTCCGCCGCCTTTGTCAGACCGATTCCCTTGATGGCGCAGAGCTCTTTTATGGTTGCCGCCTCAATTGCCCGCAGCGATCCCAGTTTATTAATCAGCGTGTTTGATAAATCCATTACAGAAAGCGTTTTTGTCCCTGTGCGCAAGAGGACGGCAAGGAGTTCAGGGACAGATAAAGCTGGCGCCCCCTGAAGCAAAAGCTTTTCGCGCGGGAGTTCTTTTGGTTGTCGGGCAATCTTTTGCGCATCATAATCCTCCCCAATGGATTCAGCCTTAATTAACTGGAAGTAATGACAATAATTTGCAAGGGGACATTTGGAGTAAAACGGTTTTTCCCCGCATATCGGGACATCTCTTGCCGCGGTTTTCTCCGAGCCGGAAAATAACCCAAACAAATAATCCAGAGATTGAATGGATTCGTTGCAAAGGCGCGATAGTTGAGAGCAAAAATTTTGATATAATGTCAAAGATTTGGAATTTGTATTAGAAACATTAAGCCAACCAAGCCGAAATAAAAACTTGCGCTTTCTTGTCTCAAGAACCGCCACAGGGGCGCCAAGAAGTTTCAAGAAGCGGTATGCTTTCATGGCATTCAGCCCGGTCTTCCCGCTGGATAAATCTTTGATAAGCGCCAGCCAGTTGATCTCATTTTGGGGAATTGCATTCAGGCAATCAAGAATGTTGGTAACCGCTTGGAAGTTTTTAACAAATTTTTCTTTTTCCTTATCCGTCAAATGATAAAAGTCGTGTTTGAGATAGGGATTTATTGACTCTTGGCAGGAATGAAAATCATCCTCGCAAATTTCCTTTATAATATGCCGGATTTTTCTGCGCCCGATAGCCGCATCAATATTGATATTCAAGACAACAGAAAGATAGGATTCCCGAATCAAATCTTCGGTTTTACAGGTCAATGAAGTATTTTGAAGGTTTTCAAATATTTTCTCAAGGCTGGGGTCGCAGGCAAACAAATGGTTGCGGATTTTTTCAATGCAATCAATAATGATAAGCTCGTTTTCCGCCATAATCACAAAGGAATGAAAAACACCTTAAATGTGGTTTTTTCGGGATTCTTTTTAACCCCAAACAAACCGCCAAGAAAATTATATTCGCGAGTTTCTTCTTCGCGCTTCAATTGCAGAACAAGGGTATTAACCTCTGAAGAGTCAATGTTTGCATCATGTTCTCGATGGTAAATTTTTCCAAAAACGCGGCGGGAATAATGGCCTTGCGCATCGCCTTGCGAATTATAAACCGATACAATAGATCCAAAATTCCGTTCCCACGCATCCGCCTTGTCGTAATAAAAAAAGCGCAAAGCCGAAGTTTGCCATGAACCGTCGGACTTGCTTATCGTTCCAAAGAATGGAAAAAAGGTGCGGCGCTTCTCCCATGAGCCATCGTTATATACCATATCGCGCCCGATATAAAATGGGAAAAAAAATGTCCTTTTGTAAGTGTAGGTTTCAAACTCTGTGGTCTTATGGCGAAACACAGGCCAAAGTGTATAATAAAACAGTTCTTTGGGTTTTCGGCGATGTCCGAAGAGCGGAAAAACCTGCCTTGTCCGCGCCTCTATGCTATTTTCAAATTTGAACATAGAAAATAAAATATCAAACCCATACCCATTATCATCAACATAATCCGCCTTCCGAAAAACCGGACCCAGAATGCCCCATTGCGAACGCTTCGGCGTTTCCTTTCTGCCAAAGAGCAAATAATAATCCCATTTTTCTTTTGGCGTTCTTTGGCGGACAAAAAGCGGAAACAGAAGATCAAATGTTTTAACGCCGCCATCTTTTAATACCGTCTCTCGATGATACCCAAGAGGCCAAATGTAATTCATGCGCGTATATTCGCCGTCATTTTTTGCAAAACTAAAAAGAGGCCAGACGCTTAGCGCTTTATACCCGTCGCCGTTGCCATAGCCGAATACAGGCCAAAGAAAATGATATTGATATTTGCCCGGGTTATTCACTTTGGCAAACAGAGGCCAAAGAATAGTCAGAATGCGGTCGTTGTTTCCCAGGTTGCGGAAATCTCCGAAAAAGGGCAAAAAGGCAGTATAGCTTTGAGGCTGCTGCGAAGGAAAGGGGAGAAAGACATAAGCATCATTGGCATACCAAACAAACGGGAAAAAGATGAAATGGCTGCGGTCATTCTTATCCGTACCGGTGAATAAAAAAGGAAAGAATGTGAATTTTTTATAGGAGTCGTTCTGTGTGTCTTTGTCCGATTTTTCAAACATCATTAAAAACCTGTATTGAGAGCGGCGCTCCTCTCCGCCTTCTCCGCGCGGTTTGGAACGGATTGTGATTAGAGGCCAAACAAAATCCCATAATATTTTTTTGGTGTCCGCTTCGTTCCTATGGGAAAAGACAAAAGGAATGCGCGCCTGCGTCGTGCCGTTTTTGGAGGTGAGATTGAAGAGCGGATACCCCAGATTGATTTCCGTTCGCGACGTCTCCGAATCGTGTTGATAGGACGCGGCGGGAAACAACGACACATCGGCTGCTAATGCAAATGATTTGAGTAAAAGGGCAAATATTAAGAATATAAAAACACGTTGAAACACGTTATGTCTTCAAAAGCCTTTTGTTTCTTCAGAAAAAAGAGTTATGGTAAAAACAGTGCCTTCGCCATAATTGGAATCAACGGACATTTTGCCGTTATTCTCCTCGACTATTTTCCTTGTTGTGCAAAGCCCCAGCCCCGTCCCGTTTGAACCTTTGGTCGTAAAGAAAGGCGTAAAGAGGCGGCTCATGACATCCGGCGGCATGCCTTCGCCGTTATCTGAAACCTTGATGATAATGCTATCTTCCTCGTTGACGCTTGTTGAAATTTTTATCAAACCATTTTCGTGTTTGATAGCCTCGCTTGCATTAATTATCAGGTTCATCAAACATTTATACATGCCGTCCTCGCTAAGACGGCGATCCGGAACCTTGTTATCAAGTTCAAGTTCAATCTTAATGTTTTTCTTTTCCATCTGCTCCTTGATGGAGTCTTTGATTTCCAGAACCACATCGTTAATGCTGCAGAATTTTTTCGGACCGGAAGATGCGCGGGAAAAGTCAAGCATGTCGCGGATGAATTTGCCGATTTTTTCCTCGCCGCGCTTGATAATATCCCAGCTGGCGCGGACGCTATCAATCGAACCTTCATTCAGGCTCTTGTCCATCAGTTGCGCCCCGCCCATAGTCAGTTGTAAAATGTTCTTAATATTGTGAGCCACGCCCGTAATGGTCTGCCCGATGGCTGCCATCTTTTCCGCTTGAACCATCCGCTCGCGCATTTCCACATTATCCAAAGAAAGCGCAAGCTCATTGCCTAAATTGGAGATGAAATTCAAGTCCCCCTCATTAAAGGCGCGAACCTCCTCGCGGGTGTCAATATGGAGAACGCCAAGAACCCTGCCCTTAGCGATGAGCGGAACGCACATGGCGGAGCGGATATCATGCATGACGATGCTCTCCGAACCGTCAAAACGCTCATCAGAACGGGCGTCGCGGCTGAGAACCGAAATCTTCTCGCGAGCGCAACGCTCCACAATTGTCCGACTGATGGAAATATTATGGTGGGTAATCGGCTCATCGCTTCGATATTTTACAAGAGCCGGTTGGAACGGCGATTCCTCAGTTGATCTTGTTAGGATGACGCCGCGGTCTGCGGGAAGAATATCAAAAATAAGATTCATAACACGCTCAAGAATCGTATGCCTGTCTTTGGCGTCCCGCAGCATATCGCTCAGGCGGTAAAGTGTCGCCAGACGCATGTTCGCCTTTATGAGCTCGGCTTTTGAGGCGAGGGCTGATTCTGCGGCGGTTGGGAGCGGCGTGGAATCGCTGGGCTTTGAAGTCAGGATAGTGGTGAACTGGCCTCCCTCCAGCTCTTGAGGCAAAAGGGATACAGTGCTGTCTTCCTTCTTGTCCGAAGCGCGTTCCGCCGCGGAAAACCATGAAAAGCCGAACTCCACATCCCCCATCATAATAATATCGCCCTCTTTCAGTTCATGGCGGGTGATGCGCTGGCTATTGACCATTGTCCCGTTGCTGCTGTTGAGATCAACAATATAAAACGCCCCGTCCAGAAATTCTATCTTGGCATGATGGCGGGAAATGGCTTCTTGCGGAATGGAAATAGAATTATTCGGATGCCGTCCGATGGTTATAATATTGCTCGAAATCGTATATTCCTCTTGGAGCGCCGGACTCTTTTCCAGAGGAAATAAATAAGCAAAATTGCGCCTGCCTTGTTTTTCCATTTTTTTATTCCGAATTAATAGTTAAGGTAAAACCCAATATTTCGCTTTCTCAATTGATTATCAGATACAATCCCACATTCCCCGTAGTTGTCAATAATAAATAATAACACCGCCTAAGCGCCGCTGAATCGCTCTAATTGGCAAGCAGCGCCCAATATGTGTTTATTTTACCCGACCCGAAAAGTTGAGATTTTTTGTTTTGAGAGATTAGCAAAGTATAAGTTGGACAGGCTAGCGCCCTGTCCATAAATGACCTGCGAAAAAACTATAATCCGCAAACGTTGAAATGCAAACAAACGCCCAAGACCGCCATATCCGCATCCGATTAATACAGGTCAAAAAGGAGCATCAAATATCTATTACACAACAAACTTTTTCAACACGCTGTAATGCGTCAATTTCTCGTATGGATAAAGCCGCGACATGGCAAAGGATTTAATTGGGATATGACACTCCTGAGCTGCCGCAATGGGGTTTAATCCAGCCATGACAATCACGCCGACGCGCCCGGGCATGACCGGAGTCCCCGCAAGGGGATGCCCCGGTCTGCCGATGGCAATCACCCCTTTGAGTTTAGCCCTGTTCATATGCTCTTCAAAACGGGGGATTTTATCAAGACAGGTTGCGGGAACCTCCCGAAATCCCGCTCCAATCAAGCCCGTCTTTCCACGAGCCACTTGCCCGACGGATGTCATCTCGCCGCGCATAAAAATTTCCAGCGGGTCAATGGTCGTACCGCTATATTTTATGATATGCTGAAAAAACTGCGGACGGTTGTCCTTCATTGCAAGCAACCCGCCAAAAACCGAAATAGTTGGAATGCCGGCTTGAAGAAATATGCCATTGGCTGTAATGCCGCAAACCGTTCCAATCGCAATACTATCCTCCGGAACGCGCTGACCGCAGAAAATTTCCTGCGGCATCCCGATAGCTATTAATTCCCCGTAACTAATGCCCGCATTGTAAGCGCGAATAATTTCCTCCGCCGCCATAGATATGTATTTTATAGGAATCATGGAGATGTTGATGACGATTGTGCCGCGCCTGCGTGAAAGAGAAAATGACATTTGGGACGCAAGAGTTTCAGCTTTGACATTCACAAAACCGCGCAGGGAGGCAGACACATGCTCGGATGCTAACCCAAAACCTTTGGGAGTCAAACGCCGCCCGCGCCGCCCCAGATTCTCAGTCAAGCCCATCGAGTCCATTTCGTCCAATAAAAGACGAAGCGTCCGATCGCTGATACTAATCCCAAAGTTATTGAATTCCGCCGCCAGACGCGTGGCGCCAAGCGGCTTTTCCGCTTGAGACAGAATATTTAGAACCATACGGATGCGCTGATCTTTTTTATCTTCGACGCTGCTTAACATGGCATTTTTAGCTTATGAGCCGCTTTGCCGCCTCAAGCGCCTTGTCATAATCCGGATGATTGGTAACCTCTGGGACAATCTCCATATAGGCTATTCGACCATCCTTCCCAATAACAAAGATTGCGCGGGCTATCAGTTTGAGCTCCTTAATCAACAAACCATATTTCATGGCAAAGTCGCGTTCCTGATAATCTGAAAGAAGAGTTATATTATTTATATCATGAACGCTGCAGAATCTCTTTTGGGCAAACGGCAAATCCATGCTGATAGTAACAATCTTCGCCTTCAATGACGACGCTTCTTCATTAAAACGCGTGGTTTGCAGCTCGCAAACTGGAGTGTCCAAAGACGGCACGGCGCTGATGATGATTACCTGCCCTTTGAAATCGGATAATCTCACCGGTGCAAGACCCGAATCCACCGCCGCAAAATCCGGCGCCTCATCGCCAACCTTAACACCCTGCCCTAAAAGAGTCATCCCTTGACCCTTGAACGTAATGATACCTGTGCGCTCCATTAGTCTTCTCCTTTATTATTCATCATGAAATAATTATAATGATGCAAAACCATATCGGGTCAATAACAAATTCCATGCTCCTTCAAAATAAAAAAAATAGATGTGTCCATTGGAAGATGAAAAAAGGAAGGAGGCGGGAGAAACCTGGGCATGGTTTGCCGCATGCGTCGGCAGCGCCGACAGTGCCAATTATTCCCCTCAATAAATTGCAACTATGTTGAAAGGTTATGGTTTTAAAAACCTCCAATCACGTTGAGAATCGCCGGGCTATTTCTGTTTCATAATATGAACGATATCAGCAACGTCAATGATATTGTCCTTGTTATCATCGGCGGCATTTTTTTCTTCAGGCGTGAGCGGTTTTTTGCCCAGAATATGCGAAATAATTGCGGGGATTGACGGAATACATTCGTATGCTCCCATATCAACCCCAGCGCCCTGAGGACGCTTTATGCCGAGAATATCATAATCCGGCGCGCCTTCGGATGTCCCCTTGTCAATACAGGGAGAATTCGGCTGAAGCCGCAAATCCCATTTTGTTGGGTCATCGCCGGATACATTGACAAACATAGGATCAACG
>MWCT01000025.1 GCA_002070185.1 candidate division BRC1 bacterium ADurb.Bin183
GCGCCTTCTCCAAATCCTCCACCGCCTCTTCAAAATCTCCTAAAATCTTTAGAAGAACTCCGCGCTCTACCAATGTGCGGACATGGCGGGGTTGCTGTTGAAGTATTCGATTGTATCCTTCCGCCAAGTCGCCGCAGTAGCGCGTATAGCTCGTGGAAAGCTGGCTGAATTCATCAAGGGCTTCCTCAATTCTATCATCCTCGATTAGGTAATATCCCAGTTTGATGTGAAGTTCCGGCTTCCAAATTTCTGAATCCTGCAGTTCGAAAAGATGGTTGATGACATTATCAAGGGCGGCGGGTTGATTCTGAATGAACCGGTCAAGAACGACGCCGCCTTGTTGCGTTTCGCCGATTTTGAATAAATAATCGGCAAGGAAAAAATGCAAATCTTTATCGCGAGGGTCGCTGGCGATTGCCTTTTGAATCAACGCGACGTTATCTTTGTCAATTCGCCGCAGATGCATATAACTATGGGCAAGATTTTTTATTATGGTTGTTTTGTCCGTGATGGTCTGGAGAATTTTTTCGTAGGTTTCCGCCGCGCGTTCATAATTTCCAGCAAATTCATAACAGCGCGCAACTCCGCCCAAGATTTGCAAATCGTCGGGGTTCATTTGAAGGGCGTTAATGAAAACGCCCAGCGTTGCCAAATTGTAATTCTGTTGGTGTGAATAGATTAACGCCAGAGCGTAACAAAGGCGGGGATCGTCCTGCCTCTTGCGTTGCATCTTTTCAATAAAATTAGTTATACGATCCCCCGTTTCCGTAGTGGTTTTCAGGCATTGGATAAGAAAATCGAGCGCTTCATTATCCTCGGGATTTAACTTTAACTGCTCTTCGCAATAAAGGAATGCCGATTTAGTATCCCCTTTGAACATTTTTGCGCGCAGGATGCGGCGGCGCGCCTCCTGATTGTTCGGCTCCATAGCCGCCAAAGCCTGATAAATCTCAACCGCCTCGTCCGAATAAGAATCTTCGTCAAAATAATAATCAGCAAGGCGTCGGACAAGCTTGTGGCTTTTATCGCCCAAACGCCAAGCGCAGCGCAAGATTTCACGCCCGTCGGCAATAACCTTGTTTGTGGAAAGGATATGGTGGGCGATTCTCATACAGGCGCCGGTG
Organism: candidate division BRC1 bacterium ADurb.Bin183; assembly: GCA_002070185.1. Taxonomy (GTDB): domain Bacteria; phylum Sumerlaeota; class Sumerlaeia; order MWCT01; family MWCT01; genus MWCT01. Next base: position 1,125 of record MWCT01000025.1, read on the forward strand.
CAATTTTTTTGTATCGGGAGTTTTTTTCCCTTTGATGCAAAAACGCCGCAATCGCACCGGCAGATGCGGAAAATCTCAATATCATAACGAAAGGCGCTTTCCTCGTCGCCGCGAACCCGATAATAATTCGAAAGGAGCGTTAAAAGGTCGGTATTGAATTTGTCATAAGGCAGAGCGGAAAGATAAACTTTCGAGGCAAAGTCATCCATTCGTTTTTCTTTTTGATAGATTTCACTCAACTCAAGCGCAACCGTTTTGACGTTCGGCTTTTTCTCAAAGGTTTTTTCCAGAAGAAGACGCCGCAGACCATCATCCAATTCTGTCAGATACCGCTTGATTCTTTTATCATCCATTTGCGACAGACAGTCCGCCGCATAGCCCATAGCCGTTTCTTCTTCTGAATAAAAACGGAGATGCTTGAGCGCCTCATTCAGCCCGTTCTCATATTCATTGGCGTAAAGATAATACCGGCATAGCCCCAACCGCGCAAACCTGTTTTTAGGAAGCACGTTAAGCGAATCTTTGAATATCTTCACAGATGCCGGAGTTTGCTTTTTTAAATTATAAAAATACTGGCAGATTAGATTGTGAATCTTTTCGTTGCGCGAACCAAGATGAATCGCCTCCTTGTAAACCTTCAGCGCCTCTTCATCCGTCCGACCGTATTCGCAATAGCCGCTGGCAAGGGGGATGATGAAACTTTTGGATAAGGGGTTGATGCCTCTGAGAATCTCATAGATTTCAATAACCTTCGCCCATGTTTGGTTGTTCACATGGTAACGCCCGAGCAGTTCATAATAACGCGCTTTTTCCGATGGATGGAGCCCGGGGGTTACCACATATTTTTCATAAAGGGCGATCGCCTGACTGGAAAGGGAGCCAACTTCTGCAAAATGATTAGCCAAGAGTGAAACAATTTGTTTATTTTCGGGGTGGCGTTGAAGATAGGCAACAAAGAATACCGCCGTATCTTCATTAATTAGATTATGCGCCATCAGCTGCTGAATTAAAAAGTCGTTGATTTCCGCATCTTCCGGAAATTCCTGAGATAAACTTTTTAGGATGCTGATGCCCTCATCCAACCGCTGTGTATCAATGAATCCGCGCGCAAGCAGCAATCGCGCATTGCGGTCGTAAGGCTCATAAGCGAGGAAATACTCATAAACCTCCATCGCCTCTTGATCCGTGCGCTCCTTATCCATGTATGCCTTGGCAAGGATTTTGATGGCAGTCGCGTTCGGCTCATCAGCGCGGATTATCTCCCGATAAACGGAAAGGGCGTCCTCATCGGATTTGCCCATCTCGGCGTAAATATCGCCAAGACAGAGCAGCGAATTCTGATATTGCGATTGGATGAATGCCCAATCCCCGTCCAGATGCGCGCCCCAGCGGCGGGATTCCTCCAATTCTCTGAATTTTTTGATAATACGTTCATAAGTCATCATCAACGGAACGGATTCATTGTTTTCTTTGTAACACTCCACAAGCAGGGCAAGCATCTGAAAGTTTTCCGGCTCAGCGTTTGAAAGCTTTTGATAGTAATGAATGGCTTTTTTATCTTTGGCATCGCGCGAGCGCAGGAATCCTACGATTGTTTGAAGCAGCCTTTTTTCGTTCTGATAAAGCTCGAAAGCCTTGTAGTAGATTTCCATCGGGTCAATCTTGATGGATTCATATTCCATCGCCAGCTGGTCAAGAAGGGAATAAGCATCGTTATCTTGCGCCATATCCATCTTTTTTGCAAATTGCTTGAGGGTGTCGCCCAGAATCATCTCCCGCTGACGGGGATCGGTTATATCCCTGTTGAACGTCGTCTTCATCCGCGTGATGATGTTGGAGGCTATCTTCATCTATCCAAAACTCAATTCGAATGAAAATTTCTTAACCATATATTATATCACGATTTTCGAAATTTCAAAAACCAATCGTATTATAATTATATACAATGTCAATATTTTTTTATGAGCCTTTTAGCGCTGCCGGTCATTTTTTGGCAATGCAAATCAACGATACACCGATTGGAAGATTCATCCGCTCCAAAAGCATGCCCTCCATTTCCAGAACGCGTATCAGCGCCGCATTGATGAAATTCGGCAATATAATAATATGCGTCTTCGGACTCTGGTCGGTCGGCTTGAAACGTCGAAACACCTTCTGAACGATACGAAATGCCAAAATAGGGAAGTAGGTGAACGTTATCAGAAACGAATATTTTTCCAATGTAAAACCATTGCCGGCTATCAACTTTCGGAAACCGCTGTGAGAATACCGCCGGAAATGATGAAGCGCCTCGTCGTGGCTGCTCCAGAGATACTGGTGCGCGGGAACGGTTGCAAGCAGATAACCCCCCGGCTTCAATATGCGGTATATATCCCTAACGAGCGACACGTCGTCCTTTACATGCTCAAACAAGTCCAGCGCCAGCACAAGATCAAGAGAGGAATCGGCAATAGGCAGCTGGCTCACGTCCCCGCTGATAAGATTATCCAGCCCCCTTTTCTTGCAGAAGGAAAGAGCCTGATGCGAAAAATCTAGCCCCAAAGCGGTGGCGCGTCCGTTCAACTCTTCAAGAATCAACCCCGTGCCGCAGCCGATATCCAGCGCCCGCGCCTTGCCCCCCTTCAAGAGCCCAAACCGCTCAATCATACGGAACAAAATCTTTTTGCGCCCCTGAAACCACCAATAAGTGTTTTCCTGCGCATACATTTTGCTGTATTCTTCAGGATTCATTCCGCTCCCTAACGACGCCATGTGCATGAAAAGGTATAATCCTTTATCAATCCCCGCTATTGTCAATCCTAAAATCATAAAAGTTCGGCATTCCCGCCTCGCGATTCAATACGAAACGCGGTTCACCCCAGCTAACCCGTTTCGTGTATAAATGATATTTAAGGAAGTCTGCTCGATAAAACAATTGACCAAACAGGGCACAAGTATTATAGAAAAAATATATTATCCTGCATAAAGGAGTGGTAGATTTGGGAGACATTTCAATGTTCTGGCAATGAACAGTGCCATCAACTATGACGTATATATGTTGTAAAACTTCGACACAAAATGGACGATGTGAGCGGTTCTAATCCGGCGATTGAAGCTATGTTATATGATGCAGTGAAATGGGTGGCATTAATAGTTCGGATTTTTTGGAATATGAAGATCTTTAAAAAAATGAGATCAATAGCAGAATTTGACATATTATATTACAATTTTTCCCTCATTATACGAAGCAAAATTGAAAGGGGTTTCAATGTTCTCATTACTGAATCGATTCCTCATACGTATATTTGTGGACTCATCATGGCCCTATGTTTTTTGGCATTGTCATCGCTTGCCAGAACGTTCCTTTAAGATAACGGGGCGTCAGTTTCATATCTGTGCACGATGCACCGGTATTGTCTTTGGATTTTCTTTCGTTCCCTTTGTTATGCTTATAGGATGCATGACGATTCCATTATCGATTGCAATGATTGCGATGCTTCTATTTGATGCAATGACCCAATTACTTGGTTGGCGTAAGTCCAATAATGTTCTACGACTCATTACGGGAATCTTTGTCGGTTCATTTGTCCCGGCGGCAATTCTTAATTTATTATGGAGAAGTATTCATTAATGACAGAAATAATTACTCTTCAATACCCCAACAATGCTTCAGGGCAGCAACAAAAAGTCCAAGCGTTACGACAATATCTCGCGAAAGGATGGACAGTCGTATCGGAAACAGTCACCCCAGGGCATTTTAAGGGGGGCAATGCGTGCTGTCTCACGGTATCTGGTTTCGCCTGCTGTGGTCTTTTTGGCGCCCCTCTTGGCCTTATAGCAGGGCGTACAGACGGTATTATTACTGTTACATTACAGAGGGATAAGAATGACCTTATTGAAAAACGTGCAAAAATACGTGCAGATATTATTGAGGCGGAAAACTCACAAGATTGGGAGAGCATGAAAGAATTATGTGAAAGTTTTCTTTCTTTCAATCCAGATGACAAAATTATTGAAAAAAAATTAGATCAAGCATGTAGGCAAAATTTGGCTATACCTTTGCGTCAAAAAGCTAAAGATGCCCACGAATCTGGAAACTTGCGTGCTGCGGAACTGTATTTTGCGCAATGTCTTGAGATAATTCCTGATGACAAAGAAATTAAAGAATCTCGAGATCAAACGCTTGTGAAAATTGAACAACTGAAAAATGGAATGAAAAAACAATTATTGTTTTTTCTCTATCAAGAAAAACCAGAAGACGCGCTTTCCTCAGCAGAAAACATCCCATACTGGCTACAGCAGGAAAAGGAGGTCGCGGAAGTACTCAAAGCTGCAAGGTTATACAATAATGCCAAGACGGCTTATAATTTAGGAAACTTTCGTGATATGGAGCAGTATTTTGCACAATATCTTGAAATTATACCTCAGGACAAAAAAGCTCAAGAATCCCGCAATCAAATACTCATGGAGATTGGTCGCCTTAAATCGGAAACAAAAACCCATCTTATATCTTTTCTTGAACAAGAGCAAATCGAGGAAGCACTTTCATACGTGGAATATATCCCATATTGGTTAAGATCGGAAAAGGATGTTTCAGATATTCTTACGGCATTAGAGTTTTTGCAGAAGGCGAAGGAGGCCCGTTATACAAAAAACCTTCGAATGATGGTCCAATATCTTGATCAATATCTTGAAATCCTGCCAAATGATAAAAAAGCTCAGGAATTGCAGAAAAAAACAATCACTAAAATTGAAGAACTGAAGGTGGATACAATAAATAATTTCATGGCTTATCTTGCACAGATGCGTCCGGATGAAGTTATATCCTCAACTGAACATATATTATATTGGTTAAGGCAAGAAAAGGAGGTGGCGGATATTATAGAAGTGTCATATAATCTTATCGAAGCCAATAATGCTATGAAAAAAGGGAAATGGACATTGGCGATAAAAAAAATGAAGCAATGTATGAATTTCCCAAACTGTGCTTGGGTTAATGAATGGATTAATTATAGCGAAAAAAATCTCAAAGATGTTCGCCGTGCAGTAAAGATGTTTTTTATTATATTCAGTAGTATCGTTGTCCCTATTGGATTGATAGCAATTTTTCTTGCTCATATTTACATGAGTCCCGCCCTTTTTTCTGTAGGAATAATATTGTTATTCGGAGGTGTCGTCCTTTTCCCCCAACAATTTTTTATTCCTATTCTTATAAAAAGTTCACTAAAGATAGGGGATTTTAAAAGCTTTCTCCCCTTAGATGGCGTTAAGCGCAACTCTTTGTATAATTCGAATAAAACATAAAGACCTTATGGAGATATTTTAATCATTCTGTTCGAGATACTATTTTCGAAAAAAAGGTTCTGGAAAAATCGAAAAGCTCCCTTACAATCCCGTCACTAACAAATGAGATTCTCCTTGTTCAATCGCCAGAATAGGAGGTTGTTCCCATGAACGTTTTGCCAATAGGACCTGAACGTATTTCAACGCCGGAGCAACTGGCGCGGTAATTCGACGTCATGCGCCGATGGAAAAAATGATTGCAGTAGTTTCGCCGTACGATTCAAAACGATAAAATAAATAACGATCGTCTGTTTTGCCCAAGTTTTCGTTCGATATTTTGCTGAACTCTTAATAGAAACCAAAAACCAGACGTTCAAAGATAGGTTGCTCAACAATGCAAAAACGTTTGGAAAAACAGAATACCATCCGATAATCTCATGGGTTATGATTGGAGCAAGAAAACCCACTATGATGAAATCCTCGAATGCCAGTCTACGGCTGGCGGCGATAAACGATAGACGCGCCTTTTGTAATTTAATTTTCAATCATCCCTTATATCCCATCTTCTGCAGAATCTCATCCGCAACCTCGTAATCGTTGAAATGGAGAGTTTTGTCTTTCAGCGTCTGGGTGCTTTCGTGCCCTTTGCCAGCCACAATCACAAGGTCGCCCGGTTTGGCAATCTCAATGGCGCGTTTGATGGCTTCATAACGGTCATAGACAATCTCAAAATTTTCGCTTTTCTGATTCTTTACGCCTGCAACAATGTCGTTCATAATCTGCGAAGGGTCTTCCGTGCGGGGATTATCCTCTGTGATGATGAAATAGTCGCAGTTTGCCTCCACAATGGCAGCCATCTGCGGACGCTTGGAGCGGTCTCGGTCGCCGCCGCATCCAAAGACTGTGATGATTCGGCTGGGATTCATGGCGCGCGCGGCGTTCATAACCTTCTCCATGCCGTCGGGGGTGTGGGCGTAGTCAATGATAACGGAGAACTTCTGTCCGCGCTCCACAGGTTGGAAACGCCCCGCCACAACAATGTTTTTCTCCAGCCCTGTCTTGATTTCCTCGAGCGTTATCGGCTGATTTAAAATGCCCGCCACAGCGCCGAGCATGTTGTAAAGGTTGAATTCGCCGCGGAGTTTTGCCTTGATGTCAATCTCGCCTTTGGGAGTCACAAGGCGGAAATCTGTGCCGCCAGCATGGAGGACGTAATCCTTCGCTGTCACATCGCTTGGATTTTTCAAGCCATAGCGAACAACCTTTGCCCGCGCGGCTTTAATGAAATAATCCGCCGAGGGGTCGTCCATATTAACCGCCATAAACTTATCCTCGTTCAAGGTTTTGACCCATTTCAATTTAGCGTTCCGATATTCATCCATTGTTATATGGAAGTCGAGGTGGTCCTGCGTAAAATTCGTCCAGATACCCGCCTCGTAGTCAATACCCGCCACACGGAAAAACTCCACCCCGTGCGAAGAAACCTCCATTGCGCAGTAATCGAGCTTTTCCTCCAACATGTGCGTGAAAATCTCCTGCAGGTCCGGCGGCTCGGGCGTAGTGTCTTTTGATTTGCAGATGCGCCCGTTGATTTTGTAATAAAGCGTGCCAATCAACCCCACGCGGTATTTGGTCATCATGATGCTTTCGATGATATGCGTTGTAGTCGTCTTGCCATTTGTGCCGGTGATGCCGATGAGTTTGAACTTGCGCGATGGATGATTGTAAAATTCGCCCGCCACCAACGCCAACGCGCGGCGCGACGAAGGCACAACAATCTTGACGATATTATCCGGCACAGGCATATCGTTCTGGAGCATCACAGCCACGGCTCCCGCCTTGATGGCGTCGTTCACAAAAGGATGCCCATCCGGAATCTCAATTTTATCCAATTGAGTATAAATATCAATGGCAACATAGAGAAATCCCGGTTTGACGCGCAGCGGGTCATAGACCACGCCGGCGATTTCGGGATCCTGGCTGCCGGTGATTTTCTTATCAGCCAGCACGGATAATAACTTGCTTAATTTCACGTTAGCCTCTCCTTGATTTGAGGTATTGTTTAAAAAACGTAGAACTTTTTGCAAACGCCCTTTGTGAGCGTCAAGAACAAATAATTATTCGTCCAAACGCTTTGTTCAATTGACAATTTCCCAGAAATAGATTGACACGTTGTTAAAATATTGTTCAGAGTTATTGTAAAGTTTGTTTGGTATTTTGATTAATCTCGCAGAGTTTTTGCGGAGTGTTACTGATAATGAAAAGACATCATTGCTTATAGAGGGGAAATGCTCAAGGCTCTATCCCCCATAAATCATAAAAAACAAATATGGATAAAAAGGCAATGGAGTTAAAAATCGGTGAGATATTAATTGAAAAATTCGAGATTATTGAGAAACTCGGTCAGGGCGGTCAGGGTTCTGTTTATAAAGTAAAAGAGATAAACACAGGCACTTATACAGCGATTAAAATTGTCCCCGATGAAATATACCACGATGAAAAATCGCGGGACAGGCTGCTTAAGGAATTCAATCTTTCCAGCAGATTAACGCATAGCAATATTGTCAAACCTCTATATTTTCATGCCCAATCAAGCCCCCGCTTTATCGTCATGGAATACATTGATGGAGGAACGCTTTCTCAAATCCAAAACCGCCTTGAAAACCGTGTTTTCATAGTTCACCGAGCTATTCAGATTGTTCGAAAAATAGCAGAAGCCCTTGATTATGCCCATAAATATGGCGTTGTCCATCGCGATGTTAAGCCTCAAAATATTTTGCTCGGAGCTGCAGATGAAGTCAAAGTTACCGATTTTGGAATTGCAGATGAAATTAGAACTGCCACAACCCGCACGCTTTCAAGACCTCTAACATCCGGAACTCTTCCTTATATGTCTCCCGAGCAATATAAGACCGGCAAATGCGATGAAAGAACAGATATTTTTGCTTTGGGGGTCGTATTATATGAAATGCTTTCCGGCGATCCCCCTTATCCCTCAACCGGTCTTTGCTCTCTTCATCCAACGATAAAGGCGCCGCCCATTCAATCGCTTTCTAAAAAGCAAATGGATGTGATTTATAAAGCTCTGGAGTATGATAAGGATAAAAGATTTAATACTTGTTTGGATTTCATCAATGCTTTTGAATCGGCGAGCATTCCCGTCCAAAAGAAAAAACCTATTGGATTAATTGTGCCGGGAATTCTCATAGCACTTTTGGCAATAATTTTATTTTGGAGAGTCATCGTTCCGGCTGGTTCTGCTCGTCTTGATGAAACCATCGAGTCTCTTTCAAGGGATATCGCAAGAGATATTCCTTCAAATAAAATAGAAACAGCCGCGATTCTCAACTTTCAGAATGAAAATGGCAAACGATTTTCTGGTTGTTCAATGGTGCAATTAAAAATTGAAACATCTCGAGTATTTTCAAATAAATTAATCTTTGTTGAACGCAAGCGTGCCAGACAAATCTGGGAAGAACAAAAATTTCAGATGTCAGATTTGTTTGATCCGGAAAAAACAAAAAAAATTGGCAAGGCTATTGGAGCGGATAAACTCATGTATGGGACGATTGTCAAAGAAGGGGCTGATGTCTCGATTTACGTTTCACTGACTGATATAGAAACCTATACAAAACAAAATTACTCAGTGAAAATTCCAATTAATGACCTGCCAAAGAATTTTTTTGATGCAATATCGGCGGAGGTCTCATCAAAAATTAATACGCCGGAAGGTCCTGAAAAAACAGAGGTATTAATAGCGCCAAGAGTTTCTAATAGGCTTTATGCGCCAGATCAAACCAAAACGCGTTCAACGCCGATAATCGTTGTGGGGACGCCGGTAAGTATAATTCCAACAGAAGAAAGTAAATATGAATCCAAGAACAACTCGCCGCCCCCATCATTGCCAATAAAAGAATCCAACACAATAAATATCCCCGCCTCTTTACCAGTCCCACCGCAGTATCACCCGAGATCTAATGTTGAGAAATTTGATTTAGGAAGTGGCGATTATCTTGAAATGGTTTATATAAAGGGCGGCGAATTTGAAATGGGTTCATCAGAAACGGAAACAGCAGCATTAGAAGATGAACATCCTCTTCATAAGGTGATTTTATCGGACTATTTTATTGGAAAATACGAGGTGACGCGAAAACAATTTCAATTATTTGTTAATGAAACAGGATATATAACAGACGCGGAGAGAGGCACAAAAACAGAGGGAAAGGGATCTATGATATTTCCCGGTTTTTACAACGATCCTTCAATCAATTGGAGAAATCCGGGTTTTGAACAGGGAGATAATCATCCAGTAACTTGTGTTTCATGGAACGATGCCCAAAAATTTTGCGAGTGGCTTTCAAAAAAAACTAATAAATCTTTTTGCCTCCCATCGGAGGCTCAATGGGAATATGCTTGCAGAGCCGGCTCCAACACTTTCTTTTTCAGAGAAACAATGGAGGCGGGACATGGGCTTATAAACTTTTTGGATATGTCAACAGCCAAACGATACAATCTATTGTTTTATCCGTATTCCGATAAATTTGAGAGCACTGCTCCAGTTGGCAGTTTTAAGCCCAATGATTTTGGATTATATGATATGGCGGGAAACGTTTTTGAATGGTGTTTTGATTGGTATGATAGCAAAGCCTATGAAAAAGCGGCGAATAAAAATACTTTCGGTCCAGTTAATGGTAAAGAAAAAGTTTATAGAGGGGGAGGTTGGTTTTCAACATTACTTGAATGCCGTCCGGCGCGTAGGAGAAGCATTGAACCCCAAAGAAGATCTTCATGGATAGGTTTTCGCGTGGCTCGATTAGTTAATTCACAAACAAGTTCGAACTCTATTCAAAATGAGATGATTCCTTTGTCTCAAATTCAACCCAAGCCTTTTCAAACAGAAAACCCGGCTAATATTAACTCGACGCCTTCTCCTACGCCACTTAATATCCCCAAAACCGGAACAGTTCGAAAAGTTGACTTGGGTGATGGAATAATTCTTGAGATGGTTTACATTCCAAGCGGGACTTATGATATGGGTTGCAATGATGGCGAACCCGATGAACGCCCCGTTCATATGATTTCGGTTGATGGCTTTTGGATTGGGAAATATGAAGTTACCCAAGAGCAATATAAGGCAGTGATGGGTACAAATCCGAGTCATTTCAAAGGAGTAAATAACCCAGTGGAAATGGTCAGTTGGTATGATGCGATGGAGTTCTGTAAAAAATTGTCTCAAAAAACAAGGATGAATTTCACATTACCAAGCGAGGCGCAGTGGGAATATGCATGTCGCGCGAGAACGCAAACGCGTTTTTCTTTTGGTGATAACGTTGGGGATTTGTGGAAATATGGAAATTATTGTGATGCCTCCAATACTAGTGGTTTTTCGTGGAAGGATAAGGCGCATAACGATGGCAATGATAAAACATCGCCTGTGGGATCGTATAGACCAAATTCATTCGGATTATACGACATGCACGGAAATGTCTGGGAGTGGTGTCTGGACTTTTACGATGAGGGATTTTACAGGACACAAGCAGCGAGTCGGAGAAACCCTATCAATAACAACCAAAGTAAAAAACGTGTCCTGCGTAGCGGCTCTTGGTTCCATGAGTGGTGGGGCTGTCGCTCTACTGATCGTATTTGCTACCCTCCCGATGCTCGAATAGATTACAATGGTTTTCGGGTTGTTTCTTCCTCCCTCTGAGGGGTTTTTGAAAACGGGGCTCTTGGTAAATTGAAGAGGGAGGCGCAGGGCAAAAATTTTTGGATATGCCAACGCTTTATCCGACATCATCCACAAAACAATTGACAGCAATCATTAAAACCGTCAAACCCGCATGATTGTTTTATAGTCAATAAAGTAGATTTGAAAAAAGTTTTATTTTTTTGAAGGAGGGTTTTTGCGTCATGCGCAAACAGAATATCTCAACCCCAAGGCTTTCTCTTTTCATCCCGCTTCTTGTTTGTTTATTTGTTATTGTTTATGCCTTGCAGGTTTTTTGCGATACTGCTCAAAAGGAACCAGACGCTGTCCCGCAAAAAAATCCCGCCATCGAATCCGGCAAATTGAAAGTTCAAAAAATTTCCGATAAACGCGATTTGATTCAAGGCATCTGGGCTAACGGATATATCGGCGATTATGTCCTCGAAAATGAAAAAATCCGCGTCATCGTTACATCGCCCGAAAGAGAAGGGGTCACCGCAAAAGGAGGCGGACAGATTGTTGACGTATCCCTTAAAGATTATCCGGTTGATTATGTGCGCGGACTTTATGCCCGCATCGGCACGCAGCCCGAAACAACCTATTACGACCGCTATGCCAACGTGGGGCTGGGCGTCGAAACAGATTATTCCTATCGGCATGCAACGATTCAAACCGTCGGGCTCCCCGATAACGCCGCCTCGCTTATTGTCTCCGGCAAGTCCGAAGGCAGCCACAAATTTGAGATTACTACCGAATACACAATCAAACCGAATAAACCTGTGATTGAAATCACCACCACCGTTAACAATCTTTCCACTGGAACGCTTGAAAGCCTGACCCTCGGCGAAAAGGTGGACTGGGGAGCCTGCAGCACCTTTATTGGCGGCGCGGGCGTCATCGAATACGGCGGCGAGCAAAAACATGATGAGGTGGAATGGTTTGCCGGTTTTATTGATAACTTCAGCGCCGGTCTGACGCAGAAGAAAGGTTTGATAAACGGATTGTTCAGCCCATCCGCAGCCACAATCAATTATGACAAAGTGTCCATCAAACCCGGCGCTAAGGCTTCTTACACACGCTATCTGGTCATCTCGGATAAACGCCTCTCAGGCGTCTCCGATTTTGCCTATGAAACGCGCGAGTCAAAATTCGGTTTTGTCGCCGGCAAGGTGGTTGACCCCGAAACGAAGCAACCCGTGCCGGATGTGGATGTGAGGATTATTGTTTCCAAAAAAGGTAATAAGGATTACACTCCTGCGCGTCCTTTAACTAAAGGCAGCTCCGATGCAGAAGGCAGTTTTGAAATGACCCTGCCAGAGGGTGTTTATTTTGTTCAGGGCAGGGCTTTCTCCCGCCGAACCGCCAAAGACCCTTTCAGTTTCACAATCAACGACGGCGATACTTACGGTCTGGAAATTAAAGCCTCCCGCTCAAGCGTCCTGAAGTTCACATGCACAGATGCGGATACAGGCACATCCATTCCTTGCAAGCTGACCTTTATCCCTGTTCCGCCCACGCCGATGTTTGACCGCGGTCCCGGCAACGAACTTTACGCCCGCAATGTTTATTATTCCGCCACCGGCAGCGAATCTCTGGATGTCCCAGCCGGTCATTACAAGGTCATATTCAGCCGCGGCATCGAATACGATACCTATGAAGAAGAGATTACCATCGCCTTCACTAAAGAAAATATTATCAACGCCGCATTAAAACGCGTCATAGACACCAAAGGTTTAATCTGCGCCGACATCGGCGTCCGCACCAACCGCTCCTATGACTGCTTTGTTTCCCCGGAGGATCGCATCGTCGCTGCGGCAGGCGAGGGCGTTGAATATATCGTCTCCGGCGATTCCAATTCCGCTACCGATTTATCAGAAGCCGCAAAAAAGGTTAAACTCGAAAACATCGTCAAAACGGGCATCGGTAAAAAAATCGAATACATGGGCGAAAAAAGTCTCGGACATATTCTCGTCTGGCCCCTTGATGCCAAAGGCGCCGCTGCTGCCGCCAAAAATGATGAACTTGATTCCCAAAACCCGCGCGACCTCATGAAAGCCCTGCGCTCAAAATATCCCGGCTCCTTCATTCAAGTCAACCGTCCGCTCTTTCCAGTGGAAGGCTATTTCACAAATTTCGGATATGACCATAAAACGAAACCCTTTATCGAGGAGAAAGACTTCTCTTATGATTTCGACCTGTTGGAAGTTATCGAAGGCAAACGCATCGGAGGGGCAAAGGAAAATATCCAACTCTTCTTTGATACCCGGCTCAAAGGATATGGGAAGATAATGCCCATCGGCGGAAGCTTCAGCCATGCCACTTGGGGAGAAGAGGTCGGATATCCCCGAATTTATGTGGCATCATCCAGCGATAATCCCGCGGCAATCAGCGAACGCGAAATCGCCGAGAACATCAAAAAAGGCAATTTCCAGATTACCAACGGACCCATCATCAAATTCACCGTCAACAACATGCCTCCCGGTTCATTCATCAAAGATACGGACGGCTCTGTGGATTGCCATCTTGAAGTTTTTGCCGCGCCTTGGGTTCCGCTTTCCTATATTGACATCAACATGGACGGCATCTTCCTGCGGCGAATTATTCTCCCGCCATCAAAGGAAATCAAACGCTTCCCGCGCCCATCAGCGCCTGAAGGCTCTGAAAAATTCCCTGTTAAAATAACCAAAGATAGCATCATAAACGTTATCGCGGCGGGCGTGGAGCGCGAGACCCTTTCCCCTGTGGTCTCAAGTTATCCCCTCTCTGAAGGGCTTTCCTCCATTGCCATCACAGCGCCGATTGTCATAGATTTTGATGGCAACGGCAAATACGATCCCCCGACTGCCGAGCAGATAGGGAATTAATAAACAAATAAACAACCCTAACTTTCTAAAACATCAGGTAGAAAAATATTTGTAAAATATTAGTATATACTACCTTGACAACTCTTTTTTCATTGTGAGATTATTCTCATTGATTTATTCGTATTGTTATTTGAGAATACATTTTTTGAACGATACGAATAAAAAAAATTTGTAAAAGGAGGCAGGAAATGAGTCTGAAAAAAAGTTTGATGGGTTTCACGCTGATTGAGCTCCTCATAGTTGTCGCCATCATTGCCATCCTCGCCGCTATAGCCGTCCCTAATTTTCTGGAAGCTCAAGTGCGCTCTAAGGTCTCGCGCGTCAAGGCGGATATGAGATCTTTGGCTACGGCTTTTGAATCATACCATATGGATAATCAAAAGTATCCCGTTGGCGTGGGTTATCCTGAAGGGTATGTCCGTTATCGGCTGACCCGTATTACAACCCCTGTGGCTTATATCTCAACCCTTCCCGGCGACCCGTTCACGGATGTTAATCCCGCATTAGGCGGACAGGCGGGCGACAAACCGAGCTTTATTTACCTGCTGGACAAATATCATCCATGGGATTATTATTATGCCTCTGACCCCGGTTTCCGCCTCTGCGTCCCCAATGGAAGCATCAAATGGGTGCTCATTTCTCAGGGTCCTGTTAAACTTGCCACAACATGGATAACGTGGATTCCTTATGATCCAACCAACGGTACCGTTAGCAATGGTATTATAGTTAAAGCGGGTCCATGACGTTTTTGAAATCGCGGGAAAAAAGAAAAGCGGATAGAGAATTCTATCCGCTTTATTTTTTGTCTAATCAACAAGCCAGAATATTAATACATCTCCCAATTCTGAATGGTTGAATAGCCATCGCGAGGCAGATTGAATGTGCTTGGTGTCAAAACGGCGTCGCTTAAGCAAACAGCGTCAATCCATCCTGCCATGCCGCGGTTTGCTCCGTTCGAGGGCCAAGCGCCGATCCACCAGTCATTCTGTGTGGAATTCCCGCCCCAGTTGGGATTGGCTTTTCCACTGCTGACGCCGTCAACAAAAAACTCGGCTTCATTTGTAGCTGCCTTATAAGTGAATGCCATATGATACCATTGATTGGGTGTCATAATGGGTCCGTTAATATTAACCTCGCCAGCTCCGCCGTTTCCGCTCAAGCAAAGTTGAACCTTGCCATCGCCGCCGATAATTTCGATGGGCCAAATGCGGATTTCCCAGTTGGCGCCTTCATTAGCTATCTGGGCAGTTCCAAATACATCCTGCAGCGAATATTCGCATCCATCAACAGGATCCGAATTTGATCCAATTTTGGCAACCATGCAAATGACTTCAGCGGTAAAATCCCCAGTCATGGACCAACTTTGTTCTTTGGAGATATAATACCCAATATGCTGCTGGGAATCGGCGGGAGTGCCCAAGCAGGTAAAGAAAGCGTTGCCGCCTTGAAATCCTGCCGTGGGGGGAATTACGATATCAGGGAAATTACCCGTATGGACTCCCGGATCGGGCTGCAAATCGCCATAATCGCGCCACGCTCCGCCTCCCAGATAAGCGGGAAATGTTTTGGACACAATAGATGTGCCAACGTCATTAACGCCTAGCGTATAATCGGCAAGGTCCGCCACTGGGTCAATATCGAAATTCAACCTCCAGATAAGCGCCGCATTTGCGGAAAAAGCCAGGCCCAAAACAAAAAGAACACATGCAAAAGTAATATACCTTTTCATCTCTTACCTCCTAAATAATTTTTTGATGATTTCTCATTCTGAACATCTGTCTTGCATTTATCACCTTCTTTCAAAAACAAAATTTATTTGTTCGCCATCAATTTCACCTAACTTTATCATTGAGCATCCTTCTTATTAAATTTGATGTCAAGCTATTTGTATATATTTATTTCATTTTTTTAATCGGAATTCTGTTGCCTTGCCTGTTTCCGATGTTTAACACTCGATATTAATTATTGAAACGGAGAGAGACTAATTTGAAATCGCTTTTTTCATCTCAAGGGCATTGGTTCAAAGGTATGCTGCATACGCATACCACAGAAAGCGACGGCTGGCTTTCGCCGGAGCGTGTTCTGAAAGCTTACAAAAATATGGGGTTTGATTTCGTCTGCCTGACCGACCATTGGAAGGTCACGCCCAAACCTGAAAAAGCGCCGGAAGGTGTTTTGTATATCCCGGGTGTGGAACTGGACGGCGGCGCCACAGAAGCAGGTAATTTTCACCTTGTCGGTATTGACGTCCGCGATAGCGCCGCGTTCAAGCCTATCAAACCAAACAAGGAATATTCTGCGCGCGAACTTTTAGAACTGCTCAGAGCGGAAAACGGTCTCGTTGCGCTGGCTCATCCCTCTTGGAACGGCGTCACCTGCGCGGACGCCGCCGATATTGCCGACGACCTTTTTGCCATGGAAGTCTGGAACAGCGGCTGCGATGTGGAAATCGGACGCGGACTCGCAGACGTCCAATGGGACGACCTCCTTTCCCGCAACCACAAAATCAAGGGCATCGCTGTGGACGATGCTCATCGCTATTACATTGATTCTGGCAGAGGCTGGGTCATGGTTAAAGCTGAAACACTCTCGCGCCAAGCCATCCGCGCCGCCCTTGAAAAAGGCGAATATTACTCATCAACGGGTCCCATCATCCACGACGTCCTCTTAGACGATTCAGCCATCACAATCAAATGCTCTCCCGTGCGGAAGATAGACCTCGTCTCATCGCCGACAAAGGGTCAATCCACGCTCGCCCCGCGCGGCTCCAACCTGACAGAACACACCTTTCTTTTGTCTAATGGAATAGGGCGATATGCGCGCTTGCGCATCATGGACTCCGCCGGCTGCCTCGCATGGACGAATCCGGTATTTTTTAATTAACATGCATGACTTTCGACAAGAAGTCGGGGATGTGAAGATTCAACCAAGGATATCCCATCACCCGATAAAATAATCTTGATGATTTCTCTCATGAGTCAAAAAAAACCAGATCCGCTTTTGGCGGTTCACCATCTTTAACCCTTTTGCGATTTGTCCAATTCGCACTGAACCGAGACGATTTGATATTATTCTGCTGTGCTGGAATTTATTTTCTTCATGAAAAGGTTTTAAATATTATTCGATTACAGAAACCGTTCCCCGACCTGCCCTGCCGGGGTTGGCGCCTTCGTCGCGGGTGCCGAGGTCTCCTTCGTAAAGAGAGTCAATAAGCGAGCCGCGTTTTTTGATGGCTATGAGCGTGTCAACAATTTTGTCTTCAAGGAAATTCTCATATTCGTCGGCGCGCGATGTCGGCTGGAACGATGCCTGCCCCAAAAAACGGAGCATTGTTCGAATGGCGTTGAATGAATCCACCCGCGATGAAATCACAATCGGTCCGCGGCTATATGATTCATCAGTCGAGGCGACTGTGACAAGGTCGGTATCCAGCGCGGCGCATAAGCCTGCGTGCAGCGCAGTTGTTGTTGCCGATTGGCAGCGGTCGTCCTCGTGCGTGAAAAATCCAACCGGCTCGCCGGGCCAAATTGGCGCGTGAACTATCTTCCTCAACACCCGCGCCTTTGCCACGTTGTAATCAATCCAGTTGTTATCCATCTGACCGTTCACCATCGCATAAGGGGAGTAGCAAAAAAGCGGTTTCATGATGGGGCGCGCCCCCAGCTTTTTGCCCAGCATCAGCGTGATTAACATACCCGTCAGGCATTTGTATGTCGGGATGCCGCTCAACTCATCGTTGGACGGCATATCGAACGGAAAGCCGCCTTTGACGTTCTGACTCATGGCGTAGATGGCGTCCACAAGGAGACGCTCCGGGTCGGTGCCTGCATTAAGCGAGCCATAAATCGGATTAATCTTTCCAAAGTCCGCGCCGACGGCGCGGGCGTAAAGCGCCGCCTCGGGCGTATTGAGCCCGCGATGATAGCGCACCTGAAAATAAAGGTTCGGACGCAGCCGCTCTTTCACGAGTTTGATGTTGTCAAGCGTTGGGATCGTGCCGTCTTCTTCATGTGTTATAGGACCCGAAAGAAGCCCCTCGTGCCGCGCCACCCAAGAGGGACAAATGAAAATCGTGCCGTCAACGCCCCATTCGGCGGCGATGCGGTTGTGCATGACGTCCATGACGGGGCAGCCGCTGCCGGTGAAAAAGATGATGAGCGGACGCCGGCGGTTGTGGTGCATCGGGCGCGTGATGCCGCTAT
>MWCT01000026.1 GCA_002070185.1 candidate division BRC1 bacterium ADurb.Bin183
GCGCAAGCAAGAAGAAGCCGTCCGTCTTGCCAAAATCGAAGAGGAAAAACATCAAGCGGAAATAGAACGCGAAAAGCGGGAGGAGGAACGCCTTGCCCAAGAGGCGGCGGAGAAAAAACGCCTTTTTGAGTCTGCCCTTGCCGAGGCAAAATCCGCCGAGGAGCGCAACGACCTCCGAGCGCAGGTAGCCGCCCTCGAAGCCGCCCTCCAATACCAATCCGACCCCCTGACACAATCGCGAGCCAATCGCTTACGTCCACACCTTGACCAATACAACAGCCTCATCAAAGAGGGACGCGCCGCCCTCGGCAGTCCCATGACGTTTGAAAAAGCTGTCGAGTCCTTTGAGCAGGCTAAGAAAATATGGAACACGACAGAAGCAACGGATTTGCTTGCGCAGGCAAAACAGTCAATCGCCAACCGCAAACACCGCCTTGCCGTCATTGACTTTGCCATCTCCGGCGATGTGAACATGCGGGACGCCGGCGTCTCGGTTGCCGGGCTCCTGCAAGCGGACGCCATGCTCGCCTCGCGCTTCGAAATCATCGAACGCAGACAGTTGCAGAAGATGTTAGAAGAGATTAAACTCCAGATGAGCGACCTTGTGGGAGATAACGAAAAAGCGGCAGAGTTCGGGCGCATCAAGGGCGTGCCTTACATCCTCACCGGACAGGTGATTAAACTGGGCAAACTCTCCGTGACAGCATACATATTGGAGGTTCAATCAGGAAGACAGATAGCGCAGGCAAAGGTTAGCGCGGACGATGTCCATTCTCTGGAAGCCAAACTGCCCGACCTCTCCCGCATCCTCTGCATGACGCCGGAGGAATTGAAGGAATACGAAAACGGGCGTGCTCGGGAGGAGGCAGGCAAAGCCCAGCAACCCGGAAAGCCCTTTATCGAAGACCTTGGCGGGGGCGTGAATTTGGAAATGGTCTGGATACCAGCTGGCAGTTTTGAAATGGGCTCGCCGAATAGCGAAGCCGGTAGACATTACGATGAAGGACCGGTGCATACGGTTTCGCTGGATGGTTTCTGGATGGGGAAATACGAGGTAACTCAGGAGCAGTATAAGGCGGTGATGGGGACAAATCCGAGCCATTTCAAAGGCGCCAAAAATCCTGTCGAGAAAGTCAGTTGGGACGATGCGATGGCATTCTGCAAAAAGTTATCATCGAAGACGGGGAAGAATTTTACATTGCCGAGCGAGGCGCAGTGGGAATATGCCTGCCGCGCAGGGTCAAAGGGTAGATTCTGTTTTGGGGACTCGGATTCGGGTTTGAAAGAATATGCGTGGTATGATGTAAATTCAGGACCTCAAACTCATCCTGTGGGGCAGAAGAAACCAAACAAATGGGGCTTATACGACATGCACGGAAACGTCTGGGAGTGGTGTTTGGACGGGTATGATGAAAGATTTTATGAGAAACAAGCGGCGCGAAAGCGGAACCCGGTCAATAACAACCAAGGCGATTACCGTGTTTTGCGGGGCGGTTCTTGGGACTACATGTCTAGGGGCTGTCGTTCTGCCTTTCGCAACAGGTTCGTGCCAGACGACCGTAGCTACGGTCACGGTTTTCGGGTTGTTTCCTTTTCCCCCTAAGGGGTTTTGAATACTTGGAAACTTGGAACTTGGAAAAAAGAAAGGGTGCAGGGAGCCTATGGCTCCCTGCCGACGGGATTTTTTAATTATCATGTTCGAACCCAAAATCATAACATCTCTTCACCCTGATTCTTCAAAATAGTTGCAATTTGTTAAAAAAAATAGCAGCGCCCACAGGAGCCCCTGTTTTATTGGTGAATAAGAACCAATCAAAGCAGGGGCGGAACGGTTGACAGTGCGTCTGGGTTTGTGGTCGTATCTATTCAATTGCAGGGCTTTTATTCACGGTGCCGGCGCGTGCGATATGCCATGCTCAGCTTTCCTCCGCCATCTCCCACTTTTCAACTCTCAACGAACACATATATTTTTTCACTATTTTGAAGAATCAAGGTAACTGCCTTTTTTGCGAATGCCATAAGCAACCGCGATCTTTTTTAACCGGCATCTCGTTTGAAAAAAAAGCCGCAATACGATGCGGCAAAAATTTTTGAGCAAAATCAGTCTTGACGCAGCAAGGGCGATTGATGTCGTTTATTTTTATCATCGGGTTCCTTTCTTACGGTTTATGAAAAATTCTCAACATCAATACCCATGCGGACGCCGCAAACCTCAATAACAACAAGGATTATTTGAATACATGATCTGGGTCGTTTTTGCCTTCATGACGGCGCTGTGCGAATCTGCAAAAGATGTATTCAGCAAAAGGGGACTGCGCATTGCGGATGTATATGTCCTAACGCTTGCCTGGGCTTTTTTCACACTCCTATTTCAATTGCCGCTTCTTGCCTTCATCAAAATTCCGATGCTCGATTTGCGCTTTTGGATGTTTCTTGTTCTCGCAGGAACGCTCAACCTTGCCGCAAACCTGCTCTATATCAAGGCGATTAAGTCGTCCGATCTTTCAATCACAGTGCCGATAATAACGTTCACGCCGCTTTTTTTAATTTTGACTTCGCCGTTAATATTGCGTGAGTATCCGACCTTTTACAGCATCATTGGAATCTTTTTGATTGTGGGCGGATCCTACGTTTTGAACCTGGGGGAGATGAAAAATAATTTCTTTGCGCCGATTCAGGCGCTTGTGCGAAACAAAGGACCGCGCATGATGCTTTTTGTCGCGCTCATCTGGAGCGTGAGCGCCAATCTGGATAAAATGGGCGTGCAGATGTCCACCCCGCTATTTTGGCCCATTGCCATGAACGCCTTTATAACCATCGTCATGACGCCGGTAGTTTTTCTGGGCTCAAAAGTGGAAGGGGAGCAACTGCATAAAAACCTCAAGAACTTCCTTGCCATCGGTTTTTGTAAAACCATCGGCATCTCCTGCCAAATGCTCGCCATCAATTTGACGCTTGTGGCTTATGTCATATCCATCAAACGTTTGAGCGCGGTGATGACCGTCCTTTTCGGGTATCTGATATTCAAGGAGAGGGGGATCCGCGAGCGGTTGATGGGCGCGGTTATCATGGTCGGGGGAGTGCTTATTATCACATTGTCGCAAATAAAATAAACCGGCAATTGAGAGCCGCCAACTAAACAATGCCCAATAAAAAAAACCATGGCTCAATTATTGCTTGCAATGAATACATGGCGGACGTTTATGATGTTTCTTGATTTTTTGCCTGATACTTTTGAAGGAGGAATAATTTCAATCTTATGAAGAAACGCCTGATTCTTTTTCTTGCCGGGATTTGTTTGCTTGCGGTTACGTCAATGGCGCAACAGCCCCAGAATATCCTCAAAGCGAGCGCGTCGCTGAATAAAAAAACTTACGTTGTGGGCGAACCGATTTTTCTCAATTTAAGCATCAAAAATCCAATATACGAGCTGATTGAATTCCGCACGCGGCTAAGCTTTTATGGAGATATGCGTATCAGCGTCCTTCAACCGGGCAGGTTGCCGGAAGATTACACAGGGACGCATGAACCTTCCATCCCTCCGAGTTATGTATTCAAAATCCCGCCGCTTCAAACGGTAAATATTTCATTCATTATTTATTACAAAAAAGATACTTCTAATAATCTTTTATTCCCGGCGCCGATTAAGGCAGCTTTGAGCGTGCGTCTTGCAGGATTGGCGGGCAGGCAGCCGGAAGAATACAACTTTGAGCCGATGGAGCTCGAGGTGGTTGCGCCGGATGAAAAAGACGTGCCCGCGCTTCAGTTTCTTCTTGATAAAAAGTTAATCCGAGAAATCCATACCGGTCGCTCCTTGCAAGAAAATCGCACCGTCTTTGAGTCTTTCATCAAAGAATTCCCTGAAACAACTTACACGCCCTACGCTATTTACGCGCTTTCCGGCAGTTTAATGTTTGGGGGCAGAAATGAAGCCGCAGACCGCAAACGCCTTATCGAACTCCTCTCTGGATTTATCAAAAATTTCGCCGGCAATCCTCTTGAGGATGATGCCGTATATCGGATTGCGGATGCTTATGATCGGCTGGGTATGCCAGAGCAAGCAAAACGTTGGTATGTAAAATTATACAATGAATACATCAACAGCAACCGTATTAATTTTTCCGATCCGCTAATTGTTAAATACATTTTAGGCGCTCCTGATTCAAAAGATTCCAATGTTGACAACTGGATGCTTTATGAACGGCTGAAACCGGAGTTCCCTCTCAAGGAGGAGGAATTAAGTTCGCAGAGAAGCGCGTCCTTTTAAGCGAAATAAACATATGGAAAAGTCATTCTGGAAAAACCGCTGGCTTTTAATATATCTTCTCATACTTGATGCGGCATTATATTTTTTGCTCTGGGTGGCGGCATATCAAATAAGGTATTGGTGCAACCCCCTTTTTTCAAAATCTATCAATGAAATAACATGCTATCTGAAAGCTGCGCCGGGGATTATCATTATCTGGCTTTTTGCCACAGCATATCATGGACATTACACCCACAAGGAAAAGGTCTCGAGCCTTAATCAAGCATCCAAGATTTTTCTCGCGGCGTTTGGCGGACTTTTCGGGACTTTGGCAATGGCGCATTTCGTTTACAAAAATCTGGAACTGGGTCGCGCCGTCATTCTGATTTCAACTGGTTTGAATTTTCTTTATCTGTATATCTCGCGCACAACGCTGCGGGCAACCAAAAGCCGCCTCATTGCCGCGGGCATCGGTTTAAAACGCTGCCTGATAGTCGGCGCCGGCACATGCGGCGGTAAGGTGATGGAACACATTGTCGCACACCCGGAAATCGGTTTTAATCTCGTTGGGTTTGTGGATGATGACCAAAATAAAAAGGAAATTTCGAGAATACCGGTTTTGGGAAGCCTGCCCGAACTGCCCTCCATCATCAGAACTTACAACATCGAAGAAGTTTTTCTGGCAATTCCAAGTCTCCCGCGGGATAAGCAAATGAACCTTATAGTGAAATGCGAGGAGACCGGCGCGGATTTCAAAATTGTTTCAGATATTTTTGGCGTCATCACAAATCAGGTGAAGATTGATGTAATTGATGACATCCCGGTTATCATGTTGAAGCAGGGCGGACTTTCTCCAACCCATGCGTTTATTAAAAGGTGCGTTGACCTTGTGATTAGCATTTTGATGCTTTTGCCGGCGCTCATAATCTGGCCCCTTATTGTGATTCTGATTCGTCTGGATTCTAAAGGACCTGCAATTTTTAAACAAGAGCGGCTCGGCAAGGATGGAAAGTTATTTCTGATGTATAAATTCAGAACAATGTTTATTGATACACCGCCATATAAAGAAGCGCCCAATGCCCCAGAAGACCCGCGCATCACACGTATGGGACGCTTTTTGCGCAAATACAGCCTTGATGAGATTCCCCAATTGCTAAATGTCCTTGTTGGCGATATGAGCATGGTGGGACCGCGTCCGGAGATGCCGTTTATTGTCGAAAAATATGAAGAATGGCAGCGCCGAAGACTCAGTGTCAAACCGGGCATCACAGGCTTGTGGCAGATTGTCGGTCGCAAAAAATTGCCGCTTTATCAAAATCTTGAATATGATTTTTATTATATCAGGAACCAATCCATTTTGCTTGATTTGACTATTTTATGGAAAACCATTCCGGCGGTTTTATTTGGAAAAGGGGCTTTTTGAAAGGTTTGTTGAATCATGAAAAAAATTAAAATTGCAGTTATTGGAACAGGGCATTTGGGGCAGCATCATGCCAAAATTCTCTCGCGGCTCAAGCGCGCCGAACTTGTCGGCATCGCTGATATTGATCCCAAAACCGCTAAAAGCATTGCGAAAGAATGCCGCACAAAGGCTTATTTCACCCATAAAGATTTGTTGGGAAAAGTGGACGCGGTTTCCATAGCTGTCCCAACTGTGTCGCATCGCGATATTGCCAAAGATTTTATGGAGACGGGCGTTCATTGTTTGATTGAAAAACCAATCGCCTCAACAGTTGCGGAAGCTGATGAACTTATCAATCTTGCTCGTGCGAAAAATATTGTTCTGCAGGTTGGGCATATCGAACATTTCAACGCCGCCATTCAAAAACTTAAACAGATAGTCAATCGCCCCATGTTTGTCGAATCGCATCGCTTGGGCCCTTTTTCCCCCCGCGTAAAAGATATCGGCGTCGTCCATGACCTGATGATTCACGACATTGATATTATCATGAGAATTGTGGACAGCCCGATTGAATCGTTCGATGCGGTGGGCGTTCCCATTTTAACCGACAAAGAAGATATTGCTAACGTGCGCATACGTTTTCAGAACGGATGCACCGCCAATGTCACCGTCAGCCGTGTGACGCCCAAACCGATGAGGAAGATTCGCATCTTCCAAAAAGACGCCTATATCTCCATAGATTACCGCGAGCAATCCTTGCAGATTTACCGCAAGGTGGATGAACCGCATCCTAAACCCGGCGAGATGCCGGTGAAAATAGTTAATGACAGCATCAGCTTGAAGGGTGTAAACCAGCTCGAACTTGAACTGGAACATTTTCTTGATTGTGTGGAACAGGGCAAAACCCCCGAGGTGACCGGAGAGCAGGCGAGAAATGCCCTTGAGATTATTTCGCGCATTTCAGAGCAGATTAGGGATAAGATATTCACATGGGCGCCAAAGATATCTTCATAATTGCCGGTGAAAATTCCGGCGACCTGCATGGCTCTAATCTGGTGCGGGAACTTTTGAAAATGAATCCCGAACTGCGCATCACCGGTTTTGGCGGCGAACAGATGAAACAGGCAGGCACACACCTCCTTGCAAACATCGTGGATCGCCTTGCCATCATAGGTTTGACGGGAATCATCAAAAACGCCGAGCGCCTTTATCGTTTATATCGTAAAGCGGTAAAATTCTTTGACGAAGTCAAACCGGCGGCTGTGGTTTTGATTGATTATCCGGGATTCAATTTCAAAATCATGAAAGCCGCCCGCAAACGAAATATCCCCGTTATTTACTACATCATGCCGCAGGTATGGGCATGGCATCATAGCCGTATATACACGCTAAAAGAACAAACAGCGCGCCTTTTAGTCGTTTTCCCGTTTGAAAAAAACATGTGCGATACATACAATATTGAGCAGGCACGCTATGTGGGACATCCCCTTTTAGATGTTATTAATCTAACAATGACACGAGAGCAGGTTTTTGAAAAGTTCAATCTGGATCCGAAAAGAAAATTAATCGGACTTTTACCGGGCAGCCGCAAACCTGAAATTGACCGATTGCTCCCGGGAATGCTGGGGGCTGCAGAACGCATCCAAAAAGCCATGCCGGATGTGCAGTTTGTCCTGCCCCGCGCCTCATCTATCAAACAAGAACTGATTCAATATTATCTCAGCGCCTCCGATGTGGACGTCAAAGTTGTGGACGCCTTCCGCTATAACGTCCGCAATGCGATGGATTTTGCCCTTGTTAAATCCGGCACATCCACGCTGGAAACAGCAATATTGGGCTGCCCTATGGTTATCGTTTATAAAGTCTCCTTTCTTGCGTGGATTATTGCCAAGAGTCTGGTCAAACTCCCCTATATTGGACTTGTCAATATTGTGGCGGGGGAGATGATTGTCCCCGAACTTCTTCAAGATGAGGCAACGCCCATGAACATCGCCGACAAAACATTGGAGCTCCTTGGGGATGAAAAGCGCCTTGAAAATGTTCGCTACGCCCTCCAAAAAGTTACGGAAAAACTGGGAGGTCCCGGAGCGTCCCGCCGCGCCGCTGAGCAAGTCCTTGAAGTTGTTAAATAAAAGAACAATCGCTTTATTTAAGATTGCCATGCACCGCAAGCCAGATGCAGGGCGGTTCCGCGCTGGTTGATGCAACGCGATGCTGCTCATGGGCGGGAATAAGCAGCCAGTCGCCTGCAACAAGTTCGCGTCGTCTGCCGTCTGCCCATTCAATAACGGCGAGCCCTTGCAATAGGCAGACCCATTCATCGCGCCCCTGATCGAACCAGAAATCCGGCGGTGAAGAATGCCCTTTGGAAATGATACGCTCGATTAAAATCCCCTTATCGGGAATAAGAGTTTCAAAAACTTCAGATGCAGGGAGCGGCTCAGAGACAGAAAATAGATTGGTCATTGATAGACTCTCCGTAAGATTTGATATTCAATTTGCATTTGGAAACCATTCGTCAAGGTTTAACAACGCTTATTTCGGTTGACGCAAAAAATTACGCTGTCCATTAAAGTTTTTAAATATTGCAGAGAGGAAAGGCTATGAAACTTGGTTGCAGCTATTTCGGAAACCGAATTTTGAAACATGTTGCGGAAGATATGAAATATCTGGCAGATAATCATTTCACATATGTGGTGCATACGTTCAGCGAAAATGATTTCCGATTTTATGCGGGCACGATGAAAGAAATCATTCGCATCAGCAAAGATTGCGGACTTGAGACTTTAATTGACCCGTGGGGTGTGGGACGCGTTTTTGGAGGCGAGGCTTTTTCCGAATTCGTCGCCTTTCATCCCGAAGAATGCCAGATGCTAAACGACGGCAAACCCAGCGCCAATGCCTGTCCCAATAATCCCAAATTCCGAACGTTCATGAAAAACTGGATTGAAACTGCCGTAGGCACCGGTGCGGATTACGTGTTCTGGGATGAACCGCATTTTTATCTTTCGAGCTGGATGGGAGGGCGTCCTAATACTTGGGGATGCCGCTGCAAATATTGCGCCAAGAAATTTGAAGAGGAATACAATATGCCCATGCCGCTTGAAGAGACGCCGACTGTCAATGAATTCAAGCATTACTCCATTCGAGCATTTTTGCAGGAAATGCTCAACCATGCCCATCAGTATGGCGCAAAGAATTCGCTTTGCATTCTTCCACACTCCGCCGCGAATGATGTCGCCATGCGTGATTTTGCCGAGATGAATAATCTTGAGGATTTTGGAACAGACCCATATTGGTATGGCATTAATAAAAACGCCCAACAATATGTCGGCGAAACATCTCGAAAGGTGTTTGAAGTCTGCCGAGAGGTTGGGCGCAACGGGCATATCTGGATTCAAGGATTCAAAATACCCGCCGGTCGGGAAAAAGAGATTGAAATTGCAGTGAAAGCCGCTGTGGATGCCGGAATCCGAAACCTTGCCGTCTGGGGCTTTGATGCCTGCGGAAATATGTCCACCATCGCCCCGGATGACCCGAAGAAAGCATGGCAAATTATTCTTGAATCATTTAAATCGGTCAAAGACTTGAAATAGATATAAATCGGAGGTGTATCATGAAACGTTTGGTTATCGTTATTGTGGCGTTTGCATTCGGTTTGGCATCCTGTGCGTTATCGAAAAGCAGCGTGAATGCGGCGCAAGTTCAATCGGCTCTTGATATTATGGTGCAGGAAGATTTTGCTTCTTTGAAAGGGAAAAAAATCGGGCTTATATCAAATCATTCAGCCTTAGACAGACAAAGCCGCAACATACTTGATTTGATGCAGGCGAGCAAAAACGTCCAGCTGGTGGCAGTGTTTGCGCCGGAGCACGGATTTTATGGCAAAGCCGATGAAAAAATAAAAAACACAAAAGACGAAAAAACAGGCATGATGATTTACAGCCTTTATGATGATACGAGAGTTCCGACAAAGGAGGAATTGAAAGGAATTGATACCCTCGTTTTTGATATTCAAGATATAGGGGCGCGCTTCTACACTTACACCTCAACAATGGCGATGTGCATGAAAACGGCTGCAGAAAATAATATCGAGTTTATCGTCTTCGATCGTCCCAATCCTATAACCGGACTTCGGGTGGATGGACCTATCCAAGATGAAGATTTGTATAAAAAGTTCACAGGCTATTTCCCGCAGCCGATTATTCATGGCATGACAATCGGCGAACTGGCAAAGATGTTTAATGAATACTATGGGATTCAATGCAAGTTGACGGTTGTTGAGATGAAAGGTTGGAAGCGCAACATGTTCTTTGATGAAACTGGAATGCCTTGGATTAATCCTTCGCCCAATATCCGCAATGTAACGCAGGAAATACTCTATCCCGCCATTGCATTGACAGAGGCGGGCGAATCAAACATTTCAGTCGGACGAGGCACAGATTCGCCATTTGAAGTTTTGGGCGCACCGTGGATTGACGCCGATAAACTGGTCCAGGAAATGAAATCGCGCAATATTCCCGGCGTTGATTTTGTTGCTATTCATTTCACTCCGACGGAAAGCAAATTCAAAGGGGAGCTGTGTCATGGCTTTAAAGTAATACTAACAGACCGAAATTTGTTCGACACAATCGGGCTGGGATTTAATCTCCTTGCGGCATTGTGCAAAGTGGGCGGCGATACCTATAAACTCGAACCCAATCGAGGACTTGTCGGAAGCCGGGATGTGATTGAGAGGATTAAAAAGGGGGAACCGATTGAAACTATCCGCTCCTCGTATGCCAAACAACTGGATGAATTTATCAAAGCCCGCAACAATTTCATCATCTATAAAAATTAAAACGGTTTAAATTTGCCATATTTTTCTTATTTACGAAAATTGTATCATTTTTTACTTGAAGCCAGACATCGAAAAGAGAGATGTTCAGCATGTAATTGAAAGAAAGGCGATTGGCGCATGAATCCTTCGGGATGTCATTTCATTAAGCGATTTCCAAAGGGGATCACCCTTTTTGAAATGACAATTGTGCTTACCGTCACCCTGATTTTAAGTGTCCTTTTTATTTATTCGACATCGCACCTTGTGGTAAAAACAAAGATTGAACGCGTTAAAGAGGAACACCGAGTCCTTTCTCGAGCCTTGCAAAACTATCGCATGGATTACAATGACTATCCGTCGCAGATATATTTCTTAAATGCGCCCACAGCCTATCTCTCGCGCATACCCAGCGATCCATTCCGACCGCATGTGAGCGATCCAACCTACAAATATTACTTCAAACCGACGGAAGATTGCGATTATGTGATTATCAGCGCGGGACCGGATAATGATCTGGACCTGGAAGCCATGGTTGAAAAATACATGATGAATGCCAGCTCATCACCCGCAAGCGAAGGAAATGCCGCCGCTGTCAGAAACGATATCATGAAAGCCATTCTACCCATATATCTCGCGACAAAAGTTTATGACCCCACCAATGGCATAGTGAGCGACGGCGACATTATTACATTTTCCAACAAGTAAAGCCCTTCCCGCGCAAGAGGCTTGCTGTTATGGAATTATCTCCATTAAAAAAAACCATTTATGCAATCGCCGTATTAGGGTTTTTATCGTGTTTATTTATTCCCGACTACTCCCTGATTGCTGTCGGACTCTTTATAATTGTTCTTATCCCCAGCTGGTTTATGGTTTTAAAAAAAGAGCCTTTTGCGGGCTATACAAAGGCGTGGAACATCGCTTCGATTCTGTTTTTATTTTTTACGCTTGCCATCCTGTTATTGCGGCTCAAACCAACACATATTATTTTTACATACCAAATCAGCTTTTTACAAGTAAGCAAAGCCTTCAATAGAAAGCGGCCGCGAGATATTCTCTGGATGTGGTTTTATGCCTTTCTTATGTTATTAATTGCGGCGATATTCACCCGAAATCCCCTTTTTCCCGTCGCCCTGTTTTTCTTTCTTGTCTCCACGATTTATGCGCTTTTCTGGCTTGGGGTTTACAGAGATTTGGAATACATGGAGCGTCTTCATTCCGATTCCTTAAAAACCTCAACTCACTTGATTCCTATGCAGAATCAAGGCGAACCTTCCGCCGTGAACAGTCCCAAATACTTAAAGGCTTCGCGCCGTTCCGCGCTGTTTGCCAGTGCCCTATCTGTTGTTTTAACATCAGCCATATTTTTGATTATTCCGCGCATAACGCCCAACGGGTATTCATCTTCATTTTCTGCCTTCAACGATTCTGACCGGCAAAAATTATACACAGGGTTTTCCACCGGAATAAATCTGGGTTCCCTTCATGATTTGACACAGGATGCAACACCTGTCATAAACGTGAAAATCTCCGGCTCAAAAATTTCAGAAGGCGACCTGTATTTGCGGGGCGGTACTTTTGATCTTTTTACAGGCTCCGCCTGGCTTAAAAGCCAAAATGCAAGGGCATATAAACTTTTTGGGCTCGATCCTAAAGCGCAAAATATAATGCTTGTTGCAGAAATTCCAAGACAACAATCTCTGATTCGACAGGAGATTACCTACCTTGATTACCCGTCCCGCTATGTATTTGCGCTTCCGGGACTTGCCATTTTGAGAATTGAGGAAAATGAAACAGGCGGCTATGTTTACAAGGATAAAAGCGAGACCTGTTTCCTTTTGCCGCCGCAAAACCTTAAAAAATATGTCGCTTATTCGATGGCGGGTTTTCACCCCGAACCGCCCAATGATTTTGATATTGAATCATCCCAAGAGCCGCTTTTGCAACTGCCCGCCGCAATGAACATCAAAAAAATATCTGAACTGGCGGAACATGTCTCGGCAAGGTCTTTGACAGATTACGAAAAGGCGCGGCGCATCGAATCCTTTCTTGTCAATGAATACCGATACACTCTCCGAATGGGCTCATTGAGAAGCGATCGCCCGATTGAAGATTTTTTATTTGTACACAAAGCCGGACATTGCGAACTGTTTTCAACCGCCATGATTTGCATGTTGCGCACACTGCAAATCCCATGTCGCCTTGCGGTGGGATTTCATGGCGGCGAATTCAATCGAGCGGAAAACAGTTATATCATACGACAACGCGACGCGCATGCTTGGGTGGAGATGTATGATGAACAACTCGGCTGGATGCGATTCGATCCCACTCCCCCCGCTCCCATGACTATTTATGCCAGCCGTATTTATTTCAAAAAAATATCTGATATGGCTATGGCGCTTTCGGAAAAATGGGAAGAGTTTATTATGGGCTATAATAATAGATTGCAGACCGCGCTCATTAAAAAATTCTTTGAATATTTCAAAATAAAAGGTGAGCGGTTTGTTCCGTCCATATTCGAGCGGGTAATAAATGGCAGAGCGGCAAAACGTTTTTCAAAAAATCTCAAATTTCCCTTTGTCTGGATAATATCCGGAATAATCATATCGTTGAATTTTGCGGCGATTGCGGTTTACTTGAGATTGAAACGGCGCGGGAAATCAAGCCCTGTCCAATGGAAATGGCTGTCCCGCAATCGAAAAATCCTTGCGCTTTATTGCGATTTCGCACGGGCGCTTGGCGGCGATGCAGGCGACAGACCGCGCAACATCACCCCACAAGAATACCTTTTGAATCTTGGACAAACGGTGGGGTTGCCAATTGCGCTTATTCAGGAAGGATGCGATATGTTTTACGCCCTTCGTTATAATACAAAAGAAAACACTGACAAAACCCAGAACCGATTAAACGATTTGATAGAATACCTGAGAAAAACTCCGCGCAAATAAACAGAGGTTGTGTCATACAATCTGATGAGGACAGCTTTGAATATCCTTGCCCTTTTCGCTTTTGCGGGCGATGCTATCAAGAATGCCGTTTACGAAAGAGGGAGAATCATTGTCCCCAAAAACTTTGGCAATCTCTATATACTCGTTAATGGTCACTTTGGGCGGGATATCTCCAAAAAAATATAGTTCTGCCACGGCAAGCCGCAGAAGATTCCTATCAATATGAGAGAGCCTATCTAACTTCCAATTCGTGATAACATCTTTCAGGTGTTGATCCACCTGCCCCAGATTGTTTATGACTGTTTGAAGAAGATCGATTGTGAAATCATTCAGCGGAATTTCATGCTCTCTCTCAACTATTTTATAATTCGCTATAACCGTTTTGAGTGTGGAAATAGAACCGGGACCTTTTCCGCTTATCATTTCGAAGGCATAAAGCAGTTGGAGAGCGAGTTCACGTCCTTGATGGCGGTTCGTAAAAGGTGGCTTTTTATTTTTTGAACTTACTGGCATTAATTTAAGTAATTCGGTGAAAAATTTGCATCTTCTTGAGCAAAATAATGTTGAATACCATTATATATAAGCCGGGCGGTTGTCCATTGAAAAGAATCCGAAATTAGATATTCGCATTCTTTGCTATTGGACATGAAGCCAACCTCGATAAGAATGGCAGGCATGGCATAATTGGCAAGAACCGCAAAACGCGCCGATTTAACCGGGGGGGTTCTATGATGCGTGCGGTGATATGAGTTTTTTT
This sequence comes from candidate division BRC1 bacterium ADurb.Bin183, assembly GCA_002070185.1. Lineage (GTDB taxonomy): Bacteria > Sumerlaeota > Sumerlaeia > MWCT01 > MWCT01 > MWCT01. Next base: position 14,170 of record MWCT01000026.1, read on the forward strand.
GAAAAGATTGCCACATAGACTCGCAAGCGCCCGTGCTGAGTATTTTCTTTTCCTCAAGGGCGTCTTTCAACATGCCCGTCAGAATTTTTTTTAACCGCTCATCTTGCGAACTGGAAACCTTTGGCAACACCTGATCGTTTTCAAGGCTCTCAAGATATCTCATGGCGGCGGATGTGGCGCCGGTGTCAGCCCAATGGAAGAACTCGATTCCGCGGGCGGACGAGGGCTTGGGGGCGTCATTGAGATGAATGCTGACAAAATAATCGCCCTCATTTTTCTGCGCGAAATCTACGCGATCTCCCAGCGAAACATAAACATCGCTGTTTCGGGTCATGAGAGCAGTCAGATTGGGGCTTTTATCAATTAGATATTTTAACTTTTGAGCGTAACTCAGAACGAGGTCTTTCTCCCAGTAATGCTTGCCCTTGATTTTTTTTGCAGTGCGGGCGCCGAGGCTTTTTCCGCCATGCCCCGGGTCAATGATAATCAACTTGCGTTTCTTTGATTCCGCGTCCCGATAAATAGGCTTTGCTGGAGGCGGTGGCGTAGGAGCGGGAGTTGAAATCGAAGGCGGGGACGGCGGGGTAAAAGCCCGCGGAGTCAGGCGCGGTAAAACAGGGGTAATAGGCGTTTTAACTGGATTGTCCGTTATGACTGTTTTGATATTTTCAGAAGAATCATGGGGGGCTGAAAAAATGATTTTCATTGCTTTTGGCGAATCGCCGGCAGCAATGCAGTAAGAGAGGTTCCCTCTGGGAAAGAACTTCATACGGACGCCCCTGCCGTTGGGATTCGTGGCGATTTCAATTTTGTAGATTCTCGAGTCTTCCGGAAAAATGCTGCGGGTTTCGTATGTTTGGGTGACATTCAAAATGTCAACGATGCAAAAGCCTTCTTTATCAATAAAATCTTCCGTAACATAACGAATGGGAGTTGCGGCGCTGACATGAAAAATAAAAGCCTGCGGCAGAGACTCCCACCGCAGGTTTGATAACGACTCCGCAAATGCCCTGAGACTGGTCAAGCCAAGGAAGCAAAGAGCGCAAATCCCGCAAAATACGAAGCAAGGTATTTTATGTTTGCGGCTAATCCTCATCCTGCTTTCACAACGGCATAATCAACATCAATAAAACTGCAACGCCGCAGAAGATAACAATTTTTTTTCGTATGCTCAAAACTCTACTTTTTTGCTTTTCCAGAAACGGCAAGTGTTTTCTTTAACTCTTCCAAATGCTGTGTTACAATCGTAGCTTCGGTGGAGTCCTCATCCAAAAACTCGCAGAAAATCTCCCATTTTTCGACGGCTTCGGATTCCTGTCCGAGATTTTCCAACACAATAGCAAGATTGTAATAAGCCTCTTCAAAGTCAGGGGCAAGATCTATAGTTTGTTCAAAATATTCGCGCGCCTTTGTGAAATCTTCCTTTTTGGCGGCAACGCATCCAAGATTATAAAAATCCTCAGGCGTCTTGGGGTCAAATCCCAGTTTTTGGAATATATCAACCTTTTCCTCTGGTTGCAAAGAATGGATGAGCGTGAAACCATACATGGGATACGCCGCATCGAATCCGCCGCGCTGGAGATGATGACGGTAGCGTTCAACTTCGCGTTCATAGAGATTCTTTTGAGGTTGAGCCTGTTGAACTTCCGCCTCTGCGGACGCTTGGTCCGTTGAGGTTTGTTTCAATTCTGATTCCTGTTTTTTAGCGCTGGACATGAAAATCTTGCTCCTTAATAAATGATGCCATTAAAACTTTTTTCCCAATTCTATTTCGTCCCAAAAAATTAAAACAATTTAATCCTTAAAAGAACAATTTTTTTTGTCCACACTTTTTTATAAAGATTGTTTAACGAAATTTCATTATGATTTGACATCAAAAGCGGACATGTTATTGCATCTTATGATATGTATCGAAAAGAAATCATCGGCAATTTAAAAGAATATGTGAAATTACTGCGGGAATTAGGGTATATCGCTATTCCCTATCCATCAACTATTTCACAACAAAATTCAAAAAAAACGTTAGAACAGGAAGACTCTCGGGAGGCTTTGCGCATCATTGCCGAAGAGGTTGCGATATGCAAAAAATGCAGGCTTTGGGAAAAACGCACAAACACCGTCCCGGGCGATGGCGCGACCAATGATCTGCTCCCCATTGGTTAGACCAAACCGAGTGCAAAATAAGGTGGAACAACATGTGGATGTTGGGGGGAACT
>MWCT01000027.1 GCA_002070185.1 candidate division BRC1 bacterium ADurb.Bin183
TTATTAAAATGGGGCGGGTCTTGTCCCGCCCCTTTTTTTGTGTTTTTGTGAGAAAACAATTGAAAACTTATTTTCATTTTATTGACAGTATGACTTCTTTTAACGCATAAAATTTTTTTTATCTCATGATTTATGGTTTATGAACGAGAGATTTTTTCAAAATCTAATTTCCGGCGTCTCAATGGGGAGTATTTACGCCCTCGCCGCGCTGGGATTTAATATCATCTACAACGCTACCGGCATTGTCAACCTTGCACAAGGCGAATTTGTTATGCTCGGCGGCATGTTCATGGTCCTTTTCGGCGGAACGCTCGGCGTCCCGCTGGGGTTTGCTATTATTGCATCGGTGTTCGTTGTGACGCTAATAGGCATCATCTTTGAACGGACGTGTATCAACACCCTGAAAAACCCGACGGTGATGGTGCTTGTTATGATAACAGTCGCCGCGTCCATCATCCTCAAAGGCGTTACAATGTTTCTTGCCGGAAAAGAAATTCACACGATGGAATATTTCTCCGGCGGACATGGAACGGTTCCCCTCTGGGGAGGCAAGATTCCCACACAGACCTTTTGGGTTCTGGGCACGTTGGCGGTTGTAGTGAGCGCCCTTGTTATCTTTTTCAATTTCACCCTTGCCGGCAAAGCCATGCGCGCTTGCGCCTTCGACCGAACGGCGGCGCGGCTGATGGGAATTCCCGCTCGGCGCATGGTATTGCTTTCTTTTGGACTTTCATCGGCAATCAGCGCCCTTGCCGGCGCCGTTATCATGCCCATCAGCATGGTGGATTACCAAAGCGGCGCGATGTTCGGCATCAAAGGATTCGGAGCCGCCATACTCGGCGGGCTGGGGCATAACCCCGGAGCGGTTGCGGCGGGGCTTATCCTCGGCATCCTCGAATCGCTCTCGGCGGGTTATATTTCGTCCCATTACAAGGACGCCCTTCCGCTTCTGATTTTATTAATAGTCTTATTTATCAAACCGAGCGGACTATTCGGCAGCGAAGCCGCCGGAAGGTTGAAGAAATTCTAATGATGCGTAAAATCTACATCCCCTATATCATTTTTGCCCTGATTATCCTTCTGATACCTGTTTTTATACACAGTTATTATTATCTGGGCGTCCTGATACAAGCGGGATATTTCAGCCTGATTTGCATGGGGCTTTCGCTGGTCATGGGATATGCGGGGCAAATCTCGCTGGGACATGCGGCGTTTTTCGGTTTGGGCGGATACGCCTCGGCGATTCTGACCGGCGGACATGGCTGGTGTCCATGGCTGGCGATGATTGTCGCCATGATTATATCCGGCGTTCTGGCGTGGCTCATCGGCAAACCCTCGCTTAAACTCAAAGGGCATTATCTTGCCATGGCAACGCTTGGATTCGGAGAAATTGTGTATATATTTTTCAATGCCGAAATCAGGCTGACCGGCGGTCCATCCGGTTATACTATGGGCGTTATCCCCTATCTGACCATCGGCAACCTGACCATTGATAACGAATTCAAACATTATTTATTAACGTGGGCGATTGTCCTTTTGATTCTGCTTGTGAATCTGCATATCATCCATTCGAGGCTGGGACGGGCTTTGCGCGCCATCCATGCGGATGAAGAAGCGGCTCGCGCTATGGGAGTCCACACCGCCCGCTTTAAAGTTTGGATTTTTGTCCTGAGCGCCGTCTATGCCTCTTTGGCGGGGAGCCTCTACGCCCATAACATCCTCTTTGTTGCACCCGGTCCTTTTGCAGCCATGCATTCAATTCTTTTTGTCACAATGGTTATTGTGGGCGGGATGGGCAGCATCTGGGGCGCTGTTGCCGGCGCGTTGCTCTTAACTATTCTGCCTGAAACGCTGAGAGGTTTTCAGGATTACAACATCCTCATCTATGGCGGCATCCTCCTTTTTATCATGCTCTTCATGTCCGGCGGACTTTTTGGCGGCGGACGCCTCTTCCTTGCATGGCTGAGCCATTTGCGCGGGCGAAAAAAGGAGGTGGCGGATGGCTGAACCTCTCCTGAAAATTCAGGCGCTTAGCAAATGCTTTGGCGGGGTCTCGGCGCTTAATGACGTCTCCTTTTTCGTGAAAAGGGGAATTATCAAAGCCATCATTGGACCCAACGGCGCAGGCAAAACCACACTCTTTAACGTTATCGCTGGCAATCTCCAACCCACAACCGGCGCCATTTATTTTGAAGGCAACGATGTAACCCGCTTGTCGGATTATCACATGGCGGGTCTCGGCGTGGCGCGCACCTTTCAGACAACGCGCGTCTTTCACGGCATGACCGTGTTGGAAAATGTCATGATTGGACGCCATACTCATTCCTGCGCGGGTTTTTTCGGCACAGCGTTGCGTCTTCCCGCCATGCGCCGCGAAGAGCAAGACATTGAAGCGGCGGCGAGAAAATCTCTTGAATTTGTGGGGATGGGAGCAAAAGCAAATGCCATGGCGGAGACGCTGCCTTTCCGCGAACAGCGCCTTCTTGAATTTGCCCGCGCCCTTGCCACGCAGCCGCGTCTTCTTCTTGCTGATGAACCAGCCGCCGGGTTGAACACCCGCGAAACAAAAGAAATAGCGGCGTTGATTGCTAAAATTCACGAACAGGGCATCACCGTTCTTCTGGTCGAACACGATATGTCTCTTGTGATGAACATATCCGATGAAATCCTCGTCCTTGATTTTGGAAGCAAGATAGCCGAAGGAACGGCGCAGGAAGTCCGCCGCAACGAAAAAGTGGTCTCGGTTTATCTCGGCAGGAGGGATAACAGTGCTTAAAGTTCAAAATATCCGCGCCGGGTATGGCAACCTCCTTGTGCTGAAAAATGCCTCCATTCACATCAACGAAGGAGAGATTGTCACGCTCATCGGACCCAACGGCTGCGGAAAATCCACCTTGCTCAAAACCATAGTCAGACTCTTGCCACTCCAGCATGGCTCGATTATCTTTCAAGGCAAAGAAATCAACCATCTCCCGCCCGAAAAAACTGTCTCGCTTGGAATCGCCCTTGTGCCGGAAGGACGCCATATCTTTGCGCCTCTTTCGGTGATGGATAACCTTTTGCTGGGAGCTTATACTTGTTTCAATAAGCTAACATTTCAGGAAGACCTGGAACGTATGTTTGTCCTCTTTCCGCGTTTGAAGGAGCGGCGAAAACAGCTGGCGGGAACCCTTTCCGGCGGCGAACAGCAGATGCTTGCCATCGCCCGCGCCCTCATGTCCCGCCCCCGGCTGCTCCTTTTAGATGAACCTTCAATGGGGCTGGCGCCTCTTATTGTTGAGAACATTTTTGAAACTATTAACAAACTCCGCGCCGAGGGCAAAACAACCATCTGTCTCGTTGAGCAAAACGCCGAAATGGCACTCGAAATCTCTGACCGCGGCTACGTCCTTGAAACCGGCAAGATTGTATATCAGGGACCCCGCGAGAATTTAATAGAAAACGTCGAGGTCATCCGGGCGTATTTAGGATAAATAATTAATAAAATATTGTGAGGTGCTGCCATGATCTGGAACCGTGAATTCGAATCCATGCCGCGCGAAGATATCCTCCAGATGCAGATTGAACGGCTACAATCCACGCTCAACCGCGCCTATAAAAATGTTCCATATTATAAAAAACTCTTCGATAAACATGATATTATTCCTGAAGAAGTCAACTCATTCGAAGACCTGCGCAAGATACCGTTCACAACAAAGGCGACCCTGCGCGAAAATTATCCCTACGGCATGTTCGCTGTGCCCCTGCGGGAGGTTGTCCGAATCCATTCCTCCTCCGGCACAACAGGCAAACCCACCGTTGTGGGATACACCCGCAACGACCTCAAACATTGGAGCGAACTCATGGCGCGGGTGCTCGCCATGGCAGGTGTCGGAAAAGACGATACCGTTCAGATTGCTTTTGATTACGGACTTTTCACCGGCGGTTTTGGATTTCATTATGGGGCGGAACTCATCGGCGCATCCGTTGTCCCAACTTCGCTTGCCGCGCCGGAAAAGCAGATTCACATCATGCGGGATTACAAAACGACAACCCTTGTCTGTTCGCCCTCGTTTGCTCTCTCCATCGCCGATAAACTCCGCGAGCTTGCTATTAATCCAAATGAACTGACCTTACGCGTCGGAATATTCGGCAGCGAACCTTGGTCGGAAAAAATACGCGCAGCCATACAATCAGCGTTCTACATCGAAGCATACGACACCTATGGACTCTCGGAAATCATGGGTCCCGGTGTTGCCAGCGAGTGCGAAAAGAAAAATGGGCTCCACCTTTTTGAGGATCACTACATCCCGGAAATTATCAACCCCGATACCGGCGAGGTTCTCCCGATGGGAGAAACGGGCGAACTTGTCCTGACAACCATCACAAAAGAAGCTGTGCCGATGATTCGCTACCGCACCGGCGACATCACCAGCATCGTTGACGCCCCTTGCGCCTGCCAACGGACATGCGTCCGTCTGAGCCGCATCAACAACCGCACCGATGACGTCATCATCATACACGGCGTGAAGATTCTGCCCGCCCAAATCGGTGCCGTCCTTTCGATGGTCGAACACACTCAACCTCATTATCAGCTTCATATCCAGCGCGAAGGCGGCATGGATGCACTTCAAATCCACGTGGAGATTGCCGAATCTGTAAATATTGACGAAGTCAAAACTCTCATGCGCATTCAGAGCGATATCAAACAACGCATTTTTGCCGAGTTAGGCATCCATGTGGATGTCAAACTTGTGGAACCCAAAACCCTGCAGGGTAAGGGCGGAAAAATCCAGCGCGTGATTGACAAACGAAGCAACTGACCGGTTAAAATTTCCCATGGGCGAAGGCAATAAAAGGAAACGGATGTTGAGCCTTTTCGGCTGGGTCGCCCTTGCCGCCGCACTCGGCTGTTATGGCTGGTATCAAATTCATCTGCCCCTCAACCGCCTGCATTCCAATGATTTCAAACACATGTATCTCGGCGCAAAAATCATGCGGCAGGGACATAGCCCCTACGATGCCGAGCGGCTCTTGTATGAAGCGCGGGAACACCGCTTCCAAACAATTCTCCCGTATGTTTATCCGCCCTTTACCGGCATTGTTTTAATGCCTCTATCGTATCTGCCGTTTGGGAAGGCGCTCCTTGTCTGGTTTTTCATCAGCCATGTCCTGATGCTGGCGGCGATTAATCTCATTATCTGCTCCGTTTACGGCAGATGGTCGCCTGCGCCGGCGGCGTTTTGGGTTTTTTATGCCGCCCTCTTTTTCCCGCTGACAAGGAACCTCACCGCGGGGCAATTGAACGTCGCCTTGCTTTTCTGTTATGCTTTGATTTGGTATTTTCATGAAAAACAAAAACCTATTGCTGTGGGTTTTGCGACGGCATTCGGGACGATGTTCAAAATTTCCCCCGCCATCCTCTTTTTATATTTCATCTGGAAACGCCAATGGAAAAACCTCCTTTGGGGAGGCGTTTTTACAGCGGGAATCCTCCTCGTTTCCATCGCCTTTGTCGGATGGCAGACCCATCGCGAATTTATCCCCCTTGCCCGACAGATGTCCTTTGGACGCTCCACATGGGAAGAGTATGGACATGATTTTTACCGCCAGCCCTTCAATCAATCGTTCAACTCTTTTTTCCATCATATCATGACAAAAAACCCGCACACAAATCCGCTGCTTAAACTGCCCAAGCCCTATGCGGATAAAATGACCATGCTCGTCTCCCTCATTCTGCTCGTAGCCGTCCTTTATTGCGCGCGCTCAAAAAGCCAATGGAATCTGAGCGATTATCGGGAACAACGCGATTACGCCCTTTTCATCATGCTTTCGCTTTTTTTGCCCAGCCTGTGTTGGGATCACTATTTGGTGCAAATGTTCTACCCGATGATTGTTATCGGTTATGGCGCAGCGCGGCGCGGTTGGCGGCTCATGCTTCCCTTTTTGGCGGCGGCGCTTTATATCCTCGCCATGCCGTTCAATTTCGATAGCGACGCCTTCCGCATGGGACTGGGCATCCTCATGATGTCTATTAAACTATGGGCGGCGCTGTTAATCTTTATTCTGCTTTTGATTTCTGTCAAACACCCTCTCAAAACGGAGGCGGGCGCGCCATGAGCATCGCAGATTTGATAAACGGTCAAAAACCGGAAGGGGTGGAAGAAATAGTTGTGGCGGCGATGCTTTCTGCTGCGCGCCCTTTTTATTTCGCAGGTCTCCAGATTCATAAAACGCTATATCGAAAAGGATGGAAAAAAATTCACAAATTGCCCTGCCGTGTAATCTGCATGGGAAATTTGACATTGGGCGGCAGCGGCAAAACACCCGCAACCATCATGGCGACGCAAATGCTCTGCGATTTTGGCGCGAGGGTTGCCATTCTTTCACGCGGGTATAAACGCGCCAAAAAAACAAAAGAACCCGTGATTGTGAGCGATGAAAATCGCCTGCTTGCCAGTCCCGCCGAATCGGGCGATGAACCTTTCCTTTTGGCTCGCTCGCTGCCGGGCACCCCCGTGATTGTCTGCGCCGACAGATACCAAGGCGGAATGGAAGCCATCAAACGGTTCAAGCCAGATATCATCATACTTGATGACGGATTTCAGCACTGGCGTTTGGCGCGCGATTGCGATATCGTCTGCATTGATAGCTGCCAGCCGCTGAAAAACCTGAAACTCTTTCCTCGTGGCGCGCTGCGCGAAACGCCCGCCGCCCTTGCACGCGCTCATGCGGCGCTCTTTACACGCGTGGATGAACCTCAAAAAATCGCCGAACAGGTGCAATATATCCGTTCTTTTAATCGGACTCTTCCGGTGTTTTACCTCCGCTATAATTTGAACGAATGCATCCCTCTCTCAAAAGGCGCGGCGCCCCTTTCCGCCCAAGATTTGGAAACAAAGCAGGTCTTTTTATTTTGCGGGATTGCGCGCCCTGAATCTTTTTTCCGTCTTGCCGCTCAACACGCGCGGCGCATTGCGGGAACGCTCGCCCTGCCAGACCATGTCCATTATGACAAAGATTGCCTGCGGGAATTGAGCCATGCCTTCAGCCGAACCAATGCCGACTACCTCCTGACCACCGAAAAGGACGCCGTCAAATTGGAGTCGGCGGGGTTGCCGCGCATTCCTGTTTATTATTTCCGGCTCAACACCCAACTACTTGGCGAGAACGCCTCCGACGAATTTTTGAAAATACTTTTGGAGGCATAAAAATCGTGCCCCCGAAAAAAATAACGCCGCCGCTGATGGATGAAACAATCCGGTCGCTTCTGGAAAAATCCGCAAACCTAAACCGCTGCGTCCTTTGCGGCAAATGCGCATCCGTCTGCCTCTCCTTCAAACATTTTAAATCGGAAGTCTTTTCCCCGCGCGGGAGGATGGCGCTTTTTCAATCGTATAGTTCGGGGAACCTTGAGCCGGGCGAAAAATTCGCATCGTCCATTATGAACTGCTTTGCCTGCGGGGCTTGCGAATCCGTCTGCCCTACTCCCGCCCGTCCGCGGCTTGCCGGTCTGCTTATGCGCAGCGCCCCGCCGTTATCTCAGCATCTGGCTAAACTTCAAAAATCTTTGAAGGCGGGAAATTTTCCCGTTGGTTTTTTCAAGGCGGCAGGATTGAAACTTTCCCCGGCAGCGGCGTCATTTATCCAGCCGCTTGCCCCCTTAAAACATGCCGAAGGTATACTTTATTTTGCCGGCTGTCTTTCCGATTCCTTCATGCCCGAAAGCATCCGCGCCGCATGGAACCTCATCCAGCAGTTTGGATATAATCCGCAACTCTCATCCGGCGTTGTCTGCTGCGGCGCGCCCTATTTATTTGCGGGATTGCTCGCAGATTTTTGCCGAATTGCCCTTGCAAATATCAAAGAATTTGAAAAGGCGCGCCCAAAAACTATACTCTGCGGTTGCCCCTCCTGCGCCGCCGTTTTCAAATCTTATCCCGATTTTTTTGAGAAAAATTCTAAAGAGGGAAAAGCCGCGCTGCGCCTTGCCTCGCGTATCGCCGTTTTTCCCGATTGGCTGGAAAAGGCTTTGCCCTCAAAAAAAGCCCTGCTCTCATTGGAAAATTTGAATGTTATTTACGACGAGCCTTGCAGTCTGAAATACGGCGTTTGCGCCACAAAATCCCCAAGCCGCATCTTGAAATCCCTGCCGAGCCTTCATGTTGAAAAATGGCGGGAGGATGACTGCACTCCCGGATTGCCGCTTTTCCTTTATGGCAAAAGCAATAACCCCATAGCGCAAATCCAAAACGCCAAACTTGCGCAACTGAAAGAAAAAGCCGTTGATGTCATCGTGGCGGAGGATTCATTCAGCAGGGCGTGGTGGCGGATTGAATTGATGAAACGCCCATCAATCAAATCAAGAGTCAGTTCGCTTGCTGAATTGATGATGTCCTGCTTCTAATCAACTGTCCTTGTTATTCACACGCATGGTTGTGATGCCCGCTTTGAGAATATCGTGCAGGTGAATCATGCCGATGGGGCGTCCCTCTTCGTCAATAACAGGCAAGACGGTGATATTATATTGCTCCATGCGGTCAAGCGCTTTGACCGCAAGCGTATCGGGATAAATCGTCTTCGGATTTTCTATCATATATTGGATGACAAGGGCGTTAAAATCGCATGTTCCGGCAAAAAGGATGCGGCGCAAATCGCCGTCTGTTAGAATCCCTTTTAATTTGCCCGCGTCATCTACGATGCTCGTAGCGCCCAGCCCTTTGCTCGTCATGACCACAATCGCCTCTTTGAACGTCTTTGAAGTGTGGATCACAGGATTGGTTTCTCCCGCATGCATCAAATCCTGCACCTTGATGAGAAGGCGGCGTCCGAGCGAGCCGGATGGATGAAACAGGGCAAAATCCTCCTTGCGGAAATTCCTCTTTTCTAAAAGCACAACCGCAAGGGCGTCGCCCATGGCAAGCATCGCGGTGGTGCTGGCTGTGGGCGCAAGACCCAGCGGGCATGCCTCCTCTTTCACGCCAATGTTAAGAACCGCGTCAGCCTGCCGAGCCAGCTCCGATTCGAGATTGCCTGTCACGGCAATCAGGGGAATAGAGAAATGTTTCAGATAGGGGATGATGCGCAAGACCTCTTCTGATTGCCCGTTATTCGAAAAAGCTATAACAACGTCATCCGCTGTAATCATCCCAAGGTCGCCATGCAAGCCTTCGCCGGGATGCATAAAAAATGCGGGAGTCCCCATGCTGGCGAGCGTGGCGGCAACCTTGCGGGCAACATGCCCCGCCTTGCCCATCCCCGTCAGAACAACCCGCTTTGTGTTGTATAAAAGGTCAATCGCCTTTGTGAAATTTTCGTCAAGTTTGTCGCAAAGGGCAAGCACGGCGTCCGACTCTATGCGGAAAACCTTCTTTGCCCTCTCCAGAACATCCATCGGTTTTGCTTCAGACATTGAATCACCTTTCCTTGCTTAATTGCCAGATAAAAAGATCCAGTTTCTTTAATTCATCTATAAGAAGCGGAATATCGTCAAGGGGAACGCTGTTTGGACCGTCGCTCAACGCCCGTTCCGGCGATTCGTGCGTTTCAATAAAGATGCCGTCCACGCCAACCGCCACCGCCGCTCGCGCCAGAGGAACAATAAACTCCGCCTGTCCGCCTGTTCTATCTCCCTTTCCACCGGGCAGCTGCACAGAGTGCGTCGCGTCGTAGATCGCCGGATACCCCAGCGAACGCATGATGATGGGGGAGCGCATATCCGAAACAAGGTTATTGTATCCAAATGTGGCACCCCGCTCGGTTAATAAAATATTTCGGTTGCCTGACGATTCCAATTTTTCCACCACGTTTTTCATATCCCACGGAGCGAGGAATTGCCCCTTTTTCACATTCACAGTTTTTCCGGTCTTGGCGGCTGCAACCAGCAAATCAGTCTGGCGGCATAAAAAGGCGGGAATTTGAATAATGTCCGCAACCGACGCTACATCATCAACCTGCGAAACGCAATGAACGTCCGTCAGAACGGGAACGCCCGCCTCCTTTTTGACCTCTGAAAGAATGGCAAGCCCCTCCTTCAAACCAGGTCCGCGCCACGCCCGGATAGAACTCCGATTCGCCTTGTCAAAGGAAGCCTTGAAACAAAAAGGAACGCCCGCCTCAATCGTAATCGCCTTGAGCCGTTTTGCCGTTTGAATGGTATGATCCCTGTTCTCAATAACACATAAACCGATTATAAAGGCAAGGGGGGCGTCTCCGCCGAACACAACCCCTCCGACATCCACTTTCTTTGCAATATCAGCCATATTTTTTCCTTTGATTAATTAATATGATGGCTTACATAGGCAGCGGTTTTTAGGAATTCAAGCGATTATTGCATCTCTAATCAAACCATTTAGCCCGGCATCTTCAAAACAGCTGCAGCTTATTGAAAAAACATTATAAAAACAACAAAGTTTAACGACGCCCATTATTCCTCCCGCATCTTTTTTTACCCCATCATGGACGCATTTATTTTTTTGTTTTTTTGAAAAGTCATTTATGGCAACGCTGGCACAAACGGCAAAACAAACAAATCATCATTTGGCAAAGTCATTTATTCTTGAAATCGCCCAATGCCTGTTTTTAAGTTTGGGAATGTTTTATTTGATGAATGAGGACGTTCATGATTAAAAATTATATATTTAAAACCGTTATTTTGGCTTTGTGCTCCGTAGCCCTTCTTGCAATATCGCAAACGCCGAACCCGACTCCTATTCGCACAGATACCACAACCACTGTCATTCGGACGCCTGCGCCCACAGCCGCCACTCCAAAGCCAGCCAGCGCCACGCCAAAACCATCCAGCGCGGCTGCCGCCACAAAAAAGGATGAGCCCTCCGATGCCAAAGGCGCGGTTCAAAAATACTCCTCCTCTCGCAAACAGGGCGCAGTTCCTTCAAAAAAAGGCGGCGGCAAGGGAAAGGGCAGCAAACATTATAAATCCACCTATCAGGTTCCGGTGTTTCAGGAAAAAGCCGACCCCAACCTTGCCATATTGTATTTTTACCCGCCCGACCGGCAGGTTGTTCTCAATGATGAAATCTTCTCTACCATATTGGTTCTTTCCAATCCTCGCGGCATGCCATTCAATAAAGTCTCGCTTGCCATCAAATACGACCCTGCAATCCTCGCGCCCGTTAGTTACGAAGATAGGTTATCAACAGAACTCCTTAATACGCCGCCGCAGATGACCGTCTATGCCAAAGAAGGTTTTGTTGTTTTCAACGCCGAATTATCCAAGCCGTTCCTTCTGGTAAATGATGAACTGCTCGCCATTCAATGGAAACCGCTTTTGCCTCAAAAAGAAGCTGCGCTTTCCTTCGCCGAATTCAAGGGACAGCAATCAGGATTGTTCCTCGATTCGATGAATATCCTCGGCGATCCCGCCGTCCCCGGCGACGGAATGCTTGACGCATCAATTACCATTTTTCCCAAATCCGAGCTCAGCGAAGAAGACGAGGAAGAACTGCCCGAACCTTTTGATATCATCGTGGACAGATTGGAACATAAAAAAGAGACCGAAGGCGTTATCGCGCTTGCCCTTTCTAATCCAAAGGATATCATCCGCGAAGGTCAAATATTTGATATGGATATCCTTTTCAGCAATTCCAAAGGGCTGCCCATTGACAACGTCTCTCTCGAAATCCGCTTCGACCCAAAAGTCCTTCAAGTCGTGGATTATGATGAGGATAACTGGATTACAAGAGATGTAAATATCCATGACGGAGACTCAACGGAAATCTTCCCCTTCGATTACCACATAGCCAATACGGCATTAAACCACAGCGGACGAATTATTTACAAGATGGGCATAGCCAAAAGCGACGTGCTTGTTCGAACCGGCGTCATGGCGACCATTCGATTTATCGCTATCGCGCCCGCCGATAAAACAAAAGTATATTTCCACCGCGCCTCAAACATCCGCTCCCGAATGGGCACATATATGGCTCATGCCGGGCAGGACATGCTCGGGTCGGCGGACGACCCCCATGCCGGTATTTTGAATTCCGAGTTTATGGTTCTCCCCAGAGCCGAATAATCAGAAAACGATAAAGGCGGGGTTTTCCATCGGAGGCGGCGTTTCCTCGCTGGATTTGTCTTCTCTTGCCTTGCCAAACTCGCGCGTCTCAAACTTGATGAGCTCCTGCTCAAGGTGAATCACCCGATTCTCCTTCTCGATGAAGGACGTCCCAGTTTGTTTCAACGCGCCGATTCCCTCTCCATACCAGATGGAATATTGGGCAAGAACGGAAGACTTCTCCCCAGTTTTTTTGACTTGATACTCTGCGGTAATATCATAAAAAATCTTCACGGCGTCAAACTCTCCCGCCTCCACCCGGCATTTTCCCACCTTCTCAACCCGCGCCATGCCGGTTTGGCGAATCTTGGTCGTCTCCGTTTCCATGAAGGCTCGAATGCGCCAACCGCGCCCCTCAATTAATGGCGCCGCAAGGCAGGCGTTATCCCCTTTGTAATATGTGGGCTTCATCTGATTTTGTATGGAAATCCCCCGCAGATGAACCTCCCGCGGCGTCCATTGATACGCCTTAATAGCGCCTTTTGAATCCGTCAGGATGTGAACCTTTTTCCCAAAGGCTTCATCAGCCCCCTTCCATTGAAACACCCGCTCCGTGACTTTATCATCGAGCGTGATGCGGTAGGTGAACCGCGCATTGCGGTTGTGTGGAAAATACCGGCTTACTGCAGAATCATTGGGATTAAAAGGACGCACAACAAAAAGAGAGCAGGAGCATAACATCCCCGCCAAAAACGCTGCGGCGATGCATATCAAAAAAAATCGCTTTTCAGGCATGGTAAAATCCTTGAATCAAACATGATTCACCATCTTTCAAAATCGCTTCCGTCAATCAAGGATAATTTCCTTGCAATCACAGCCCCCCGTGCCAAACCATCCTTTTAATTATGCGCGACAATCTGAAAATCATTCATCTTGCCTCAACCAAAAGATGGACAGGCGTCGCCGAGCCCATGACCAACCTTGCTTTTCATCAAAAGGCGCTCGGCTGCGATGTTTTTGCCGGTTTTGAATGCGGACGCTCTTTCGAAAAATACGTCCGCGCTTTGGGGATTTCCGTCCTTGAGGGACTCCATTTGGATAGCCGCATGAACCCAGTCACCATTATTAAAGATGTCCGAATCCTGCGGCGGCATATTCTTGCGCTCAAACCCGATGTCATCCACGCCCACCTGCTCCATGACCACTGGATTGCCGTCCTTGCGGTTCGCGGCATTTCCCCCAGACCGCTCATCATCCGCACCATGCACCGCTTTGGCGCGCCCTATGCCGACCCCGTGCATCGCCATTTATTTACCCGTCTCACCGATGCCATTATCGTCCCCTCGCTTGCCATGCGCCGGCTCGTCCTGCGGCGGCATCCCATGCTCGAAAAATCCATCTTCGTAATATACGGCGGCGTCAATCAGGCGCGCTTCCACCCCGGCGTGGATGGGAAGGCAATGCGCCGAAGCCTTGATATTCCAGAAGACGCCCCCGTGCTGGGGCTTGTTTCGCGGCTCAGAAAAGACCGCGGATTCGACTGGCTTTTTGCCGCTCTGCCCAAAGTCTTTTCAGATATCCCTGAGGCTCGTCTTATGATAATCGGCAGGGGAGAGATGGAGCGCGATATCAGGGAACGCATCAAACATCCTCCTTTTGCTGGACGGATTATCATGGGAGGCTATCGGACGCATGACTTGCCGCAAGCATACAGGGCGATGAACGCGTCTCTTTTTCTTGCGATGGGTTCGGAGGGGAGTTGCCGCGCCGTCATGGAGGCAATGGCTTCGGGCATTCCCGTTATCGGCGTCAGACAGGGCGTTGTGCCTGAAATAATCAAAGAGGGAGAAACGGGGTTTATCGTCGCCCCGAATGATATTCACGACCTTGCAGGAAAAATCTCAAGCGCTCTTTCAAACTTATCCCGTCTGGAAATGATGGGCAAATCTGCCCGCAGTCAATCGGCGCAAATGTTCCGACTTCTCGACCGCGCCGAAGAAACCATTGATATTTATGAAACCCTCCACTCCAGACGTTAATGCCCCATGAAAAGACCCGCATTCATCGTTTTGCTCCTCCTTCTTGCCGGCAGAATCTTAGGCATGAATATTGCCGCGCCCGCATGGCTCGCGCTATCCGCCACTGTGCTTCTGCTCATTGCGCACGGCTCCCTTTTTTTGGCGCGTAAAAAAAATCTAACATCCGCCACAAGCGGTTGCCTTCTTCTGGCAGCAGTCTTTTTTCTCGGTTTTCATCAGCAGCGCCTGATTGTGGAGGCGGATAACCTTGCGTCGCTGATTGTGGAAAAATTGCCCGCCCAACCGGCGCCGGAGGTCGCCGCCACCATTGCCGCCGAGCCGGATTATCGTTCGGACTCTGTCACACTCCTCGTTAAAAACCCCTCCATATCATGGCAGGGAAAAACCATTTCCTTAAAATCGCGCGCATTGGTTTATTTATACAACGAGGCTGCCGAAGAAATTCGGAAAAATGTTTCCATGCGCGGGGATAAAATTCATCTGCGCTCCCGCATCGCACAGAGCTCCGCCTTAAGCAATCCCACATTGCCGGATTATCAAAAAAGATTACGGCAGCGCGGAATCCATCTTATATTCCGCATCAACACCTCCGATGATATCAGCATTGCTCCGCCCCAATCAGGACGCTCCGTAATCAATAAATCTCTCCATGCAGTCGCTGGATTTCACAAAGATATCGCAACAATCTTTGACTCTGTTCTTTCGCCCGCAAATTCCGCTCTGCTCAAAGGACTTGCTATGGGGCGCACAGAAGATATTTTGCCGGCGGATAAAGATGCCTTTCAACAAACAGGGCTTGTGCATCTGTTTTCCGTCAGCGGACTCCATGCGGGGGTAATCGCCGCGCTTGTTTTTTTCCTGCTCCGTCTGGCATATCTCAACATCCGCATAGCTGCAATTCTGACAATTATCTTTATCTGGATTTTCGCGATTTTTGTCGGTTTTCAATCGCCGGTTGTGCGTTCAGCCATCATGATTTCCATGCTCCTTGCATCTTATTGGCTGCCGGGATTGAAACGACCGCTTGATGGAATTTCGCTCCTTTCGTTTGCCGCATTCTGGACGCTTATCCTCAACCCGCGCGCCCTATCGCAGGTGGATTTCCAACTATCTTATATCTGCGTGGCGGGAATGGTTATCCTTCTGCCTGTCTTCAAAGATAACTTTTTTCTCAATCTGGAATTCGCCTCATCGGAGCAGAAGGCGCTTCGGGCAAAAATCAATCGCCGCATCCTTTTCCCTCTATTCATGGTGCTCTCCATCCAGCTTGCCATTCTGCCCCTCCTTGCCCACTATTTTCATCGGATTTCCCTCGCCTCATTCATGGCAAATCCCATTGCCATTCCTTTTGCTTTTTTGTGCCTTGCCTTAGCAGCGGCGATGGTTTTGGCGGGATATCTATTTCCTCTCATGCTCCCGTTGCTTGGCGTTGTTGCGGGCGCGTCTTTAAATCTCCTGCGGGAAATAGTCCATCTCCTTGCCGATGTTCCCGGCGCCTCCATTCATCTGGAACCGCTTCCGTGGTTTCTCATCGCGCTCTATTATCTTCTCCTCTTCGGGGGGAACTGGATGCTGGAAAAAAAGAGCCGGCTGCCGGGACGGAAAGCGCGGCTCATAATCGCTTTTGCCATGCTTATTGCCTTGCTTGTCTGGTTTCCGATTTTGCAGAGCGGCAGACCGGACATGGAGATTGTTTTTTTTGATGTGGGGCAGGGAGACAGCGCCTATATCGAATTTGCCGACGGCGCCAACATGCTCATAGATGGCGGACGCAGCGTCCCGCGCAATATGGGCAAACAGGTTATCATCCCCTATCTTGAAAGACGGGGCGTGGCATCCCTTGATGCTGTGGTTGCCACACATTCTGATTCCGATCACATCGGCGGGCTCCCC
>MWCT01000028.1 GCA_002070185.1 candidate division BRC1 bacterium ADurb.Bin183
GCAGGTGCAGTTGGGTTGGGACGCCCCGCCATATAATACCGGCAATAATCTTCTTGGCGATGCTGCTCAAAGTTACAAGGTGTTCAAATCGGAAAATGGCAATGGTTTTGACAACGGGGTTGCGGCGGCTGGAACATCGGCGACAATTGGCGGGCTGACTCCGGGCAATCTTTATTTCTTCCGCGTGTGCGCGGTGAATGCCGGCGGTCAATCCTTCCCCACCGAAACGCTTGCTGTGCGTCTGCCGTCTTCTGGCAGTTCCGCGCAGGCTTTGCTTGTGAACGGCTTTGACCGTTTTAATAATACGATGCTGGTCTGGGAAAATATTAGAAATGCGGGGAATGTCTGCTGGACGAATCCTTTGAATTTCCAGACCTTTAATTATTCCATACAGCACGCCTTTGCGATGCATGCGGCTGGCATTTCATTCGACGGCGCCTCCAATGAGGCTGTAGCGGACAATGACATATCCATCGGCGGTTATCAGGCGCTCTTCTGGATTTGCGGCGAGGAATCCACCGGCGATGAGACTTTTTCCAGCGTTGAGCAAGCGAAGGTGAACTCGTTCCTTTCCGTCAACGGGAAATGCCTGTTTGTTTCGGGTTCGGAGATTCTTTGGGATCTGGATCAGCAGGGCTCGGCTGCAGACAAGGCTTTTGCCTCCGGGACGTTGAGGACGGCGTATGCGGGCGATGATGCGGGGACGTATCAGGTTCAGGGCAGCGCGGCTCCGTTTGCGGGGCTTGCGTCCTTTTCTTTCTCCCCCGCCAATGGCGCCTGCTATGACGCAGATTATCCGGATCAGTTGACCGCCGTCAACGGCGCAACAGCTGCGATGACGTATGTGGGCGGTTCTGGCGGAAACGCTGCGGTGGTTTACAATGGAAATGTCAAGGTTGTGGTTCTCGGATTTCCGTTTGAGACGATTGCCTTGGCAAGCGTTCGGAATGACGTGATGGGTCGCGTGGTGAATTTCTTCGGATTGACGAATCCGACGCCGACGCCGCCTCCCACGCCATCGCCATCGCCGACGCCCTCTCCAACGCAGGTCATCCTTGATAACTTCGAGTCTTATGCAGCGGGGTCTTCTGTGATATTCCAGAAGCCGACATATTCTGGCTCGACCACCGGCGTGACTGCGGCAAGCGACTTTGTCGGGGTTTCGACCGAGCAGGCTAACGACCGTATTGACCGAAGTGTTTCGAATCCGGGGACGAAATCGTATAAGACAGCGTGGACATGGACGACGCCGGGAACGGGTTACATCCGGATGACGACCTTCAATACGGCAAATAAAGCGAACCCGTTCCTTGATTTGACAAAAGGGCTTTCGATTTACGTGAAACTGCCCACGGGGCAGATTGATTTGCAGATACAGATTCGCGAGACCGGCGGCAGCGGTCCCATCGGCGCCAACGGCGGCGTATCGGGAAGCATTGAACGCTCCGCTGCCAAAATCCGCGTTAATGCCTCCAACGACTGGCAGTATGTGTATTTTGATATTCCGAATATTTCGTGGACTGCATTTACAGGCAATGGTGTTCTGGACGGGTCATGGGGCGTGCTCGAAGCCCTTTGCATCAGCGCTGTGAACGGAGACCCCACCGCCGCCTTCACGCTTTATATGGATGACATCTATCAGGGGGCTCAGCAAAATCCATGGACGCCGCCCACCCCAACGCCGACACCAACTCCAACGCCGACACCGACACCGACGCCGACGCCGAAACCGGAGATTCGCGGTTTGTGGGTGGACGCGTGGCATTCTGGAATCAAGACATCTTCTCAAATTACAACGCTCGTTAATTTTGCAAAGAGCAATAATTATAATGCCATCTACGCCGAGGTTCGCAAACGCGGAGACGCTTATTACACTCCTCATACGCCGAACTTAGAACCGCGCGCCTCGGATATTGCCGCAGGTTTTGACCCGTTGCAGGATTTGATAAATAAGGCTCATGCGCAGGGCATTCAGGTTCATGCGTGGATTGTCACCTATCTGGTCTGGTCGGGGGCATCGGGCTCGACCAATCCCGCGCATGTCATGAATGCGCATCCGGAATATTTGAGCAAGAATTCAGCAGGTTCGACGCTTATCAGCGGGGAGTATTACTTGTTGGATCCGGGATGTCCGGAGGCAAATGAGTGGAACAAAAAAGTGGTCATGGACTTGGTGACCAATTATAATATTGACGGCATTCAATTTGATTATATCCGCTATCTGGGGCGGGATATGGGATACAATAGCACGGCGATTGCGCGTTTTAACGCGGAGACAGGGCGCACGGGGCAACCCTCCATTGATGATGCGAGTTTTTGCGCATGGAGACGCCGCCAGATTACGGACTGGCTGCGCCGCACGTATGTGGACATTATCGCCGTCAAGCCCGGCATTGACGTTTCAGCAGCCACTATTGGACGCCGCTCGGATGCTTATGATTATTATTTCCAAGAATGGCAGAACTGGAACACGGGCAAGATTATTGACTCCAACTGCCTGATGGGTTATACAGAATCTCAATCAACATTTGAAAGCCGCCTCAATGAAGCCCTCACATATCGCGGGGAGCGTTTCCTCCATTCGGGTATCGGGGCATATCTGAATACCAAAGAAGGTTCGGTTGCGCAGATGCTTTATTCGCGCGGCACAGCAGCGGATGGCATTGTGGTTTATTCCTATGCCGAGCCGGATAATGGGACAGACCCCGATGCAACTGTGTGGTCTTATTTCAAAAACCAAGTCTTTCCATCATGGGCAGCGGTTCCCTCCATGCCTTGGAAAACCGCGCCGACGGAGGGTTATCTGCGCGGCGTCGTGACAGACTCCTCCACAGGCATCAAAATTGATCGGGCGCTTGTCACATGCGGCGGCAAAACTGTCTGGACGGACGGCGATGGCTCCTTTGCCATCACTGGCATCGCACCGGGTACTGCGACGCTCCTTGTTCAAAAACTGGGTTATGCCGATAACTCTATCGGGAATGTGAGCATCGCAGCTGGAAACGTGACCACAAAAAATGTCTCGCTCGTTGCCGGAGATGCCAATGAAATCATTATTGACAATATCTGGGCGACGTTCACCGGTTCTTGGAGCGCGGGGACAGCCTCCACAGATAAATACAGCACGGATTATCGCTACAAAGGACCCGGCACGGGCGCGGCGTATGCCACATTCAAGCCGACCATCCAGAACGCCGGGCAGTATGAGGTTTATGAGTGGCATCCTCAGGGTTCAAACCGCGCCACAGCAGCCGAGATTAAAATCACCCATGCGGGCGGGACAAACACGGTCTATATCAATCAAACGGCAAACGGCGGGACTTGGAACCTGCTGGGAACATGGACTTTTAATGCGGGAACAAATGGTTATGTTCAGATAACAGATAACTTCTCAGCTGGCAGCGTTGTCATGGCAGATGCAATTCGTTTCCTTTATGCAGACACAGCTCCGGCAAATCCCACAGGTCTTAGCGCTATCGCTGGAGATGGTTCGGTAGCTCTCGACTGGAACGACAACAGCGAAGGGGATCTGGCGGGATACAACATTTATCGCGCCACGACGAGCGGCGGTCCTTATACCAAGATTAACGGCTCGCTTGTGACCGTCAGCAATTACAATGATTCCAGCGCAACTAATTTTGTCACTTATTATTATGTGGCGACGGCGGTGGATTTAACATCTCATGAGAGCGAATACAGCAACGAGGTCTCCGCGCAGCCGCAAGACACAACGCCGCCGGCTGTCCCGACAGGGCTCGGCGCAACGGCGGGCGATAAATCCGTCGCGCTTGATTGGGCGGATAACACTGAACCCGACCTTGCGGGATACAATGTGTTCAGAGCCACAACCAGCGGAGGTCCCTACACCAAGATTAATAGCTCGCTCGTGACCGTCAGCAACTACGTGGATGGAACGGTTTCCAACTTCACGACTTATTACTATGTTGTGACGTCGGTGGATAATACACCGAATCACAACCAGAGCGCATATAGCGCGCAGGTCTCCGCGCAGCCGCAAGACACGACGCCGCCGGCTGTCCCGACAGGGCTGGTTATTTCTTCGGGCGATGGCGCGGCATATCTTGACTGGGCGGACAACACGGAGCCCGACCTTGGGGGATATAACGTATATCGGGCGACTGTCTCTGGCGGTCCTTATTCAAAGGTCAATGGCACAGTGATAACAGCCAGCTACTTCACGAACTCCGGGCTGACCAATAACACCGTTTATTTTTATGTTGTGACGGCTGTGGACAACACCCCGAACCATAATGAGAGCGCATATAGCAGCGAAGTTAAAACCACGCCTGTTCCGACCAACGCGGCTGTTGATGGTTTTGAATCCTACACCGCCGGAGCTGCCGCAATGTTCCGCAATCCTGATTTCTCCGGCAGCACCACAGGCATTCAGACAGGCAGCAGCGCCGTCGTTTCAACGGAAGCGGCAAATAACCGCCTTGGTCCCAATATCGGCTCGCCGGGTTCAAAGAGCAATAAAGTGTCCTGGACGTGGACAACGCCCGGCAGCGGGTATATCCGTCTGACGACTTACAACACCGCCAATCGTCCCAATCCCTTGCTGAAACTGAACAAGGGTCTTTCCTTTTATGTCAAATTGACGGCGGGACAATTGGATTTGCAGATTCAAATTCGCGAGACTGGCGGCAATGGACCGATAGGCGCAAATGGCGGGCTAACAGGAGCCATTGAGCGCACAACAAATAAAGTCCGTATTAATGCTTCGCCGGATTGGCAGTATGTGTTCATAGATATCCCCAATGTGGCATGGACATCCATGACGGGCAACGGAGTTCTTGAAGGCGAATGGGGAACGCTGGAGGCGCTCTGCATCAGCGCCGTCAGCGGGGATCCAACGGCATCATTCACTCTTTATGTGGATGATGTTTGGCAGGGTCCGCAGCAGAATCCACTGGATGTGACGCCTCCGGCGGCGCCGACAGGGTTGGGCGCAACGGCTGGCGACGGCGTAGTCAATCTGGACTGGGCGGACAACACGGAACCCGACCTTGCGGGATACAATGTTTATCGAGCCACCGTCAGCGGCGGTCCTTATACAAAAATCAACAGCTCGCTTTTAGCAGGCAGCAATTATGCCGATAACAGTGTAGCCAATTTTACGACATATTATTATGTTGTGACAGCGGTGGACAATGCTGCATCGCCCAATGAAAGCGCAAACAGCGCGCAAATCTCTGCGCAGCCGAAGGATACAACGCCTCCGGCAGCGCCGACCGGACTGAGCGCAATTGCGGGCAATAACACGGTCAGCCTTGATTGGGCAGACAACACGGAACCCGACCTTGCGGGATACAATATCTATCGAGCGACTGTCAGCGGCGGTCCTTATACCAAGATTAACGGCTCGCTTGCGACGGTCAGCAATTATTCTGACAACACAGCGGCAAACGGCGTCACTTATTATTATGTCGTGACGGCTGTGGACAATACGCCGCTGCAGAATCAAAGCGGATACAGCGCGCAGGTTTCCGCAACGCCGGCGGCGCCTGTTCTTTCCTATTATGCCGAAAGCGACGCTTTGAGCCAGAGCACAAGCACCAGCTGGCAGGACAAGACGACGCTGACCTTCACGCCTTCGGCGGGAAATTTTCTGATTATCGCCACCGCCGAAGTGAACGGCAGTTCGGAATCATACAACGCCAAGGCGCAGTTGACCATTGATGGCACTGTTTATGCCATGTATGACGCCGAACCTTCGGACACGACCAATTATCAATCATTCATCACGCACAAAGTCATCAACCTGACCGCGGCGTCGCATACAATAAAGATTCAATATTGCAGCAAGAACGCGGCAGCTACCGCCCGCATACGCAACGCGCGAATTATCGCCTTTCCTGTGCCGACATCTTACAAAGATGACGATCAGGACGCTCAGGTGAATGTGACAACTACAGAAAGCACTGTTGCCTCGCTTTCGTTCAGTGCAACAGCCGGGCGTTATCTTTTGATAGCAACCGCAGAACCGTGTCCCAATTCAGAAAGTTACAGCATTTATACGCGGTTCAGAGTTGACGGCACGATTTATGATGAGGACCTGTTGGAAGGGCAGGACGTCACAAATTATTACACGTTTGGCGCAATGAGGGTGGTTGACCTGACAGCGGGTTCGCACACGTTCACCATCACTTGCCTTTCGGAATCGGGGACGATGTATGTGCGCCGTCCGCGCATTGCCGTCATTCCGCTTTCAGGTTTTGAACATTATTATGCGGAAAGCGATGGGGCATGGTCAACCACCAGCACCAGTTGGCAATATAAGACACTGCTCGATTTCACGCCTTCGGCGCAGTCAAACTGTCTTGTTTTTGCCACAGCGCGATACAAAGGCTCCAGCGTCAGCTATAGTCCCGAAGTCCGCCTGACCATTGATTCCACTATATACGGCGATTGCCCGTTTGAGCCGCAAGACACAACGGACTATGTGACTTTTGCATCCTTGAAGCGTCTGAACCTGACCGCCGCCAATCATCATATTCAGATTGATTACAAGAGCGAGAATGCGGCGGCGACTGCCTATATTAAGAATGCGCGGGTGGTTGTGATTCGGTTCTGAGTTCGGTATATTTTACGCAGATTGATGGCTGAAGGAAGCGTCCTTCAGCCATTTTTTTTTCGGAGGACGTTCGCGCCCGCGGATGGCGGGGTGATGTAGATTTCCGGCGTTTTTGAAAACATCCGATTGTATTCTTCAATCATGCGGCTCTTGAACGATTCGACTTTCTCGGGCGCAACGAGGGCAAGGGCGCATCCTCCAAAGCCGGCGCCGGTCATGCGGCAGCCGTAAACTCCTTCGCACCGGGAGGCGATATCCACAATGGCGTCCAGCTCTGCGCATGAAACCTCAAAATCATCGCGGAGACTGGCATGGGAGGCGTAAAGCATATGTCCGACCTCTTTGAAGTTATCGCAGGCAAAAAATTGCACACAGGCGCGGACGCGGTCGTTTTCGGTCAAATTATGCCGAAGCCGTTTGCGCACATCAAGGGGGAGTTGCTCTTTAAATCTATCAAAGACCTCAGACGGGATATGCCTGAGCGATGAAAAGGATTTTTTGCTCCACTCGCTGATGAGCCGCAAACCCTCTTCGCACTCGGCGCGGCGGCGATTGTATTCTGAACCAACGAGTTTTCTGTGCTTCATAGAGTTAATGATGGCAATGGATGCTTTTCGCGAATTGAAGGGAACGGGCGTTGCATCAAGGGTGTGGCAATCAATCAAAAGGGCGTGATCGGGCAGAGCCATTGCTGATATGTATTGATCCATGATGCCGCATTTGACGCCCACAAAATCGCCATGTTCCGCCGCTTGAGCAAGGAGGGCGATTTCGCGGGGGGCAAGATTTGCCTCGCTTATTGTGTTAAGGAGCGTTGCCGCGCACACCTCATAAGCGGCGGAGGAGGATAGTCCGGCTCCGAGGGGCACATCGCCGCTAATGAGGACGTTCATACCCGGCACGGGCAAATGTTTTTTTTGAAACTGTTCCGCCACACCCAAAAAATAATTATGCCACGATTTTTGTGGAGGCGGGGCAATCTTTGTCGAGATGAGCGTCTCATACATTTCTCGATGATATTCCGAATAAAGAAAAAGCCGGTTATCGCCGCGGAGGCTTGCCGCCATTTTGACTTCTCGGTTGATCGCCGCAGGCAGCACATATCCGCCGTTGTAATCCGTGTGTTCGCCGATGATATTAACCCTGCCGGGCGCGGAGGAAATCCACTCGGCATCTGTCTGGAAAATAGATACAAACACATCGCTGATATGTTCGTTGGAAATCATGCGGCAACCCTCATTTGCATTTTTGGCAAAAGTGTTCCTCCGGCAGCGAGCGCAAACGTTCTGCCGCCTGTTCGGGCGTGATATCGCGCTGGGCGTTTGCCATCATTTCGAATCCGACCATAAATTTCTGGACGGTTGCCGAGCGCAAAAGCGGCGGATAAAAATGAATGTGGAAATGCAGGAAATCGTAGGGTTTGTAGTCCGAAGGCGCTTGATGCAATCCCATCGTATAAGGAAACGAGACGTTGAAAAGGTTGTCATAACGGGTGGTTATTTTTTTCAGGATATCCGCAAGATTTTGGCGTTGCTTGTTATTAAACGCAACAAGGTCTTTCACATGGTTTTTGGGGAGAACCATTGTTTCGAATGGCCATTTTGCCCAAAATGGAATAAGCGCGATCCATTCATCGTTTGAGCAAATGATTCGCTCTCCTGTTTCCAGTTCGAGTTTGAGATATTCGCAGAGCAGGCATTTCCCGCCATTTGCGTTGGCGTAATTTTTTTGCGATTTAATTTCGCGCGCGGGTTCGGTTGGGATTGTTTGCGTTGCCCAGATTTGACCATGCGGGTGGGGATTGCTGCAGCCCATGATGGCGCCCTTGTTTTCAAAAATTTGGACGTGGGTGATTTCCTTTCTTGAACAAAGTTCATAATACTCTTTTGTCCAAACATCCACAACATTTTCGATATCTCTTGTCGGCAGTTCCGCCATTGTAAGGTCATGCCTCGGTGAATAGCATATCACGCGGCAGATGCCTTTTTCGCTCTGGGCGCGGATTAGTTTCGATTTGCGAAGGGTTGCCTTTGGCGTGTCAATCAACAAGGCGGAAAAATCATTGTCAAAAACAAACACGTTTTTATAGGGGGGATTGCGGTGTCCGCCGGCGCGTTCATTGCCCGGGCAAAGGTAGCATTTGGGATCATAAGCGGGCAAAGAATCTTGCGGCGTTTGCTCCACCTTGCCCTGCCAAGGGCGTTGCAGGCGATGCGGGCTTACTAAAACCCATTCATCTGTCAGGGGATTATAGCGTTTATGGGGGTGCGTAAATAAATTGGGCATCACGGGTTTCTCCACAAATAGATTAATTAATATACGCTCTCTATATTTCCTGTACATTTTGTAAAGCAAAAACTTCGGGACGATTAACGAGCGGGAAGCTGGGCTTGGGAAACTACTTTTTTATTTGCTCTTGTTTTTTAGCCATCAGAATTTGCCCTCAATGCCAAAAGATTAAAGAGCGCGCCCACGACATAAGACGCGTCATCTTTGCTCGCTGCTAATTATTGTTCTTGAAATGAGGCAAAGGTTTTGGTTGGGTTCAACCAATAATGAGAAATGAAGAATAAAGGCGTTATGATAATTTGCTGTTGGAGGTTTATTCGATGAAAAAATATGTTCTGGTTTTATTGTATATTATTAACGCGGCTATATCGCCTTTATTTTGTGCGGCGCAAGATGCTGTTGCGCCGTCTGCAACAACGGCATCGCCGCCTGCCGCAAAGATGATTCCGCTCATAGGCAGGGTTGGAATCAATGGAGGCAAGGCGTCGCCGATTGAATCCGGCTGGGCAACGTTTGCTATTCCGGGAGATTGGCTTACCGCTTCTGTGGAGTTTGCGGATGCTGCGCCTGCTGATGTGGATATTGAATCGGCAATCGAGCCGGCGGCGGCAAAAACGTATCTTGTGAAAGAGGGGCGCAATCTTCGTTGGGAGATGTCCGGCGGGGCGGCGAAAAAATTCCAGCCGGGCGGAATGCAATGGCAGGCGCCTCCGGTTCCGGGTTCGTATAAACTTTCGGCGCTTTTAGTGGAAGAAGCAACATACTCACGCCTTGCGCCGGAAGAAAAGAATCTGAATGAGCGAAATATTGTGGGTTCCTTTGTTTTTAATTTCATTGTGATGCAGGCTTTTGACAAGGACAGCAACGGCGTTATTGAGGGCTACCCCATCGGACTTTATCCGAATGAGAACGACGCCAAGGTTCGGGAGCCGGTTTTATCGCATCGGGAGGCTTATCGTCCCCCGAAATATTTCATAAAGGTTACGCCCGAAAATGCCTCCACGCCGATTTCACGGCATTTTACACTGGGGGATTTTTCTCCCGCCTCAGAGAAGGGCAAAACGCATTTTATCGCCCTTGACCCTTCGCTTGTCAAAAGACTGGAAGACCTTTTGGATGCGCTGAAAGAAGCCGGCATAAAAGTCAGCTCGTTTAAAATTCTTCGAGGATTCATCCCGCCCAATGGCGTTGAGCTCATGCGGCGCAAGGGGATAGAGATTGCGCAGTTCAGCCGCACCATTTATGGCGACTCCTGTATTTTTATCATTGACGAAAACGGCGACGGCATGATGGATGATATAACAGGAGACGGCAATGTGGATCAGGCGGATTTTGAGGTGGTTGCGGAGCTTGTGATGGCAATCGAGGACAAAACCCGATTATTCGGAGGGTTGGGGTTCAGTTCCACTTTCAAGGATCCGGGATTCAAGGATACGCCGAATTTTCAAATAGATACTCGCGGGTGGCGCGTCCGCTGGTCGGACGATTAAAAAACCAAATGGAGTTTTTTCATGAGAATTGACGGACGTCAGTCAAATGATTTGAGACCGGTAAAAGTCACGCCGAATATATTGAAATACGCCGTAGGCTCGGCATTGATTGAATTGGGCAACACGCAGGTTTTGTGCGCTGTTTCGCTGGATAATCACGCAGCTCCGCATCTGGTCGGCACGGGTCGGGGTTGGGTGACGGCGGAGTATGACATGCTCCCATGTTCATCCAATCAAAGAAAACCGCGCGACCGCACAAAATCGGGGATACCGGGGCGCTCGGCGGAAATTCAGCGATTAATCGGACGCTCGCTGCGTTCGGTGGTGGAAATGGAGAGCCTTGGCGAGCGGACTTTTTTTGTGGATTGCGACGTGATTCAGGCGGACGGGGGCACGCGCACGGCTGCCATCACAGGCTCCTGCATCGCGCTGGGGCTGGCAATGAAGAAACTGGTTGAGATGAATCAGATGGGGCGCGTTTTCTTGAAGGATTATGTGGCAGCCACGAGCGTTGGGATTGTGGAAGGGCTGCCCGCGCTTGACCTTTCTTATATTGAGGATTCACAGGCTGAGGTGGACATGAATGTTGTGATGGACGGCGCAGGCGGGCTTATTGAGATTCAAGGCACGGCGGAAACCAAATCGTTCACGCGGCAGCAGATGGACGATCTTTTGAATCTGGCGGCTTTGGGCATACGAAAATTAATCGAGATTCAAAAAGAAATTCTTGGCATCGAGATTCGTTCAAAGCCGGAAGCGTGAAATTGAACATGGCTAAAGGGGGGCGAGGTTGATGATTCGGAGAAAAAGCCGGTCTGATATGCGCCGCATGGATCGGCGTATCGAAGGCGACAACCGCCGCAGCGATACGCCGCCAGACCTGAATGTGACAGCCCAGATCAAAGACAAAAACCTCCTTCTTTGGCTGGATAATGTTTTGACGGCGGGCAATTCGTTTGTGCTCCGCGACACGGTTGAGCGCGCGCTCGCCGGAAACAATGACGTCAATCGGATTATCATCAACATGGAAAAAACAACATATGTGGACACTGGCGGAATCAGTCTTTTAATGGAGTTTCACAAGCGTTTTGCCGCGGCGAATAAGGCTTTTATTTTATTCCGCGTGACGCCGCGGGTAAAGCAGATTCTGGATATTTTGAACATGGACAAGGTTTTTAACATCAGGGATCATTAGCAGTCGCTTTCCTTTTTTTCATAGTGTTAATTTCGAGTTTCCCGCCTTTCATCTTCATCACCACCGCGCCATTGCGGTCTGTTCGATAAACACGGATGCCGCGTTCGGCGAGTCTTTCGAGCGTTTCATCATGCGGGTGGCGATAAGCTGTATCCGCCCCAACGGAAATAACAGCGGCTTCCGGCTTGACTGCATTAAGAAAGTAATCCGATGTGGAAGCGCGGCTGCCGTGATGCCCAACCTTCAAAACTGCCGATTCCAAATGGGCGCCTGAGCCAAGCATGGATTGTTCGGCAATTAATTCAGCATCTCCTGTAAACAAAATTGCGCTGGCGCCTTTCCTGATGCGGAGGACAAGGGAGCGGTCGTTATCCGTCCATGAACTGTGGACGGGGCGCGGAGGGTTCAGAACTTCAACGGCGGCTCCTGAGAAACCTTCAAGTTTATCGCCCGCCGCCGCTTTTCTTACGATGGCGCCCCAAGATTTTGCCGTCTCAATCAAGTCAATGCGTTGAGAATCTTGCTCCTCCCCCTCGGCGATAACAAGACGATTCACAAAAATGCGCTCGAAAACGGCGGGG
>MWCT01000029.1 GCA_002070185.1 candidate division BRC1 bacterium ADurb.Bin183
TCATCCGCCGTGCCAGGAATATGCGCGGAATGCGGGATTTTATGCGGTGGCGTCTTTGGCGGAGGTCTTGGGACGCGCGGTGGATTTGTTGGGCGGGCGCCGGAGCGGGCGCGGGGAGACGATGCGCAAGGACGGACAGCCGCGCAAGCGCGCGACACCGCTGCGTATGCGCTTGTGGCGAATACGGAGGCTTTTGTTCACGCTGCCGGCGCGTGTGTTAAGCCATGCCCGCACAACCGTGATAGCCCTTCTGGGCATTCCCAAAGCCATTCAAAAACTCTTTCGCGCCTACTGGGGCAACATTCTGAGGTGTTGAAGCGGACGGAAAAAAATCAAAACAGGAGGCAGATTTTAAAAGTTGAAAAAAATTAATCACAAAAACAGCGTGGTCAAACCATGCCCAGATTTCTCCCGCCTCCTCCCATTTTTCAACTTCTAACGGACACATTTATTTTTTTCACTATTTTGAAGGATCAAGGTAGAAAACACTTTACAGCATATAGATGTTTTCATAATGAATATGTTCAATATTTTGATGTGAGGATTGTTTGATATGTTTTTCAAATTGCGCGAAAAAACTTTTGAGTTAGTATTGCGCTTAATGATGCTGATAATCTTAACCGGTTGCGGAAGCACGCGCATCATTATCAGCCGCATCGAACCCCCAAAATATCCCATCAAGGGGGGAAAGATTCTTGCAGTGGTTGATTTCAAATCGCCGCCGGAGGCGCCTGATGCCGGAGAAAGAATCGCAAGCTCCTTTGTATCCAAACTCGCTCCCACAAAATATTATCAGCTGATGGAACGCTCGCGGATGGATGCAATATTCATGGAACACAAATTTTCTCAGACAGATTATGTTGACGAATCAAAAGCCATTGAAATGGGAAAAATGCTGAACGCTCATTATCTTATTACCGGCGAAGTGACGGGTTGCAGCGTTGAAGACCAAAAAATGACAGAGCAAAAAGCGGAGACTCGAATCACAGGATATTATCACGACTATCAGGGGAATTTGGTTCCCCGATTTGAAACATTCTATGTTGATGTGCCGGTTTTGGTTCGAAGCGGAACGGTTGCCGCCGCATTCCGCATGATAAACGTGGAAACGAGCGAAGTAATCGTGGGCGACCGTTATCAGGCAAGTTTTCAAAAAAAGGCTTTCGGCTCCGGTGAAATCGCCGCCCTTCCAAGCGCAGATGATTTATTGAACAGGTTAATGGACGAGGTGACGACGAATCTTGCAAAAATTATTGCGCCTCACAAAGTGACTGATTCGCGCCGTTTAGAAAAAGGCAAAACACCGCCTTGCAAAAACGGCGTCAATCTTGCCCGAAACGGTTTATGGGACGAGGCGGCATCTTCGTGGGAGCGCGCCATTGCGCTTCGACCGGACGACCCGGCTCCCTATAATAATCTGGGCGTGTTTTCAGAGGTTCAAGGTGATTATGACAGGGCAATTGACTATTATGAAAAAGCCCTTAGAATCAAACCGGACAATGAAATTTATATGTGCTCCATCAATGAGGCGCGCCGGTTGAAAAGACTTTTTTCACGAAAAATGTTAGATTAAAAATATTATCATAAAGGAGATTGAAAAATGGCGGCATTGGCAATTGCAGCGAACCTGTTCAAAACAGATGTTATTGAATCCCGGAAAATCCGGCTCTTGCTTGGCGGAACGGCTCTGACCTTTTGTATGGCGCTGGGCGCGGGAGCGCGGATTTTATTGCCGTGGACGCCCGTTCCTTTTACAATGCAGGTCTTTTTTGTCCTCTTTGGCGCAATGGCGCTTAGAAGATTTTCAATCGCATCGCAAGCAGGGTATCTGGCTCTTGGCGCTTTTGGTTTGCCGATATTTTCCGGATTTCAAGGCGGGTTCTCCGCCCTTTCAGGGGTAACCGCCGGCTATCTTTGGGGATTCATCTTTTGCTCCTTTGTCATCAGCCGCCTTCTTTCAAATGCCAAGCAGGCAAATATCTATCGAGACTCTTCCGTTTTATTGCTGGGTCTAATGGCATATTACATTCCGGGCGTGCTCTGGTTGAAAACGGTGACAGGTTCAACCTTATCAGCCGCAATTACACAAGGATTTATGCCGTTTATTCTTGCCGATTTTGTCAAAGCTGCTGTCGCCTACGCCCTTTATAAAAGTATGCAGCGCCGTATGAATCATTTATTTTAAAAATGGAACAGACCCCTGATTTTAAAGAAATACACGTAGTTTCCAACACCCACTGGGACAGGGAATTTCGCTACAGTTTTCAGCAGACGCGGATGATGCTTGTCAAGATGATGGATTATCTTCTTGAGCTGCTGGAACGCGATGATAGCTACATCTCTTATACAATGGACGCTCATTGTATTATGATTGAGGATTATCTGGAGGCTCGTCCCCAGAATCGCAACCGTATCGAAAATCTGGTAAAATCCCGCAGATTATTAATCGGACCTTGGTATTCATTGCCGGACATCCCCAATATATCACAGGAATCTATTATTCGAAATTTGCAATATGGACACAAGGTTAGCCAATCTTTCGGACATGTGATGAAGATTGGCTATACCCCTTGTTCATGGGGACAGACAGGGCAGCTGCCTCAGATATTTAACGGTTTCGGAATTGATACGGCGCTCTTTTATAGAGGCATCAGCCCGCACGAAACTAAAAGCGAATTTATCTGGAAGTCGCCCGACGGCTCGCAAGTTTTGGCTCACAGATTCGCCTTATTTGCCCGATATAATTATTATTATCTTGTGTTCCGCAAGATAACATATGGTCTTGATATCAATGACCGGACTTGGCGATGGGGCGAAACAGGGGAGACCCCATTCAAAAACGCCGATGCCGATTCTGTTTTCACCAACGTTGAACTTCTTGAACCAGATGTTCTCTACATAAAAGAAAACCTGAAACCCGCCTTTGATGAGATGCTGCGGCTTGAGGGCGGGCAATATTCCAGCCCATATTTTCTTGCCATGCACGGACACGATATCTCCTGGCCCCACCCTCTGGAGCCGCAGGTCGTAAAAGATGCAAACGAGCAAATGGGGGAAATCAAAGTCATTTTCAGCGACTTGGAAAAATTTTTCCAAACATTGAAAAAAAATCTCGATTTATCAAAATTAACTATTCTGATAGGAGAACGGCGCACGAATCTACGAGATGGCTGGTGGACATATCTTCTGCCCGGAACCATCAGCGCCCGCACCCGCCTCAAACAGGAAAATTTCCGCACAGAGATGATGCTCATTCATCAGGCGGAGCCCGCATCCGTTCTGGCTTGGCAAATCGGTTTGGAATATCCTGAGCGCTATCTTGATATGGCATGGCGTCATCTCCTTTGCACACACACGCATGACGCCAACGCAGGATGCGCGCCGGACGATGTGATAGAAGATGTTCGCTATCATCTTCGCCAAACAAGGCAAATCAGCGAAGGTCTTGTTCAAGATGCTATGAAATTTTTAGCACAAAACGTAAACACCGGCGAAGTTAAAAATAACGCCCAATTATTAATGCTTTTCAACCCCCTTCCTTTTGAACGGACAGAGATTCTTGAGACGCTTATTGATGTCCCAGAAGAAAGCGGGGCGCAATCGCTGATTATACGCGACCCCAACGGCGGCATTTGCGATTATCAAATAATCTCAGAAACACAAGAAGGAATTTTTGTGGATAACCAATGGAACGTTCCGCAGGCATTTCTCTCTCGACGCTTCCGCATCAAATTGTCGGCGGATAAAATCCCATCGCTCGGTTACAAAGTTTACACAATTGAAACATCAGCCAAGCCCGATAGAAAAACGGGAACTCTTTTCACTTCCCCCAATGAGATGGAAAATGAGTTTCTTAAAGTAACGGCTAATGGAAACGGAACACTGACGGTGCTCGACAAAGAAACCGGCGAATTATTCCAAAACTTGCTCCTTTTGGAAGATGCCGGCGAGGCGGGAAATGCATGGAGGAGGATTGCGCCGACCTTTGATAGGGTTATCTATTCAAGCGGCGCGCAAGCCCAGATTTCAAAAGTGGAAGATGGCGTTCTCTCGGCAACGATAAAAATTGACTTGACGCTTCGAGTCCCAAGCCATTGCCCTGACGCAACCAAACGCTCATCCGATTTAGTCGAATTACCCATAACCCATCTGATTACATTAAAGAAAAAAGCCCGTCATATTGAACTGACAACAGCATTTAATAACACGGCAAGAGACCACAGGTTGCGAATGCTTTTCCCCGCACAAATGCTGCGCTCCCGCGTATCATATGCCGACAGTCATTTCGATATCGTTGAACGCTCCATTGATTTGCCCGATTGCAAAGACTGGAAAGAGCCAGTTGTTGGAACATATCCGTATCGTTCATTCGTTGACATGAGCGACGGTCAAAGAGGTTTGGCAATACTAACAGAAGGTCTGCAAGAATTTGAAATCCTGCCGGATAAACACACGACAATTGCCATTACGCTGGTACGCGCAGCCCGTATCAAACTTGAGGTATCCGAGCAGCGAAAACAGGAATTGCCCGATATCGGTCCGCAATGCCCAGGGCGCCACGAGTTCAGAATGGCGATTTATCCGCATAAGGAAAACTGGGCGGAGGCTGAATGCCCGAAAGCGGCATTAAGATTGAACGTTCCATTAAGGGCGGCGCAATTTGGAAAAAATAAAAACGGCAAGATGCCGCTTGCTTTCAGCTTCGTTAAATGTTCTAATAATAAAATCGAAGTTAGCGCGTTCAAAAAAGCTGAAAACTCAAAATATATCTTGGTTCGCCTGTATAATCCCACTCAAGAAAATCAACAAGGCAGCATTGAATTGACAGGCAAGATTAAAAAAGTTTGGCAAACAAATTTGAATGAAGAAATTGAATCTGAAATTAAGAAGACGGATGAGAATCGGTTCCCAATTTATCTTAAGCCCAAAAAAATTCAAACAATCCTTTTCGAGATTTAATCATAAAAAAACGGCGGGATACAAATGTGTATCCCGCCATATTTTTTTTCGTTATATTATTTTTGAGCTGTCGTGCAGGCGTTGAAGAAATCAAGCCCAAGAGGAGTCTTTTGACCGCCGACGCGAAAGATGCTTCCCTGCGAAACCGTTCCGTTTGTCGGGTCATATTGACTTGACAAAATGGTGGGGAAGGAGCTCATGGTCGTATTCAGCAGAATGCCGCCCATATTGTGATGGGCTCTATCGGGTCCGCAGGATTCTAAAAACCACCATTGAACCCTTCGCTCGGGATATTGTATCAAGGTTGTGCTTATAGCGTCGCGAGCCATATAATGATAAAGTTCGGCAACCTGATAATCTCGAGGGTCAGTGACCAGAGCAGCTGGCGGACCACCCGGGAAATTGCTGCTGGAGTATCTTTTAGTAGCCTTAAAGGGATCTGTAAGCGCTGCGCTGCTTGTGATATACTTGATCGGCGTCGTGAGACGTTCGAGAACGGGCCCAAAGGCAGGATCGCTCGGATACTGGCTTGGCACAGCGAATGCATAAGAATATGGATTGCATTTGGGATAATTATTCGCATCTGTTGCATAAGCCTCTAAGGCTGTGGCGACGGTTCGCATATCCGCCTTGGCTCGCGACACCTTCGAACGCACCTGTGCCTCGAGAAAGTTCGGAACCGCGATGGCGGCGAGAATGGCAATAATCGCCACGACTATCAGCAGCTCAATTAACGTAAAACCTTCTTTTTTCATACATTCACCTCCTTTTTAAATCTTGTATTCACAAAAAATTTGACCTTTCATAAAAGGCTTCTCGATTGTGAATATAGATTTAGTTCCAACCATGCCCGCCATGTCAATTTAAATTATATTGACTTTCCTTTTTTTTCATTTTATGAAATATTCTATTAAAAATTGGTAGGGTAATATGCTAAAAAAAATAATCAGCGGTTCGCAGACGGGGGTTAACCGGGCTGCTCTGGATGTTGCCCTTGAAAAAGGAATTCCCTGCGGCGGGTGGTGCCCAAATGGGAGACAAGCCGAGGATGGGGTTTTGAATAAAAAATATCCGCTCGAAGAATCAAAATCCACCGACGATCGAATCGCCACCGAATTAAATATAGGGGAGAGCGACGGCACTCTTATCCTAACTTGGGGACGCCCCACCGGCGGAACCGCGCTCTCTCAAATTGTTGCCAAGCGGCGTTTCAAACACCTGTTTGTTGTTGACATCAAAAAAACTTACGACGATGCTAAAGCGGCAAAGGAAATCCTGAAATGGATAGAAAGTTGCAATATTGAAGTCTTAAATATTGTCGGACCGCGCGAAAGCCGCTGTCCCGGAATATACAACGACGCCCGCTCCATTATCGAAAAGCTGATTCTATGATTCCGTATGACCTTATTTGAGCGATTGAGATGCCGAACCGGTTAGCGCCGCCTCATCCTTTCTTATATTAAACGCAACCTCATCATCTGCCATACTGATTTCGATTGTTGAGCCTTCGGAAATGCCCCCCTCAATCATCTTGAGCGATAGCGGGTCTTCGATATATTTCTGGATGGCTCTGCGCAAAGGACGCGCCCCATATTCGGGATCGTAGCCCTTCTGAACGAGGAAATCCTTCACTTCATCCGTAACTTCGATACGGATATTTTTCTTTTCAATACGCGCATTTAATTGCCCGATAAGGATTTCAACTATATTCTTAATATCGTGCTCATCAAGCGATTTGAAGACGATGGTTTCATCAATCCGATTCAGAAACTCCGGATTGAAAACCTTCTTCACTTCTATCATGACCTTTTCTTTCATTTTTTCATAAGTGGTCTCTTCTTTCTCAGTTTGGAAACCAAGGCTATCCTTTTTCATAATGCGGCGAGTGCCCACATTTGATGTTAAAATAATCACAGTGTTTCGGAAATCAACCACATGCCCCCAGCTATCCGTGAGCCGACCGTCATCAAAAACCTGCAAAAGAAGACTGAATACATCCGGATGCGCCTTTTCGATTTCATCAAGCAAGACAACGGAATAAGGCTTTTGACGGACTTTTTCCGTCAGCTGTCCGCCCTCTTCATATCCCACATATCCCGGAGGCGCGCCAACCAGTCTCGACACCGAAAACTTTTCCATGTATTCGGACATATCAATTCGGATGAGCGCTTCCTCATTGCCGAAAAGGAACTCGGCAAGGGTTTTAGCAAGTTCCGTTTTGCCCACGCCGGTGGGTCCGAGAAAGATAAACGAGCCTGACGGTCGCCGCGGATCCTTGATGCCCGAACGCGCCCGGCGGATGGCTTTGGCAAGGGTTTTGATTGCATCCTCTTGACTGACCACGCGTTTGGAAAGTTCCTGCTCCATCCGAAGAAGTTTGTGAGATTCCTCCTCTTCCAATTGCATGATAGGAATGCCAGTCCATTTGGAAACGATATATGCCACGTCGGCAGAATCTATGACCTTTTTAGGCACATCAGAGGTCTCCTTCTGACGCCACTCGCGATATAACACATCTTTTTGTCGGACAAGATGATCCCGTATCATCTTGATTTCCTGACATTTCTCATATTCCTCATTGAGAGTGAGTTCGCGCAGTTGATTTTCGTATTTTTGAATCTCCTGCTCGATATCCTTAAACACCTGAGGTTTGACATTAGCTAAAAGACGCGCTCGCGCCCCCGCTTCATCAATAACGTCAATCGCCTTGTCGGGCAGACGGCGGTCCGTGATGTATCTGTCTGCAAGAAAAACCGCTTCCTTGATGGCTTCATCAGAGATGATAACCCCATGATGCGCCTCGTAGCGATTGCGCAAACCCTTGATAATAGCTTCCGTTTCCTCAATCGTTGGCGGGTTGACGTTAATAGGTTGGAAACGACGTTCCAGAGCCCCGTCTCTTTCGATATATTTTCGATAATCTTCAAGCGTTGTGGCGCCGATGCATTGGAGCTCCCCGCGCGAAAGAGCAGGTTTGAGCATGTTGGAGGCGTCAATTGCGCCCTCCGCGGCGCCGGCTCCGATAAGGGTATGGATTTCGTCAATGAATACGATAACCTCTTTGTTGCGGCGGATTTCTTGCATGATAGCTTTGAGACGCTCTTCAAACTGTCCGCGATATTTAGTCCCCGCCACAACCGCCGCCAGATCCAAGGCGAGCAGACGTTTCTGAGAAAGCAAGTCAGGGATATCCCCGCTGACGATTTTTTGGGCAAGCCCTTCCACGATGGCAGTTTTGCCGACGCCCGGTTCGCCCAAAAGAATAGGATTGTTTTTGGTTCTGCGGCAGAGAATCTGCAAAATCCGCTCAATCTCAACCTCTCTGCCGATAACAGGATCCAACTTGCCTTCGCGGGCGTATTCGGTCAAATCGCGCCCAAATGTATCAAGCGCGGGAGTTTTGGATTTGCCCAGTCCCTGAACCGGTTTCGTGCCGCTGACATTCTCCTCAAGCATGTTCATAACTTCTGTGTGGGCGCGTTTATAATCAACGCCAAAATTTTTAAGACAGCGAGCCGCAACATTGTTGCCGTCGCGAACTATGGCAAGCAGAAGATGCTCCGTACCCATCCACGTGTGGTTCATCTTGATTGCAATCTGATGAGCCAGCTCGATTACGCGCTTGGCATCCGGATTCATTGGATAAACGCCCACCTGAGAACTCTGCCCCACATCAAGAATGCGCTCGAGTTCCATCTTCACATCATCAAGGTCAATGTTAATATTCTGCAAAGCCTGAACGGCGATACCGTCGCCTTTGCGGATTATGCCCAAAAGATAATGCTCAGGACCGATGTAATTATGACCAAGACGAGCCGCCTCCCGCTCGGATAATTTCATAACTTCCCGCCACCCCGGAGTGGAAGGATTAGGTGTTTGCTCAACCATCAGGAATGCTCCTTGAAAAATTCGTTCTTCAGTTATCTGAACCCGACTGGGTAAATAAACATCTTAACAACTCGGCTCTCGCCGCATCGCGTTTTTGATTGTTTGGACCCGTTTGTCTTTTATATTCCACATGCGCAGGCTGGATGCTGAAGAACAAACGGTTGAGAATGTAATGATTCATTTTGCTAAAATACTTGCGCTCAATGCCCAAACGTATACGGCTCAAAAGCTTCATCGTCTCCTGAGTATCCATAAGACGCGCCTGACTGAGAATCCCGAATGAACGCCAAACAGTGTCTTCAACGATAAGCGGACGCTTATCGAATAACTCCATCCGCGCCTCCTCCTCCTGCTCGATAACCTTATTAGCTATGCTCCCAATCGAATCAACAATCGCCTCCTCATTCTTCCCGAGCGACGCCTCGTTGGAGATCTGAAACACATCGCCGGTGAACTCGGAATCCTCGCCGTAAAAACCCCGAATAGTCACCCCAAGCGGCTGAAGCATCTTGATAGTGTCCTCAATCTGGCGGTTGAAAACCAACCCCGGCAGATGCAACATCACAGACACACGCAAACCAGTTCCCAGATTAGTTGGACAAGCCGTCAAAAACCCCAACTGTTCAGAAAAGGCAATCGGCAACAATTCCACAAGCTTGGTATCCAATTTGATTAAATCGTCGAGAATCTCGCGCAAATTATAACCAGCCGCAAGAATCTGAAACCGAAGATGATCCTCCTCGTTGACCATGATGGAAATGCGACCGCCCGGACTTAGATACACCTTGCGATGCTCGCCGCCCTTCTCCATCTCCGGGCTGATAATGTGGCTTTCCTTCAAATAGCGCCGTGTGAATTGAGAAACATCATGCAACGAAATACTCTCATAATCATTGAATGCGGGAATGCTCTGAATCCGCTCATCCACCAAACGCTCCACATTCGCCAGCTCCTCCGGTTTGGCATGAGTGGAAAAAGGAATTTTGGAAAGATTGCGCGCCAGACGAATACGACTGGAAATAACCACATTTTCGCAATCGCCCTCATCCTTTAACCAAATGTCGCTTTCACTGTATAAATTCCGCTTCATTGCCCTGCCCTTGAACAGCTAAAAAAAAGATAATCAATCGCCGGAGGATTTGCCATCGTTCAGATGGCGGATTTTATCCCGCAGGATGGCAGCCTGCTCAAAATTCTCGCACTTAATCGCCTCTTGAAGTTCACGCTTCAAATAATCCAGACTGCGCTTAATCTCAACCAATTTGCGGAAGCGCATAGGAATCCGACCCGTATGCTGAATGCTGCCGTGAATCCGGCGAATGTCATTAATGAGATATTTTTCAAACGCCGTATAACAAAAACTGCAACCCAGAAAAGGAGACTTGCGGTAATTCTCAAACGGGAAACCGCAAAAATCGCAAACCGCGTCAATCTTTTCCTGAGGAGACTTGGACTCATCCGCCTTCGACTCTTGCGACGGCTTTGCACTCCCAGAAGATGCCAGCAATTGAGAAAGAACCTCGCTCCAAGTGTTTTCGAGAGAGGACATTTTCGGTTGATACGGACTGACCGAAGCCGCGCAGTTTTGGCATAGATGAATCTCATGCGGCTTGCCTTCGACCATCTTGGTAAATTTTACCGTGGCAATCGTTTTATTGCACTTCATGCACATGACAGGATTAACAATCATAACTTTATTTAAACACCCTCCGCGCTTTTAAAACCTCTAACCTAATAAAAATTATATTACAAAAACCGCCATTTGCCACGAACATTTATTAACACCTACCTCAAACCACCCAGAAAGGTCAAGCGCAAATAAACCCCATAGCGATTTAAGAAAAACCAAACAAAAAAAACAAAACAAAAAAACGCCATAGATGGAAAAACAACCACAAAAAAAAACGCCCCCGCATGGGGGGCGACTAACCCTCTTTATTTATCACTACCGAATCGAACAAGCATACCCGCTTTTCTTTAGCTTCCTAACAACGGCGTTCAAAACCTTTGCGGAGTCCGAAGAACTGCATTCCTTGAAGTTGCGGATACTTTTCTTAATTTCTTCGTTTACCCACTCCGCTATTTCGTCTGGGTTGGTCTCTTCGTTGTCATAAATCATCAAGCTAAGCGCACAGAAATCGTCATCGGGGTCGCCACCCTTAAACTCCAAATATGCGCTTGTCCGTCCACTGTCAAAGAACTCGAACTCAATAGTGAACAGTCCAATTTCGGTTTCAACGTCTATTTTCTTCTTCATAGTCATCCCCCTTTTTATTTTCCTCTCACTTCCTAACCAAAAAACAGCCATCACAGGCAGTTTGGCAAGGTAAGTTAAACTCCCCACAGCGGGGTTTCAATCCACGCCCCCGCATGGGGGGCGACGAAATGTATGCTATTTATAAATTTTATTACCATGTTTCAATCCACGCCCCCGCATGGGGGGCGACTTATCCGATAGACGGCAAACTTTCGCTTTACACGGTTTCAATCCACGCCCCCGCATGGGGGGCGACGTCGGGCTATACAAGCCGAGTTTGCGTATTCACGGTTTCAATCCACGCCCCCGCATGGGGGGCGACTTTTAATTGTTCGTAATCCAAAATAATAAAGGAGTTTCAATCCACGCCCCCGCATGGGGGGCGACTTTGAACGGCTGGAAGAATTGGTTGATACAGCGGTTTCAATCCACGCCCCCGCATGGGGGGCGACTTTGAACGGCTGGAAGAATTGGTTGATACAGCGGTTTCAATCCACGCCCCCGCATGGGGGGCGACTTTGAACGGCTGGAAGAATTGGTTGATACAGCGGTTTCAATCC
>MWCT01000030.1 GCA_002070185.1 candidate division BRC1 bacterium ADurb.Bin183
TCGCACTCGCGTTCGCTTTCTGGCAGGGATGTGGCATCGTTTTGGGTCGCTCATCTCTCACCTTTCCGCCCGCTTCGCAGGCTCAAACTAGGCACCCACCCTTGCGGGTCGGCTTGTGGTTGGGTCAGGCCTCGGCTTCGCGCCACAGGCCTAACACGTTGGTCAAGGGGACGTCGCTTCGCTCATATATACAGGCGGGCTGTCTGATTTTATAAATAATTTCCTTTATCGTTTCGCGTCTATCATCTGTTGCTTTGGCAGAAATTTGCATTACGGCGTGATTGCCATACACATCAACCACCAAACCCGGCAAAAAATCCGCCTCGCTGTGGCACCATCGAAAGGATTGCCGCTCATAACCAATGTCCCTGCGATACTGAAGGGCGGATTCAAGGCGCGACGCGATATAAACGCCGTCAAAGGAGACCGGCTCGCGGGAATAAATTCGCGCGCGAATGAGAGAAGAGGAGCTGAGAAGGGCGTTTCCGAGATGACGTCCCTTTGCCGAAAATACGCTGACTTCATCGCTGCCATGTGTTTCTTCCAGCGAGGCGACTTCGTTGGAAAAGACCCACAGATGTCCGCGTTCTGCGCGACGCCCTTCGCCCGGTTTTAATATCAAACGGGGAAAGTCTGGCATGCGTTAAATCCCATTTATCAGACTGGTGATAGATGATAATCTGACATTGGATTGAAAGGAGCGGGCAACAAGGGGATTGGCTGCCGCTTCGGGCAATCCAAATTCCGCAGCGACGCGTTTGCAAAGTTCCATTGGCTCGAGCGATGTTTCCGCCTGATGATTTTTCCGGACACATTCATGAATGCGTTGCATATACTCCATGCTATCATCCATAGCTTTGTAAACCGATGCCCCTTCACGCGGGTCATCCCATGCTGAAAGGAGGTGATTGATTCCTTGAATTTGACGAATTTTTTTTATTGATAGAACAGTTGACAAGGCGTCTTCATAAATCGGTATTGCGCCTGAAGGGATGATTGCATCGCCGCAAAAAAGCGCTCCTTCGGATTTAAGCCAAAGAGATAATGAACCTTTGGAATGCCCCGGCGTGTGAAACGCCTCCAATTTAAGTCCATCTCCAAAGTCGAGTATAGCGCCGTTTTCAATCAAACGATCCACTTTGACCGCTCCGTTGACAAAGGAACGAAAATTGGGAATCGGGCGTTCTTTTGCTTGGCGTTCTATATCCTCTATCCAGGATTTTTCAAGAGGGTGCGCCGCCACAAGACAGCCCGTTGCGGCTTTGATAAGACGCGCCGAACCGATGTGGTCGGGATGGGAATGTGTAAGAATCACCATAGAAATATCATCAGGCTGGCGACCGGTTTTTCTGATATAATCAAAAATCGGCTGTCTTGAGTTTGCCACGCCGCTGTCAATAATGCATATATCCTTTCCGTAAATAAGAAAGACATAAACAAAGCGGTCGAGTTTCACGCCTGCGGAGAACTCAATCTGAAATGGTATCTTTAATGCATGGATATGTTCGGTAATTTGCATATCTCGCCTGAATTCAAAAAAACACATTTATTAGCTTTTATAATCCACCCAGATGGGACTCGACCACCCCATGTTTCCATCTTCTGTGATAACACGGAGATAATACCACGAGCGCCCTTCTTTGATTCCTTCATCCAGATATGAGTATTTTGTCTGATATCCCTCGCCGCCGTAGGTATTGATGGTATCGTTATTACGAACAATTTGCAACCATTGGACATCGGTGGGGCTCATGACCTCGACTCGAATGCGGGGCGGTTTATCCAGTTTGATGACCTGACCCATCATCGCATCCTCAACCTCAAAAAGAATTCGCATCTTCACTCCGCTTGTGCCATAGCAACGGCGGTTTTTCATCGCGTCAAAAAGGGCTTCGCGGGTGAGTTCCTTCGCTAAGAGGCACGTCAAACCTGAACGCAGGCAATCGCGTTTCCAGCCCACATGATGGTGCCATATAAGACCGTGCGTATCGGTGCCGCCGACGATTCCAAACATCAGCCCCCGCGCAAGACCATCTTGAACGAAACAGCCTTTCACCCCTCCGCGATGATAAATCGGCTTGTTCTGCATGAATTCATATGCGCCATGCAGAGAGACGATTTCCACAAGCGGCTGAGCTTCGGGATCGTGGTTTTCCCAATCTACGCCAGTCCAGCCGATATGATGCGGGATGCAGATAGCTCCGAGTTTTTTTGCTTTTTCAAATAGTTTGGCGGTGTTGTTTGTTTCCTCATCCGTATGATCAAGGAGAGGCATCGTTGGGTCAATGTGATATATGTTTTTGTGCCCAAAACCTTTGGGCCATCGCGCGGTTGTCCATTCCTGCCCATAGAATGTCACAAAGCGACCTTCTTGATGGTAATGCGTTGCCATCTCCTTTTGCTCTTGCCATTCTGAGGGCATGATTCCATTGCCGACAAAAGTGTCATGGTCTGTTATACAGGTAAAATCATCCTGCAATAAATCTCGGTGCTGGATATAGAACTCGTCAAGGTCGCCAACGCCATCGGACATCCATGTTTGGGCGTGGATGTCTCCAAAAAAATATTTATAATCGTTCCAGCCGGGGAATGAATATTTCTTTTCGATTCCAACCAAAGCCGGCGCAATTGAAGGGAGCGCAAAAGGCTTTAGAACAGGTTTGATATAATCACCATTCAATCCTTCAAGGCTTTGAAGCACACATTGGTCAAGGTCGCGGCGCGCCATC
This sequence comes from candidate division BRC1 bacterium ADurb.Bin183, assembly GCA_002070185.1. Lineage (GTDB taxonomy): Bacteria > Sumerlaeota > Sumerlaeia > MWCT01 > MWCT01 > MWCT01. The sequence goes on from MWCT01000030.1 coordinate 2,730, forward strand.
CAAAGGATTCCCGTGTTGTCGAGCGCCATTTTTAGATATTGCCCTCGTCCGCCCCAGCCGTCTTTCGGGAGGCGGTGCATGCGCGACCATTTATCTCCTTTATACCATTGCATGCTAAAATTATGAGAGGGGCGCCCGGATAAAATAATCCGACCGTCCGGCGCGCAAAGAATTTGCATAAATTCAAAGCTCTGATTTTCTCCTTCTTTTTCAAGGTCTTTATCAGGAGGAAGGGAAATTGTTTCGTAAAGATTTCCATCTTTGAACGCTCGAAGTTCAAACCATCGCGGGATGTCCCAAGAATTATTATCGCGGCGATTTGTTTGCCAAGCTACCCAAATATAGCCCTCTTTATCTGCGGCAATCGCGGGGGCAATATCGGTTGCTGGGTGGTTTGTTATTTGAAATTCCTTTCCGTTAGAATCGCTGAGATTTTTCAGGTAAATATCATAATTGCCGTTGCCTTCATAAATATCCCATGCAAGCCAAATTGCGCCATCTGGCGCCGCACAAAGAGCGGGACGAAAATTATCTTTGCCTTCCTTGCCCGCCTCCAAAATTTCCGCCGAACCGGGACGCCGCAACTTAATTCGATAATGGTTGTTTTCTTTGCATTCCCAAGCAATAAAAGAAACGCCTTTTAAATCCAGAGCAATGCATGGTTTTCGGTTGGATAAAGCATTCCCCGATAACACTATTTCATCGCCAAGGTTGCCGTCATCTACTGTGCGATATATAATATGCGATTGTCCGTTGCGCAACGCAGCCCAAACGATATGAATAGTTTTTCCATGCGCTGCGATTTGAGGTCGGGACTCAAACCCGAGGCAAGTCCCGATTTTAAGCGGTTCGCTGAATTTCCCATTTGCGAACTCTCTAAGATATATGCCTTCGCCTTCATTTTTTTCCGAGACATAGACAACATGTATGCGCCCATCTTCTGCAATAGAAAGCGCGGGTTGTTCGTTTTTAATACTCGGCGAGATGATTTGCATTGGAGAGAGATTAAGGCTGCCCTCTTCGCCGATGAGTATGGAATCATCCCGCTTTTCCCATGGCAATTCTGCTGCTTGAGCGCGGTCTGAAAGGTGCAGACAAAGCGCTCCGCCTATTGCAGCGCCGGATATTTTTTTAATAAAATCGCGTCTATCCATTTTTTATTCCACCTTTTTATAAAAAATGTAACCAATACATTTAATGTTGATATACTTTTCACATGAAAGGCAGGTCAACCCAAAATGCTTTTTCAGACGGAAAAACTTTTCGCGCTTACTGCGCGCCATTGCACGCAATCCAACAAGATGCGCGGCGAATATTTCATGGTCTGATGAATTCAGAACAAATAGAAATGACTTAACTGCCTGAAATCAAATTCAAAGCCAAAAGAAAAAAACGATAGCCCTTAAAAAAATATCTAAACCTGTGCGGTTTTTTTTGAAACGGCTTTTATTTGCATTCCATTTAATTCAGAGTAATCGCCCCAATTCGTTTTATCCTGTCTTTGTAATATGCTTTGGATATTTCATAAGCCTCTTCCGGGGTGCATTCTATAAAGGGGTGAACCATTATGTGCATGGGAATCGTTGGCTGATGAGGTCCAACAGATTGCTCATAACGGATTCCGCCCATGAGCAATGCGCCCTGTCTTTTATAAAAATTAATACGGCGTTTTGCCCATTCGCAGTTTTGAGGGTTGCGGGCTTCTTCCGGGATTTCGACTTCAAAAAAAACCGCTTTCAGGTTTTGGGCGTTCAATCGGCGCAATATTTCATGATAGAACTGCGCGCCAATACCTTTGCCGCGCGTTTCTGGTTTTACCGCGAAATACCACAAAAACGCTGCTTTGCAGGCTGATGCAATTTCATAAAACGCAAGACCAAGAAATTCATCTTTTTCGTCAACGGCGGATAAAATAACGGTGTCTTTCGATTGCCCGGATGGTTTCCCTTTGAGAATTCTCAATATTTCCGAAACAGGTATCTTTTCATCGGGGGGAAATGATGTCTCATACAGATCAAGCCACGGAAGAAGCAAATCATCTTCAATATCGCAAATTTCACGAAACTTTAAAACAATATCCGTCATGATTTATCCTCTAAAAAAAAGTATGAGCAAATATTTGCCTATTTAATTTAGGCTTATTCCCACGCGGTTTTTGCCCATTCAACCCTTTTTGCGAATTTCTTTTTGGGCGGTTTGTATTTCAACTAAAATAGTTGTTGTATAAAGGTAAAGGCAGAAAGTATATATACATTGTATTTTGGGTTGAGCCATTAAACACATCTCCGAGCAGGAGGATGCCGATGTATAACTATACTGTATCGTTAAAGTTGAAAGATGAAAAAACCGGCACGTTGAGGATTCCCGAAAAGTCGGATATTGATGTAGCATCGCCGCCGGAGTTTGAGGGTTTGAGGGGCGTCTGGACGCCGGAAGATCTTTTTGTTGCAGCTGTGGAAAGTTGTCTGATGACTACATTGTTATTTTTTGCCCGTAAAATCAACCTTGCAATTTCTGGTTATGAAAGCACAGCTGAAGGCACGCTTGAAAAAGGTGAAAAAGGTTTCGCTTTTACATCGGTGAAAGTTGACGCCACATTATGTGTTGCCGATGAGGCGGCAAAGGCAAAAGTTGGCGAAAATTTTGCCGGCATGATTGAAAAACATTGTCTCATTTCACATTCAATTGTTTGTCCGGTTACGTTTAATCTCAATGTTCTGGTATGTGATAAAGACAAGTCGTTATGAAATATTTTCGGTTGATTTTGGAGATATTATTTTGTCTGTGGCTTTTTGCTTGGTTCAGGCATTTTTTTATTAAGAATATTATTTTACTAAATGTCTATCCCTCGCTCTTTCTTCCATGGACTATTACCCTGAATTATATATCGTTCAAAGAAATCCTTTATGCCTTTCTCGCTTTGTTTTTGTATTGTTTTTCCGGTCATATGTTTTTGAACAGTCTTGATGTAGCCATCCCACGATGGGGACACATTGCGCTTTCATTTGTTGTGGGGCTTGGGTTGGCAACAGAGGTCGGGCTTGTATGCGGACTTTTGGGTTTGTTTGATAGGGTTTTTATTATTGTGGGGATGCTTGTTTTAATTCTTTTTTTGTCTTTGTTAATAAAGAAAAATAACAGCCGCCGCGTTCCCGGTTCTTTTGGCGTGGCGGATGCTTATTATTATCGCAAAGCCTTGAAAAAAACAAATCTCAGCGCATATTATTCTACGATAATCAAACCGGCAAACATCATGCATAAGGTTTTAGGGGTAATATTTAGTTTTGGAATCGGTGTTATTATTTTTTTATATTTTTATCATGGGCTTTTTTATCCCATCACATATTGGGATAGTTTATCCTATTTGGGAATGGCAAGGCGGCTGTTCTTGGATGGACGTTTCCCAATTAAAGTGATGGCGCAAATGGGAATCGGGACGGGCTCCAATTATCCGCAAATGTATCGGGTTGCCTGCGCCATGCCTTGCGCAGTTGCCGGATTTTGGTCGGATTATTATGCGCAGATGATAGCGCCTTTCAGCGGACTCGTTTCTGCTTTGCTTGTTTATCATATCGTTTTGCGTCTGAGCCGAACAAGGTTGATGGCGCTTGCTATAATGTTGCTTTTTACATGTATCCCATATTCCATTCGATATTTTTCGTTCACATCGGATTATGCGTTGGCGATTGTTTTCACTGCTGGATTTCTTTATACGGCGCTTTTGTATCTGGATACGAGATTGCGGGGATATTTTATCCTTTCCGCAATTATCGCCGCTCTTGCCTGCAACATCAATTATCTGATGCCTCTTCTTGCCGTAGCATGCGTTTTTCTTGCCATCATTGCCCCGCCGCTTCAATTTGATGAGCAGGAAGAAAAAACCAAATCAAGCTTTTATATGAGATTAATTTTATTTTGCGCTATGCTCGCTTTGCCATGGTATTTCAGGAACATTATTGTCACAGGCAATCCGGTCTATCCATATTTTTCCGGTATCTTTGGGGGGAAAAACATCAATCGGGATGTGATGCGTTCCATGGAGGGCGAATGGCTGGAGAACGGGGATGGCATAGATAAGGCAACGCTTGCCTATATTGTGGATAAGAAGCAAAAAAACGAATTATCGCAGGAAAAAATTTCTTCCTTTTTTACCTCCGAAAAAGAGTCCGCTAAATTTTCGCTGGGCGCCAAACTGCGCGCCACGCCTTATTATTTTATGACATCTCCTCAATGGTCGTGGGCGCTTGCCCCAATGTTTCAATCCCTTACCATCCCCGGCATTCTTGCCTTGATTGGTATCATTTTGATGTGGATATTAAAAGGAATTCGAGACAAAAAAACCGGCGAAATTGAAAAGGGGTTGAGCGCCGAACATCGCTTTGGCATTCTTGTCCTGTTTGTATTTTTTTCATTTTGGGGCTATCATTATTTTATGGCGGGGTATTATCTTTATCAGATTCTGCCCGTACTGATTCCGATTGCTGTTTTGGCTTTTGTTATGGCGGATAAGTTGAGAAACAGCTTTAGCCAGACAATATTTTATCTTTGGTGCCTTTTTGTGTTTTTTATGCCGGGGCTGCCCTTTGCGCTCATGAATTTTAAATTGGCTCATGATGTTGTTATCGAGGGAAGCCAAGAATATCCATTCGAGCTTGCCGCACTCAGACGCCCCGGCCTGCCGAAAGAAAAATTCTATTACCTCGTCTTTGGCGATGACATGTATATGTTCTCCTGCATTAATCGCTCTCTTTTGGGCAAAACGCTTTTAACTCATGACAATCGTTATCTGCTCTATGATCCCACCATAAATATCGTCCATCTTGATGATTGGGAAATACAGAAAACATATCCGATGAGCGATTTGGACAGGTTGCGCCATTTTTCCCAAATGAGAATTCAATATTATCTCAAAATTCCTATGCAGGAAAAACACAGGATTCTTTTAAATCTGGGTCTGGATAAATGGGAAGAGCTGGGATATCTTATTCTGGCTCAAAAAAATGGCGGCAATGTTTTGTATTCCATTAATGAACAACCTTTATTTAAAAATTCTGACGGGCAAACCTCGCCCCCTGAACAAGCGGTCATTATAAACAAGAAATAAACATACTTAATCCTTCAAAATTGTTGAAATTTATTGATGAAAATAGTAGAGTCCACCGGAGACCCTGTTCTATTAAGGAGTTAAATAACCAAACCACTTAAAGAAAGGATCTCCGATGGTGAATAAGAGCCAATCAAAGCAGGGGCGGGCAATCAAGATAAATTTTGAGGATGCAAAAGCAACGGCTTTCGGCGGTCTGGCGTTGGCAGAGCGGCTGGCAGGTCGCCTGGGTTTGTGGTCGCATCTGGAAAAAAAACTGCCAAAACGGCGCGGGCATTATGACTGGCTGACGATTATCAAGTCGTGTGTGATGGGGTTGTTGACGGGTTCTCGCGGGACTTATGCGACGGAGGATATCCGCCGAGATGAGGCGGCGCTAGCGATTGCGGGTCTTTCTGAGGCGCCGGAGGAGGCGACATTCTGGCGCTCTCTTGAGGCGTTGGGGAGCAAAGAG
>MWCT01000031.1 GCA_002070185.1 candidate division BRC1 bacterium ADurb.Bin183
GGACAAGACCCGCCCCATTTTAATAATTTCGTCAAGTGGTTTATTCTTTGTGAAGCGCAAATTTGCCATCTTTGACTGTGAGCATGGCAAAGGCTTCTTTGGTCAGTCCGGTGTGGTCTTCGGGGGTGAAATTGAAGATGCCTGCGGTGCCGACAAAGCCTGAGATTTTTTCGATTTCGTCGCGGATTTTATCCCGCGTGGGATCGTCAACCTTTTTAAGGGCTTGAATAATTAGATGCAGGGCGTCATAGGCGTGTCCGCCAAATGTGCTGACATCCTCTTTGAATCTTTCCTCATATTGTTTCTTGTATTCAACGAGGACCTTTTTCTGGGGGTGGTCCTCGGGGAGTTCTTCAGCAACAAGGAGGCGTCCGGCAGGGAAAAGAACGCCTTCTGCAGAATCGCCGGCGGCTTTGACATATTTGGGGTTGCCGAATCCATGGCTTTGATAGAGTTGAATTTTCATTTCCAGTTGTTTCATGTTTTGGGAAACGATGGATTGCGCGGGGACAATAGACCAGTTGATAAGGGCTTCTGCGCCTTTTTCTTTGATTTTAGTAAGCTGTGCTGTCATATCCGTATCCTTGGGACCATAGGTTTCATCCGCCACGATTTCTATGCCGTATTCGGGCATAGCGGCATATTTAAGCACTTGTTTTCTGCCCTGATCTCCAAAACCGGTGGCTTCAGAAATGACGGCGATTTTTTTATAGCCTTTGGCTTTGATGTGGTCAAGAATCATGATTGCGGCGTCTGAATCTTTTTGCGGGGTTTTAAAAACGTATTTCTTAATTGGTTCAGTGATTGCCGCCGCAGCCGCGCAGGAGATAAGCGGGATTTTATGGCGTTCGGCAATGGGAACCACAGCCAAACTTGGTCCGGTTGTGGAAGGACCGAATATGGCGACCACATTGTCTTTAAGGATCAATTTGTTCACGGCGTTGACTGCTTTGGTTTCATTGCCTTCATCATCTTCGACAATCAATTCAATCATACGACCGTTGATACCGCCAGCTTTATTGATTTCTTCGACAATCATGAGACCGGTGTTTTTTTCCGGTTGACCGAGCCAAGAGGCGGGTCCGGTGACGGCTAAAACCGCGCCAATCTTTATCGGCTCTTTTGTGTCTTTGACTTCTTTAGATGTTGATGGGGCTTCTTGCGCCCAAAGAGCGCCGCTCCACAAAAGAGCGATGCCCGCAATCAGCAATAATGCCAAAGCGAACTTTCCTTTTTTTTGCATACTTTTACTCCTTTTCCCGATGTAGTATTTCCCCAATATTCATAAAAGGGGCGAGGCGATTTATCTATCGCCCCAGATTTTCAATGTCGTATAATTGAAATAAATTAAGGTTGTCAAAAAGTTTTTTCTCTTTTTTTGCCTTTGACCGGCTTTTAATTGCATTTTTTCTTTGCATTTTCAAAGCCGCGAAATACATCTATACTTTAATTAAATCGAAAAACACATCAGAAAAAGGGGGATTTTTAAATGGCGCCAAAACCCAAATACCGTTTTAAGCATGAGATGTATACAGATTTGCAGAAGAAAATTCCGCAAATTTATGCGGATTTCAAAAAGAAAGCCGCCGCGCTTAATATCACCGATGAGGAAAAAAATAATATCGGTCTCACCGGGGCGATTTCTGATTGCCATGGACCCCTCCGCGACGACGTCGAAGCCGAGATGGTCAAGATGGGACGCAAGGTTATTTCCTGCGGAGTGTTTGCACATGAACTCCGCGGCATCATTAAAAGCTACTACGGCGATGAATACGATTGCTGTCCGATTAATACCTGCGAAGCGGGTTTGTGGGTGGCGTTCGACACGCTTGTGACGCCGCCTTTTTCCGGACGCGGCGAAAATTATCGCTGCCGCTACATAGCTCCTTATGAGCGCCATATCCATCATCAGGGAGGATATGGGCGTCCCTTTCCGCCCAAATACAAAGACATCTTTGCCGACCGCGGCTGCACCGCCGGCGAATTTGGCTTTATCGGCAAACGCCAAAATGACACCGATGTTATTTTTGTGCCCCTCGAAGGAGCAAAATATGAAGTGCACGGCATCCGTCACGCCATCTGCCCGATGCTCAAAGATGTTGACCCGGACAAATCCATCACAGTTATCGAAGAAACGGCAAACCGCCATGCCTCGCTTGTGACTGGCATTACCTCGCTTGGCTACACGACGCCCGGTTATGGCTATGGCGTGAAAGACAAAAACGGCGCGCCGAAGCTTCAGACGAACCTTGCCAAATTAGCGAAAAAATTCAACATCCCCTACATCGTTGACAACGCATGGGGCGTGCCATTCATCGGCAATGACATCCGTAAAAACGGCGCGGATGTAATGCTTTATTCGATGGACAAGGCAAGCTGCAGCCCGACATCCGGGCTCATCATCGGCAAGGAAGAGCCGGTCACGCAAATTCGACGCGCGCTCGGTATGCACGGCGCCCGCAGCGGGACAACCTCCAGCTACGGCAAGGCGGCTTATGTTATTATTGACCCGGGCAAAGAGGCGCTTTCAGGCATGGTTGCCGCCCTGCGCGCCATCCTTGAGAAACCCGCCCTTCTGAAAAAACCAGTAGATGAATTCTATGCCATCGTCGTCGAGGAGGCAAAAACCGTTCCGATGGCGATACGCAAAAATTTCATCATCAATAAAGATTACAACTCTTGCGCGATTGAAGTTAATTATGAAAAGGCGTGGGACGGAAAGGGCATTGGCTATCCAATCTTTTCCATCGAGGATATGTATTCGGGTTCGAACATCCTTCAGGAAGGCATGAAGCAGGCGGGCATCATCCCGACCATTATGTATGACGCCAACATTTACATGTCTCCCGGGCTGGGGACGCTGGATAACAAAGGCAATCTGATTCACGAGCGCGTCCGCAAGATGGTGAAGGCGATGTTCTTGCTGATTGAAACAGTCGGCGAATATGCGGGAATCATCTAATCATCGAATTGGGGAATGTTCAAATGGCAGAATCGGCGAGCATCTTTAACAGAGTTGTTGATGCGGTTGATATTGAGACTACGATTCTTTGTTCCAGCGAGGCGGAGGCAAAGGGCATCGGTTTGGAGATGCTCAAGGCGCTGGGCTTCAAAGACGGCGATATCGTATCTGTGGAATTCACGGGCATGAGCGCGCGTCTCCGCCTTCGCGGGAACGTCTTCAAACCCGGAGACAAGTATCAATGGGAGAAATAAACAAATAGCACACGACTACTGGCATATTACAAAATTGAATTACGAAATTGGGGCGTTGCGTTAAAACAAATCAATTCGCTTTTCATAATTTGATTTGAGAGATTTCGCATGGCAGGCATGTCTGTCCTGAATATGTGGGGCGGCACGGCTGGCAACTGGGGCAGATGCGCCCTTAATTTGGATGAAAATGAGATTATGGTCACGGCGCGCAAGGTTGCCGAGCCGCTGATTTAGGGCGACATTCATCAAATTTGTGATTATTTTCCCACTAATTTATCATTGACGCATGTCTTGTTAATTCATAGATACACCATCTTGTTGGATGAAAATCCGAAAACAAATTCCCAGCTTTGATGAAAAGAGAGGAGAGGCTTTTATGTTAGACAAAAAAGCAGATTTAGCAGGACCGGGAATCGGCGATTATAAGAAACTCGTCCATGACTTGCCGGATGATTATCAAGCAATTCTGACTCCCATGGAGAGAATGAGGGCTGTTTTTGCTATCAAAAATTATATCGAAGCCAATCTTTGCAAGGAGCTGAATCTGCAGATGGTTCAGGTTCCGCTGATTGTGGACAAGGAAAGCGGCGTGAATGATTATCTGGACCGCGACGGCTCGCGCACGCCGGTTGAATTCCCCTGCGGGCTGGGACTGCAAAAGCCCATCTGCGCGCAGGTGGTTCA
>MWCT01000032.1 GCA_002070185.1 candidate division BRC1 bacterium ADurb.Bin183
TCTTTCCCAAAAAAAATATAAATCCACCGCCGTTATTGCAGCCGCAAATCCTGACAAATGCTCCGGCTGCGGCGTTTGCGTTGCCGTTTGCAACTATAACGCCATTGAATTAAAAAAGGATGTTGTGAACGGCGCGGACAGAATATATTCAAACATCAACGAATCACTATGCAAAGGATGCGGATGTTGCGTGGCGGCGTGTCCAAGCGGCGCCATCGAACAGCGCGGTTTCACCACCGCCCAGCTCGAAGCCATGCTCTCCGCCGCGCTGCACGATACCGTTGCGAGTATTTGATGATGAACAATATTGTAACATACCTCGCAGATTTTCATACCGGAGACAAATCCGATTTGTTTCATCAGGATAGACCCATAACCAAAACCGATGAAATATTGCTCAACGAAACTCTAATACCGCGATTTATTAATGAATTCTGGACATCCAGCCAGCGACAGAGCCATTCGTTGCACGAAATCTCTTATCGCGCCTGTTTCAAGGCGGAACTGCCGAGATTTTTCATAAACCAGCTTACTAAATATGGTGATTTAGTCTATGACCCTTTTATGGGACGCGGAACAACGCTTCTTGAAGCAGCCTTATTGGGGCGGGAAGTTGCGGGAAATGACATCAATCCACTCAGCCGAATACTGATTGAACCGCGAATCAACCCGCCGCCGCTTGCTGAAATTCATCGCCGTTTGCAAGAAATACCTTGGAACCTTGATTTGAAACCGGAATTAGACCTGTCCATGTTCTATAGCCCTGCAACCGAAAGAATGATTGTTTCTTTGAAAGAGTATTTATTGTCCCGAAAAGAGGAAAATACCGAAGACTATATAGATAAATGGATTCGAATGGTTGCAACCAATCGTCTTACGGGACACTCTTCTGGCTTTTTCTCCGTATATACTTTACCCCCCAATCAGGCGGTGTCGCCTGAAGCGCAAATAAAAATTAACGAAAAAAGAAAACAAGTTCCGACGGACCGCGATGTCCCAGCCATCATTGAAAAGAAATCAATCCGGCTCCAAAAAGATTTGACTGTTGCTCAGGCGAAAAATCTACAACACCTGAGCGCCCGATCGAGATATTTCTGCCAAGATGCACAGATATCTGTTACGCTCGAAGACGAAACGGTCGCCCTTGTGGTAACATCTCCGCCATTTCTTGATACAGTTCAATATGCGGCGGATAACTGGCTTCGATGCTGGTTTAATCACATTGACGCCCAAGAGTTTGGAAGGCATATCACCATGTCCCGAACCATTGAAGAATGGTCTTATGTAATGAAAAATGTTTTTATAGAATTAAAAAGGCTATTGAAGCCCGGCGGATGGATTGCCTTTGAAGTCGGCGAGGTGCGAAACAGGACTGTAATGCTGGATGAAGTCATTGCGCCCATAGGAATTAGCGTGGGACTGGAATGTTGCGGCATTGTCATCAATCAACAGGAATTCACCAAAACAGCCAATTGCTGGGGAATTAAAAACAACCAATTGGGAACTAACACCAATAGGATTGTTTTATTTCAAAAGGTTTGAGTAAATGAGCATTCGCGAAGAACAATTGATTCGGGTTATAAAACAAATGCTTACGCCTCTCAGGAATATCCCTTTGGATATCATCATCGAAAGCATCTGCGGTTGCAAAGTGTTGGCTTACGATGATTCGATCAATAAGGAGTTATTAAAGATTGTTTGCAGCGCAGGTAAAACCATGAACCTAAGAGGCATCCAATCAAAACGTCAAAATGAAGTGGGAAATTATATTGAGCCTTATATCATATCCGCCATTCAACAGCATGGTTACTTTGCGGAAACACCTCAAACTTTTTCCGGGAAAAAACGCTCTGCCGGTTATCCGGATATTGCGGCACAGATAAAAGGAAAATCATTATATATCGAAGTGAAATCATATAGCAATAAAACCAAATCATCATCCCTCAGGTCATTTTATCTATCCCCTTCTAAAGATTTCAAAGTGACGCAAGATGCGTTTCATCTAATATTCGCATTTGAAATGGTTAACATTGAAACAGGAATTTTTAAAACAAAAAAATGCTCTGTTTTGGATGCAAGAAATTTGTTGTGCGATGTCAAATATGAATTCAACTCCGATAATAGGCGGCTCTATGAGGCGACAAACAACCACACGTTATTTGAGTGTAATTTCATGTGAAATAGAAGGACTGCATTCATGACTTCGGTAAAAAACGACAAGCGAATCATCATCTTCTGCTGCAACTGGTGCTCGTATGCTGGGGCGGATTTGGCGGGCGTCGGCAGGCTTCAAATGAAACCTGACTTTCGAGTCATTCGGACGATGTGCTCGGCGCGAATTGACCCGCAACTTGTGCTGGAGGCGTTTGCCAAAGGCGCGGACGGTGTGATGATTGCCGGATGCCATCCGGGCGATTGCCATTATATCGGCGGGAATTACAAAA
>MWCT01000033.1 GCA_002070185.1 candidate division BRC1 bacterium ADurb.Bin183
CGCAGGTGGTTCAAGCCGCCACAAAGTGGAAACGTATGGCGCTTGCTCAATTCGGATGCAAAATCGGCGAAGGCATTTGCACGGATATGAGGGCTGTGCGTAAGGACTACTTTCTCGATCATGACCATAGCGCCTATGTTGATCAATGGGACTGGGAACGGGCAATTACCAAAGAAGAACGAACAGTTGATTTCCTGAAAGATGTTGTCCGGAAATTATGGAAGGTGATTCGGGGCGCAGGGCTCATCGCTCAGGAGATGTATCCCCAGCTTAAGAATTCCAAATATCCGCCAATTCCGGAGGAGCTGAAGTTTCTCCATGCGGAGGAACTTCTGGACATGTATCCGGATCTGCCCCGCAAGCAGCGTGAGACGCGCGTCATACAGGAATATGCGCCCGCCCTTTTTATCATAGGCATCGGCTGGCCTCTGAAAGATGGCTATCCCCATGAGATGCGCGCCGCGGATTACGACGATTGGGCAACGGAGACTATTGTCAAAAACGGCGAACAGTATCACGGGTTGAATGGCGACATTCTGGTCTGGAATCCTGTGACAAAACGCCGCCACGAGCTGACGTCTATGGGAATTCGTGTGACCAAAGACACGCTTAAGATTCAGCTCAAGATGGCAGGGCAAGAGGATTTTCTGAAACTCCCCTATCATCAATCCATCATCAACGACCGCATCCCGCTGAGCATCGGCGGCGGCATCGGGCAGGCGCGGACGTTCATGTATCTCCTGCGCGCGGCGCATCTGGGCGAGGTAACCGTTTCCGTTTGGCCCAAAGAGTTAAAAGAAATCTGCGCAAAGAAAAATATTCACGTGCTGGATTAGAGATAGAGAGACAATTTAGTTAACACACGCTAATTATATTTAAGAAGGCTCCTGCGATTATTTTTTCCGCCCGATCGTAAGCGGCACTGTGTGATGCGCATGCTTCGCTGGACGCTTGGCTGGTTGGTCTGAGCCATGGGAGGCATCGTCTCGTTTGTTCACGCCTTTTCCTGAACGCGCGAGCAGGGCGAATGCCTCGGCGATGGCTCTCCTTGAACCGCTCCCCTTTTGGCTCATTTCATTTTTAATCTTGACATGCGGGTGTGGCGGAATAGCCAATTAAAGTTTATGAATTAAGAAACTTTACATTTAATTTGATTCATTAATTTGTAATTCGAAATTCGTAATTCGCCATTCGACTTTGCTCATGTTCACGAGATTATCGAAGGGCTATTATTCAAACAGGACTAGAATAATGAAATTCAAATGTCTCATGGTTCCGTTTGATCCGGTGCATGATGTTGGCATTCGGATGATTCGGCGGGCGCTGGATGACGCGGGGCATAAAACCGTCCTTTTGCCGCCGGATTTGCCTGTTGAGGAAATCGTTAAAAAGGCGACACAAGATGATTATGATTTTGTGATGGTCAGCCGCACGATGGGCTACGGCGTGGCGGAACTGTTGACGACTTTGATTGATTTGCTGGACGCGGCGGGTGTGCGCAAGAAATCAAAGATTGTCATCGGCGGGAAAGCTGTGACGCCGCAACTTGCCGCCGAACTCGGCTTTGACAAAGGCTTCGACGCCAACTCCACGCCGGAACAGGCGCTGGCGTATGTGGAAAACCGCGATGCAATCCAAAAACAGAGCGCTTTCCGCACCAGCAAATACGATGTGACCGCGCATTATTCGTATCTTTTCCGATACAAACAGATTGAGGATTTGCTGAACGAGATTTGCGAGCAGACTCTTGAATGGGCATCAAAGCGAACATCTCCCGGTATCCAGCGCGCGCAGATTCGCGAGCAGATGCTTGAGTCGCAAGACGGCGCAGAGCAGGAACGTCTGCTTGGGGATTATCTGAAACTTTGCGGCGAGCAGGTCGCCGCTTTTTACAAAGAAGGAAAATTCATGGCTGGGACTCGCCGTCTCCTGCCAGAGGAAATCAAAGAACTGGACGCCGCGCCGGATAGCGGCATCACGCGCCCGA
>MWCT01000034.1 GCA_002070185.1 candidate division BRC1 bacterium ADurb.Bin183
TGCGTACAGGCGAACTGCAATCGCCGATATTGATTGAAGAAAACGGAATTTCAATCCTTGCCGATATCGCACACGGACAAAAGACCGGCTATTTTCTTGATATGTATGAGAATCGAAGCCGTCTGCTTCCTCTTTTCAAAAGACACCGCGTGCTTGATCTTTTTTGCTATTCAGGAGCGTGGGCTTTGACAGCCGCCAGACACGGCGCAGAATCGGCGCTGGGCGTGGATAGTTCAGCCTCCGCCATTCATCTGGCACATGAGTCATCTAAGATAAATCACCTTGGGGCAAAATGCCGTTTTATTGAAAATGATGCCTTTGAATTCCTGAAAACGGCATACCAAAAAAATGAGCAATATGATTTTATCATCGTTGACCCGCCGCCATTTGCCCGAAGAAAAAAAGATGTGGGAAACGCCCTGAGGGCTTATCGGGACGTTAACTGCCGAGCTATAAAAATTTTATCGCCGGGCGGAATTCTGGCAACGGCATCCTGCTCTCATAATATTTTACCGGACGACCTTCTCCAATGTGTTCGACTTGGCGCGCGAGATGCCCATGCCGATTTGCGCCTTTTCTTTATGGGAACGCAATCTCCCGATCATCCGATTCATCATGCCACGCCGGAATCAGCATATCTTAAATTTTTTGCTTTCATGAGGGTGTAAACCATGCCGGATGTTGTTTGCCTTGGAGAAGTAATCATTGATATGATCGCCATGGATAGCGATGTGGGACTTGGCGGGACAAGGGCGTTTTACAAATCACCGGGAGGCGCGACAGCTAATGTGGCTGTCGGGGTGTGTCGTTTGGGCGGATCCAGCCGATTTTTAGGCGTGGTTGCGGATGACCCCTTTGGGCGGTATCTGCTCGATGCTTTGAAAACAGAAGGCGTGGACACCGCATTCATGAAAACCCGCTCAGGCGAAAGGTCGGTCGTCGGTTTTATTGCAAGAAACAGCGACCAATCAAAAGATGTTATCTTTTATCGGGATCCCCAGTCCGAAATGTTTCTTCTGCCGGATGAAATAAATCTTAATATGTTTGACAGCGCGCAGATTCTTCATTTCGGGATTATATGCCTTCGCACAGAACAAAAACTTTCAGCAACACAAAAGGCAGTTCAGATGGCGCGCGAAAAGGGACTGCTCATTTCATTTGATCTGAATTATCGCCCCCATGCTTGGCCCTCTTGCCAATTTGCGCAAGAACGCCTTTTGACCATACTCAGTCAGATTGATATCCTCAAAATGGCTGAAGAGGAATTACCCCTCCTTTTCCCTCAGATGAACGAAAAAACCGCGATAGATATGCTGTTGGAAAAAGGCGTTAATATCGTGATTATTTCAAGAGGGGAGCGGGGGTCATCGCTATTTAGAAAAGAATTTAAAATTGACTCCCCGCCTTTTCGTGTTGAGGCTGTGGAAACAACCGGCGCGGGCGATACCTTTATGGCGGGAATGCTTGTGGGGATAACGAAAAAAAATACGCGCGGCGAGGGACGCCCGCGGGATAACTTTTTGAACAAAAATGAGATGAAGGTTAGGGCGGATTTGATGGAGTGCATGCCTTTTGCCAATGCGGCGGGGG
>MWCT01000035.1 GCA_002070185.1 candidate division BRC1 bacterium ADurb.Bin183
GCCGCGCGGTTCGAGCTCATTTTCAATAAAGCGGAGCAGATGAAGCAGCGAGCGAACAAGCCGGTCAAGTTTTGTGACGACTATAATGTCAACTTCGCCTGCTTCCAACTTCTTCTGAAGTTTACCGAAGCCGGGCCGGTCGAAATCCTCGCTGCAAGCTCCGGGGTCCGTGAATATCTGAATCAGGCTCCATTCCGGCTGCCCGGCGGCGTATCCCATTATCTGGTCTTTCTGCACATCGATGCTCAATCCCTGCGCCTGATCCAGCGTGGAGACGCGGGCATATCCATAAACGCGAAGTTTCTTATTTCCCATCGCCGCCCCCCGTCTCCAAGGCGTCAAACGGCGGGTGAAACTCGACTGCGGCAATCGCCCTATCTTTTATTGTCACTTTTTTGACAATGGCCGCGATGACAGACCTCTTTGTTTCAGATGAAAACGACGCAAAAGCGTTCTCGAAATTGCCAGTCAGCGCCTCGAAGAGGTTTTCGTCAAAGAGCGGCGCTTCATTCCGCAGCATTTCCATCTCGATGTCGGCGATTGCCAGAAGATGCGCCATCTTCTGTTTCTCCAAGTCTGATTTTTGCCGTGCTTGGCTCTCGATGAGCCGTGTCATCGCTCCGAGGCCTTCTATCCTTGAGAGTTTTCCGTTAATTTTTGCAACCTTCGATTTCAACTCAACGATTTCTTTTTTCCGCTCCGTGTTTTGCGGCTTCGACATCTGCTTGATCTTGTTTTTAATCGCCCTTATGTTGTCTTTGCTTCCCAGCGCGGCCGCTATCCTCTTTTCAATCTCTTCATCTATTTCTTTGGCGCGCGCTTTTCTTGAGTTGCAATAAGCGATTCCATGAGAGCTTTGCGGGATGCAACTATACACATAAGAAATGTGCGTGGCGCCCTCTTTCTTTGCTTTAACCTTATGCGCGCCCATGTTCCCGCCACAAACGCCGCAGGTCACAATTCCCCGAACGAGAAGATGGTTTTCATCTGTAACAGCGCGTTCGTCGCCAGCGTGTTCACCCTCGCGGGCAGGTTTTCTTTTATTGTCTTCAAGTCTTTTTTGCGCCTTTTTGAAAATTGAATCCGAGACTATTGCAAGGTCTTTTCTATGAGCGACAATCCACTTGTCCTCTGGATTCTTGACCCTCTTGCCATTGCCCAGAGTTGCCTTCTTTCCATATACAAATCTCCCCGTGCACGACTCATTGCTCAAAATGTAGCGCACAGCCCTTTTGCCAATATATTTCCCCTGTGCGGACCTTACGCCTTTTTCTCTCAGCCGCCCTGTTATTTCAGTAATGTTCAAGCCGTCAGTCGCATACAGCCGAAAAATCAGCTTTATGATTTTCGATTCCTGCTCGTCAATCCGATATTCGCCATTCTTATCAAACTGATACCCAAGCATCCTTCCGCTGGCCGGGCCGTTCGTAGCCTTCTTCCTCTTGCTGTCCATCATT
>MWCT01000036.1 GCA_002070185.1 candidate division BRC1 bacterium ADurb.Bin183
GCCGCGCGGTTCGAGCTCATTTTCAATAAAGCGGAGCAGATGAAGCAGCGAGCGAACAAGCCGGTCAAGTTTTGTCACGACTATAATGTCAACATCGCCCGCTTCCAACTTCTTCTGAAGCTTCCCGAATCCGGGCCGGTCGAAATCCTCGCTGCAAGCCCCGGGGTCCGTGAATATCTGAATCAGACTCCATTCCGGCTGTCCGGCGGCATATCCCATTATCTGGTCTTTCTGCACATCAATGCTCAACCCCTGCGCCTGATCCAGCGTGGAGACGCGGGCGTATCCGTAAACGCGAAGATTCTTATTTCCCATCGCCGCCCCCCGTCTCCAAGGCGTCAAATGGCGGGTGAAATTCGACTGCGGCAATCACCCTATCCTTTATTGTCACTCTTTTGACAATAGCCGCGATGACAGACCTCTTTGTTTCTGGCGAAAAAGACGCGAATGCTTTCTCGAAATTGTCCGTCAGAGCCTCGAAGAGTTTCTCATCAAAGAGCGGTGCTTCATTCCGCAGCATTTCCATCTCGATGTCGGCGATTGCCAGAAGATGCGCCATCTTCTCTTTCTCCAAGTTTGATTTTTGCCGCGCTTGGCTCTCGATGAGCCGCGTCGCCGCTCCGAGGCCTTCTATCCTTGAGAGTTTCCCGTTAATTTTTGCAACCTGCGATTTCAACTCAACGATTTCTTTTTTTCGCTCCGTGTTTTGCGGCTTCGACATCTGTTTGATCTTGTTTTTAATCGCCCTTATGTTGTCTTTGCTCCCCAGAGCGGCCGCTATCCTCTTTTCAATCTCTTCATCTATTTTTTTGGCGCGCGCTATTCTTGAGTTGCAATAAGCGATTCCATGAGCGCTTTGCGGGATGCAACTATACACATAAGAAATGTGCGTGGCACCCTCTTTCTTTGCTTTAACCTTATGCGCGCCCATGTTCCCGCCGCAAACGCCGCAGGTCACAATTCCCCGAACGAGAAGATGGTTTTCATCTGTAACAACGCGTTCGTCGCCAGCGTGTTCACCCGCGCGGGCAGGTTTTCTTTTATTGGCTTCAAGTCTCTTTTGCGCCTTTTTGAAAATCGAATCCGACACTATCGCAAGGTCTTTTCTATGCGCGACAATCCACTTGTCCTCTGGATTCCAGACCCTCTTGCCGTTGCCGAGATTCGCCTTCCTTCCATATACAAATCTCCCCGTGTACGACTCATTGCTCAAAATGTAGCTCACAGCCCTTTTGCCAATATATTTTCCCTGCGCGGACTTTATGCCTTTTTCTCTCAGCCTCTCCGTTACTTCCGTTATGCTCAGGCCGTCAGTCGTATACAGCCGAAAAATCAGCTTTATGATTTTCGATTCCTGCTCCTCAATCTGATATTCGCCATTTTTATCAAACTGATACCCAAGCATCCTTCCGCTGGCCGGGCCGTTCGTAGCCTTCTTCCTCTTGCTGTCCATCATT
>MWCT01000037.1 GCA_002070185.1 candidate division BRC1 bacterium ADurb.Bin183
CCCCGCCAACCCCCTCGTCCACTTCCTCCTGAACGGCCCATCCCCTGCGACATCATATAGACCGGCTTGCCCATCGCCCCAGCCGCGATTATCAGCAGACAGTAGTAAACCGCGCTCCTCGCGCTCGTCGCATCCTGCAGCAACCCGCCCCCCGGAAGAACCACCGCGTCCGCCCTCCGCAACGCCCGCGCCAAACCCGCAAAATCTCCCTTTGTCACCGTCCCCACATCATGCCGCGCAGATGTCTCCTCCGGCCTAGACGTCAACGCCGTGTGCCCCGCCCCCGGCAACCGTTTCCTGCTCCAACTCAGAAACGACCCCAGTATCGCCTCGTCTCCCACATTCCCGCTGCCGAAATATCCAATAATAAAAATGTTCAAAATCCGACCTTTCCCGCCCGGCGCTCTCATCCCCTTCCGCGCCGCCGTCAGAATTCTATCACGAACCCGAAATTTCCAATAGCAATTTCACCCCTCCCACCGCAAACGTTTTTTAAGACCAAAGACCAAAACCCAAAGAGAAACTTTTGAAAAAGTTTCTCTTTGAATCTCTTCAAAACGTTTCAATGGTCGTCGGGCATGAATCGCTTGCGCGCTTCTTCTCCCGACGACCCATGTAAAATCGTAGTCGTAGGGGCGGGGCTTGCCCCCGCCCTTTTAACATTTCGGGCGACCGCAAGGGTCGCCCCTACTGTTGCGGTTACGCAACGCATGATGTAAAATCGTTTATGTGCAAGATTCCACTGAAAACCCTTGCCAGAATCTTTTCATTGATACGCGCCGAAAGCGGAGGCGAAGCCCGGCATTCGCCGCCAGCATGAAAGATTTAGGAAAGGGGTTTGGGGAACAACCCTTTTCAACCCGAATCCGTCGTTAGGATTCGGGAGCGATTGTTCAGAGCGGATGAAATGCAAGGCGCAAGGCTCGTTTTTGCAGTGAATAGAACATACGGTTCATGAACAAAAAAATGCGGCGGCAACGAAGCAGTTCGCCGCTATGAAAATCGCCCGGTTCGTCGGTTCTATCGGCGAATCCGCGTTTAAAGGGTTTTCCCCAACCGCAGCAGGCGGCAAAACATTCTCCCTCTTTTTCCTCTTCTTCGCTTTTCCTTCTTCCCCAAGCCGCCGCATGCGACTACATAACTTCCCCCTCTTTTTCTTTCTCTATTATTTTCCTTTTATCTTTTCCCATAACGCGCGCCGATGACGCGAGCGCAGCCGCGACATCGGCGCTGGCATGAAAGATTTAGGAAAGGGGTTTGGGGAACAACCCTTTTCAAAGGGTTTTCCCCAACCGCAGCATGCGTCAAAACATTCCCCCGCTTTTTCCTCTTCTCCGTGCCTTCGTGCCTTTGTGGTTAATTTTTTTCTTCTTCCCCCCATTCCCCTCTTTCCGCCACCCCTACCCTACC
>MWCT01000038.1 GCA_002070185.1 candidate division BRC1 bacterium ADurb.Bin183
TTGCCGCTGGCATTGTGGTCGGCTATCTCGATAGCCGTTCCGCCCGAACCTGCCGCGCCGTTAAAGGTATTCTGAACGATGGCGATGGCGCTGGGCGTGGGGGTGTCAATACCCGCTGTCTGGCGCTTGGTATTTACGCCAACGTGCCGATAAGTATTCGGACCCGCGCCCGCAAGCGGCGTGAAAGTGTTATGCTTCACCACAACATTGCGGGAGCGTCCGGAGAAAACGCCAAAATAGATATGATCCTCAAACTGGTTATCTTCAACAGTAATCGTTGAGCCGGCGGTGATGTTGTTTCTGATATCGAGCAGCGCCCAAACAGAGGGGGCATAAGCCGCGCCGTTTGTGGTAAACGTATTATTGAGAATGGTGTGGTTGAATGCGCCCGGCTGCAAAATCTGCGCATTCCCTTGAAGCAAATTATTCTGGATATTAAATGCGCCGCCGTTTGTGCTCGACCATTGGATATTATAAAAGGCGCCGATGGTGTTGCCGTCCGCAAGAACCGCGCCGCCGATATTTCCATGGCAGCCGTGCAGGCGGATGCCGCGTCCGAAAACATCGCGGGTATTATCTTCCCGATAGATGGTGTTGGCGCGGATGTTGATATTGGCGTTGGTGAAACCATCAAGGAAGACGCCATAACTGTCAAATACCATACCGGTGGTTAGGGGATGGATGCTCTCAATCAGGTTATTCTGAATGGTCAGGTTATCAAAACCTGCTGAGGCATAAATGCCGCGCATACAACTGACTTGATTAACCTTGATATTAAAGTTGTCTATTGTCACATCAGTTGCGCTGACTGTGATGGCGTTTAGCCCCGCGCCCAAAATAATCGGACGCATTATGCCGGCATCTTCGCCTAAAAGCGTCACAGATTTATTGAGGGCGACAGATTCATTATACACCGCTTGAAGCACATTAACCGTTCCGCCCGCCGCAACAGCATCCACGCCGCGCTGAATAAGGGCGGCAGCTGTGTATGGCGCATAAAAACTGTTGCCGGTCACAAAGGACTGGGAGGGAACAACAGTTGCAAAACCCAGCGGATTATAATCAATCTTGTGTTGAATTTTATCTTCAACCTCAAACAACTCGGCAATTGTCATAGCGGCGGGGAGTTTTTCGCCCCCTGCAACGCCGAAGGTGTTATGCCGAACGTCCACATCCACCGCCGCGGGGGACATGGTTGTGTTGGGATAGAGCGCCCAATAAGGATGGGCGGTGGAATTGCCCGCCGCGCCGTCCAGCGAGATGAATGCGGTTAATTCCTGCTTGAAGATATTCTCATCGCCGGCGCCGCCGAT
>MWCT01000039.1 GCA_002070185.1 candidate division BRC1 bacterium ADurb.Bin183
GAGTTACGTCGGTTCTCCCATACGGCATTTGTACCAATGTGACGCAACCCCTTTGGGGTAAACCGGAATTGGGGGCGATTTCCAACCCAGGGTAGCGGGGTACCGCAACCCTGGGCTTTGTTCTTAAATCCCGTTGGGATATTGAATTCAAACATTCGCTTTTCAACGCTACTATTCATTGCCAAAAGATGTGGGTAATGACAAGAGTGCAACTTGGGAACGAGGCGCAAAAACTGTACTTTGCGACCCCCGTGCACACCAGCGGATCCTTAGGGATAGCCGGTGGCGTGCACGCCCCACAGCGTGTGTTTTGGTCTCGTTACGAAATTGTATTTCGTAACGCAAGTGGAGGCGAAGTTGTACTTCGCTCCCCCTGCTGGATGCGCTGATTCGGGCGATGATTCCGGCCTTTGCGAAATAGAATTTCGCGCCCAAGTGCGGTCCCAAGGGCAACTTGGGAACGAGGTGCAAAGACGGGCTTATTGCTTTATTCGCAGCAGGCTTCAATGGGGCCGCCGATTTTCATCGGCGGAAATTTCATTTTGGGGGGCATCTCCAATAAATTCTTTTCTGCTTCAATGGGGCCGCCGATTTTCATCGGCGGAAATTTCAATCGTACTGTGTTCAGACTGGAATATCTACCTAGCTTCAATGGGGCCGCCGATTTTCATCGGCGGAAATCTGGAAAAGCGGGGGGTGCCCATTGCCCCTGTGCCAAGCTTCAATGGGGCCGCCGATTTTCATCGGCGGAAATAAACGGCGCGCGCGTGATGCATTTCCTTATGTTGCGAGCTTCAATGGGGCCGCCGATTTTCATCGGCGGAAATGTAACAAACAATGTTTTACTCATTTAAATAAAGTAAGCTTCAATGGGGCCGCCGATTTTCATCGGCGGAAATACCAGCAGAGTATCTACGCTAGAAGAAGCTTGTATGGCTTCAATGGGGCCGCCGATTTTCATCGACGGAAATTAAAAAGTGCCAAAAGATGTGAGGGACAAAAGGACAGCTTCAATGGGGCCGCCGATTTTCATCGGCGGAAATGCCTATATATTGCTATACTTCGGCCTTCACCTCCGGCTTCAATGGGGCCGCCGATTTTCATCGGCGGAAATGGGACGTCGCCCAGGGCAAGGTCCTTTACATAAACCTCGCTTCAATGGGGCCGCCGATTTTCATCGGCGGAAATGCGATATGGAATAACCCACAGGCGACACCAGAACAGGTAGCTTCAATGGGGCCGCCGATTTTCATCGGCGGAAATCGTTTTCGGATTAAAAATTACGCCCTGTCCATTACTGCTT